>CAWDSL010000015.1:0-110089 GCA_963805015.1 uncultured bacterium
ACAGGCCGCCGAGCTTTTCGTCGGCGTCGCGGGTGCTGTTGCGCGACAGTTCCGTCGGGATTGACCCGGCCCGAAAAGACGCGCATCAGGGAGATCCGGCCCGTGTAGGGGTCGGAGATGGTCTTGAAGACGAGGGCGCCGAAGGGGGCGTCGGCCGACGGCGGGACGGTCTTGTCCTCGCCTTTGATCGCGGCCTTGACCGCCCCGGCCTCGACCGGCGAGGGCAGGTACGAGATCATGCCTTCGAGGAGCGGCTGGGCGCCGATGTTGGCCAGGCCCGAGACGGCGAACACCGGGAAGATCTGGTGGTGCCGGATGCTCTTCTTGAGGCCGGCCCGGAATTCCTCGGGGGCGAGCTCGCCCTTGTCGAAGTACTTCTCCATAAGCTTCTCGTCGGACTCGGCGACCATCTCCATAAGCTCTTTCGAACGCTTCTCGACCTCGTCGGCCAGGCCGGCCGGGACCGGCGCCTCGCTCATCTTGCCGCTCTCGTCCTTCTCGAAGAGGTAGGCCTTCTTCTCAACGATGTCGACGACGCCGGCGAAGTTCTTCTCCTCTCCGATGGGCAGCTCGACCGGGATGGCCTGGCGGCCGAAGAACTCCCGGACCGACTCGAGGGTCCGGCCGAAGTTGGCGTTCTCGCGGTCCATCTTGTTGATGACGATGATCCGGGGCAGGCCCCGCTCCTCGATCATCTCCCAGACCTTCTCGGTCCCGACCTCGACGCCGGCCACGGCGTCAGGCGCGGAGCAGGCCAGCGCCGTCGACGGCCCGTCGGGCGGCCTTGGTGTCCCAAAGGAAGTTACTGTAGCCCGGCGTGTCGATGACGTTGACCTTGTGGTCCTTCCACTCGCAGAAGCAGGGAGTGGCGTTGATGGAGATCTTGCGCTCGATCTCGTCGGGATCGTAGTCGGTGACGGTATTGCCCTTATCGACCTTGAGAAGACGGCTGGTCGCCCCTGTGTCGAACAGGAACGCCGACGTCAGGCTGGTCTTCCCGGACGAGCCGTGCCCGACCAGGGCGATATTCCTTATTTGTTCGGCGGAATAGTCTTTCATCCTCGAGCCTCCTGGGATTCTCGGAAGAAACGAAGGTGTATTCTACCCAAAACCGGGCTTTTCCTCAAGGGGGAAAATGGGGCCCAGATTTGCCGATAGAGACGGGCCCGAGCCTAAATAGGCCCGTTTGATCTCAGAGGCGGCCTAGTTGTGGCCGACCGGAAACGTCCGGCGAGTTCGTTTTCATCCGGTTCATCTTTCGGGCGCTTGTTCGCCGGGCTTTCCCTGAGACTCGGGCTTTTAGATCAGGATTCTTATCGGACGGGGAAGCGTCAAGTCAGGAGGAACGCGGCCATCCGACGGCGAAGCTCGAAAAAGATCGCAAACTTCTCCGCCGATGCGGCCAAGCGAAGGACCCACCGCCGGCCGTGCCGGACGAGTCGTCCGGCGACCCCGATCAGCTGCCAGCGCAGCGTCCCGATCGTCCTCGGCCTCCAGTCCGGATCCAGGAACAGGAGCTTCTGGGCCTGGGTCAGGTTGTAGGCCAAGACGCCGATCGAAAACCACAGGCTGTTGGCCGCGAAGTCGCCGCTGGTCATCTGCTCCATCCCGAACCCGATCTTCAGCTCCTTGATCAGGTTCTCGACCTGGCCTCGGCGGTTGTGGAACCAGACGACTTCTTCGGGAGCAAGCTCATCGCGGTTGGTGGCGATCACGTGATAACAGTAGCCGGACGGCTCAAAGAGCTGAAGCTGAGGGTCGCGCCAGCGCTGGATGACCAACCGGACCGCCTCCTTGGTCTTGGAGACCAGATGAACGGCCGTGCCGACCTCCCGGTCGGTCTCCTCGCCCTCCGGGCCCCAAAACCGCTTCCAGTCCCGCACCGTCCTTATAACTTCTTTCATTCCAGGCGATTGGTCGGCCGTGATCGTGAACCCCACGCCTCGCGCCTGGCACCAGCGGATGACATCCGACTTGTAGAACGCGCTGTCGGAGCGAAGACGCTTGATCTTCGGGCAGAGCCCGTAACAGTGCTCCAGGAAGGCCAAGGCGCCCGTCTGGGCGTTGATATTCCCTTCCCGGAACTCATGGGTTAAGCAGACGCCGTTCTCAGCCAAGTAGCCGAGCATCGGCTGATAACCCTTGACCTTCTTATAGGTCCAGGCCGCCTCCTTCTTGTCCGATTCGATCACCGTCGTGTCCACATCAAGCGTATAGTCCGGCGAGGCCAAGCGCGACAGGACTGTCCCCGCCACCTCTTCGTTGACCACGCCCATCGCCGTACTCCCGCCCGGCGCCCCGCTTCTCGCCAGCCAGTCCCCAAACGTCGATAGCGACGGCATCTCCTCCAGCCCGGTCAAGGCCCGAAGCGCCGACGTCGTCGCGGATCTCCCGCAGATCCTCGACGTGCCGGCCGCCACCTTCCATCATCAGCAGCAACGGCTCGATATAGGACCAGGCCTCGTAGCCCCGGTTGGATCCCGGCCGAGGGAACATACCGCTCGACCCTCTCCTCGACCTTGAAGGCTCGCACAAGTTCGGCGAATAGAACCAGACCGCTCCGCGGCGTGATCAGTCTCGTCGGTCCGTTCGAGCTTGAACGGAAGGATGGCTTGTTGTAGCATGACAAACGCCCTCCTGGTTAAGGTCTTCACCCTCCGGGTGAGGATGATTGTGCCAACAAAACCTTATACCAGAAGGGTTTATCTCGTAAAGCCTTCACCCTATCGGCAATTCAGGATCGAGATCGATGATTTGACATTCCTACTCAGGAAGTTAGGGGCCAAAGCGGAGGAATATCAACTTTGCCTGTGCCTGCCCCGAATTGCCCACATTTGGCCTCCAATGTGACACAAATGTGGCACAATCGCGGAGCGCGGCGAATAGTGGGAGGAAATCGTCGCCGACTTGGCCGCCATGAAGATCGGTGATTTGACATTCCTACCTTGGCATTCTATTAATAGGTCAACTGCTATTTCGAAGTGATTCGTCGACAACGAGGATGAATTCACATGAACTCGATAAAACTTCTTCTGGTTTCTGTCTTCGGGCCCTTCGGGGTGAGGGACGATTACGCCGAGGGAAATGGAATGCAGATGGAACTCTTAAACAACCAGATCACGAGGCAGCAGGGAGTCCACTCGCCCCGGCAGTCCTACTGGAGCTTCCCGCTGTACCTGCTCGCGGAGAATGTCTCGGTGCCTGCAACTGTTCTCGATTTTCCCACCTGGGAAGAATTCACGAGGGAACTGGAAAAGGGTTATACTCACGTAGGCATCACCTTCATCGTCCCCAACATCCTGAAGGCTCGAAGGATGGCCGAGCACATCAGATCGAAGCACCCGGAGATAAAGATAATACTGGGCGGCTTCGGCACCATGGTCCCTGCCCTGGAGACCATCGTTCCCCATGACGGTGTATGCGACGGCGAGGGTGTGGAGTGGCTGAGGCGGTACTTCGGGGAAGACCCATCGGCACCTATCGTACATCCTGCCCTCATCGGCCCAGCCTACGAGTACATTTATGGGGCAAGAACTCCCACGAAGGGGTCGATCCTGCTCACCGGAGTGGGGTGCAACAATGCCTGCGAGTTCTGCGCCACCTCCTTCAAGTTCGGCAAGGAGTATGTGCCCTTTATGTCGACCGGGGCCCAGGTGTTCGATGCCTGTCTGAAGTCCGAAAAGGAACTGGGTTCAAGGGGATTTACCATAATTGATGAGAATTTCCTCAAGAAGCCCCAACGGGCCAGGGAACTTCTTATCCAGTTGGAGGCACAGGAGAAGGCCTACGTCTTCGACATATTCTCCTCTGCCGAGGTGATCACCGATGTGGGCATCGATTTTCTCGTGCGACTCGGCATACACATGGTCTGGATCGGTGTCGAGTCAAGGGCCAACACCCATGCGAAGCTTAGGGACATAGACATCGGCAAACTGATAGCTCAGCTCCAGGAAAATGGCATCTCGGTGATAACGTCTGGCATCCTTTTCCTTGACCACCACGACCAAGCGACCATCAGGGAAGACATCGAGTGGATCATCGGTCTCGGTTCCGACATGACCCAGTTCATGAACTACACACCCTACCCCTGCACCGGCTTGTATGCAAGGCTTGCCGGGGAGGGAAGGCTCAAGGACATCCACTTTCGCTTCCACCACGGCGCGGGAGAACTGAACTGGAACCACCCGTACATCGTTGATCCAAAGGAACAGGCCAACCTGCTGAAAGAAGCATTCAGGAGGAAGTACGAGGTCAGCGGCCCTGGTATCCTCAACATGGCGATCACCGCCATCCGGGGCTATGCGAAGGCCGAAGCCAATAGAACACGGAGGGCGGCGGAATCGCTGGTCTGGAACCCCGAGGATCTGCAATACAAGAAGAGCGATCATGCTGCTGACGACGTGTTCATGCGCCAGAGGATCAGACGTCTCCAGAAGATCGCCTTGAACCTGCGCCCCATCCTGCTTCCCGCCCTCTTGTTCGCACCCAACAGGGTTGCCAGGATGAAGGCCCGGAATGCGATGAGACTGTACGGGAAAGTCCTTGGAAGTGCCGGCCCGGGGGTGATCCTGAAGGGGATCTTTCTGGTATTCACGGGTTTCATGGAGCAAGTCAAGCTGTGGTTCAGGAGAGCGAGTGGGTACGAGGATATCGTTCACCAGCCTCCCAGTCGAAGGGTGGAGTATAGGATCCCTCGGCCGGAATGAACAAAAAGCGAGCAAAATCTGCAAAGGCAGCCCGGTAAGAGATTATTCCACTTACAATTAGAGCCCCAATGGGCGTGATTCGTGATCAGCTGGCCGGAAGTTCGATCCCTCTCGCTGGCTCCACCCACTACTTGACCCGGCCGAGGACTTCGGCGCTCTGAAGAGGGAAGGCCCGTTTCTCCTCGCCATATTTCAGGATGAACGTCTGAAGCCCGGACGTCGGAGCGGTCAGAACCAGCCAGCCCTTGGTCTCGACGTGGGCTAGAGTGATCCTTCCGTCCTTGACGGCTTCGGTCAGCCAATCCTCGTCGAGAAAGACGATCCGCAGCGAGTCCTTATCCAGCCAGACGCGGGCCAGGGTATGGCCGGGGACCATGTGGGCGTTGTACAGGTCGTTGCGGACCTCGGGATTGCCCTGCTCTGCGGGAATGAGGTCGAGGAAAAGGCCCGCTCCCAGCCGGCCGAGCCGGGCCCTGAAACGCGCCGTATCGCCGGGGACCTTTTTTGACGGCGTCTCCAGGCCGACGGGCTTCTCCAGGTCGTATTCGGCTTGGCGTTGGGTGAGCCGGTACTCCATGCTTTCCGTCTTCTCGAAGGTCCACGTGTCGGCGCTGTCCGCGACCTTCCAGGTGCCGAGCAGACCGGGCTCGGATACGAGATATCCGTCATCGAAGAGCGGCAGGAGCGAAACGACACAGGACAGCGAGACCATCACGGCGAGCGCCACATGCCCCATTTCAGGAACCTCATGGCAACACCTCCCTTACCCAAGTGTCCGGGTCCATTATAAGGCTCGTTGGTCGTTGGGTCATAGCGAGTTCGTGACGGCAGTCCGGAATTCCCGATCCCATCTCCGCCAAAAAGGGGGCCGTTGAGCGGAGACTTGGAATGAGCCCTTGACAGGACGGCGCGGTCAGCCTAGGGTAAACACCAAGGCCGGGATCCCGATCAAGGCGGAAGCGGCGTCCCGAAGCCCATCAAGGACAGGGACCACGACGGCGAATGCGGTTTGGAGGTGGTCGTGATGAGAAATAAAGCGCTTGGGATATGGTCTCTTGCGGCCTTGGCCCTGGCCTCTCTCTCCTGCGCCAACGAGCCGCCGGAGAGCGTGTTCAGCGTCCGGGCGCGGTCGGCAGCCAATCCCGGAATCGCCGCCTCGGACATATCGGTGACCGTCAGGCGTGACCCTCGCGCCGGCGATTCGCGAAGGAACATCGAGTTCCATCCACCTTTGTATCTCTCGTTGAATAACGACGGGACGCTCGCTTTGGAGCTCGGATCGCTTATGGAGAAGCTCGTCGACCGCTTCCTTCAGAAGCGCATCAGCGGGAGCGATTCGAGGACGATCATGGTGGACCCGAAAGTGTTTTTGAACGACGCCGTCACCATGAACCCGATGAAAGCCACCCACGTCTGGGAGACCTATGAGCCGGAACCGGCGGTAGCCGAGCCGGCGAGCCCGATGACCACGGCCGGCGAACCGCCGCCGCGATCTCGCGTCACCGCACAGACGCCGAAAAAAGGATCGGGGTACGTCTGCGCAAAGCTCTCGGGTAACGCGAAAAAGAACAGCGTGGGTTCGATCGAGATCTGGATCGCGGCCCCGGATTCGCCCTATGCCGCGGCATTCCGAGAACGCTGAGGCGGCGGTCCTCGCGTTCTTGGCCGATAAAGAGGCGCTCGAGGAGGCACCTGATGAAATGCCGGAGTTGTTCGTTCGAGAATAGGCCGGACTCCCGGGTTTGTGACCATTGCGGGAAGGCTTTGATCGATAATCCCCCTCCTGTCACCCCGTCGAAGCGTCCCGCGACCCGGGGCGAGAAGATCTTCGGCGTGATCGCCGGCTATCTTGTCCTTATCGTCGGGGTGGCTCTACTCGGCAAGTTGACCGGATCGTTCGCGATCACCATGATCGGCGTGCTCCTTATATTCGGCTCAGGGCCAGTCGTTCTGCGCCTTCTATCACCGAAAACGAAGGCAGAGCTGGCCGGAGAGGTCATTAAAGGGGAGATCCAGGAAGCCAAGGACTTGCGCTCGATCGGCGCGATCCAAGCCGAGATCGCTCGATTAGAGAGCGAAGGAGGGAACGGGCAAGAGATCTGGAAGCTCCATCGCCGAGTGGCGGGCATGTACGACTTGGCTTTTACCGGGAGTTTCGCCATGTTCGACAGGATCACCGACGGAAATCTTACGCTCTCGCCAAAAGGGATGAGGAGCTGGCAATGGATGATGGATCATGCGGATATCGACAAAGACCGCCAATGGGTCGCCACGAATATGGCGCGCCAGCAAAGGCAGATCAGCAAGTGGCGGTTGCGGCGGAAACGAGGTGACCAATCCATTCACAGTCACAGAAGTGTATTTGAAACAGGATGAGGGCAACTGGAAATTGGCGTCCATGTCGTTTACCCGGCTGCTGACGCCTCCCGGACGATGACCTTCTCTAGGCCAACGCCCGCTCATAAAGAAATCGGCAGTCGCCTTCGATTTGACAGCGTGGCCCCATAACTGCTAAACTGTTGAATAAATAACTGCCTTACGCGGATAAGAATCTCGTCAACGTAAACCCCCGAATACGCCTGGCTTCTTCCCCCGAACGCAGAACTAGAGAACGTAGGAGTTTTATATGGAATTCAGCCATTTCGATCTTCACCCCCATGTCTCGGCCGGGGTCAAGGCCATCGGTTATCTCAGCCCGACGCCCATCCAAGAGCAGGCGATCCCGCCGGCCCTCAAGGGACACGACCTCATGGGGCTGGCTCAGACCGGGACGGGGAAGACGGCGGCCTTCGCCCTGCCGATCCTCGACCGTCTGATCCGGGGGCCTCGCGGTCATGTCCGCGCCCTCGTCGTCGCGCCCACGCGGGAGCTGGCGGAGCAGATCCATGAGGCCTTCGTGAGCCTGGGCGGGCCGGCGCGCCTTCGAAGCCTGACGATCTACGGCGGCGTGGGCCTAAACCCGCAGGTCCGGCGCCTTCGCAACGGCGTCGAGATCGTGGTCGCCTGTCCGGGACGCTTGCTCGATCATATCAACCAGGGCACGATCGACCTGTCCCACGTGGAGGTGCTCGTCCTCGACGAGGCCGACCGGATGTTCGACATGGGCTTCCTGCCCGATGTCAGGAAGATCATCAAGAAGCTGCCCGCGCAACGGCAGACGCTCCTGTTCGCGGCGACCATGCCCGATGATGTCCGTAAGCTGGCGCACGAGATCCTCCGCGCCCCGGTGACGGTGCAGGTCAATTATGCGGCGCCGATCAGCTCCGTCGCGCACGCCCTCTATCCCGTCGAGCAGCACCTGAAGACCGCGCTCCTCCTGGAGCTGTTGCGTCATACCGATACGGGATCGGTCTTGATATTCACTCGCACCAAGCACCGGGCCAAGCGCCTGGGACAACAATTGGAGAACGCCGGCTACCGGGCCGCGTCCTTGCAGGGCAACCTCTCGCAGAACAAGCGGCAAGCGGCGCTGGACGGATTCCGGACCGGCTCTCATCAGATACTCGTCGCCACGGACATCGCCGCCCGCGGCATCGATGTCTCGAGCATCTCCCACGTCGTCAACTACGACATGCCCGACACCGTCGACGCGTATACGCACCGCATCGGGCGCACGGGACGCGCCGCCAAGACCGGCGACGCCTTCACCTTCACGACCCGGGAAGACGGGGAGATGGTCCGCAGCATCGAACGCGTTCTCGGCAGTCGAGTGGAGCGGCGCACGCTGGACGGCTTCGATTATCAAAAGCCTATGCCGGGCCGGGATACCGAATTCGCCCGTCTTCCGCGTCCGCCTCAGCGACGCAGGGAGCCGAAGATCGTTAATCCATCCGGATACCGGCCCGCGGCATCCGCCCCCAAGACGAATTACGGAAGCGGACGACAGGAAAAGCGCCCGTTCGGAGCAGGGAAGACGCGGAGCCCGCACTCCCGTCCGGGCTTTCGCCGCGGCACCTCATCTCATTCCTCATAGGGCCGCCGGCTCCGGGGTTCATTCGGTCGGTCCATTGGCTCGAGGGCCGACTTGACGATCGTGGGCAGGTCAGTCAAGGGGAATAGGGACTCAGGCACGCTGTCATCCCATGAACAGGCGCGCCAGCTGGGTTCGGTTCTTGACTCCCGCCTTCCGGAAAATATTGTAATTGTGATCCTTCACGGTTTGGGGAGAGATACAGAGCTCGTCGGCGATCTCCCTGTTCGTCTTTCCCCGGCAGACGAGGGCGATGATCTCGATCTCCCGCCCCGTAATGCCATACCTTTCCAGGAGATCGGCAGGCGCGTGAAATAGGGCCCCGGTTTCCGCCGGGAAGGCTTCGGCATAGGCCCGAACCCAGAGGAAAAGCGCCAGGTTGAACAAGAGCAGCCCCAAGGCGTTGGCCAACCGGGCAACCCCGATGTCCCCCGGGTTCTTGTCCGGGCCGAGGATCAGACCGCCGAGGACCAGGAAAAACAGCAGGAAAAAGATCGATCCGAGGGAAACAGCGGCGGTCCGGACACGTCCGCGGGTGAGCCGCCTCGCTCCGACAACCAAAAAGACCCCTATCCCCATGACCGCGGCGATGAACAGGTATTCCAACCACAGGAAGGCGGTCAAGACATGACCCGCCAGGCGGCTTCCGACGAAAGATGCCCCCGCGGCGACTCCGAGGAGCATCAGGAGTCCTCCCAGAATGAGGGCCATCGGCTTGATCCTCGGCGGAACGGGACGATCGAGGATCTTCCTGGAAAGGACGATCAGAGAATAGACCCACAGGATCTTCAGATAACCGAGGGCGAGAAGGATCGCAACGAGGAGAGGAAATTCGTGCCGGCCGGGGATGGCCCTCAGAAGGTCCAGCCTGACGAATTCCCAGGTCAGCCCGAGGATAACAAGGAGGTTATAGAGGAGCAGGGCGGCGATAACGGCCCCAGTGTGCTTGAACGTCCGCGCCCGTTTGCCAACGGCCAGAAGGGTGACCGTCACGAAACCCGAAGCGAGGGTCGCAAGGAGGGCCAACGGAGTAAAAAGACCCATGCGGGGATTTTATCACGCCCGGACCGGACTTAGGTAGGATATGGGAAAACCCGACTTTCTTCGGATGGACAGGTGCCGGGGCCGGCGGGAGAATGGCGGCGCAAGGAGGCGTTCATGACAAGATCAAGATCCGCCTGGCGCAACGTTGCGGCCGTGCTCCTCGGCCTCGGCCCGATGTACATCTTCGTCATCGGCTCCCATATTCTGACGGGAGGCGCCTACACCCTCAAGGAGATGCTGCTCTATCCGCTCCTCATGGGATCGGCGATGATCTTCTGGATCGCCTTTCTCTACAAGACCCTGGCCGGCAAGGATTGGCGCCGGATCAACCGTAAGCCTGGGACCTGGGCAGGGGACGCAGTCTCCGGGGTCGGCCTGGGCCTTGGGCTCCTCCTGCTGTTATTGATCCAACGGGCCACGATCTATCGCTGGCTGCCCGGACCCCCGGCCAACCGGACCGTGCTGACCCTGATCCAGGGCCTGGTCCGGGATCCTCTGCTTTTGGCCATATGGCTCGGACCTGTCGTCTGGATCGGCGTCGCCGTGTTCGAAGAATTCCAGCGGGCGTTCATGCTGGACCTGCTGACGGACGCCGCCCCGAGGACGAGACACAAGGCCGTCGTCCTCTTCCTTTCAGCGGGCCTGTTCGGCTTGGCCCATCTCTACCAGGGGCCGGCGGGGGTCGCGGGGACCTTTCTCTTTGCCGTCGTGATGGGGCTTTATTATCTCGTCCGCGGCCGGATCGGGCCCATGATCATTGGTCATGCCCTTTACGATTCTGTTCAGATCATCATGCTCGTCATCCAAATCCGGTAGGGCGGGGGCAAGCGCCGGTTGACTTTCTCTCCACGGCGGCGTTATCCTTGCAGCAGCAGGCGAGGGGGGCTCAGGTCATTCATTCCGCAAAGGAGGCCGTCCATGAGCAGGCATGAGAATTTCAACCGATCGGGCTTCTCGAAATTCCTCAACAGCCCGGCGGGGCGGATCTTCCGTTTGCTCGTTGGCGCCGGATTCCTGACGGTCGGCTTCATTTATCGGGGCCATACGCTCGGGGTGCTATCCATGGTCTGGGGCGCCTTGGCCATGAGCGCCGGGGCCCTGGATATCTGCTACCTCAGCGCCGTGCTGGGTGGCCCGCTATCCGGCGCGAAGATCCGCGGCACGTACAAATAGGACCGTTCGATCGCGACGCTGGGGCGGTCCGGCTATGCGGACTCGAGCGCCTGGCTGAGATCGGCGATCAGCTCCTCCGTGTCCTCGATGCCGACCGAGTAGCGGATCAGCCCTTCGGGGATGCCCATCGCTTCGCGTTCCGCCGCGCTGCATTCGACGTGGCTCGTCGTCGCCGGCGGGCCGGCGATCGTTTCGACCGAGCCCAGATTGGCGGCCCGGCGCGCCAGACGGAGCTTGGGCAAGACGCGCTTGACGGCCTCGAAACCTCCCTTGAGCATGAAGCTCAACACGCCGCCATAACCGCGCATCTGACGGCGGGCGATATCGTGGTGGGTGTGCGTCTCCAGTCCGGGGTAGAAGACGGAGGCGACGGACGGATGGCCCTGCAGCCAGCGGGCGATCCGGAGCGCGCTTTCGTTCTGCTGCCTGATGCGCAGATGGAGCGTCTTCATTCCCCGGATCAGGAGGAAGGCCGCCATGGGGTCGAGGGCGGCCCCGGTGATCTCGCGGAAGTGATAGATCCGCTTGACCCATTCGGGATCGCCGCAGACCACGCCGCCCAGGGCGTCGGCGTGACCGCCCAGGAATTTGGTCGCGCTGTGAATGACCAGGTCCGCGCCGAGGGCCAGGGGATTCTGGTTGATGGGAGTGGCGAAGGTATTGTCGGCGACGACGACGGCGCCGGCGCGGCGCCCGGCCGCGGCGATCCGGGCGATGTCCACGACCTTGAGCGTCGGATTGGTGGGAGATTCCAGGTAGACGACCTTGCAGCCGGCGGCGACGGCCGCCTCGATCTGTTCGTGGTCCGTCGTGTCGCACAGGTCCACCCGGATGTCGAAGCGGGGCAGGAATTCCGGTGAAGAACTTGTTCGTGCCGCCATACGAATCCTTGACCGAGACGATCCGGTCGCCCGGCGAAAGCAGGGTGAACAGGGTATTGGTGATGGCCGCCATGCCGCTGGCGAAGCTCGTCGCCGCCGGGGCGCCCTCGAGCAGGCGGACTTTGGTCTCGAACGCCTGGACGGTGGGATTGGTGTTCCGGGAATAGATGTGTCCGGGACTGCGGCCCAGCGCGACGTCCAACCATTTGTCGACGTCGGCATGATCGTAGGCGGCGCTGTAGACGATCGGGACCTGAGTGGCTCCTTGAACCAGGGGATCCTCTTCGCCCGCCCATACGGAGAGGGTCGCGGCCGAGAGATTGCCTATCCACGAGTGATCGGACATCGGAGATTCTCCTTTCGAAGCGAGCCGCATGATCGAACAGGAACTCATATTCTCCGAGGAGTCCCGGCCGTGTCAATCGGAATGTCGGCCTGCAAGTCACCGGATTGGATTCCTCACTCGAGAGGTGCTATCTTGATGAGGGAGAGATCACGCCTCCCACTCGTGAATGATCGGATCAAAAAAAGGATTAAACCATGCCCACTCACAACACGATCCGGCCCATGCGCGTTCTTTCGACCTTGAAATACGCCTTGCTGGCCCTGGCCCTCATGGCGCCGGCCACGATGCCGGCGGCGCAGGATCAGGCCCCTCAAGCCGTCGAGAAGTCCGTCGACGTCGGGGGCTACAGCCTTTATTTCCGGATCTTCCCGGGCCAGGGTCCCGTGATCCTGCTCGAGTCCGGCGGCGGCATGGATTCCTCCGAGTGGGACGCCCTGGCCCCGCGGCTGGCGCGGGAGACCGGCGCGACCGTCATCGCCTATGACCGGGCGGGATTCGGAAAGAGCGATCTGCCGGCGACGAAATACGACCTCCGCGAGGACACGGCCGCTTTGTGGCGCGGGCTCAAGGCTCTCGGCCTCGATCGGAACCTCGTCCTCGTCGGGCATTCCTACGGGGGTTTCCTGATCCGCTTCGAAGCCGCCGAGCGCCCGGACGCGGTCAGAGGCCTGGTCTTCGTCGATCCCTTCACGTTCGAGTTCGTGGACAGGTTCGGCGTCGATTACTGCAACAACCATCCCATGATGGGCAAGCTCCCGTTCGACACCTCCCGGCCGGAAACGCTCACCAAGGCGGAGCGTGCCTTGGCCCGGATGGTCGGCGCGCCGGACAGCAACCTGGCCGAAAAGATCGCCGTCGCGCGTAAAGGCGTCGTTCCGGAGGGCATCTTGGCGAGGGTGATCACTGCCGGGATGACCTTCCTCCCCAAGCCGGAGGAACAAAAGGCCTGGCGAGAGTCCCACGAGCGATTGACGGCCTCGATCAAGGGCGCCACAATGGTCGTCGCCGAGAAGAGCGGCCATATGATCCCGTTCAGCGAGCCGGACCTTCTCGTCTCGGTCGTATCGGAAGTCGTGCGTTTGGCGAAGTGATCGAACGGCGCCGCGAGAAACGTTCTCTATTCGATAACGGAGGCACGAAATGCGCAAAGCTCTCTTGTTCGTTCCCGTCCTCGCTCTAGCGGTCCTCCCGGCCATTCCTGGGACTCAGAATGACAGCGGTCTCGAAGCCCGGATCCGTGCCGCTATGGGCGATCCGGCCAACGTGATGGTCGTCGTCGACACGCAGGATACCTGGGCGGTCTTCCCGGTTTCCGGGATCGGCGAGGTCGCCGCGAACAGGGTCACCGTGAACGCGGGCACCTTCGTCATCACGGATTGTCAGGGCGCCGGCTCGCAGAAAAAGCAAGCGGCGCAATTGCTGGCGAAATGGAAGAGCCGCCAGGGAGATAACTACATCGTCGTCTCCGGCGGCGGCATGCAGATGCTGACGTTCTTCTTCGGCGAGCTCAAAGAGGCCCGGACGTTCGAGGTGAAGCAGATCGTGCTGCCGGCCCCGCCGAAGCGATAGGCCCGCTCAACCGCCGACCCCTCAGAGGCCGGTCAGACCGCGGGCGCCACCGGTGCGACCGGCGCCGGCTCGGCGGCCACCGGCTTCGGGAAGACGTCGAAATCCGGACCGAACTGGGCCAGGAACTCCAGGCCGAAAGCCCTATACGCGTACAAGGCCGGCAGGAGCACGACCGACGAGATATAGGGAATGGCCAGGAGTATCCCGCCGATGCAGCAAGTCCCGAACACGAACAACAGGACGGCCACGACGAGGACGAGCACGAGCAGGAAGGTGATGATGCCGAAGCCGATGAACGGCAGGGGATACTTCTTGAAGAGCGCCAGGAAGCGCCTCCAGGCCTCGCCGGCGGAGACGCGGTGCTTGAACATCAGCGCGGCGACGAACTCCTTGAGGAAGAGGGCGATGTAGCCCCAGACCAGCACGACGGCCAGCGTCACCAGCCCGAAGCCGAGGAAGAAGGACCAGGGGATGGAGCGCGCCAGGCCGGCGTCGTAGAGGGCCCCTCCCTGGATGAAGAAGAAGGCGAACAGGCCGCCGAAGACGACCAGGGTGAAAACGCCGAAGAGGAGCCGCCAGACGAAGAGGGAATTGCCCTCGCTCTGGTAGTCCCGCCACGGCTTGGCGATCTCGACGCGGTCGTGGACGACGTTGGACATGAACATGAAGACGCCCCGCGAGCTGACCCAATAGAGGGTGACCACGACGGCGATGGCCGCCAGGACGCCGAAGAGGATGGCCACGGCCCAGCCCGGATGGTCGGTGAGCCAGGCCCAGGCCACGGCGGGGAAGTGGATGAACGCCCCGAAGTTGCCGTCCTTCTGGAATTTCGATCCGCCTGACCCGCCGGTGCCGTCCAGCAGGCCGGCCAGGAAGGCGTTGAAACCGACGACGAACCATTTGTGGAGGTCGAACGGTTTGAACAGGGCGAAGGTCATCCGCTTCCAGGCCCGATGGAACGGTTCGAGGAATTGCACGTTCATGGTTTCCTCCGGTCGGACAGGCTGAAGATCGGGTTATTCCCCTAGAGCATTGTACGGCTTTCGGGCGGAACAGTTCAACGGGGAGGATCCCCCGTCTCCAGCGGGCCCGGACGCCGGGTTGCCAAACGGCGCCATATCCTATAATATTAATAGAGTTTCGGCGGCCGGGCCGTCCCGGGAAGGATCAGAGCATGCGTTCGGTCTGGAAATTCTTCTCCTCGATCAAACTGGCCATCGTCCTCCTCATCCTCATCACCCTGGCTTCCATCCTGGGCACGCTGGTTCCCCAGGGCCGGCCGGCGGCCGAGTACGCCGCCCGCTACGGCGGCTTGGCCGGGCTCTTTCAAACGCTCCAGCTGACGCGCCTCTATAGCTCCGGCTGGTACCTGGCGCTCCTCATACTCTTCACCCTGAACCTCGTCGTCTGCACGGTCGTCCGCTTCGGGGCCAAGTGGCGCAAGGCCTTCGGGTCCGCGTCCGCGGCCGACGTCCAGGCCCTGGCTGCCGCGAAGGTCAAGAGCCGGTTCCGTTTGTCCCTTCCTCTCGCCGCGGCCGGGGACAGGATCCGCGCCGCCCTCCGGGCCGCCGGTTACCGGCCGACGGTCTCCGCCGCCGGGGACCGGATCGTCCTGCGCGCCCGCAAGCGCCGCTTGGGCCACTTCGGCTCCGACATCGTCCATATCGGGCTGCTCGTCGTCCTCGCCGGCGGCTTTACGAGCGGTCTCGGCGGCCGCCGCGCGGAGATCGGGCTGCTCGAGGGCGAGGCGGCCGACGTCCCCATCGCTTCCTTTCGCGTCCGCCTTGACAAGTTCGAGACCGAATTCTACCCGGAGGGCGGGATCAAGGATTGGAAGAGCACGGTCACCGTCCTCGAGAACGGCGCTCCGGTCCTGACCCGGGTCGTCGAGGTCAACCACCCGCTGACCTACCGGGGCGTTTCGTTCTACCAGGCGAGCTACGGCTGGGACTGGCAGAGGTCGTCGTTCGACCTCGAGGTCCGCAAGCGGGCCGACGCGTCCTTCTCGAAGACCGTTCCCCTCAAGCTCGGCGAGCGCGCTTCGGTCTCCGATCCCGAGGTCACGGCCGTCGCCGTCCGCCAGTTCGTCCCCGACTTCGTCGTCGGCGAGGGCGGGAAGGTCCAGAGCCGCTCCCAGCAACCCCGCAATCCGGCCGCGTTCGTCGAGGCCTGGAAAGGGGAGGAGCGGGTGTTCGCGGGCTGGGTTTTTGCGAAATTCCCGGATTTCGGGCAAGGACACCAGACCGGGACGTCGCCGCTCGCCTTTGTCCTCAAGCGCTACCAGGCGGCCCCGTTCTCCGTCCTCGAAGCGGCCAAGGACCCGGGCGTGGGCTTCATCTGGGCCGGGTGTCTCCTCGTCGTCGCCGGGCTTTTCCTCGCCTTCTACTGGCCGCCGCGCGAGATCACGGTCGTCCTGGAGGAGTCGCAGGGCAAGGTCGAGGTGACCGCCGCCGGCCACGCGGCCAAGGCCCGGGAGACCTTCGCGTCCGAATTCGAAACGATCTTCGAGCACGTCCGGAGGCTGTCATGACCGAATCGACCCTCTTCACTGCCGCCTTCGCCCTCTATGCCGCCGCCCTCGTGGTCTTTTTCGCCTCGCTCTTCGCCCGCCGGGAGAAATGGGCGAGGGCCGGGCTTGTCCTTGCTATGGCCGGATTGCTGTTCCACACGGCCGCCCTCGTCCTCCGGACCATTTCGAGCGGACACGCCCCGTTCACGAACATGTACGAGTCGTTGTCGTTCCTGTCCTGGTCCGTCGTCCTGGCCTTGATCATCTTCGGCCGGAAGCCTCTCGCGCCGCGCCTGGCGCCCTATCTCATGCTCATCGCTGTGGCTCTGGTCGCCCTGGCCTCGTCGCCGCTCATGCCCAAGGACGCGACGCCGCTCGTGCCCGCCCTCCAGAGCTATTGGCTCTGGCTCCATGTTTCCGTGACGCTCCTCGGCGAGGCCCTCTTCGCCGTCGCCTTCGTCGCCAGCCTCCTTTTCCTCGGGGCCGACACCCCGGAAAAGAAGGAGCGGCTCGACGCCCTGGCCTACCGGGCCGTGGCCGTGGGCTTCCCCCTCTTCACGCTGGGAGGCCTGGTCTTCGGCATGGTCTGGGCCTACCGGGCCTGGGGCCGTTATTGGGGCTGGGACCCCAAGGAAGTCTGGAGCCTGATCACCTGGTTCGTCTTCGCCCTCTACCTCCACACGAGGATCGTCATGGGCTGGAAGGGGAAGCGCTCGGCGCTCATCGCCATCCTCGGCTTCCTGGCCGCCCTTTTCACCTACTTCGGAGTCAATTACATCCTGGCCGGACTTCACAGCTACGCGTAACGGAGGATCGTCGATGAAGAGGATCATGCCCTTACTCGCCGCCGGGCTCGTCCTGGCCGCGCTGACCTTGGCCCGAGCCGCCGCCGACAGGAGCTATGTCGGGGCCTCGGCCTGTAAGCTCTGTCACAAGTCGGAGCTCCAGGGCCGTCAATTCGTGCTCTGGGAATCGAGCCTGCACTCCAAGTCCTTTGCCAACCTGAGCTCGGCCAAGGCCGCCGAGGTCGGCAAGGCCATGGGCGTCGCCGTCCCGGCGGACAGCCCGCAATGCCTCGGCTGCCACTCGCCCCTGGCCGCCAAGGCCCCCGAGCTCAAGGCCGAGGGAGTCACTTGCGAGGTTTGCCACGGTCCCGGCAGCGGCTACCGGAAGCTCAACATCATGCAGGACAAAGCCAAGGCGGTCGAGAACGGCCTCGTCCTCTACGGCGACTCTTCGGCCATCCAGGCCCACTGCCTGGAGTGCCATCAGAACCCCCACGGCAAGCCCTTCGATTTCAAGGCCGCTTGGGACCTCGTCAAGCATCCCGTCCCCGCCAAGTGAGCCGCTTCGGATGAGCGACCACGCTAAGATGGGCCACGGCGCGGGCCTCGTTCTGGCCGGATGGTTGATCGCCGCGGCCGTCCCGGCGGCCGCCGCGACGATCCCTCAGACCGACGACCGGACCTGCCTCGTCTGCCACGACGACGCCGAGCTCAAGTCCTCGTCCGGCGCTCCCGTATACGTCGCCGGGACCGCGTTCGCCGCTTCCGTCCACGGGCGGGCCGGGATCGGTTGCGTCGGCTGTCACGGCGATCTCAAGGACGTCGAAGATTTCCCGCATCCGAGCGGCCTCAAATCCGTGAATTGCGCGGGCTGTCATCCGGCCTACGCCCGGGCCACGGCCGGCGGCGTCCACGGAACGGCCAGCCCCCGCCTCGCGGCGGCCCCGGTCCTCTGCAAGAACTGCCACGGCTATCACGAGGTCCTCCCTTCGTCGGAGCTCGGCTCCCCGATGAGCCGATCGCGACGGCCCGCGACGTGCGGCAAATGCCATGCCGGCGCCGGGCCGCATTTCGCGAGTGGCCGGGTTCACGAGCTCGCCGCGGGCGGTCCGACGACGCCCGCGGGCGTCGTCCGGACCCTCTACAAGGCCCTGATCCCGATCCTGGGAGCGTTCTTCTTAGCCTATATCGGCGCCGATCTTCTTCGTTCGAGGAGGGAGCGATGACCGAAGCGGCCGTCCGGCCCGTCATCCACATCCCCGACGACGAGGTCTTCGTGCGGATGACCCTCGCCGAGAGATGGCAGCACGGCCTGCTTGCGGCCTCGTTCATCGTGCTCATCTTCACCGGCCTGCCGGTCCTCTCGGGCGAAGTGGGCCTGCTCCGGCTCGTCGGCGGCCGGTTCGCCGCCTATACCGTGCGCGGCCTTCTCCACCGGGCCGCCGCGCTCATCCTCATCGGCGATTTCGCCTGGCATCTCGCGTACACCGCCTTCACTCCCCGGGGGAGGCGGAACATCAAGGACAAGATGCCCCGCGGGCAGGACCTCCGGGACGCCCTGGCGGCCTTCCGTCCCCGCGCCCCCCGGCCCGAGACCGGGCGCTACGGCTTCGTCGAGAAATTCGAATACTGGTCCCTGGTCTGGGGATCCACGATCATGATCGTCACGGGCTTCTTCATGTGGGGCCCGGGCCTCTCTCTGAAGCTCTTCCCGCTCTGGCTCCACCAGGTCTTCGTCGTCATCCACGGCTACGAGGCGATCCTGGCGTTCGTGGCCATCATCTTCTGGCACATGTATACGGTCCATCTCCGCCCCGGCGTCTTCCCCATGAGCCGCGTCTGGCTCGACGGCAAGATCACCGGAGCGGACCTGCGACGCTTCCACCCGCTCGAGTACCGCCGGATCCTGGTGAGCCGGGAACGGCTCTACTTCGAGATGATGGCGCGCGCGGCGGAGGAGGCGTCCTCCGGGGCCGAAAGGGGACCGGATCCCGCCGCTTGAGGGCTTCCCGGCCCTGCGGCCGGCGCGACACCGCTTTCGAAAAAGAGTATCATGAGAAAGGAATAAGTCCCGCGGCGAGGTGTATGACCTATGGGAGCTCCGACGAGCCCGCACGAGCATCCGGAGGATGCCGTCCTCGTCCGGAAAGCCCAGCAGGGAGACATGGACGCCTTCGAGACCCTGGTCCGGATGTACCAGCAGAGGGTTTACGCCGTCTGCCGGCGCCTGACCGGCGCGCACCAGTCGGCCGACGACCTCGCCCAGGAAACCTTCATCAAGGCCTATTACGCCCTGGCCCGGTTCGACGCCGCCTGGCCCCTCTACCCCTGGCTCCGGAAGATCGCCGTCAACTCGGCCCTCAACTACCTGAAGACCCGGGGCCGGGAGCGGTCGATCGAGGACGAATCGCTCGGCCCGCGGCGCGTGCCCGCGGCCGCGCCGTCCGACGATCCGGAGGAGCGGCTGGAGCAGGCCGAGTTCCGGGCCCTCCTCGACCGGGCGGTGGCATCCCTTCCGGCCGACCAGAAGAGCGTCTTCGTCCTGAGGTTCGACGAGAGCCTGAGCTACGAGGAGATCGCCCGGGCGCTCGACCTGCCGCTCGGGACCGTCATGTCGCGGCTCAACCGCGCCAGGCAAAAACTGAAGGACCTCCTGGACGATTCCCACGGCAGGGGAGCTTGAGATGAGACACCGCAAACTCCAGGAACTCATCGGGGCCTACGCCGACGGCGAGCTCCGGGCGGCCGACCGCGCCCGGGTGGAGAAGCATCTCAAGACCTGCGCGGCGTGCCGGCGGGACCTCGAGTTCCTCCGCAAGCTCGACGCGCTGCCGCGATCGTCTCCCTCCGTTCCGCAGGGAGCGGACTACTGGGCTTCCTTCTCGGGACGTGTCCGGGCCGGGATCGCCCGGCGGGACGCCGGAGCCTCCGCATCCCGTGTCGCGGAGGTTGCCATGTTCCAGGATTCGTTCTACCGGCCGGAGCGCCGGGCGCGGGCCAAGGCGGTCCTCTTCCCGCTGTCCGTCGTCGGCCACGCCGCCGTCATCGTTCTTCTGATCGTCCTGCCCCTGCTCAAGACCGGCGATCTGCCCACGGTCGAGGTCTATAGCGCGTTCCTGGCGCCCCCGCCGCCGCCCCCTCCGCCCCCGCCGCCGCCGGCCAAGCGGAAAGCGGCCTCGACGAGCGCCCGGATCAAGCGGGTCCAGGCCTCGGCTCCCATGGAAGCGGGCAAGCTCGTCGCGCCCGTCGAGATCCCCGAGCAGATCGCCGAAGAAACGCTCTCCGATATCGGCGTCGAGGGCGGCGTCGAAGGCGGCGTCGAGGGCGGCGTCGTCGGAGGCGTCCTCGGAGGCGTCGTGGGCGGCGTCCTGGGCGGTGTCGTCGGCGAGGTCGAGGCCCCGGTCCGGGCCATCGGCGACGTCAAGCCCCCCAAGCTCATCCGCGAGGTCGCGCCGATCTATCCCGAGATCGCGCGGCAGGCCCGCGTCGAGGGCATCGTCATCGTCGAAGCGACGACCGACGTCTATGGGCGGGTCACCGGCGTCAAGATCCTGCGGTCCATCCCCCTGCTCGACCAGGCGGCCGTCGACGCCGTCCGGCAGTGGGTCTACGAGCCGATGGTCATCAACGGCCGCCCCCGGCCCGTGGTGTTCACGGTCACCGTCAGGTTCCAGCTGAAATGAACCCCGGGGGGGACCGTCCCCAGGGGCGGCCCCTCCCCCCTGACCCCCTTTGAGGTGAGGGAGTTACCCCCCCGAAATCATCACCGGCGGCTATTGTCCGGTCCGCCCCTCCGCCCGATACTGGTCCCAGGCAAATAGGGAAGGACCAAGATCATGTTCCGAAAGACAAGAGCCAAGGCGGCCGCCGGCTTCGTCATGGCGCTCGCCCTTATCGCCCTTATCCGGCCGGCCCCCGCCCGGGCGGAGATCGTCGTCAGGCTCGAGGTGACCGCCGAGAATGCCCAGGTCCACCTCGAACCCGACGATCGCAGTCCCGTCGTCGAGACCCTCGCGCGCGGCACGGTGCTCAAGCAGGCGAGCGCGATGAAGTTCCGTACGAGCTGGCTCTACGTCTCCTTCTCGTCCACCCGCTCGGGACGGATCCTGGCCGGGTATGTCACCGAAGGGATCGTCCGCAAGCTCAACTCCACGCTCAAGATCATCGACCTGACCCCGGCCGAGCCCGAGATCTCGAACCCCAAGGAATTCGACCTGAAGGCGGTCCACCTGCCCCGCGTCGCCTGGGGCCAGACCGAGGACGGCATCATGAAGGCCGAGGGCCGTCCGCTCAGCCGGGAGCATTCCGGGGACATGGAGTTCCTGCGCTACCACCGGGACGTCCTCGGGAAGCGGTGCCTCGTCACCTACGTCCTCGTCGACCGCCGGCTGGCCTCCCTCCGGCTGCACCTGCTCGAGCGCTACGCGGACAAGGACCGCTACATCGCCGACTACAACAGGCTGCGGGAGTTCCTGAACGCCCAGGTCGGGGAGCCCCGCTTCAACAACGTGGTCTGGAAGGACCGGGCCTACGCCGAGCGGGGAGACAAGCTGGGAACGGCCGTCACCTCGGGAAGCCTGACCCTGTCCTCCGAATGGGTCTATCAGGGCACGGGCCTGAGGCTGAGCCTGTCGGGCGAGAACAGCGAAGTCCTCTTCGCCGCCGAGATCAACGATCTAAAGGCCAAGAATCCGGCCTCTTTCTAACCCTCCTTTCTGTCTTCGCCCCCTTTTCCGACCCCCCGGGAAAGGGGGCCCTTTTGCCCTGCGAGCCGGTCAGGCCATCTCTTTCTGGACGAAACTCATGCTGACGCGGTTCTTGCCCAGCCACTTGCTGTGCATCATGAGCTGTTCGCCCCGCTTGATCAGGGATTCGACCGTGTCGTAGCGGAGGACGAGGCTGGCGCCCATGGACACCGTGGTGTTGAGCATGCCGGTCTCCGTGGTGATGTAGGATTCCGCGACGAGGAGGCGGAGCTTGTTGGCCACGATGTCCAGGCGGCCCTCGTCGATGTTGAGCAGGATGATCAGGAACTCCTCGGTGCCCCAGCGGCCGACGATGTCGAAGAAGCGGATGTTCTTGTACAGCGTCCGGGCCACGGTCCGGATGATCTTGCTGGCGTTGAACCGGCCCTGCTTCTCGAGGATCTTGCCGTAGTTGTCGATGTCGACGTAGATCATCCCGAACGACAGCCCGTACTTCTGGAACTCCTCGAGCCGCGTGTTGAGCGTCATGTCCAGGTACTGTTTGGAGGGGATGCCGCTCTCGGAGTCGACGAGCCCCATCTTCTCGAGATCGGCCAGGGCCAAGGGGATGGTCACCTTCGGCGCCGTGCCGGTGAACGTCTCGACCGCCCCGATGATCTCCCCCCCGTCCTTGAACACAGGGATAATCCGCAGGGACGCCGGCGTGCGGAATCCTTCTTTGTGCTGGAGATAGACGTCGATCGTCCGCGGGACGCCGTCCTTGAGCGTCATGGCCACGGGGCACTTGTCGCGGCAGATGTCGACCCCGCCCTGGTCCGTGAACAGGGGCGGCAGCTCGGAGCAGGCCTGACCCAGGACGGAGGCCGCTTCCCGGCCGGAGATGCGCTCGGCCGCCTTGTTCCAGTAGACGACCTTGCGGTTCTCATCCACCCAGACGACCGCATCCTGGATCTGGTCGAGGACGCAGTTGCAGAGATTCGCCGAGGCGCCCTTGAAGATGTCGAGCAGGTTCTCTTCGGCCATTGCGTTCGATTCTCGTTTGCTCTCAATTCTAAAGGCCGGCCGCGATTTGTCAATCGTTATTTTATGGGGGACGGCGGTTGACACACCTCTAACCCCGTGTTATCCTACCGCCGCCGCCCAGGGGTGCGCCGCCATGGACAAGCTTCTCGGGACACGACTCAAGAGAGCCCGCGAGGAGGTCAACCTCAGCCAGGGCGCGTTCGCCAAAGCCCTCGGGCTTTCGTCGGAGTACATCTCTCTCCTCGAGTCCGGCAAGCGGACACCCAGCTTCGAGACCCTTCTCAAGGTCGCCGGGTTCCTGAACCGGAACGTCTCCTACTTCTTCGAGGACCGGCGGCCGGCTTTCGAGAGCCTCTTCGACCGGGCCGCGGCGGACGAACGGATCCGCAAGGACCTGCTGAAGTTCAAGGCGGCCTGCGACCGGTACCTCGAGCTCGAGGAACAGACGGGCCGCCGGCTCGACCTCGCGCCGCAGTACCCCCGCGTCTCCGCGGAGAGGCTGGCCGAGGAGGAGCGCCGCCGCCTGGGCCTCGGCAACGAGCCCATCCGCGACGTCCTGAACCTGTGCGAGGCCAACGGCCTGCGCATCGTCCGCCAGACGCTCCCCGAGGAATCGCGCATCGCCGGCGTCTTCGTCTTCGACGAGGAGCGCAAGGCCGCCTTCGCCCTGATCAACGCCAATGAGGCGCCCGGGTTCCAGACCCTCGTCGCCGCCCACCTCTACGGCCACTACCTCATGGACCGGGCCGACAGCCCGATCGTCGACGACCCCGACGTCGTCGTCGACGAATACGTCTCGCTCTATCCCCCCCGCGAGCAGTACGCCCAGACCTTCGCCTCGCGCTTCCTGGTCCCCCCGTCCAAGCTCCGCGAGCTCGTCGAGAAGGACTCCCGCTCGAAGAGCCTGTCGTTCGACGACGTCCTCTTCCTCAAGCGCTATTTCGGCGTCAGCACGCGGGTCCTGCTGCGGACCCTGCGCGGCCGGGGCATCCTGCCGGAGGCCAAGTTCGAGGAGTACTTCAAGCGCAATCCCGAGGACCGGGAGCAGGAGGTCTTCGGCTCGATCGCCGGCCTCGAGGAGCGGCGCACCCGCACGCTCTTCCGGAAATCGCGGACCATCCCGTCCGACCGTTACCGCCTCATCGCCGCCGAGGCCGCGGCGATGGACCGGGCCCGGGGGGAGCATCCCCCCGCGCCGCCGAAGACAGGAGACACCGATGAGTAAACCCGTCCGCATCCTGGTCATCTTCCTGATCGTCGACGCCGTGGCCGTGGGCGCCTATTTCGGGATCAAAGCCCTGGGCCCGGGCGGGGGAGGGGACCCGACCAAGGGCTATGAATGGTTCACGATGGACGCCTATTACCAGCCGGCCTCGGAGCTCGAGCAGCTGGTGAAGACGAGCTCCGAGGAGATGGAGCTCCTGCCCCTCCAGGTCCGGAACTTCGGCAGCAACGCCGCCGTCCTCAAGAAATTCCGCGGGGCCAAGCTCGTCGGAGGGGGCAAGTCCGTGCTGGAGATGACCTTCAGGGGCCTCGAGGACTGGGCCGTCGTCGAGATCTGGTTCAAGGGCGAAGAGGGCCGGGAGATCCGCCGGGCCATCCTCTATGTCCTGACGGGGAACGCCTGGAAGGTCGGCGACAGCGGCCGCCTGGCCGAGTGATCGCGCGGCGGGCGAAGACGGAGCGACCATGGGTATCCAAGCCCTCAAGACCGACGTCCTCATCATCGGCGCGGGCCCGGCCGGGCTGACGGCCGGGCTCTATGTGGCCCGGGCCGGCAAGAAGGCCCTCATCCTCGAAGGCCGCGGCCCGTCCCGCCTGGCCATACCCTACACGCTCGAGAACTACCCCGGCTTCCCGTCGATCGACAGCGCCGAGCTGCTCGGCATCATCCGCCGGCAGGCGACCTCCTTCGGGGCCGAGGTGGTGGCCGGCGACGCCATCGCCTACGCGCTCGACGGGGATCCCAAGTACGTCACCACCAAGGAGGCCGTGGTCGAGGCCGGCGCGGTCGTCCTGGCCACGGGCAAGCCCGTCCCCAAGGAACGGATGATCCCGGGCGAGGACCGGCTCGTGGGCCAGGGCGTCAGCTACTGCGCCACCTGCGACGGGCCGCTCTTCCGCGGCGCGACGGTCGCGGCGGTCGGGCCCGGAGAGGACGCTCTGGAGGACGTCCACGCCCTGCAGGCCATGGGCTGCAGGGTGATCTGGGTGCCCGGAAAAGCGGGCGGGGCGGCGGATTCGCCGGCGGCCCGGGCCCTCGAGGGCCAGGGAGTCGCGATCCGCCGGGACGGGAAGGTCAAGGAGATCCGCGGCGAGGAGAGGGTGGAGAGCGTCCTCGTCGAGTCCCCGTCCGGGGCCGAGGCCGTGCCGGTCGCGGCCGTTTTCATCTTCCGCGAGATCCCGGCCGGGCCGCTCTTCGCCAAGGCGGGGATCTCCCTCGACCACAAGCAGTGCGTCGCCGTCGACCGCTTCCAGCGGACGAACGTCCCGGGCGTCTTCGCCGCGGGCGACATCACCTGCGGCGGCCTCCAGGTCGTGGCGGCGGCCGGCGAGGGCTGCGTGGCCGCCATGCAGGCGCTCATCTACCTGCGGAAATAAACCTTTCTAAGCGGCCGGGGCGATCCGGGGGGCGCGCCGGTTCAGCTTGAACACGATCTTCTTGGAGCGGGAGATGGTCACGCGTCCGCCGATCGGCACGGCCATGAGGTTGCGCCGGATGTCGTGCCCGAAATTGGCCACCGTCAGGATGGGCAGGGGACAGCCCTCGCGGCGGCGGTCGCGGATGACGTCGGCGAGGTAGGACCGGACGAACCGCACGGCCTCCCGCTGCTGCTTCTTCGGGAACAGGCTCTTGCCCGGCGGGCTGATCGAGCCGATAACGATGCCTTTGATGGCGGCGAAGACGTCGTGGCGGCGCAGGGCGGCCAGCAAGCGGTGGAGATCCTCGACGTCGACCTGGACGTCCTCGATGAACAGGATGTGCCTCTTCCAGGAGAAACGGGGCGGATCGCTGCGGTTGAGGAAATTGACGAAGGTCGAGAGGTTGCCGCCGACCGGGACGCCCGTGAGCTTCCGCGGCGGGGGCGGGGTCAGCCAGGCCGTGCCGTTGTAGACGATCTCCTCCCCGCCGATGAGCGACAGGAGGTTGCGGAAGTCGCCTTTGCCGACCTTGAGGGACGGGAAGTAGATGGCCGGGACGCGGCAGGCGTGATAGATCTCGTTGAGCAGGAAGGTGAAGTCGGAGAAACCGACGAACAGGGGCCGGCGCTTGCGGATGACGCGAAGGTCCTTGGCGCCGATCTCCCGGACGAGGTCCTCGGCGCCCGTCCCGCCGGCGACCGAGATGATGAGATCGAGCTCCCGGACGGCTTCCTTGAAGACGTCGGCCCGGGCCCCGACCGGGGCCGTGACGTGGTCGATCTCGGCGTCGCTCGAGTAGAGGTGGGGGCTGAAGTAAACGTCGCGGACGCCCAGGGCCTGCTTCAGGAGGCGGGCCGTCCGGTCGAGGACGGGCTTCTCCTTGAGGGAGAGGCAGGTCGAGGGGGCGATGAAGCCGATCCGTTCGTAGGTCATGGAGCCACCCGAACCCGAAAAGGAAATAGCCTAGCAGAAAGGCCCGGCCGCTTCAAACCGGGCCGGGCGCCGGCGAAAGCCCGGGCGGGCGGCCCGGTCAGAAGGATTTGAGCTTCTGGCCGGGGGCCGAGAGCTGGAGGGCCTTGAGGGCCTTCAGCTCGATCTGGCGGATCCTCTCCCGGGTCAGCTTGAAGTGCTGGCCGACCTCTTCGAGCGTGTATTCGCGCCCGTCGCCGAGGCCGTAGCGCATCCGCAGGACCAGCGTCTCCCGCTCGGGCAGGGTCCGCAGGGCCGCCTCGATCTGCTCCCGCAGGTTGATGTGGATGACGGTGTCGGGCGGCGAGGGGAAGGACTTGTCCTCGAGCAGGTCGCCGAGGGAGCCTTCGCCGTTCTCGCCGAGCGGGGTCTCGATGGAGACGGGGTCCTGGGAGCTGTAGAGCATCTCGAGGACCTTGTTCGTCGGGAGGTTCATCCTGCGGGCCAGATCCTCCGGCGAGGGCGCCTTGCCGCTCTCCTGGACGGAGGCCTGCGAGATCTTCTTGAGCCGGTGGATGGTCTCGGTCAGGTGGACGGGGATGCGGATCGTCCGGCCCTGGTCGGCGATGGCCCGGGTGATCGACTGGCGGATCCACCACGTGGCGTAGGTCGAGAACTTGTGGCCGCGCCGGTAGTCGAACTTCTCGGCGGCGCGCATCAGGCCGATGTTGCCTTCCTGGATGAGGTCGAGCAGCTGCAGGCCGCGGCCCTGGTACTTCTTGGCGATGGAGACGACCAGGCGCAGGTTGGCCGAGACGAGGTCGCTCTTGGCCCGCTCCCGGGTCCGGCGGCCGGACTGGATGGCCAGGAGGATGGAGCGGTTGTCCTTGCGGGCCTGCTTGGAGACCTTCTTGAGGCCCTCCTTGAGGCGGATCTGGACGGCCTGGACGATGCGGTCCTGCTGCTCCGGCTTGAGCTCGAGCTCGCGGGCCATCCGGACGATGCGGACGGCCAGGCGGCCGCGGGCGAAGCGGTTGCGGACGAGCGGCCGGACCTTCAGGAGCCGGTGGCTCGTGGCGCGCAGCTTCTGGATGCGCACGAGGACGTCGCGCCGCCGGACATCGAGGCTGTCCTCCGAGAATTCCTCTTCGGTCATGTTGAACAGCTTGACGAAGGCCTCGGGGCTCCTCTTGAGCATGGCCTCGAGGGCCGAGATCTCATCGAGCGTGATGGGCGTCCGGGCCAGGGCCTTGAGGATGGCCTTCTCGCCGCGCTCCATCCGGCGGGCCAGGGCGATCTCCTGCTCGCGCGACAGGAGCAGGATGCTGCCCATCTCGCGGAGGTAGATCTTGACCAGGTCGGCCGTCTGCTCGATGTCCTCGGGCGAATGGAGGCCCTTGCCGTTGCCGCCGTTCCCGTTTCCGCCCAGGCGGGCGTCGAGGGCCGCGGCGCCGGCCGCGGCGAAGACTTCGTCGTCGTCGGAGAAGAGCTTGCCCCCCGGCGCGTTGGGCAAGAGCTGGAGGAGCTCTTCGTCGCTTTTGTACTTGTATTGAGAAGCCATCGGGTTCTCCCTTAATTTACCTTTAATATAGGAATACTATAAAATCGGGCTTTTCGTTCCAGGCCCGCGTCTGTCCTCTCATGATCCCAGCCCTCGCTCTCTGTTCAATAAACGGGGCTGGGGGCGGAAACGTTACACCCCCGAAGGGTCGGTCCTTCTGATAGGGAGCGCGGAGCATACCGCTTTCTCTCCCGCCTGTCAAGAAAAAACTTTACGTTTTCGTCCCTTTTTCCGCCCAGGCAGGACAATCGGGGCCGTTCCTGCCTGGGAAGCGCCCTGATCTGTGCTGATTTCATCTTTTTCTCCTGGACCAGTCCATATTTACTTCAAGATTCGTGCCAGGAGTCCCCAGGGGAGGAGGCCATCGGGAGTGCTCCCCCCAGAGGGCGGGACGTCCCCATCAGGGGACAGCGGGGGGGCGCGGACTTAATCGCAGACGAAGCCGTGCTTTTCGAAGTACTTCTGGTGGTACTCTTCGGCCTTATAAAAGGCCGAGGCCGGCGTGAGCTCGGTGGCCAGGCGTTTTTTGTAGCGCCCCGAGGCGGCCAGCTCGTCCATGACCTTCCGGGCTTCCGCCCGCTGGCCCTCGTCGTGAAAGAAGATGGCCGACCGGTACTGGGTGCCCCGATCGGGCCCTTGCCGGTCGACCTGGGTGGGGTCGTGGATGGAGAAGAAGTGACGGACGAGGGCGGCGTAGCTCACCCGCTTCGGATCGAAGGTCACTTGGACGGCCTCGGCGTGCCCCGTCTTGCCCGTGCAGACCTCCTCGTAGGCCGGGGCGACGGTTCGCCCGCCGGCATAGCCGACGACCGTGGCGACGACGCCGGGGAGCTTCCCCAGCTTGTGCTCGACGCCCCAGAAGCAACCCGCCGCGAAGGTCGCGGTCTCCGTCGCGGCCGACGCCTCCTTGGCCTTGTCACCCGCCGCCGCGGCCGCCTCGGGCTTGAAGTCGAGGGAGGCCGAGTTGACGCAGTAGTGGAGGAAGGTCGGTTCGGGCCCGTCGTCGAAGACGTGGCCGAGGTGGGCGCCGCAGCCCGCGCAGCGGACCTCGATCCTCTTCATCAGGAGCGAGTAGTCGTCGCGGAAGTCGAGGTTCTTCTCGTCGACGGGCGTCGTGAAGCTCGGCCAGCCGGTGCCGTGCTCGTACTTCATCTCCGAACGGAAGAGCGGCGTCCCGCAGGCGGCGCAGACGTAGACGCCCTTCTCCCAGAAGTCGTTGTATGTCCCGGTGAAGGGCCGCTCCGTCCCGCACTTCCTCATGACCTCGTACTGCTCGGGCGTAAGGGCGGCCTTCCACTCCTTGTCCGTCTTCTTGACCTTGGCCGGCATGTCCTGACCTCCCTCTGTGGCGGCGATCGCGGGCCGGTGGGCTCCGCTCCCGAGGAGGGCGTTGAGGCCCTTCCACCACGCGAGGCCCAGGAGTGTCGCCAACGCCAGAATGGCGATCTTGACGCTCGGTTTCATCGGGGCCTCTCTTCGCTTAAATCCTACTAAATCAGTATACATTAATCGCCCCGAAAAGCAAGGCCGGGACCGTCGGGACGGGTCGCGAAAAATTTCCTAAATTGGACATTTTCGGATTGACAAGCGACAAAAAACGACACTATAATGATCTCGCTGGCTGGAGAGGGATCCTCCTTAGCCCCGCTTCCTTTTCCTTTGAAACCTTGGCGCCTCACCAGCCAGCCTTGGTTTCTTCCCCGTTCCCCTCCCTGCGACGGACGAATCCCTATCCGAAAAAGGCGGCGAGGCGCTCCTCCACCAACTCCACGTTATACCCGAAATCCGCCCAACGAGATCATTCGGGCGTTCTCCCGATTCCGAGTTCGCCTCTCGAGGAGGCGAGGGGATTATCCTCGCAGATCCCCGTTGCTGGAGGGGGGGGCACCCGCGCAGCGGCGGGGAACCGCTGCGAACCGGTTCCCCGGGGGGCCGGGGAGCCAGAGGATGTCCCCGAGCTAAAACCGAGAGAGGGATTTAGCGGAGTCCTTCTTCTCGGCGTCCTTCTTGTCGGTCTTTTCCGCCGGCTTGAGGTCCTTGGCCCGCTCCTTGAGGTGGTCCTTGAGCTTGAGGTAGGAGACGCCGTCCGTGTACCAGGCCGGGGCCGGCTTGCCCATCAGATAGTGGTCGAAGAACTCCTTCATCCGGACCGTGTAGTCCTTGCGGTTGGCCGGCTTCTGCAGGCCGTGGTTCTCGCCGACGTACTGGAGCATGACGACCGGCTTCTTCAGCCGCCGCAGCGTGTTGTAGTATTCGATGCCCTGGTTCCAGTCGACGGCGCCGTCCTTGTCGTTGTGCAGGATGATGAGCGGCGTCTTGACCTGGGCGGCGTAATAGACCGGCGAATTGCGCTGGTAGGCCTCGAGGTTGTCCCAATAGCCGCCCTTGAACCGGCCCTGGCTGGATTCGAAGATGGCCATGTTGGCCGAGCCGCTGTTGAAGTAGATGGAGCTGTACATGCTGATCATGTTGGTCAACGGGGCGCCGGCCACCGCCGCGGCGAAGTCGGCCTGGGTGATGAGGAAGGCCGTCTGGTAGCCGCCCCACGAGTGGCCCTGGAGGCCGATCTTGGAGCGGTCGACGACCCCCGCGGCCACGGCCGCGTCGATCGCCGGCAGGACGCACCAGGCCGCGGACATGCCCGGGTCGTTGATCTTATAAGTGATGTCCGGGAAGAGGACGGCGTAGCCGTTGCTCGTGTAGACCGACTTGTTGAAGCCGTTGGCCGAGGGCATGGCGTAGCGCCGGAGCTGCTGCGACATCTTCTCGTAGTAGTAGACGATGGTGGGATAGCGCTTGCCCTTTTCGTAGTTGGCCGGGAGGAAGAGCGCGCCCTGGAGCTTGTCGCCCTTGGCGCTCGTGTAATCCAGCAGGATCTCGCCCGCCGTCCAGAGGAAGTCCTTCTGCTGGGGGTTGGCCTCGGTGATCCGCCGGCCGTCCCGGAGCGTCGCGTCGGCGACGTAGTAATCGGGGTAATCCTTCGAGGTGTCGCGGGTATAGATGTAGACGTCGGCCTTGCGGGCCTTGGCCAGGCCGCCGAACCCGGCGTCGTCCCAAAGGAGCATCGTCGGGGCGGGGCGGCCCTTTTCGAGGCGGGCGAAGCCGGCCTTCTTCGTCCATTCGCCGTAGACGCTGAAAACCTGCGGCTGGCCGAGGTCCACGGCCTTCTCCTCGGGATCGAGCCTCAGGCGGCGGTAGCGGAGCCCGTCCTTGGCCCCGTTCCCGGTCAGGTTGACGGCCTTGCCGGCGCCGCTCACGGGCACGGACCAGACGTCCCAGCCGTCCGAGAGCAGGACGCTCTGCCCGTCCTTGGTCGAGCCGACCGGGTAATCGGGCGGCTTGACGACGTTGGTGTCGTTGTCCTCGTCGAAGAACGAGGCCGGGACGTCCTTGGTGATGTTGACGGACTTGCCCGTGACCATGTCGTAGGTGTGGAAGTGCCCGTCGTCGTAATAGAGGAAATGGGCGCCGTCGTAAAGCGTTCCGAAAAACCAGCGGTTCTTGGTCAGGGCCAGGGTCCGCTGGCCGGTCTTCATGTCGACGACATGGATGTCCTGGAAGCCTCGGCCGTCGAGGCTGGTGTCGAGCTGGTAGGCCCGGTTATCCTGGCCGACGGCGAAGCGGCCCTTGGGGGCCACGTCGATGTAACGGAGGTCGTCGGCGGCCAACCGGATGAATTTCTTCTCGGCCGGCCGGTATTCGGCTTCGTAGCTGTAATCCTTGTCCCGCTGTTCCTGGACCTGCTGCTGGGACTGGAGTCGGCTGTCCTGACCGTGCCAGATGACGAGGTCGGGGAGGTCCTCGTCGGACTCGTCGGCCGGCGGCGGGGCGGGCGGGCCGTCCTTGGGCGCGTCCTTCTTGTCGGCGTCCTTCTTCTTCTTGGCCTCCTGGATCCCGAAGAGGATGGCGTCGAAGCCCTCGGTCCACGCGGGGCTCCGGTTGGGGCTCACGGTCATGCCCTCGGGGAAGGACTTGTCCGCGGCCGGGTCGTAGGCGATCTTCCGGGGACCCTTGACGCCGCCGAAGCCGTCGAAGGCCAGGACGCTCCAGAGCTTGTCCTCGTAGGCCTTGTCCTCTTTGCCCTTGAGGACGGCCAGGGCTTCGCCCTTCTCCGTCCAGGCCAGGGACTTGTAGGCGGCCTTGTCGTTGTCGAGGGAGACGACGGTCCCCTTGGCCATGTCGCGGAGCTGGAGGCCGTTGCCGGCCAGGCCCTGGGCGTCGATGAGCAGGGCCAGGCGCGCCCCGGCCTTGTCGAAGGCGAACTCGGCGACGTTGCCGATATTGACCTCTTGGCCCGTCGCCAGCTCGCGGAGAATGAGATCGGAGCCGGTCCACTTGTCCTTTTCCTTCTCCTGGCTTTCCGGGGCGTAGCGCTGGAGGGCGACGAAGCCCGGGTTGTCGCCGGAGAAGGACACGGCACGGACCTTCTCGAACTCGGTCTTTACTCCCGTCGCGAGATCGACCAGGACGGCCGTCGTGGCGATCCTCTTCCTGTCCTTCCTCAGGGCTTTCGTCTCCTTCGAGCCGGGGTAGACGAGGAACGCGGCCCAGCGGGAGTCGGCCGAGAAGCCCGGCCGCACGGACGACCCGAAGCGCGGCGCCTCGCCGATGGGGAAGCGGTGCTCCTTGGTCCCCCCGGTCTCCCGGATGACCACCTCGCTCTCGCCCTCGACCGGGCTCAGCGCGTACAGGAGCCAGGCGCCGTTCGGGGAGAGCTCGGCGGACCCGATCGACTTCCAGGCCAGGATGTCCTGGAGGGCGATCGGCCTTGGAGCCGCCGGAACGGCGGGCTTGTCCGCCGGCTTGTCCTGGGCGGCCGCGAGGGCGAAGCCGGCGAGGAGGATCAGGACGGCGATGGTGACGGGAAACTTCGGCTTGGTCATGGTGTCTGTTCCTGCCTTTCTTTCTTTCTCTTCTCTTGGTACATCAGGAAATCGGCGTGGGCCAGGAAATCGTCGAGCTGCTGGTACTTCTGGGGATCGATGCGCACGGCGCCCATGCTGACGGACAGGCGCAGCCGGGGATAGGCCTTGATCCCGAAGGCCTGGACGCCCTCCTCGATCCGGGCGATCAGGCTGCGCTCGCCGATACCTTTCGAGCGCATGGCCAGAACGGCGAACTCGTCGCCGCCGATGCGGCCGATGACGTCGGACTCGCGGAGCGTCGTCCGGAGGATGGACCCGACGCCTTGGAGCAGGATGTCCCCGACGGCGTGGCCGTACTCGTCGTTGACCTCCTTGAGGTTGTCGATGTCCAGGAAGACCAGGTAGTTGTCGGACTTGAGGCGCTTGGCGATCTTCATCTGTTGGAGGCCGAACGAGAAGAAACCGCGGCGGTTGTGGAGACCGGTGAGATGGTCCGAGGTCGACTGGTCCGCCAGCCTCTCGTTGCTCTGCCGGAGCTTGCGGTTGGCGAGCTCGAGCTTCCTCTCGGCCGTCTTCCTCTCGGTGATGTCGACCAGGATGCCGTCGTAATGGGCGATCCGGCCGTCCGGTCCCTTGATGGCCCGGCAATAGTCCCTGGCCCAGAAGCGGCGGCCGTCGGCCTTGCACAGCTCGAACTCCTGGAAAGCGGTGATCTTGGAGCTCAGCTTGGCCAGGTGCTTGTCCCGGTCGTCGCCCCGAACATAGAAATCCCTGACGTTGCAGATGAAGAGGTCGCTGGGCTTCCGGTAGCCGAGCATGCGGGCCAGGGAGGCGTTGGCCTCGACAAAGAGGCCTTCGGGGGTCGTCCGGTAGACGCCGACGGGGAGCTGTTCGACGAGGGCCTTGTAGCGGTCCTCGCCGTCGCGGGCCTTTGGGACGGCCGCCCGGGAGAGCGGGGCCTTCTTGGACTTTGGGTTTTCCGGTGGGTTCATGTCCGTCAAAATCTAGCAAAGACCCCTGTGGATGTCAAAGGTGACAGGCTCCCCGGAAAAGTGTACCAATAGAGCGGGGGAGAGGGGCGCCCCCTAAACGCGCCGCCGGGCGCGGGCGTAATCTCGATGGAAGAAGGATGAGGCTTCCCGTGGACGAACAGGAGATCATCGACGGCTGTCTGCGGGAGAGCCCTGTCGCTTCCCGGGCGATGTTCGAGGGTTACGGCAACCTCGTCCTGTCCGTGGCCCTCAACGTCGTCGGCAACCGGCAGGATGCCGAGGACGTCTGCCAGGAGACCTTCCTCCAGGTCTTCCGCCGCCTCGACCGGTACGACCGGGAGAGGAGCTTCAAGACCTGGCTTCTGACCATCGCCTACAGGAGATCGCTCGACATGCTCAGGAAAAAAAGGCGCTTCTCGGACTTCTCGGCGCGGGCCCGGTTCGAGCCGACCGTCGCCGGGCGGGGCGGGGATCCCGGATCGACCGACCCCCAACCCCTGCCGTCGGCCCTGCTCGGGTCCCTATCGCCCAAGGAACGGGCTGCCCTTTGCCTCTGGGCCAACGAAGGCTACGCCGCCAAGGACATCGCCGAGGTCCTGGCCTGTTCGGCCTCGACCGCCCGGGTCTATCTCTTCAACGCCCGGCGCAAGATCAAATCCCTCCTGGAGAAAGACCATGGCCTTCTGCAGAATAGCTGACGCCCTGTATACCGCCCTGCCTTTGCGGCCGGTCAGGGACCTGCTCATCCGCGGCCACATGGAGAGATGCCCCCGCTGCCAGGCGCGCCTCGTCGGACCGGAGGAGGCGAGAGGTCTGCTCGTCCGCTCCGACGGGCTCGGCGATCGCGGCGACCTCTGGAAGCGGCTCTCCGTGCGAAGCCTCTCGCGCCGCGGCTTTCCCGGGGACGCGGAGGGCCCGGCCGGGCTTCGCCCTGCGCTGGGCGTCCGCCTTGGCCCTCGCCGCCGTCGTGGCCGCGACCGGTTTCTGGCTCCTCCGGGAGGTCGAACGGTCCGGCTTCGACGCCCGGGCCGTCGGGCCGGCCGACCGGTTCGAGATCGGCTATGTCAACGTCGGCGGCGAGCCCGCCCAGACCTTCGTCTTCCAGCCCCAGGGGACGGACACCGTCTTCGTGTGGGCTTCAAGGAATCCTCGAAACGGAGGGGTGTGATGAAAAAGACATTCGCTTCGATCGCGGTCATCCTCGTCCTGGCGGCCTTCGCCCCGATCGCCGCGCGCGGCGAGGACGGGGCCGTTCAATCCGCCCGGCCGACGGCCTCGACCTTCACCTTGAACATGCGCATCCTCGAGGGCTTTCGCGACGCCGCGACCGAGCCGGCCAAGCCCGTGACGTCGTCCTTCCTCAAATACACGAACCTCGTGAACGTCGAGACCGAGCGGGACATCCAAGCCGAACAGCAGATCAAGAAGCTCTACAACCTCAAGGACGTCGCCCTGCTGACCGAGGCGACCCTGTCATGGGTCAAGGGCAAGGCCGAAAAGGCCTTCCATATGTTCCGGCTGAACGGCCAGGAGTACCTGGTCATGGTCACCCCGGGGGGTTCGGCCGAGCGGAACCGGTTCCGCATCGAGGTCTACGAGCAGGGCGCCGAGAAGAAATCCAATCTGCTGGACACGGAATTCTCGCTCCCCGACAAGAACTCGGCCGTGTTCGGCTTCGAGACGACGGCGCTCAAGCCCTATTTCATCTCGCTTCGGGTCGAGCATTGGAGCGACGATCCTTCCGTCGCCGGAGGCGGCATCGTCCGAGGAGTCCCCTCGCAGCCGATCCAGAGATTCGAGAAAGCCGGTAAAGGGATCAAACCGCCCAAGCTGGTCAGGGAAGTCCAGCCCATCTATCCGAAGGAGGCGGCGAAAGCGGGGGTCCAGGGCATCGTCATCCTCGAGGCGACGACCGACACCTACGGTCGGGTCGCCAACGTCAAGGTCCTTCGAGGCATCCCCTTGCTCGATCAGGCGGCCGTGGACGCGCTCAAACAGTGGGTTTATGAGCCCATGGTCATCGACGGCAAGCCCCATCCGGTCGTCTTCACCGTGACCATGCGCTTCAATCTGGACGACATGAAGAAGCCGGCGGTCGGAGGCGTCACTGGCGGGGTCGTCGGGGGAGTCCTCGGCGGCGTGCAGGGCGGCGTCGAAAGCGGGGTCGAAGGCGGCGTCCAAGGCGGGATCGAGGGCGGCGTCGTCGGAGGCGTCGTCGGAGGCGTCCCGGGCTCCAAGCCCGACCTGCAGTTCGATGGCGACGCGGTCCGGGCCGTCGGCAAGGTCCAGCCGCCCAAGCTCGTCAAGATGGTCAATCCGGTCTATCCCGAGATCGCCCGCCAGGGCCGGGTGGAAGGGGTGGTCATCCTGGAGGCCAAGACCGACGAGGAGGGCAACGTCGTCGACGCCCGGATCCTCCGCTCCATCAAGGTCCTCGATCAGGCGGCCATCGACGCCGTCAAGCAGTGGAAGTACGAGCCGATGATCATCGACGGGAAGGCGCACAAGGTCGTCTTCACCGTGACCGTCCGCTTCGTCCTCGACGAGGGCATCAAGAAGGACGTCATCAAGAAGTTCGCCGCCGGCGCCGTGCGGGCCGAGGGCGAGATCAAACCGCCCAAGCTGGTCAGGGAAGTCTCGCCCGTCTATCCCGAGGTCGCCCGGCATGGCCGGCGTCCAGGGCACGGTCATCCTGGCCGTCAAGACCGACGAGACGGGCAAAGTCGCGGACGCGGTCGTCCTGCGCTCGATCCCGCTCCTCGACCAGGCGGCCATCGACGCCGTGCGGCAGTGGGTCTACGAACCGTTCGTGAAGGACGGCAAGGCCGTTCCGGTCGTCTTCAACGTGACCGTCCGCTTCCAGTTGAAATAGGGGAGAAGGCTACTTCAGTCCGGAGATCCAGGTCTCGAGGACTTGGATCTCCTCGGCGGTCAGGGCCTTGCCGGGGGGCATGGGCTTCCCGGTGATGCCTTCCTCCCTCCGGACCTTCTTCAGCAGGTAGCTCGCCTCCGGCGCGCTCCGGTCGACGATCTTCAGCGTCGGGACCTCCGCGCTCGGGGCGTCGATGACCGATGCGATCTTGCCGGGGATCAAGCTGAGGCCCTTGGGCGGCTTGGGGCCCGTATGGCAGCGGACGCAGCGCTGCTTGAAGACCTTCTGGACGTCCGCGGGGATCGTCCGATCTTCCGGGCCCGCGGCCGCGGCCAGGAGCGCGCCGAGCCCGGCGAGCCCGAACACCGCGATGGATATGACGGTGCTTTTTTTCATGGTTCCCACCTTTACTTCATCTTCGAGTAATCGTATTCGGACCCGAGCAGGCTGTGCGGGATGAGGAAGACGACGAGCGTCACGAGCGGATGCGCCGAGGACGAACGGCCGGGCCGGCCGGCCCTTCCGTCCCGCGGCCAGGGCCACGATCCAGGCCAGGAAAGCGATGAGCGTCTTGTTGTCCGTGAGGTCCGTGCCGAGCGGGAAGCCGGCCCAGGCGACGCCGAAGGCGAACTTCTGCATGAGCGGGCCGAGGACGAACCCGCCGAGGAACATCAGGCCGACCGTCCAGAGGACGAGCCGCCGGGGGTCCCTCTTCTTGTCGAGCGCGGCCAGTCCCGCCGCGGTCGAGAAGAGCATGGCCGCGAAGATGACCAGCACATGGGGAATGAGGATCCACACGGGCACGGGGTCTTTGAAGCGCAGAACGGCCGGCTCGTCCCCGGTGAGCGACGCGCTCGCGTCGCCCGCCGTCAGGACGACCCGGTAGGCCACCTTGCCGGCCGCCGGTTGCTTCGGCAGGCGCCCGATGAGGCGCTCTCCTTCGCGGGCCAGGGGGACGCGGGTCCAGGCGTCGTCCGTGGGGAAGCGGCGCCAATCGAGCGCGCCCTCGACCGCGGCCGGGGCGGCGACGGCCACCTCGGCGTCCGCCGAGGTCTCGGCGCTCCGCGGCAGCTCGAACCGGATCTCCGCCCCGCCCAGGGCGGCCTTGCCCTTCAGCGGGTAGGTCGGTCCCGTCATTCTCTGATAGACGGCCGATCCGAGGGTGATGACGACGGCCAGGGTCCAGAAGAGGCCTTTCTTCATCCGGCTCCCCTAGTCCTTGACGTCGATCGATCCGAACACGGCCGAGCCCCTGATGAACAGGGTGGCCGTCTTCCCGGTCGGAGGGACGGGCGATTTGTGGCTCTCGATGGAGCCCAGGACCGGCGTGCCCTCCAGCACGATCTCCCAGTCTCGGGGCACGTAGACCTCGATGCCGCCGAAGACCGCGGACAGCTCCAGCGTCGCTTGCCCGCCGGAGAGCCGGGCCCCGCGCAGGTCGATCTCGGCCGAGCCGAGGACGACCTCGGCCTTGCCGCCCTTGAAATCCTGCGATTCGACGCGGCGAGACGTGCCCGAAAGGACCTGGCTGATATTCAGGCCGTCGCCGCCGGCGGCTTCAGGGATTTTTTTTTTGTCCGGGCGAAGGGCCGGCCGGAGCAGGATCCACAGGCCCGCGCCTATGATCGCCAAGGGCCAGATGTACCGTCCGATCGAATGCAGCACGTTCCACTTGACGAGCAGGAAGAACGTGCCGAAGAGGATGAAGAAGACGCCGGACCCGACGCTCTTGAAGTTGTTGCCGATGAGCATGGAGATGCCGAGGAGGATGAAGATGACCGGCCAGAACCGCCCGACGACGTGACCGAAATTCCACCAATCCATCTGGGCGAAGAGGAACAACCCGCCCAGGACGATGAGCAGCAGGCCCCAGAAGACCCGGCCTTGGGTTTTCGAATCGCTCATGTTTCCCTCCGTTCCCGCTAGGATACCATAGGCCTTCCTGCTCGCAAAATGAAGGATTTCCTCCTGATCCCGGGACGGCCCTCTCTTGTGCTTTGCTCGGGGATATCCTCTAGCTCCCCGGACCCCCTGGGAACGGGAAGCGGACTCTTGGAAGCGGACCAGGCAGGATCGGGACGGAGCGCTCGGAGTCACGATCCTGCGAAATATCCTGAGAAAGCGCTTTTTCCCGATATTTCCCAGCGCCGTCCCTCCGAGTCGCTCCGGGGCGGCGCTGATGGTCGCTCCGCAGGACTCCGCTCCCTGCCGCTCACCGCCTCAGCGACGGGCGATCCGCGAGGATGATCCCTCGCACGCTTCAAGAGGAAGTCACGGGAATGAACAGATGAGCCGGTAACTTGATCCGGGGCGTCAGAGCCGGCGGATGTTCAGGCCGCCACTGACCTCGATGACGGCCCCGGTCGAGTAGGCGAAGTCGCCCCGGACCAGGGCCGCCACGGCCCGTCCGACGTCCTCGGGACGGCCCCAGCGGCCCTGGGGCACGAGCCCGCCGGCGATCAGACCGGTCGTACTTGTCCTTGACGGCGGCGGTCATGTCCGTGGCGATGATGCCCGGCCGGACCTCGTAGACGGCGATGCCCTTCGGCGCCAGGGCGTCGGCGAAGACGGTCGCGGCCATGCTGAGCGCGGCCTTGGACAGGCAGTACTCGGCCCGGTTGACCGACGAGACGACGGCCGAGACCGAGGTGATGAAGACGATGGCCGGCCCGACGCCGTCGCGCCTGGGCTTCTGGACGGCCATCCGCCGGGCCGCGTTCTGGGTCAGGAAGAACGGGCCGCGGGCGTTGACCCGCATGAGGCGGTCGTAGCTCGCGGGCGCCGTCTCCAGGACGTCCGCGCGCTTCGCCGGGGCCACGCCGGCGTTGTTGACCAGGACGTCGATCCGGCCGCAGACGCCGGCGGCCGCGTCGAGCAGGCGATCGTGGTCCTCGATCCGGGCGACGTCGCCCGCGACGGGCAGGAACCGGCCGCCGAGCTCGGCGACCCGGGCCTTGACCTCGAAGAGGCCCTTCTTCTTATTACCGGGCTCGAAGACGATGTCGATGCCGACGACGTCGAAACCCTCGCGGACGAGGGCCAGGACGATCGCCCGGCCGATGCCCTGGCCGGCGCCGGTGACGACGGCGGCGGGACGGATCCTTTTCTGTGTCTTGGCCAAGGTCACTCCTCCTCGACGACGATCCTGTCGTTGCGATAGGCGTCCCAGACGGTCTCGAACCAGCCGTCGGGGCGCGGCACCGGCCTCGCGGGGACCCAGCGCTTCCCGACGCGGCCGCGGGCGTCGAGACGGACCTCGAGGACGCGGCTCCCGACGAAGTCGTCCGGGCCGGCGAGGGCGAACGCCCAGCGCCCGCCGAGGCGCGCGTGAGGGCTCCGGCCGCCCGCGTCGGGCACGAGATACGAGCCGCGGCTCTTCCCGCCGCGGTCGAGGTATTCGCCGATGGCTTCGAGGTAGACGCGATGCGTCAGGGCCAGGTCGAGGGCCTTGAAGGCCCCGGGCAGGTCCCGCGGCGAAGCCGCCCTCAGCTCCCGCCGGGCCCGGAGCCAAAGATCGCGGGCGCGGCCCTTTTCGGACCGGACCTCGGCGGGATCCCGGACGACGGCGCCGCAGGCCGACATCCGCCGGCGGATCTCCGCGAGGCAGGCCTCGGGCGAGAGGGAGGCCTCCTTGTCGCGCCCGAGCATGGCCTCGGCCAGGGCCGCCTTTTCGAGGACGACGGCCTCGGCCGCCCGGACGAAGGCGCGCTCCGCGAGCGGCCGTCCGCCGCGGCGGCGGGCGATGAAGAGGGCCGCCCGGGCGCTCCCGACCTGCCCGGCGTTGAGCGCCGAGCCGCCCGGCCGGGTGACGCCGTGGGTGCCGCAGACCTCGCCGACGGGGAAGAGGCCGCGCACGTTCGACTCCCACCAGACCGAGCCCCGGAAGCCGCCGTTGTTGTGCTGGGCGCAGACGGCGATCTCGAGCGGCTCGCGGGCCAGGTCGATGCCGTGGGACCTGTAGAGCGCGACGGCCGGCGGGTTCATTTTCGCCAGGCGGGCGATGGGCTTGGCCATCATGGCGCCCGACCGCTCGAGATAGGCGCGGGCCTCCGGGCCGAGCAGGCCCGGCGCGAACGGCGCGAGGCGCCCGCCGCCCTCGGCGTCGCGGCGGAAATCGAGGAAGACGCGGCGGCCCTCGACCACGGTCTCCCTGTAGACGAGGATATCGATGAGCGACGAGCCGCCGTCGAGCGCCTTGCGCGGGTCGAACGGCCACTGGTAGCCCTTGAGGAAGACGGCCGTGGCCAGGGCGCCCATGTCCGGGAAGTGATCGTTGAGGAGCTCACGCTCGTCGCCGCCCCCGGCGTCGGTCGAGATATAGCGGGGGACGGCCTGCTGGTAGGTCCCGGAGACGTTCCAGCGGAATTTCGTCGAAGCCAGCCCGAACTGCGACTCGGTCAGGTTGTGGGCGACGGCCCCGGCCTCGAAGAGCATCCCGTGCGAGCCCTTCTGGCTTTCGGGATAGACGGAGTGGGCGTACATCCCGCCCGGCCCGCCCGTCGCGACGACGACGTTGGCGGCGTCGAAGAGGACGAAGCCGCGGTCCCGGGCGCCGAGCCGCCGGCGGTCCAGGGCGACGGCCCCGGCGATCCGTTTCGCCGGGCCCTTGCCGGCCGTGATCAGCGCGATGACCTCGTGGCCGTCGAACACGCGGATCTTCCGCCGGCGGACCTCGGCGGCCAGCGCCTCGAACATGAGCTTCGAGGTCAGCGGCCCGGCCGAGGTCGCCCGTTGCCGCGGATCGTGGTCGGTCTTGTAGCCCACGTAAGCGCCGTAGCGGTCGTGGGGGAAGGGCACGCCGAGGGCGACGAGGTGGAAGAAGGCTTCGAGGGAGCCTTGGGCCTCGGCCAGAGCGATGTCGCCGTGCATCGATCCGCCCGCGGCCAGGTCACGGGCCATGTCCGCGGCGGAGTCGGGAACGTCGCCGGCGAGCGAGAGCTTGTAGTAGGTCTGCTTGTCCGAGCCGGAGTTGGCCGAGGTCCCGGCGCCGAAGCGGTCGGTGACGACGGCGACGTCGGTCCGCCCGTATCCGTGGAGCCGGACGGCGGCGTTGAGCCCGGCCGCCCCGCTGCCGACGACGAGCGTGTCGACGGAATGGACGGGGTAGGTCCGCCCGCCGATCGTCGCCCGGCCCGTCCTCATCGGGCCTTGAGCCCCTTCGCTGCGAGGGCGGCCAGCCCGCCGAAGACGGCCAGGAAGACCAGGCCGAAGACGAGGAAGGCGTCCGCGGCCAGGAAGAGGACGGCATACGCGTAGATCAGCATGGACCCGAAGAAGATCCACCAGCGCCTGCCGAAGACGGTGAAGCCGAGGACGACGAGCGCGAGGGCCGTGAAGCCGACCAGGGCCGCGCGCAGGTCGGAGGTCGACTGGAGGATGAGGACGGCGTAGGCGGCGGGCAGCAGGAGCCAGAAGCCGCGCCGCTTTCGCGAACCGATGATCAGGGCCGAGCCCAGCGCGGCGGCCGCGAAGCCGAGAGTGGCCAGTACGACGAGCCATCCCGGCGGCCCGCTCCGGCCCTCGGCCAGCCGCTTGATCTCGATCATCATCCTCTTTTCCATGATGAAGTGGGCGGGATTGAGCAGCCAGAAGTCGAAGAGCCTTCCGGCGATCCCCGGGAGCGGCACGCCCCGGCTTCGGGCGAGGAAGCGCGTCCCGCCGGCCCCGTCCGGCTCGAGGACGAACGTGCCCCAGTTCTTGAGCGTCAGCGACCGGCCCGGCGCGACGAACGAGACCTTCCAGCCCGTGTAGTCCTCTTTCTCTTTAAGGAGACCGAAGAGGTAGCCGGTCCGGACGCTGCGGACGAAGTCCTTGGCCTGGCGCTCCTGCCATTCGGGGCGGATCTCATAGGTGTTGCGGATCGCCGCGAACACCAGGTTCTCGAGCCAGGCGTAGCTGTAGAAGCCGGCCCGCTCCTGGCCGATCTGGATGAGCCAGGGCCAGACCTTCTCGGGCGGCGCCTGGACGGTCACGGCCCGCGTCCCGGTGACCCGTCCCCCGATCCACGCGTCGTCGCCGAAGAGAGGCCGGGTCTTGTCGGCCTCCGTCGCCCCCCAGTGGAGGAACCACGGCCGGGCGACGTAGGTGTAGGCGGCGATGGCCGCGAGAATGACCGTGAAGGCGACGACGGTCAGGAGCAGGCCGGGATAGCGCGCTTTTTTCATCCGTTCCTCCGCAAGGTGACGGCGTTCTTGTATTCGGGGTCCCGGACGACGCAGCCGACCTTTTCCTGTCGCCGGAGAAGGTGGGAGCAGAGCGAGCAGGTCGTGCAGGCCTTCTTCGGATCGAGGCGTCCGCGCCGGACGAGGTCGGCGGCGAAGTCGGGATAGGCCAGCGCGCCCCGGCCGAATCCGACAATGGCGGTCCGGCCGGCCGCGACCATGGCCGCCCCCACCCCCGGGGCGAGGTCCCGGAGCCAGGAATACCCGGCCCCGACCACGGCGGTGCCCGGCGCCGATCTCTGGATCTCCGTCGCGACGGCCAGATGCCGGGCCACGCCTTGGAGCGGGTGCTCCGGCGGGAGGGCGCCGCCCGGGACCGGTTGGTCGAAAGGCCGGCCGAAGTGCGGCTTCCAGGCGGGGATGCCCAGGGACAGCGCCAGGAAGCGGACCCCGGCTCCCGCCAGGAGCCCGACGAGCGCCTTGGATTCGGCGAGGTCGATGCGCTCCGGCTCGTCCGGGTCCATGGCGAATCCATAGGGGAACGGGACGAGGTCCGTCGCCGAGAGCCGGCTGGTGACGAGGTGGTCCGGGACCTCTGCGCGGACGAGCCGCACGGTCTCGAGGAGCAGGCGCGCCCGGTTCTCGAACGGGCCGCCGTAGCGGCTGTCCTCGCGGCTATGGGCGGCCAGCGTTTCCGAAACGAGATAGCCGTGGCAGGCCTTGACGTCGACGCCGTCGAAGCCGGCGGCCGCGGCCAGGTCGGCCGCCTCGACGAAGTCGTCGCGGATCGAGGCCAGCTCGTCGTCGGGGACGAGCGGATAGTCGGGCGGCAGGCCCTGGAGGGGATCGAGGTGGGGATTGTGCTGGACGATGCGCGGCCGGGGCGTCCCCTCGGGCTTGGAGAACCGGCCCGAATGGGTCAGCTGGAGGATGAGCAGCGGGCGGTGCGCCGGTCCCCATTCCTTCTTCGCCGCGGCCCGCATGTCCTCGACGAGCCGGGCGAATCCGCCGACGTTCCCTTCCGTGAGCAGGAGCTGGCCGGGATTCGAGCGCCCTTCGGCGCGCACGGCCGTCGCCTCGCACCAGATGAGGCCGGCGCCGCCCGCGGCGTACCGGCGGTACCGGCGCCGCGTCGTCTCGGACGGCGCCCCGTCCGGCCCGGCGTCGGCCCCTTCCATCGGCAGGACGGCCAGGCGGTTCGGGACCTCGCGGCCGGCTAGCGCGGCCTTCGCGGCGAGGACCGAGACGTCGGCGCTCCAAGGGACGTCGAGGCCGAGGCGGCCGGCCTCGGCGCGGAGGTCATCGGCGGAGCGGATCCGGAAGGTCGTGTGGGGCGCCATGGGGTCCGGTCCTACTCGCCTCCGGCGATGCGCCGGACGGCCTGGAGGTCCCGTTTGACGCGGGGTTCGCATGCGGCCGGCCAGCGGTCGCGCGACAGGACGGCCAGCTTGCCCGCCTCGGTGAGCGCCCGGGTCCGGACGGCCAGGGCGAGCAGCCGGACGAGCTCCGGCACGGCCAAGTCGGGAAAGCGGGCCAGGAACTCCGGATCGTTGACGGGGATGAGGAAGTCGCCGCCGTGGTCCTCGACGGTCAGGGTGATCGCGGGGTGGACGGCGGCCAGGATCTCGATGATGGCCGCGAGGTCGACGACGCCCTTGCCCGCTTCGGCCGTGAACGAGACGAAGCCGTCCGCGGTGAGCAGCAGGCCGCCGTCCTTGATGTGGGTCGTGACGATCCAGGGCAAGAGCCTCCGTGTCGCCAGGACGGGGTCCTCGAGCATGGTCAGCAGGTTCATCGTGTCCAGGCAGATGCCCAGGTACTCGCCCGGCGCCGCTCCGCACATGTCGAAGAGCCGGAGGAGCTCGAACGAGGTGAATTCGAAATGGGTCTCGATGGCCAGAATGACGCCGTTGTCCCGGAAGACGGGCTTCTGGTCGCGGAGCTCGGCGGCCGCGGCCCGGAGGAAGTCCTCGGTCGAGGGCGAGTCTTTCGTCCAGCGCATCAGCCCGCCGGAGCAGGACCGCACGGTCGACGATCCGAGGAGACGGGCCTGCTCGGCCGCCCGGCGGTTGCCGGTCCGGATGTCCCGGGCCCGGCCGGTCGCGAGGTCGAGGGGGATGTGCTCGCCGCCGCCCCATTCGAGGGCCAGGCGGTTCTCCTTGGCGTAGCCGCCGAGGTCGCGCAGGAAGGCCTTGTCGAGGGCCGTGCCGGCCGGCACGTTGACCTCGGAGAACTGGACGCTCTCGGCCCCGTTCATCACCGCCCACTCCAGGAGCTCGAAGGGCGAGAGATCGAGGGGCTTCAGGCTGTAGCTGTCGACACCGACCTTGAGCTTGCGCATGACCCCGTCCGGCAGGCTCATTCTAGCAGTTTTCGGGCCGCCGTGAACAGATTTTCTTGGCTTGAAAATACGGGGGTCCTGGGGTATCCTACGCCATTATGAAAAGGACGGTCGTAGCCCTCGCGCTGGTCATCGGGGTCCTTCCGGCCCTCGTCCGGGGCCAGGCTTCCGTCATCAGCCAGGTCGCCGGAGAGAAGACGGCGACGGAGAAGCTCTATTTCGGCCTGAAGGCCGGCATGAGCTGCGGCCGGCTGAAGGGGCTCGACGGCGTCGAGAGGCGGGGCGGACCGAATTTCGGCGTCCAGGCGACGATCGCGCTCTCCGGCCGGCTCTCGCTCGTCCCCGAGGTCACCTTCGTCTCGCCCAAGGGCGTCACGGGCATCCCGTTCGCCACGACGGGGGACCCCGATCTCGATCCCGCCTTCGCCGATCCGGCGAGATCGGCCCTGATGCTCGGCTACGTCGACGTCCCCGTCCAGGTCCGATACCGGCTGGGGCGCTTCCATTTCGGGGCCGGCGGATACGCCGGCTTTCTGGTGTCGGCCCGGGAGAAGTTCCGGGCGGCCCGCCCGTCGGGCGAGGACCTGATCTTCGCGACCGATGTCGCGGAGGATTATCCGGGACATGGATTTCGGCCTGCTCTTCGAGGCGTCCTGGACGATCACCCGGCCGCGCCGCGGCGCCGGGCTCGTCTTCCACCTCCGCTGGCAGGAGGGACTGGCCGACATCGTCCGGGAGCACTCGGGGCTGCAATTTTTCTTGCCCCCGGGCCCGGTCAGGACGTCGGGCATCCAGGTGTTCCTGACCTTTCCATTCGTTCGCTGAGGTTCGCGAGGAGGTTTACGATGCTTAAGCAGATGCAGGAAGCCCTGATCGTCGGCAAGAAGGCCGAGGTCGAGTCGCTCGTCGACCAGGCCTTGGCCGCCGGGATGCCGGCCGGCGAGATCCTCAACCAGGGGCTCATCCCCGGCATGGAGCGCCTCGGCGTCCAGTTCAAGGCCAACGAAGTTTTCATCCCCGAGGTCCTCGTCGCCGCCCGGGCCATGAACGCCGGGCTGGCCAAGCTCGAGCCCCACCTGGCCAAGGCCGGCGTCAAGCCCAGGGGCATCGTCGTCATCGGCACGGTCAAGGGCGACCTCCACGACATCGGCAAGAACCTGGTGGCCATGATGCTGCGCGGCAACGGCTATAAGATCGTCGACCTCGGCGTCGACGTCGCGCCGGAGAAATACCTCGAGGCGGCCAAGACCCACGAGGCCGGGGCCATCGCCCTGTCCGCCCTGCTGACGACGACCATGGTCCAGATGAAGGCCGTCATCGAGGCCGTCGAGAAGGCCGGTCTGGCCGTGCCCGTCGTCATCGGCGGGGCGCCCGTCACCCGCGAGTACGCCGAGCAGATCAGGGCCAAGGGCTACGCGCCCGACGCGGCCTCGGCGGTCGAGGAGATCGGGCGCCTCCTCGCCTCCTGACGCCCCCGCTATGACTTCCCGCGAGCTCGCCGTCGACGGTCGGAGACGCTTTCATCCCGCTGTGAATGTGCTATAATTCCCAAGGCGCGGATACGCCCGTGGGCTCGCGGCAGAGCCCGAGGAGGCCGGCATGACAAAGAGATTCGCAACGCTCGCCATGGTCACGATCGCCCTCGCGGTCCTGATCCATCCCGTCCATTCCAAGGAGGCCGTCGTCGAGAGCCTCTGGGCGGCCAAGCCGCTCGCGATCGACGGAGCGGCCACGGATTGGGACGACGCGACGCCGATCACCGACAAGAGCTCGAACGTCCAGTACGCCCTCAAGAACGACGGCAAGAACCTGTACCTCATCATGGTCATGAGGGACGACCTGGCCAGGTCGACGGTCGGTTATACCGGCATGAAGATCTTCTTGTCCGTCGACGGCAAGAAGAGCAAGGACGAGGGCTTCCTGTTCCATCAGAAACAGTTGACGCCCGACGAGCTGATCGCGTCGCTCGAGGCCAAGGGCGAGGTCCTGTCCGAGGACCGAAAGGCCGAGCTCCGCAAGCAGAAGAGCTACGTGGCCTACTTCGAGGATCCCCTCGCCGCGAAGAAGGGCGCCGCCACGGCCGCCGAGGTCGCGGGCAAGCCCGAGGCCCCGATGTTCCGGTCGACGCTGCAGGGGAAGATCTCGATCTACGAATTCCGCATCCCGCTCAGCCGGATCGGCGCGGGAAGCGGGGTCCAGCCCGGCGGCGAGATCAAGGTCGGGTTCGAGTGGGGCGGGGTCACCAAAGAGATCATGAAGAACATCATGGCCGACCGGGCCGGGTCCGGCAGCACCGCCCGGGCCGGCGCCGGCTCCTCGGATTCGGGATTCAGCGATTCGAGCGGCGACGGCGGCGGCGGCGGCGGGGACTTCGCCCCGTTCATGCGCGACCCGCGCTATAAAAAGCGCGCCTTCTGGATCGACGCCAAGCTGGCCGCTCAGTAATAAATCGGGGACACAATACCTATTCACCAATTTTTTTAATCAGAATACGGGGACACGATCCCATTTCAAGAGAAATGGGTCATGTCCCCCCATTCTGATAAATGGTGAATAGGTATTGTGTCCCCGTTTTTTTTTAGAACGGCATCGAGGCCAGGTAGGCTCCGAGCAAGGCCAGGACGACCGCCAGCAGCTTCCAACCCGTCAGCTTCTCCCTGAGGAAGATCGCCGCGATGATGACGATGAAGATCGTGTTGAGCTGGTTGAGGACGGCCGCGACCGAGGCCTTGGCGTACTTCATGCCCCCCATCCAGAGGATGAGCGACAGGTAGGAGCCGAAGAAGGCCGCCGGGACGAGGGCCTTCCAGTTGCGGGCCTCGCGCAGCGGGGCGAGGATGGCCCCCCGGTTCCGGAGGAAGGGGACGAGGACGACGAGGGCGAGGGCGCCGCCGCCGATGCGGACGAAGGTCGCCCAGAACACCGACACCCCGCCGAGAACGGGCTTGACCATGACGATCCCGAGGGCCACGAAGAACATGGCCAGGATGCCGTAGACGATGCCGAGGACGAGGTCGCGGCGGTCGATCTTCTCGGCCTTGCCTTCCTTGGAGAGCGTCAGGACGGCGGAGACGACGAGGGCGGCGCCGACGAGCTGGATGGGGGAGAGCCGCTCGCCGAGGAGGACGAAGGACAGGGCGATGACGAACGGGCTGTAGAAACAGTCGACGATGGCCGTCAGGCTGGCCCCGAGACGGTTGAGGGCGTGGAAGAAGAGCGTGTCCGAGACGGCGATGCCCAGGACGCCGCTGAGCAGGAGCAGGCCGATCGTAGCGGCGGGGACGGCGGGGAGAAGGGGCTCGCCCAGCAGGATCAACGTCGGGACGATGAAGAACAGGGCCAGGACGCACTTGACCAGGTTGAGGCCGATGGGGTGGATGCGTCGGCCGCTGACCCGAAAGAGGATCACGGCGACGGCCCAGACGAGCCCGGAGGCCAGGGCCAGGATCTCCCCGTAGGAGCGGGAGGACGCGAGCGTGTCGAGCATGGCTCGACACCTATAACAAACTCGACGCGCGGCGTCAATGCGTCGGGGGACATAAATGGCGGGTACTTGTCCCGCCGTTTTACTTAGCCGTGTATCCGGCCAGGTGGACGACCCGGAGGCCGCCCTGCTTGGTCCTCACTTCGATCGTCCGGAATTTGCCGTCCGCCGTCTTGTCCTTGGGGGAATAATAGAGCAGGTAGTAGCTCTCGGCGGCCGCGGCGGCCTTTTCCATGAGCGCGGCCGTGTTCGAGGAGCTCGACACCACGCCCCCTGTGGCCTGGGCCATGCCCGAAAAGGCCTGGAAGACGTCCCAGCTGCGCTCCTCCATCTGGTCCCTGGAGAAGTCCGTGGGCAGGGTCGTGAGGTAGAGGAAGCTCACGGTGATCGCGGAGTCGGCGCAGGCCTTTTTCAGCCGGTCGACGGCCGCGGCCGACATCTTCTGGTGGTAGCTGTTCAGGTCCGCCGAGAGCTGGGCATGGACGGGATTGTTGATATAGCCGAGCTGCCGCTCCTTGGCCAGGGTCGGCGTGAACTCCCTCTGATAGAAGAGGAAGACGTGCTTTTGACCGCCGACATTCTTGAGGTGCTCGGCGAAGTTGAAGAGCTGGGCTTCGTCGATCCGCCGCAGGTCCTCGAGCTGGGCCAGATCGGCCCGCAGCTGCATCAGGAATTCCTCCTCCGAGTTGAAGCCCATGTCCGCCAGGTCGCTCGGATCGACCATTTGGCTTTCGATGGGCCGGACCTTGCTGCCCGACATCTGTTTGAGCCGGGACAGGAGGCTCCGGTAGGCGAGATCGCCGGCCAGGATGTCCTTCCTGATCAGGCCCGCGAGCTGGTCCGCGATCCTGTCCTTGGGCGCCGAGGCCAGGAGCTCGGATCTCATCCGGTAGGTCGCCCGGGGCGTCACGATGAACAGCCGGTCCTCGGGCCGCAGGACGCGGTCGATGAAATAGCCGACGGCCTCCCGGACCTTGGCGCTGTACTCGTAAAGGACGAAGAAGAGGTAGAAGCTCCTCGCGGTCTCGGGCGAGAAGGTCCGGGATTCCTCTTTGCGGGCGACGGTCGTTTTGTCGATCAGGTAGACGGCCTCGATGTCCTGGGGAACGCCGTCCTCGAGGACCTCGAAATCGCCGAGGGTCAGGCCGTCGACGAACGCTTCGCCCCTGTAGACGCGGACCGGGACCTCGATGTTGACGACTCGCACCTCGTGCCGCAGAGGCGGGATCTGCGGATCGGCGGTGGCTTGAACGGAGACGGGTCTCTTAGCGTCGGCCGGGAAGCCTGATCCGGCGCCCAAAACGGCCAGAGCCAGGACCAGGAGAGATATCGACGGACGATCGAAGGTCCCGGGTCTCACTTCAACCTCTCTCCAGATCGGACCATGATATTCCCGCGTGCCGCCGAATTCAACCCGTCGCCCCCGGAAAGGGGATTTGAGCGGAGCGATCTCCGACTTCGGCGCGAGTCCAGGTTCCCGGTTGACCGGCGTCGCGAGCGCGTGTTATAAACGGCCCCTGAGGAGACACGCGATGAGAAAACCGAGGTCGTTGTCGTTCCTGATCCTGGGCCTGGCCGTGCTGGCCCTGTCGTTCCTGCCGGCTTCGCAGACGCCGCCGGCGCGGCCGGACGGGCCGGACGGGACGCCCGAGTTCGATTCCTGCACCAGCATCCTGGTCGGCCGGCTGGCCTCGGTCGACGGCTCGACCATGACCTCCCATTCGTGCGACTCCGGGACGGACCGCACCTGGATGACCATCGTCCCCGGCGCGAAGCACAAGCCCGGGGAGATGGCCAAGGTCTACCACGAGCCGAAGCGCACCAAGGGACCGAACGACCCCGACCGCCTGGAAACGGGCGAGATCCCCCAGGTCGCCGAGACGTACGCCTTCCTCAACGCGGCCTACCCGATCATGAACGAGCACCAGCTGGCCATCGGCGAGACGACGATCGGCAGCCGGGGCGGCCTGACGAGCGAGAAGGGCATCATCGACGCGCCCGAGCTCTACCGGCTCGTCCTGGAGCGGGCCAAGACGGCCCGCGAGGCCATCCGCGTCGCCGACGAGCTGACGAAGGCCTGGGGCTACAACGACTGGGGCGAGTGCTTCACGTTCGCCGACACGAAGGAAGTCTGGCACTTCGAGATCCACGGCCCGGGCAAGGGCAGGACGGGGGCCGTCTGGGCGGCCGTGCGCGTCCCGGACGACGAGATCGGGGTCTCGGCCAACGCCGGGCGGATCCGCGAGCTGGACCTGGCGAACGCCGACTATTACCTGGCTTCGGCCAACGTCACCGCGCTGGCCGAGGAGCTGGGCTTCTGGTCCAAGGCGGGAGGCAAGCCCTTCGATTTCACTTACGCCTACAATCCCGATTCGCGGAACAGCATCTATTGCCGGCGGCGCGAGTGGCGCGTCCTCAGCCAGCTGGCCCCGTCGCTCCGGCTCAACGCCGAATCCGAGAACTACCCCTTCTCGGTCAAGCCCGACAAGAAGGTGAGCGTCGCCGACGTCCTGGCCATTTTCCGCGACACCTACGGCGGGACCGACTACGACATGACCCGGACCCTGACGGCGGTCAACCGGAAAGGGGAGACCGTCAAGAGCCCGGTCGCGACGCCGTTCATGAACGGCGACATGCTGGCCCTCTTCCGGCTCAAGCGGGAGCGGACGATCTGCTCGCCGGCCGCGACCTACCTGCAGATCACGCAGTCGCGGGAATGGCTGCCGGGGCCGATCGGCGGGGTGGTCTGGCTCGGCTACGACAATCCCGCGACGACGCCGCACGTCCCGATCTACATCGGGATATCGCAGATGCCCGCGTCCTACATGGTCGACGGCCGGTGGGCCTTCGGCCGGGACTGCGCCTGGTGGGCCTTCCGGACGGTCAGCCGCCTGGCCAACTTCCGCTACCAGGAGATGTCGAAGGACATCGAGAAGGTGTGGAAGGGGATCGAGGACCAGGCCTTCGCCGGCCAGGCCGCGTTCGAGGCCGAGGCCCTGGCCCTTTGGAAGAAGGACCCGAAGAAGGCCCGCGAGCTGCTGACCAAGTACTCCCACGGCCTGGCCAACGAGGCCGTGGCCGCCTACTGGAAGCTCGGCGACGCCCTCTGGCTGAAGTATTCGGGGAACTTTTAGATGGGGGACATGATACCTATTTCCTATTTTTGGGCCTGTCCTCCGGCACAGGGTCTTGAGGAGGCTATGGGAAAAAATGGGAAATAGGTATCATGTCCCCGATTCAACATGACCATCGCCGGGCTGCATATCCTCGATTTCGCGATCGTCGTCGCCTTCGTCGCGATCGTCCTCTTCCTCGGCTGGCGGGCGTCGCGCAAGACCAAGACGACCGAGGACTTCTACGTCGCCGGCCGCCGCCTGGGCAAGGTCTATCAGTTCTTCCTCAACCTCGGGACGTCCACCAACGCCGACCAGGCCATCGTCGTCTCCCGCGAGGTCTACCGCCAGGGCGTCGGCGGCATGTGGATCCAGTACCTGGTCCTGTTCCTGACGCCGTTCTACTGGTTCACCACGGCCTTCTTCCGGCGCATCCGGCTGGTGACCATCGGCGATTTCTTCACCGAGCGCTTCAAGAGCCGTTTCCTGGGCGGCGCCTTCGCCGTCTTCACCCTGTTCATGGCCTTCCTCGGCAACGGCGTCGGCTACATGGTCGCCGCCAAGACCATGATGGCCCTGACGCCCAAGCCCGCCGCGCAGTACACGGTCGCGGAACGGCAGAGCGTCGATCTCTTCAACGAGTACCGGGCCCTCCAGGCCAGGGCCGACAAGGTCGAGCTCGGCGCCGCGGACGGGGCCCGGCTCACCGAGCTCGGCGAGCGGCAGAAGAAGGGCGAGCTCAAGGCCTTCATCTCGTACACGGATTCCGTCTCGATCTATCTCATCTACACGGTCATCGTGGCCGTCTACACGATGATGGGCGGGTTCCTGGCCGCGGCCATCACCGACGTCATCCAGGGCCTGCTCCTGACGACCTTCTCGCTGATGCTCATCCCCATCGCCCTGCATCGCGTCGGGGGATTCGCGGGCCTCCACGCCGCGGTCCCGGACTACATGTTCCGGCTCTTCGGCTCGGCGGCGACCAGCGAGTACGCCTGGTACACCATCCTGGCCATGGTCCTGGCCAACCTCGTCTCCATCATCGCCGTGGCCACGGGCATGCAGACGGCCGGCTCGGCCAAGAACGAGACGACCGCGCGGGTCGGCATGATCGGCGGCATGTTCTTCAAGCGCTTCATCATGATCTTCTGGGCCCTGACCGGCCTCCTGGCCATCGCCCTCTATTCGGGAAAGCTCCACGACCCCGACCTCATCTGGGGCCACATGACAATGGACCTGCTCTTCCCCGGGGCCATCGGGCTGATGATGGCCGGAGTCCTGTCGGCCAAGATGTCGAGCCTGGCGGGATCGAGCGTGTCCTACTCGGCCCTCTTCATCCGCAACCTCTACCAGCCCTTCGTCAAGCCCAAGTCCGACCGCCATCTCATCAACGTCGGGCGCGTGGCCATCGGCGTGACCCTGCTCGGCGGCGTGGGCGTGGCCCTATTCATCGGCAACCTGCTCGACATGTTCAAGTACTTCATCTCGCTGCCGGCCATCTTCGGCGCGGCCATCTGGCTGGGCTTCCTATGGCGGCGGGTGACGAGATCCGCGGTCATCGCCCAGGTCTTCATCTGCTTCGCCATCTACGCGCTCATCCCCAACGTCTTCCAGTCGCTCGAGTGGGCGCGGACGAAGCCCGGCTTCCTCCGCGAGACGAGGGCCCAGACCGTGACCATCACGACCCAGGCGGTGCGCGAGGACGTCGAGGCCGGGCGGGCGACGGAGGTCGGCCAGGTCATCCGCAAGGCCCACACCAATCCGCCGGAGGGCATCTTCTTCGAGAAGGTCGTCCGGACCGATCCGACCGACCCTGCCTCGCCCAAGACGGGGCTCGGCCGCTTCCACGCCGAGCTCTGGGTCCTGAGCGCGTTCGGGATCGATTTCTCGGGAGCCTCCAAGGCCCAGCTGAGCGCGGCCCGGTTCGGCTTCGACGCGCTGTTCCCTTTCGTTCTGCTCTTCCTGCTGAGCGCCTTCACCCGCCCCGTGCCCAAGGCCGACCTCGACCGCTTCTTCGCCAGGGTCCACACGCCGGTCCAACCGACGCCCGAGGAGGAGAAGCGGGCCCTGCGCCGCGCCGTCGAGCACTATGATGAGGTCGTCGAGGCGCACAAGCTGCGGCCCGGCTCGAACTGGGAGATCATGAAGCCGAAGCTCGCCGACATCCTCGGCTTCGCGGGTTGCTGGGCCCTCGTCGGCGTCATCATCCTGCTGCTATGGATCGTCGTCAACATCCGTTAATTCGGGGACACAATACCTATTCACCAATTAATTTCTTCCTTCCCTTTGGTTTTGCGGCGATCAACACCCTCCCGGTCAGAGCCTCGAGGCGCTTGAGGAATTCTTCGTTCCCCAAGGGCCGCCCGGTAGAGTGCATGCCGAGCGAAAAGCTCGATCTCTTCAGCCTTATCGCTCTGGCCGAGGTAGGCCGACCAATCCGGGATGCGGGATTCCAAAGGGCACGACGTGAGCAGGGGATGAGACTCCTTGCGGACGTGAGCTCGGGCGCTCGACCAAAGTAGTCCTCGGCGACGGTGACGAGCCCCGCCCTGACGGGATTCCGTTCGACGTACCGGACGGCCGCGAATAAATGGCTCTCCGAAAGTGGATAGGTAGATAAAACGGCCTTGCCATAGATACCCTTTCCAATTCTCCCGGGTGTTGATGACGCATGTGTACGGCGATGGAGCTCTCCGATCGCCCGGGCGAAAGAGTCCTCTCCCTGCGGGACCGCGATGAGTGGAAATGATTACCATGAGGCAGAAGGCCCAGATGCGAAATCCCGAATTTCGCGAGCTCCCGTTTCAGCAGGATGAGGTAAGAAGGCCCTGTCCTCGTCCGAAAAGAATACGTTCTGACGACGGTTTCCCCGCTGAATCAGATGATGCGGACAACCGGGAATGACGACCCGTGGGAATCTGGCCATTGTCCTTCGCCTAATAGGGATGACGGGGACGGGAGATGATTCTCAGCCCCGGAATAAAAAATGGAAACGGGTATCATGTCCCCCATTGGAAAGGGGAAGAGCGGCGGGGGAGAGGCTGCTCAATAGGACAATAAATAGGTGAATAGGTATTGTGTCCCCGAATTAATGCCAAATGAGGACGGAGGCGGGGCGCAGGGGGTTCCGCCCGAGGACGATCCGGGAGCCGGGCGCGACGGGCACGTCGAACGGCCGCGATGAATAATTGACGGCGACGAAGAAGCCGTCCCGCCACTCGACGTAGACGCCCGGCGGATAGCTCTCGGGCGAGGCCCCGGCCCGCTCGTAGACGAGCCTCATGACGTCGCGCTCGAGCCCGCCGTCGATCGTGTCGGCGCCGACGTAGGTCACCGTGCCCTTCCCTAGACGGCGGGTGACGACCGCGGGCCTGCCGGCGTAGAACTGGTCGGCGTAGACGGCCAGCGTCTCCGTGCCGGCCCCCGCGGCCGGCGCGAGCACATCGGCCCAGCGGTTCCAGGCGTAGCCCTTCCCCTTCATGCGCACCAGGCCTCGCGCTCCCTCGAGCAGGTTGTCGAAGAGCTCGACCCCGGCCCCGACCAGCGGCGCCACCAGCCCCGCCCACGGCGCTTCCGGCAGCTGCCCGCTCTCGACCTTCTGCCCGGTGCGGCAGGTCAGGACGAGGTGACCGCCGCCCTCGACGTAGCGCGTCCACTTCGCGACGAGCTCCGCGCCGACCAGCTGATAGGCCGGGACGACGAGGAACGGATAGGCCGCGAAGTCGTCCCTCTCCCCGAGGTAATCGAGCGGGGCCCCCGCGGCCTTGATCGCCGCCATCCACTTGTTGCGGTGGTCGCGGGTGTTCCAAAGCGCGGTCTGCCTGTGGATCTCGAGGTCCCACATGACGTCCTGGCTCCAGAGCAAGGCCGTCCGCCGCGCCGCGACCCTCTCCGGCAGCCTCGCGGCCGGGTCGTAGAGCCCGCGGAGCTTCCGCATCTCCTCCATGACCTGGACGAACTCGCGCCCGCCCCGCGACGTCGTGACGCCGTCCGGCCCGACGATCCCGGCGTGGTAGAGCTCGCTGCCGAAGAGCGGCTGGCGGTAGCGGTAGGTGCAGGCGAACGACAGCCCGCCCCCGAACGCGTGCCACAGCCACATCCGGACGGCCCCCGGCTCGGGCTGGGGATTGATCGCCGCCCAGTTGACCTGGCCCGGCTGGAGCTCCATGACCCCGGTCACGCCCTTGAACGAGCGGAAATAATCGACGGCCATGGCCAGGCGGTGCGGGTCGCCCAGCCGGAAGCCGAGCTCGCCGAGGTTCTTGACGCCGCGCACGGGGTACATCGTGAAGGACAGGAAATCGAGGCGGTCGGTCCGCCGCGGATCGGCCGAGTCGGTGACGTTCATGTAGTTCGTCGTGATCCACTGCTCCGGCCGGACGAGCCCGCGCAGGATGTCGTTCTGGAGGTGGAGGTAGCCCGCCTGGGTGTCGGCCGTGAAGCGGCGGAAGTCGAGGACGGCGTGCGGGCTCAAGGCGTCCTCGCCGAAGAGCGTCTCGTTGGGGATGAGGACCTGGGCGAACGAATCGTATTTCGTGCTCCAGAACGCGCCGCCCCAGGCCGCGTTCATCTTCTCGGCGCTCCCGTATTTGCGCTCGAGCCAGGCCTGGAACGCGCGCCGGGCCGAGGGACTGTAGTCGGCCGGCCCGTACGGCTCGTTGTCGAGCTGCCAGCCCCAGACCCGCGGGTCGTGCCCGTAGCGGCGGCCGAGCTCCTCGACGATGCGCCGGGTGTAGCGGACGAAGACCTCGTTCGCGAGCGAGGCGTTGGCGCGGGTGCCGTGCTCCATCCGCCTGCCGTCCCCGCCGACGAGGTAGATCTCGGGGAATTTTTCGCCCAGCCAGGCCGGAGGACAGGGCGTCGGGGTGCACAGGATGACCTTGAGGCCGGCCCTGGCGGCCAAGTCGACGGCCCGGTCGAGCCAGGCGAAGTCGAACCGGCCTTCGGCGGGCTCGAGCTGGGCCCAGGCGAACTCGCCGAAGTGGGTGAATTCGAAACCCAGCTTGGAGATATTCGCGAGGTCGCGCTCCCACTGGGACTCGGGCCAGTGCTCGGGATAGTAATAGACGCCGATCGTCATCAGGTCGGCCTTGGGGAAGAAGCGCTGGGCGTCGGCCTGCGGCGCGGCGAACGCGGCCAGGGCCGCGAGCAAGGCCGCGAGCAGGGACGCGGACGCGATCGTGCGGACTCGTCTCATGGTTTTCTCTCCGTCGGGCCGGCCCCGGCCTTCTCCTTGAGCTTCCCCGCCAGCTGCCCGCAAGCGGCGGCGATGTCCCCGCCCTTCGACAGGCGCAACGTCGTCCCGACCTTGCGCTCCTCGATCCAGCGCTTGAAGCGGGCGACCTCGGCCTCGTCCGGCGCCTGGAAATCGCACCCCTCGACGGGGCTGTAGGCGATCAGGTTGACCTTGGCCCGCAGCCGGCGGGCGACGGCGGCCAGGCCGTCCGCGTCGTCGAGCGAATCGTTGACGCCGCGGATGACGATGTACTCGAGGGTGATCAGGCGCCCGCCCGAGCGGAGGTAGGCCTCGGCCGCGCCGACGAGCGCTTCGAGCGGGAAGCGCCGGTTGATGGGCATGAGGCGGTCGCGGAGGCGGTCGGTCACGGCGTGGAGGGAGATCGAGAGGTTGATCTGGAGGTCGAGCGCCTCGAGCCGCTTGAACGCGTCGACGAAGCCGGCGGTCGAGACGGTCAGGCGCCGGGCGGCGATGCCCAGGCCCTCGGGGGCGTTCATGATCCGGATGGCCTTCTCGACGTTCGCCCAGTTGTCGAGGGGCTCGCCCATGCCCATGAAGACGTAGTTGCTCGGCTCGCGGCCGGCCTCGCGCCCGGCCGCCAGGGCCTGACCCGTGATCTCGGAGGGCGAGAGGTTGCGCTTGAAGCCGTGGCGGCCGCTGGCGCAGAAGGCGCAGGCGAACTTGCAGCCGACCTGGGTCGAGAGGCAGACGGTCAGCCGCCGGCCGGTCCGGTCCGGGATGAGCACGGTCTCGACGTGCTCGCCGTCGGGGAGGCGGAGGAGGAGCTTGGTCGTGCCGTCGGCCGAGGCGAGCCGGTCGGCGACCTCGAGCGCGGCGAACGTGAAACGGGCGGCCAGCTTCTCGCGGAGCGCCTTCGACAGGCTGGTGAACTCGTCGTAGCGCGACGCTTTCTGCTTGTAGAGCCAGTCGAAGATCTGCGCCGCCCGGAAGGGCCTCTCGTCCATCGCCACGAGCTCGGCGCGCAGCTCGGCGAGCGTCAGGTCGCGGATATCAAATCGGGGACACAATACCATGTCCCCGATTTTATCATATAAACCGGCCTGCCGCGCTCGCTGCTTCGAGCCTACGGCCGCGATCTCGCCGGTCGCTCCCAAAAGCCCGCTTCCCGCCGGACCCCTGCCCCCCCCTCTGTAACGATAAGCAGAAAAATAGGTGAATAGGTATTGTGTCCCCGATTTAATTTCTAGCGGCGCTCGGCGAGGACCGCCAGCGTCTCGATATGGGGGGTGTGGGGGAAGAAGTCGTAGACGCGCAGGCTCTCGAGCCGGTAGATGCGCAGCAGGCCCTTGAGGTCCCGGGCCAGCGTCGTCGGATTGCACGAGAGGTAGATCACGAGCGGCACGGGATCGTCGACCAGCCCCTTCACGACCGACGGGTCGACGCCCTTGCGCGGCGGGTCGAGCACGACCAGGCCCGGCATCCTCTCCAGGACCTCCCCCAGCCACTCCTCGGTCGTCCCCTCGCACACGGCGAAGTTGCCGATCCCGTTGAGGGCCAGGTTCTTCTTCAGGATGCGGATGTTCCCCGCGTCCGACTCGACCCCGAAGACCTCCCGGGACGTCCTCGCGAGCAGGATGCCGAACGTCCCCAGCCCGCAGTAGAGGTCGGCGACCGTCTCGCCCGCCTGCGGCGCCGCGGCCGCGGCGACGTCGTCTAAGACGCGCTCGAGGATGCCGACGTTGGTCTGGAAGAAGGACCGGGCCCCGATGCGGAAGGTCAGCCCGTGGACGACCTCCTCGAGGAAGTCCCGTCCGAACAGGGCTTCGTCCCGCCGGTTCTTGCCGTCGTAGACCGAGGCGATCGCGCCGACCAGTCCGAGCTCGCGCTTCCTCTCTTTGAGCGCCGCCCCGAGCGCCGCCGCCTCCGCGCCCGAGCTCAGGTCGAACACGGCCAGCGACTCGCCCCGCGTCCGGCTCGTCCGGACCTCGATCCCCTCGACCGACGGGAACGGTCCCGACTCGATGAGCTCGCGCAGCCGGGCCAGCAGGTCGTTCGTCCGGTCGGGCACCAGGTGGCAACGGTCGACGGTCAGGAACGAGGCCTGCTCGCCGGGCTCGTTGTAGACGAACCGGACGGCGCCGTCCTCATGGAGGACCCGGAGCCCGATCTTGTTCCGGTAGCCCCACGCCTCCGGCGACGGAACGATCTCCGGCTTCTCCCAAACGAACTTGAGCTCCCGGGCCATGATCTCCGCGACCTGGCCCTTCTTGACCTCGAGCTCGAGCCCGTAGTCCATGTCCTGATAGGGGGAACACGCGAGGTAGTGAGCGCACCGCGGCTCGACCCGCGCCGGCGACGGCTCGACGACCGCGACCGTCCGCGCCTCGGCGTAGCTCTTCTTGTCCTTGGTGATCTCGACCTCGACCGTCTCGCCCGGCAGCCCCCGGTCGGTGAAGACGACCTTCCCTTCGAGAAGGCCCATGCGCCGGCCCGGGTAGACGACCTTGTCGATCTTCAGCTTCATGCCCCGGCCGCTCCTCCCCGGGACGGGAACGCGGCGTACCCGCCGAGGTCCACGACCTCGCCCTTGGCGCTCCAGGCGAAGCCCAGCTCGGACGGCATCTTCCCGGCCTCGTAGCACGCCGCGAAGGCCTCGTCCAAGCCCTCGACGACCCGCCGCTTCGCGCCCGGCGTCTCGACGGCCAGCCGCCGCGCCCCGGCCCCCTCGACGACCCTGATCATCGCCGCGGGGAAGTCGCGGATCTCCGGCATCGAGTCCTGGATGCCGTTCATGCACAGCGTCTGGCTGGCCGCCGCCTCCAGCCCGCAGAGCGGGCGCGCGCCTTCCTGGCGCACCGCGGCGATCGACCGCCAGAGCTTGGCCATGGGCTCGGCGTCGGGCAGGCCGTAGTCCTTCCGCGTCCCGTCGGGGAACTCGGCCCACAGGCCCGAGGTCCGGCTGTCGCAGCGCACCACCGCCTTCTCGAACTCGTAGCGCACGACCGGCCCCCGGTCCTCGTCCGAGGCGTGGCTCACGAGGAAGAGGCACTCGACGCCCTCTTCGGTCCGGACCCTCGCCGCCGCCGTGTCGAAGTTCTCGATGGGATTGGCCCGGTAGAGCTCGGCCTCGACCGCGGCCGGACGGGCGCTCGTCTCCCGCTCCTTGCCCAGGATGTAGAACATATTGTGGAGGTCGTGGGCCATCGCGTTCTGGACCGGGCTGTCGAGCACCCAGGCCCCCTCCGCGTCGCGCTTGCGGCCCGCCCAGTCGTTCCTCGCGTAATAGCCTTCGTCCCGCGGCCACAAATAGAGGCACTTGAACCTCTTCGCCGCGCCGAAGAGCCCCGATCGGATGTCCTCCTTCAGGGCCTGCACGGCCGGGCTGAACGACCACTGGTAGCCGACGGCCACCCACCGCCCCGACGCCTTCTCCGCCTCGATCCCGGCCCGGACCTCCTGGATCGTCCCGGCCGCCGGCTTCTCGCAGAGCACGTGGCTGCCCTTGGCCAGGGCGAACGAGGTCTGGGGGATGTGGAGCTGGATGGGGGAGGACACGACGGCCAGGTCGGCCTTCCGGTTGCGGTAGAAGTCCGGCATGTTGACGAAGCAGGGCACGCCTTCGGCCCGCATCTCGATGTACTGCTTGCAACGGTTGGGCTGGGGATCGACCGCCCCGGCGATGCGGAAGAGCCCTTCGTCCTTCCGCTCGAGGAGCGCTTGGAGGTAGGCCGCGCCCATGCCGCCGACGCCGACCATGACCAGGGATACGGGTTCGCCCATCGGTTGGTCCCTCCGGGCTAATACTGACACAGTTTGGAATGCTCGTCCAGCAAAGCCATGTAGTTGTCGTACTTCGTGCCGACGGCGACGCTGTGGCTCGAGCCGAGGATGAACCGGCCGCCCGGCTTGGCGCAGCCCATGGCCCGCCGCACGTCGGCCCGGACGTCCGCGGGCGTCCCGCCGACGAGGTGCTCGACGGCCACGCCGCCCCAGAGCGCGAGGCGCTCGCCGTAGTCCCTCTTCAGCCGGCAGATGTCCATGCCCGCCGTCGGCTGGATGGACTGGTAGGCGTCGAACCCGATCTCGACGAAGAAGTCCAGGAGCAGGTTGATGTTGCCGCAGCAGTGCTTGAGGATCTTCTTGCCGTGCCTGTCCTTGACGTTCCGGGCCCGCTCCTTGTTGGCCTCGAGGAAGAGATCGCGGAAGGTGGCCGGCCCGATGAGCGGCCCGGTCTTGTAGCCGAGGTCCTCGGCCCACATCACCGCGTCCGAATCGGGATGGATCAGGACCTCGTCGGCGGCGTTCTGCCACCGCACAAGCTGGCGCGTGGCCGCCCGCACGACTTCCGGATTGGCCCCGATCTCGAGCAGGCCCCGCTCCAGGCCGCCGAGGAGGACGATGCCGACCGACCCGCCCGACGGCCCGCAGATGTACTTCTCGCGCTTGAACTCCTGGACGACCGCGTCGAGGATCCTCCAGGAGCGCTCGTCGCGTCGCGCCGGCCCGGGCTCGACCTCGAACTCCGCCGCCGTGAAGACCTTGGCGTCCCGGACGGGATCGTGGACGCAGGTGATGTCCTGGGTCGCCTCCGACAGCTTGTAGACGCGGCCTTCGCGGTCCTCCCAGGTCCCGGCGTCGACGCGCCGCGGCGGCGGCCCCGCGCCGGGCGGCGGCAGCTCCCAGGTGGCCATGGGGAAGGTGACGATGTCGAGCGGCAGCTTCCGCTGCAGCGCGATGTGGTCCTCGAGCCAGCTCTGCGCGACCTCGTCCTCGCGGCCCTCCCAGAAGGCGATCTGCGACTTGGCCTTGGCCCGCAGGTAGGTCTCGTGGCCGAGCAGGCGCTCGACGGTGTCGAAATCGACGGCGAACTCGGCGTAGGGCACCCGGTCGGGGAGGCGTCCCTCGAGCGCCGCGGCGACCCGTTCCTTCGAGGTCACGCCTTCCCCGCCCGGCCCGGCTTTCTCTCGAGCAGGTCGGTCTCGGCGAACCTCTTCGTCCGCCGGTCGAGCCGCAGGGTCAGGACCTCGAAGCCCTTGAGCCGGACCGTCGTCTTGGCCCCGAGCGCCGGGACCTCGACCACGGCCCGCCGGGGCTTTCCGGTCGGCTCGAAGAGCCGCACGACGGCGTCCCGGCCGTCCTCCGAGCGCTTGAACGCGCACAGCTCGATCGCCTCGCCCTCGACGACGACGCCCGCGGCCGCGCGCGCCCGGCCGCCCGGCGGGCAGTAGGCCAGGACGTAGGGCGCCTCGTTCCGGACGAGCGCTTCGCGGCCGATCCTCTCCAGCCGCTCCTCGCGCGGCCCGCCGCTCAGCCAGAAGCGGAACGTCCGCTCGCCCGTGTCCTGGCGGGGGATGAACCGGTCGGTGGCCACGGCCAGGCGGTCCTCCCAGGTGTCGGCGGCGTAGGCCGGCGACCGCAGGAGCGACAGCCGCAGCTCCTGCCCGTTCCAGTCCGAGCCGTGCGTGCCGTCGTTCACGACGGTCAGGGCGGCGCCGTCGGCCTCCGACGCGAGGGCCAGCCATTTCTGGGCCACGGCCTCGTCGCCGTTCGAGGGCAGCTCGTCGGCGCCGAAGGCGACCTGGCCCAGGAAGCGGGGCGCGCCGAGCTTCGGCTTCAGGCCCAGCTTGAGCATCGCGTCCCGTTCGGCCCAGAAGACGCGGACGCCGATCTCGACCTCGGTCCCGCGCTTGGGGATCCCGTAGCGCAGGACGAGCCGCGAGGCCCCGTACGACAGGATGGCCTCGACGACCGTCCGGACCTCGCCGTCCTCGATGACCCGGACCGGCGCGAGCGCGCCCTCGCGGATGCCGGCGAAGCGGGCCGCCTCCTCGGGCGTCGCGGCGCGGAAGGCGCCCTCGAGGGCCCGGAAGCTCCGGACCTTCATGCCCCAGGGATCGGCGTTGTCCCGGATGACCAGGGGCGCGAAGGCGCCCGGCTCCAGGAAGTCGACGCCCGCGGCGCGATACGCGTCGAGCAGGCCCGTCCGGGCGTCGATCGAGACCGTGAGGTCGGGTGTCGTCACCGTGATCGCGCCGCGCTCCTCGGCGACCGCCGCCCCGGGCGCGGCCCCCGTCCCGTCCCCGGCCGGCTCGAGCCGGCACGAGAACCGGTTGAGCCGCCCGGGCGCGAGCTCGGCCTCGAAGACGATCTTTTTCCGCCACTCGACGCTGAGGTTGCTCTCCTCCTTCTCGGCCTGCGACGGCAGGATGCGGCCGGCCGCCCGGACCATGGGCTTCCAACGGGTCTTCTCGAAGTTCGGCTCCCAGGGCTCGAGCTCGCACTCGACGAGGGTTTTCACGGCGTGAGGGTGAGGATTGAAGACGAAGATGGGCAGCTCGCCGGCCGCCGCCTTCGGTTCGCCGGCGGCCAGGGCGAAGAAGGCCTTGGCCTTGAGCCGCGACAGGATCTCGAGGCCGTGCCCGATCAGGCGCACGGCGCCCTCCTCGCCGGCCGGGATGGCCGACCCGGGCAGGATGTCGTGGAACTCGACGAAGGCCAGGTCGCGCATGACCTCCCCGAAGGCCTCCTGCGGGTAGGGCATGAGGCCCTGGAGCCAGGCCGTCGTGACCATCTTCTCGGCCGAGTAGAGCTCGTTCTCGAGCCGGCGGTGGCCCTGCTTGACCCGGGTCATCGAGGTGTAGCAGCCGACGGCCCAGGGATTGAGGTCCTTCTCCCGGCGCGGCAGCGCCGCCCGCTCCGTCTCGAGCTCGCGGAAATAGGCGTCGGGCGTCGAGTGGACGAGCTCGAGGTCCTTCCGCTCCTTCTTCATCGCCTGGAGGTCAGCCAGGTCCTTGCGCGAAGGCCCGCCGCCGTGGTTGCCGATGCCCCACAGGTGGATGGCCAGGTCGCCGCCGGGATTCTCCGCCAGCCACTTCTCCAGCCGCGCGCGCTCCTGGCCGCCGACCGAGCAGTAGTGGGCCGAGGCCCGGTTGGCCAGGACCTCGGAGCCGTCGTAGCCGACCCAGACGAACTCGTCGCGGGGGAGGGGACATTCCCGGTTGCCGGGGCGACAGCACAGATAGGCCGTATAGCCGCTCTTGGCCAGGATCTGGACGAGGCCGCGGGTGTGGCCGAAAGGATCGAGGTTGACGGCCGTCCGCGGCTCGACCCCGAGCTTGTCCTTGAAATAGCGCCGGCCCAGGAGGACCTGACGGACGAACGACTCGCCGCTCGGCATGTTGCAGTCGGGCTGGACGTACCAGCCGCCCATGACGTGCCACTTGCCCTCGCGGACGAGGCGGCGGATCCTTTTGAAGAGGTCCGGCTCGTGCTCCTCGACCCAGCCGTAAAGGACGGCTTCGTTGTGGCAGAAGACGAAGCCCTTCTGTTTCTCGCAGAACTCGGCCGCCTGCCGGAACGTGGACAGGGCTTCGCCGGCGCCTTCCTGCCACTCCCAGAGCCAAACCGGGTCGAGGTGGGCGTTGGCGATGAGGTGGATCTTGCGCTTGGGCATGGGTGTCCTCACTCAGGGGATGATGCCGCGGACCGCGATGCGGCCGGGTTTTTCGGGGAGCTCGACCGTGACGCCGTAAAGATGGTAGGGGACGCGGCGCGTTCCGACCTCGAAACGGGGCTCCTCCCCGCGGCGGGCCCGGCGCACCGAGAGCTCCAATCGGCAGCCGCGGACGGCCAGGTCGGCGTCCATCCGCCGCTCCCCGGGGAGAAGCCTCGGGCGCAGGCGGACGGCCCGGCCGGCCGGCCTGACCCCGAGGAGATGGTGGATGAAGACAAAAAGCATCTCGGCCCAGGTCCAGGGGATGATACCGACCTGGGGATAGGGCGGCACGGGCCGCGGCCCGTAGAACTCGAACCAGGAGGCCGCCCGCGCGCCCGGCACCCGGCCGAGCCAGTCGAGGACCCGGCGCGCCTTGGCGCCGTCGCCCGCTTCGAGGGCGGCCCTGGCGACGAAGAGCGAAGCGAAGGGCCACGGTCCGGGAGAGTCGGCTTCCGAGGTCGCGTTGTAGCGGCCGTAGCCGCCGCCCGTCCAGCGCTGGTCCCAGATCGTCTCCATCGAGGCCAGGGTCCGGCGGGCGAGCGCCCCGCCCGGGTCGACGAACTCCCAGGCCACGGGCAGGACGGCCGCGGTGTCGGGATCGAGGAGATGCCGGCCCGGCTCGAAGAGGGGAGCTTCGCGCGGCAGGGAGGACCCGGCGTCGGGGCGGATCTCCGTCTGGACCCGGCCGTCGAGCCCGCGGCGCTTGACGAACCGCCCCGCCTCGACGAGCGAGAAGCGCGGGGACCGGAGCATGGCCTCGCGCAGGGCGTCGGCGGCGCCGGTCCACTTGGCCGCCTGGCGGGTCCGGCCGAGGAGCCCGGCCATCCGGCCGGCCGCGCGCAGGCCCATGGCCACGTAGAGCTGATGGGCGAGCTCCATGCCCGTCTCGATGCCGTGGACGTCGTGGCGCTCCCAGAACTCGCGGCGGTTCACGAGGAGCCCGGAGGCCTTGTGGCGGAAGGCCGGCCGGAGCGGGAAATCGGCGGCCCGGGCGATCCTCTCCCAACGGTCCGCCACGAGGTCGCGGTCGCCCGTCCAGTCCAGGTAGGATGCCAGGGCGAAGAGGAGGACGCCGTTCTGGTCGAACTCGCTCTCCTCCCACGGCCGGAAGCGGCTCGAGTCCATGGTCGCGCCCCCGCGCGTCGACGAGCTCGTCGAGGAGGCGGGCGAACATCGTCCGGGCGATCCCCGTCTGGCCGGACATGGCCAGGGCCAGGGCGATGAAGGACTGGTCCCGGACCCACTCGAGGTTGTATTGCCAGATGCCGCCGTCCAGGCGCCCCGAGGCCGAGACGGCGGCCCGGAGCTGGAACTTCGAGGCGGCGAAGAACCGGTCGAGCAGGGGATCGTGGAAGCGGGCCTCGGCCGTCCCGGACCAGGCCGCCGCGGCCGCGGAGGCTTCGCCCGGATCGTCGACGACACGGATCGCCGCGCTGGTCCGGCCGGCCCGCCGGACGAGGCGGTATTCGAAGACCGCGGTCTTCGTTTCGCCCGGGCCGAGGGACAGAGCGGCCTCGACGGTCCGGCCCCGAATGCCCGTCCGGAGCCGGACCCGGGCCCTTCCGCCGTCCGAGCTTCGCCGGGCCGGTCACGGAGACCCGGCGCAGGAGCCGCGCCGACCGGCCGTCGGGACAGAAAAAGACCTCCGTGACCCGGTACGCGCCGGCGCGCCAGGCGGCCTCGACCCGCGGGACGCTTCCCGGGAGCCAGCGGGCCCGGACGGAGCCTCCGCGTGCAGCGCGACAGTCCCGGTCGGTTTGTTCGCAGGTGACCCGGTCGCCGCGGGCAGCGTAGATCGTGCCTCGGTCGAGGATCGAGACGGCCGTCGCCGCGATCCCCGCCGATCCGTCGAAGGTCAGCGCGGCCCGCTTGGGCCCGAACCGCTCGGGGTCCATGATCAGCAGGCCGACGGGCGTCGCGCCCTTCGCCGGCGTGACCTGGACGGCCGCCTGGATGTGCCCGTTGCCGAGGAAGAAGTAGTCGACGCCTTCGAGCGTCGTCTTCCCGTCGGCGGGGCCGCGCGAGGGATCGTCTGCGTAGAAGTGCTCTTCGGTTTCCACGGCGACGATTATATGCAGGGGACGCCGCCGAAAGCAAACGGGCGGCGGGCGCGGCCGGGCTCAGGTCCGGGACGGGCCGCGAAGCAGGCGGGCCGGCAGGGTGATGACGGCCTTGAACAGGTCGAAGACGGCGGACACCGTGATGCCGAGGAGCTTGAGAGGAAGGAGCAATAGCCAGACGACGGGGTAGAGGAAAAGGGCCAACAGGGCGATCGGCCAGCAGATCACGAGCAGGATGAGCCAGAGAAGGAATTTCGTCATCGGTTCGTCTCCTCGCCTGTGTATACGGACCGCCTCCGCCGAAGGTTCACTTCCCCCGGATTGGCTTGCGGAGCGTTGTCGGGTACAATACCGCCGATAGGGAGGCGCCCGTGGTCCTCGTCAGCGGCATCGCCGTCGTCGATCTCATCGCCAGCGGCCTCGAGCGGGTGGCCCGGCCCGGGGAGCTCGTGTTCGGCTCGGTCAGCACGACGCTCGGCGGCCACGCCTGCAACGTCTCGGTCGACCTCGTCCGCCTGGGCTTCCCGCGCACACAAGTCCGCGTCGTCTTCCCCGCGGGGCGGGACCTGTTCGGCGACTTCCTGGCGCGCCGCTTGAGGGAACAGGGCCTGCGGGCCGACCCCGTCCGGACCGTCCGCGCGCCGACCTCGCTCGACCTCATCCTCGTCGCCCGGGGCGAGGACCGGCGCTATCACGCCGATCCCGGGGCCAACGTCGCCATGGAGGCCGGGCCGGTCCTGGCGCTCCTCGAGAAGCACCGGCCCCTCGTCTACTACGCCGGCGGCGTGGGCCTGCTCGGCCGGTTCGATACGGACCTGGCCGCGGTCCTGCGCCGGGCCAGAGAGCTGGGCGCCACGACCTTCGTCGACGTGGTCAGCCCCTATAAGAAAACCTGGGCCTTCCTTCGCCGGGCCCTTCCGTTCACGGACGTCTTCCATTGCAACGGCGACGAAGCCGCTTCGCTCGTCGGCCGGCGCGACCCCTCGAAGGCCGCGGCGGCCCTGCGCCGGCTGGGGGCTTCGAGCGTTTTCGTCACGCTGGGAGGGGAGGGCGTCGTCGCCGCCGTTCCCGGCGCTTCCTTGCGGCTCCCGGCCTTCCCCGTCCGCGTCGTCGATCCGACGGGCGCGGGCGACGCCTTCTCGGCCGGGCTCATCGCCGGGCTCCATCGTCTCCTCGCCCGGGGCCGGGCCCTCGGCGGCCTCACGCCCGACGAGTGGCTCGACCTCCTGGTCCGCGCCTCGGCCTGCGGGGCGGTCTGCGCCACGGGGGTCGGCACGACGACCGCGGTCGACGGTCGCAAGGTCGAGGCGCTCGTCAGGAGGAAAGGTCCGTCGGTCCGCGACAACCGGGTTGTCCGCGACAACTCCGAAGCCGGTTAGGCCCGGGAAAAGCCGTCCCGGGCCTCGCGCAGGGCGAGGACGTTCCCGGGATCGCAATCGTAGGCCACGACACCGCACCCGAAGAGAAGCCCTGGCTGTCCCGCCGTCGCCTCGAGCAGGCGCCCCGCGACCCGCCGGATCTCGTCCGGCGCGCCCCGGTGGACGAGCCGGGCGTCGACGCTCACTCTCAGGGCCCGTTTCACCTCCCGGCACCGCCGGGCGAAAAGGCCCAGGTCCGATCCGGCGTCGCAGAGGAGCTGTCCGGCCCCGGTGGCGATGAGGTCCTCGAGGATCGGCGTCGTGTCGCCGCCGATGACGAGCGGCACGGTCCGCGCCCCCGCCGCGCGGAGCGCGGGGACGAGGAGGTCCCGGTAGACGGGGAGGACGAACTCGCGGAAGACGCGGGGCGAGGCCGCGGCCGGGGAAGCCTTGGAGTCGAAGAGGACCGGCTCGACGCCCCGCTCGAGGAAGGCCGCGCCGAAGTCGGCCGCGACCCGGGCGGCGTACTCGAGCAGGGCCCGGACGAACCGCGGCTCCTCGACCGTGGCCACCAGGACGTCCTCGGTGCCGGCCAGGGCGCAGGCGAGCGAGAAAGGCCCGCTGAGCGCGCCGCGAACGGCGACCTCCGCGCCCACGGCGCGGTTCAGGCGGGCGGCCGCCTCGACCATGAGCGGCATGCGGCCGTCGCGGCCCGGATCGGGCCGGCCGAGCCGGGCCAGGTCGCCCGGCCCGGAGACCACGGGCGCCGTCACGGCCGGGACGTCGGGCGAATCGTCGAAGTAGCGGACGCCGCAGCCGGCGGCCTCCGCCTCGACGTTGTAGACGTCGAGGCCCACGGTCAGCGCGTCCGGGCCGTAGATCTCGAGCTCCCGTTCGAGCGCTTCGAGGAGCAGGTCGAGGCTGCGGCAGACCTCGGAGGGCCGCCGGCCGACGAGGCGGGCCTTGTGTTCGTAAACGGCGGGGACGAACGGCACCCGGTCGACGGCCTCGAAGGCGTAGGTCCTGTCGACCCGCTCGCGGCCGGTCATCGGGATCAGATGAAAACGCTGCCGAGGGTGTAGATGCCGAACCCGGCCAGGGCCAGGCCCAGGTAGAAGAGGATCTTGCGGAACGTTCCCTGCTTGATCCGGTTCTGGTGGTAGCAGACGAACCGGACCAGGCTGAGGTACCAGCCGAGCGAGGACAAGCCGACCACGACCGCGAAGCCGACGGCGGTCCAGGTCCCGTAACGGACCAGGTTCTGGCCGAGCAGGTTGTGGCCGGTCACGGTGCCGGCCACGAAGATCCAGTAAAAATAGAGGGTCGGATTCGCGATATAGAGGAGGATGACGCCCAGGATGGGCTTGGGCGACGCGGAGGGCACCCGGTCGCGGTCCTGGGGGAGCTCGAAGGTCCGGGAGTCCCGGATGAGCTTGCGGGCCAGGAGCAGGATGACGACCGCCGCCAGGACCTTCAAGACGGACATGAAGTAGGGCGGCAGGTCGAGCTTGACCCGGAAGAACCCGGCCAGCGCGACGAAGCAGAAGGAGGCGTCGAGGACGGCCGCCGTCAGGCCGGCCAGGAAGCCGTGGAAGAAATCGCGCTTGAGGGCCTGGGAGGCGACGAAGAAGTTGACCGGGCCGACGGGCACCGAAGCGAGCAACCCGAAAAAGATCCCCAGGATGATGAACATCTCGGGGGATTGTAAACAAAACTCCCGGCGACAGTCAATCGCCGGGAGCCCGGGAAGGAAAAATAAAGGCGGCCGCGCGGCGGCGGCGGCGCCTACATCTTGGCGATCGAGGCGGTCTCGTCGCCCGATTCCTCCTCGGACTCGAGCTCGATGCCGAGGAGCTTGGCCGTGCCTTCGTAGACCATCTTCAGGGATTTCTTGGATTCCTGGAGCTCGGCCAGGCGCTTCCGGACCTTCTGGAGTTCCTTCTCGACTTCCTCGTCGAGGTGTTCCAGCTGGTGCTTCACCTCGGCCATCGTCTTTTTGTACAGATCCTCTTGTTCCTTGCTCAGGGCCATGTCAAACTCCTTTTGGTTCGGTTATATCCCTTTTTCTATTCTCAGTCCATGCCGCCGGCCGGGGCGGTCTCGGCCTTGAAGGCGATGACGAACGACTTCCAGACCTTGACGGCGACGCCGTTCTTGCGGGCCGGCTGGAATTTCCATTTCTTCACGGCGTTCTCGGCGGCGCGGGCCAGGCCCGGGTCGTCCTTGATGCCCTTGAGGATGGCCGTGTCGATGACGTTGCCCTTCTCGTCGATGAGCACGTTGACCGTGATCGAGCCGCCGATGCCCCGTCGCTGGGCGGCCGCGGGATAGGCGGGGTCGACGGACTTCACGAGCTTGGGCAGCTCGCTGACCGCGCCGAGCTCGAGAAGGTCGCCCTCGTTGACCGGCGCCGCCGGCGGGAGCGTGACCGGCGCGGAGGCCGCCGTCCCGGGATCGGCGGCGTTCTCGGCGCCGGCCGGGTTCGCTTGGGCCGGAGCCTCTTCCGTCTTCAAGGGCGGGGTGGACGACTCGGTCGCGGCTTTGTCCGTCCCGGCGGCCGCCTGGGCGCCGTTCCCGGCAAGGGAGCCGGATTGCGGGCCGGGGGCGGGGGCGGACGGCGTGACCGAGGCCGGGATGACGGCCTCCAAGCCGAGCCCCGCGGGCTCTTCCTTCTTGGCCTGGGGCTTGGGCCTCGCCTTGACCGGCGGGGGTTCGACCTTGGGCGCGGGGGCTTCCTCGACGGGCGCCGGGGCGGGGGCGTTGATCTGCTGCGTCGCCGTCTGCGGCGTGCGGAGGCTCTCGTCGATGGTCGCCGGCCGCTTCGGCTTCAGGACGAAGAAGCCGACGGCCGCGAGAACGACGACACCGGCGCCGACCAGGACGAGCGGCGAGAGGCCCTTGCGGGCCTTCGGTTCCGCCACGTCGTCGAACAGGCTGGCCGCGGCGATGACCGCGGCTTCCTTCGACCCTCTAGTCTCCGGCGGCACCTGTGTAGGTATCCGGGTCGTCGCGGACGACTCGCTAGTCCCCGACGGTACGTGTGCAGGTGTCCGGGTCGTCGCCGACAACCCGCTAGTCCCCAACGGCGCGTTTGAGGGTATCCGGGTCGTCGCCGACGACGCTACAGTTCCGGTCTGTTCGTGCGCCGGAGTCCGGGTCGTCGCCGACGACCCGGTCGTCGCAGACGTAGCGGGCTTGGCGTGAGGCTCGGGCGACGTAGTCGTCGCAGCTTTCGGCTTCTGGGGCGTGAAGAAGGGCGAGATATCGGAGCCCGGGTCGCCGGGCGTCAGGGTGACCTTCGGCGCGGTTCGACGACCGGCTTCTCCACGACGGGGGTCGTCGCGGTTGTCGCGGTCGACTCGTTTATCCCCGACGGTGTGAGCGCAGATGGCCGGGTCGTCGCCGACGGCGCGGGGGCAGGTGACCCGGTCGCCGCAGGCGCCGGCGCGGCCTTGGCTTGGCCGCTACGGCCGGGGGAGGGGTCGGGACCGGCTTGGGCTTTTCGACGACGGGAGCCGGCGCAGGCGCGGCCTTGGGGGCCTTGACCTTCTCCTTTTCCAAGTCGAAGCCGGCCAGCGCGGACTTGAGGAACTGGTCGATCTCGGCCCCGCCCTTGCCGTTGCCGTTCCCGTTGCCGTTCCCATTGGCCGGCTTGGGCTCGACCGGCGCCTTGGGCGTCACGGTATCTTTGACCACCGATCTGAGGAGCTCGTCGGCGAGCGCCTGGTACTTGGCTTCCGGCGGCGCGTCGTGACGGACCGGGGCCGGGATCTTGACCTTCGGGATCTCCTTGCTCAGCCGGTCGAGGTCGGCCGGGAGCGAGAAGATATCGTCGTCGGATCTGGGCTTCTCCCGCTTCCGGTGCTCGGCCGGGACGGGCTCGGGTTTCATCTCCCTGACCGGGCGGGCGGGCGCGGCGGCGACGGCGGCGGTCGCTTCGACCGCCTCGGGCTCGGGCTCGGACTGGGCTTCGGGCCGGGGCGTGGGCTTGCCGAGGACGGCTTCGACGGAAGCCATGAGCTCGGCCATCTTGAGCGGCTTCTCGAAGTATTCGGCGGCGCCGTAGGTGCGCAGCGCTTCGGTCCTGTAGACGCGGTCCTTGTAAACGCCCGTCATGATGAAGACGGTCGCCTGGGAGTTGCGCTCCGACGTGATCCTTTGGCAGAGCTCGAAGCCGTGGACCTTGGGCAGCATGGCTTCCATCAGGACGAGGTCCGGCGACTCCTTGTTATACTTGTCCCAGCCGACCTGGCCGTCGGGGGCGGTGACGACCTGATATCCTTCCTTGGTGAGGATGCCTTGGAGGGAGGCCAGAGAGCTCTGGTCGTAATCGATGATCAGGATCTTTTTCATACCCATGTCCTATGGCTTCCTCCCGCCGTCCGGTCCCCGCCGCGCCGGAAATCGTTCCGGCCGACGGTCGTTCGGGCGGCGTTGTCGTTCGCAGGAACCATTTTTTCCTCACCCCCTGCCGGGGTCAATCACCCCTTTAGGTGATTGGAGGGATGATTTCCCCCTCCCCCCGAGGGGAACGGCCTCCGGCGCCCCAGGGACAGGGCCTTCCGCACGCCGGTGAGCGGCTCGCGGGACAGGCTCTCCCTCCCGGAAAAGGAGATGAACGGCCGGGGGGAAGTTGCGTAATCATCAAGTAAGAGCCGAAAGGCGGATGGAATATCTATTAAAAGGAGGGTTCGAATGAACGAAAGACCGGCCCGCGGATTCGGGTGGATCCCGGACCTGCCCGACGTCCGGGACTACACCGGGGAGACGCCGGAGGTGCGCGAGGTGCTCGGCGCGACCGGATCGAGGCCTCCCGCGGCCGGACGGCGCCGCGGGCGCGGGGGCGAGATCCCCGGCGCGGTCGACCTGAGGAAATGGGCCTCGCCCGTCGAGGACCAGGGCGCGCTCGGCTCGTGCACGGCCCAGGCCGCGGCCGGCGCCATCGAGTACTACGAGAAGAGGTCGTTCGGCCGTCACATCGAGTCGTCGCGGCTCTTCCTCTATAAAGCGACCCGGAACCTGATGAAGACGAAGGGGGACACGGGGGCCTACCTGCGCACGACCATGGGGGCCATGGTCCTCTTCGGCGCTCCGCCGGAGCCGTACTGGCCCTACACCGACGACGAGGCGGCCTTCGACCGGGAGCCGCCCGCCTTCTGTTACGCCTTCGCCCAGAGCTACCGGACCTTGCTCTATTACCGGCACGATCCGGCCGGCGTGACGCGCGCGGAGGTCCTCGAACGGCTCAAGGCCGGTCTCGCCGAAGGTCACCCGGCCATGTTCGGCTTCACCGTCTACAGCTCGATCGGGCAGGCGGACACGACGGGCCGCATCCCGCTGCCGTTCGGCCGCGAGAGGATCGAGGGCGGGCACGCCGTCGTCGCCCTGGGCTACGACGACGATCTCTCCATCGCCAACGCCGAGGGCGGCGAGCCGGCCCGCGGCGCCCTGCTCGTCAGGAACTCGTGGGGCAAGGGCTGGGGCGAGAAGGGCTACGGCTGGCTGCCGTACGATTATGTCCGCAAAGGCCTGGCCGAGGACTTCTGGTCGGTCCTCAAAAAAGAGTGGATCGATACGGGCGAGTTCAAGATCTGAGCCAAATCGGCTATAATCGTCCTTCTGTTCACAATTCTAGGAGGCTCCGATGAAAACGAGACCGATCCTGACCCTCGGCCTGATCCTCTTGGCCGCCGCGGCCGCGCCCGCGTTCGCCCAGGAGACCGAGAGCGCCGTGCCCGAGCTCTCGGCCTTCCACGAGGTCATCTATCCCATCTGGCACACGGCCTATCCCGACAAGGACGTGGCCCTGTTGAAGAGCCTGGTGCCCCAGGTCGACGAGCTGGCGGCCAAGGTCTTCGCCGCCAAGCTCCCCGGCATCCTCCGCGACAAGCAGGCCAAGTGGGACGCCGGCCTGGCCGAGTTCCGCAAGTCGGTCGAGGCCTACGGCGCCGCCGCCAAGGGCTCCGACGACAAGGCCATGCTCGACGCGGCCGAGCTCATCCACGCCAAATACGAGGCGCTCGTCCGGGCCATCCGGCCCGTCCTCGCGGAGATGGACGCCTTCCACAAGGTCCTCTATGTCGTCTTCCACACGAACCTGCCGGCCAAGGACTGGGCCGCGGTGCGGGCCGCAGCGCCCGACCTCAAGGCCAAGGCCGAGGCCATCGTCCCGGCCAAGCTTTCGACCCGCTTGCAGCCCAAGGCCGAGGCTTTCGCCCAGGCCGCCGGAGAGCTCGTCAAGGCGGCGACCGTGCTGGCCGGGCTCGGGCCCAAGGCCGACGGCGCGGCCGTCGAGCAGGCGGTCCTCAAGCTCCACACGCGGTACCAGGAGCTCGAGAAGATCTTCGACTGAGGCGGGCTATTTCGAGGCCCGGTCCTCGATGAGGATCTGCAGGACTTCGAGCTCGTCGGAGTCGAACCAGATCTTCGAGCAGGACAGGCACTTGTCCACCGGGACGAAATACTGGTAGTTGTACGGCCGGGCGACCATGCGGTAGCCGCAGGCCGGGCAGGGGACGGCCGCGCTCAGGGCGTCCTCGATCTTCTGGCGCTTGAGGGGGTTGCGCACGGCCTTCTCGCGAAAGCTCCGGGCCTTGGCGCGCAGCGGCTCCGAGAAATCGACCTCGCGCCGGGCCACGATCCGGTCGACGGAGGCCGCGTCGACCAGCCGGCCGCGGCAGCGGCCGCAGACGCGCACGGCGACGCCCTCGTAGAACGCCTCGGTGAGCGGCACCCGGCAACGCGGGCAGAGGTTCTCCTTGCCCGGGGCCAGCGGCTTCTTGCGGGCCAGGTTGTGGAGGGCGATCCGGACCTGGGGGAACTCCCGGGCCCGGGCCGTGACGCCTTCCTGGGTGTTCCGGACCTTCATCAGGGAGGTGAAGCGCGGCCGGCATAGAAGCTCGGGCATGGTGAACGGCCCCTCCCACGCCTCCTTCTCCGTCCCCGCGAGCTGCCAGATCCGGGCCTCGTCCCCGGGCTTCGGGGCGCCGGCCGCGCCGGCGACGTCGGGGAAGAGGTCGAGCTGCTCCCGGCGGATCTCCTCGTAGGAATGGAGGACGCCGCGGGCCTGGTCGCGGGCCCGCTCCTCCTCCCACACCGACGCGACCACGGCCTCGGGCTTCTTGTGGACCATGGCCGCCAACGCGCCGAGGCGCTTCATGATGGGCGGGTGCGAGCTGAAGATCCGGCCCGCGAAGCTGTCCGGCGTGTCCCGCGAGTCCGGCCGGACGATGAACAGCGGCGCGTAGCTCAGCGAGAAGTCCCCGACGAACGAGTTCTTGATGTGGGCCTTGTAGACGATCCGGGCCAGGGCCTCGGGAGCGCGGCTGAGCTCGACGGCCGCGGCGTCGGCCAGGAGCTCGCGCTCCCGGCTGACGAGCATGCTCAGCAGGCGCATGACCAGGGCCGACAGGGCCACGGCCGCGTAGAAGAGGACGGGCGGGAAGCCGGCCGAGCCGCGGGCCTCGCCGCAGGCGGCCCGATCGTCGCCCTCGGGCTCGAGCGCGTCCTTGAACTTCTCGAACAGGTTGGCCAGCGAGCAGACCAGCGTCAGGTAGAAGGCGTCGCCGCGGGCGATGTGGGCCAGCTCGTGGGCCGCGACGGCCTGGAGCTCGTCGCGCGTGCCTTCGGCCAGCAGGCCCTCCGTGACGGCCACGGCCGGCGTCCCGTCCTCCTCGATGATCGCCAGCGAGTTGACGGCGAACGACGGCAGGACGTAGGCGTTGACCCGGGGCAGGCCGGCGGCGATACGGATCTCGTCGAGCGTGTGGAGGAACTGAGCGTGGTAGCGGTCGGCGGGATCGGGCGTCCCGGCCTGGAGGCGCCGCAGGATGAAGCGGGGGCCGTTGCGGCGGGCGTCGAGAAAGTGGAGGCCGGCGACGACCGTCGCCAGGACCAGGTCGGCGAGAAGGAAGCGCGGCCAGAACTCCGGCGAGCCGAGCCAGCCGGTCGAGAGGACCAGGCCGAAGGTGGCCAGGAGGGACAGTCCGACGAGGCCGATGAAAGCGAAGTGGAAGACGAGGACCGCGGCGAAGAGGAACAGGCTGCGCCGCCGCTGGCGCCTCTGGACCTCGTAGAAATCGCGCGGCAGTCTGGCCATGGCGTTTCAGACATCATAAACGAACCCGCGCGCCCCGGTCAACGCGTAAGAAGGGACCTGGTCTTCACAAACGCCGTTTTCCCCCTGGCGCTGTGAAGACCTGGCACCGTCTTGATTTCCGTTGACCTCTCCGTTTGATGCTCCTATAGTTAAAGGACGTTTACTGCGGAGGAAACCCACATGAGAAGAACCCCCGTCGCTTTCGCTATCGCCCTCGTCCTCGGCCTTTGCGCCGCGCCCGGTCTCCGGGCCGTCGATACCGTCGACACCCGGATGCTGACCAAGCCGGCCGTTTCGGCCGAGCGCGTCGCCTTCGTCTACGCCGACGACCTCTGGACGGCCGACCTCGAGGGCCGGAACGTCCGGCGGCTGACCTCGGGCGTCGGCACGGAGACCAATCCCGTCTTCTCGCCCGACGGCCGCCTCATCGCCTTCAGCGGCCAGTACGACGGCAACACCGACGTCTTCGTCGTCCCGGCGGGCGGCGGCGTTCCCAAGCGCCTGACCTGGCACCCGGCCGCCGACGTCGTCATGGGCTTCACGCCCGACGGCCTGTCGGTCCTCTTCGGCTCGTCCCGGTTCTCGAGCAACCGGGCCTATTCCCAGCTCTTCACCGTGCCTGTCGCCGGCGGCGAGGCCGGCATGCTCAAGGTCCCCTACGCCTCCGACGCCGAGATCTCGCCCGACGGCCGGTTCATCGCCTACTGCCCCTTCCCCGAGGCCTTCACCCAGTGGAAGAACTACCGCGGCGGCCGGTTCTCGCGCATCTGGATCTTCGACGCCAAGGACTACGGCATCGAGAAGCTGCCCCAGCCCGCGACCCGGTCGAACGACGTCGACCCGATGTGGGTCGGCGGGAAGATCCTCTTCCGCTCCGACCGCGGCGGCGAGTTCAACCTGTTCGCCTTCGATCCCGCGACGAAGAAGGTCGAACAGCTGACGGAGTTCAAGGACTTCCCGGTCCTGTCCGCCTCGGCCGGCGCGGGCCGCGTCGTCTTCGAGCAGGCCGGCGCCCTCCACCTCTACGACGTCGCCCAGAACCGGAGCCGCCGGCTGGCCATCGGGGTCGCGGCCGAGCTCGCCGAGCTCCGCGAGCGCTTCGCCAGGGGCACGCAGTGGGTCTTCGCCGACGGCGTCTCGCCGACCGGCGCCCGGGCCGTCTTCGAGTTCCGGGGCGAGATCGTCACCGTCCCGGCCGAAAAGGGCGATCCCCGCAACCTGACCGGCACGCCGGGCGTCCACGAGCGCAACCCGGCCTGGTCGCCGGACGGCCGGTCGATCGCCTACTTCTCCGACGAGAACGGCGAGTACGCCCTCCACGTCCGGGCCCAGGACGGCAAGGGCCCGGCCAAGGCGTACAAGCTCCCCGGCGCGGGCTTCTACGGCTCCCCGAACTGGTCGCCCGACGGCTCCCGGATCGCCTTCGCGGACAACGCGCTGACCCTCTTCTGGCTCGACGTCAAGACCGGGGCGGTCAAAAAGATCGCCTCGGAATACCTCTACATCCCCGGCGGCCAGTCGGGGATGGGCACGTCCTGGAGCCCCGACTCCAAGTGGATCGCCTACACGCTCGGCACGCCGACCTTCTTCCGCCGCGTCCACGTCTATTCGGTCGACCAGGACAAGTCCTTCCCCCTGACCGACGGACTGAGCGACGTCGACGAGCCGACCTTCGACGCCGAGGGCAAATACCTCTGGTTCCTGGCCTCGACCGACGCCGGGCCCGTCAACCAGTGGTTCGACATGTCGAACGAGGACGCCCGCAAGACCTCGGCGCTCTACCTGGCGGTCCTGCGCAAGGACCTGCCCAATCCTCTGGCCAAGGAGAGCGACGAGGAGAAACCCAAGGACGAGAAGGCCGAGGCGGCCAAGCCGGCCGACAAGGCCGCCGCGGCCGGGGCCAAGGCCAAGCCCGGCGAGCCGGCCAAGCCGCAGGAGCTATTCCGCATCGACCTCGACGGCTTCGCCAACCGCATCGTCGCCGTGCCCATCCCGGCCGGCGTCTACGGCAACCTCCAGGCCGGCGAGGGCGGCAAGCTCTTCTACCGCAAGGAGGACCCGCCGCCGACCTCGACCTCGGGCGGCCCCGGCGACTCCTCCATCCGCGTCTACGACCTGGCCACGCGCAAGGACGAGGCCATCGGCCCCGCCAATTTCGGCTTCCGGCTGACGGCCGACCGCAAGAAGATGCTGGTGGCCTCGCGGGGCGCCTGGTCGATCCTGCCGACGGCCGGCAAGCCCGAGCCGGGGAAGGGCAAGCTGAACGTCGAGGCCGTGGAGGTCCGCGTCGTCCCCGCCCTCGAATGGCCGCAGATCTTCGACGAGGCCTGGCGCGTCAACCGCGACTTCTTCTACGATCCGGGCATGCACGGCGCGGACTGGCAGGCCATGAAGGCCAAGTACGCCGCCTTCCTGCCCCACCTCTCCTGCCGGGCCGACCTCAACCGCCTCATCCAGTGGATGTGCTCCGAGCTCGCCGTCGGCCACCACCGCGTCGGCGGCGGCGACTTCCCGGCCCAGCCGGCCCGCGTCCCGGGCGGCCTGCTCGGCGCGGACTACGCCGTCGAGAACGGCCGCTACCGCTTCAAGAAGGTCTACGGCGGGCTCAATTGGACGCCCGAGCTGCGGGCGCCCCTGGCCGAGCCCGGCACGGAGGTGAAGGCGGGCGAGTACCTGCTGGCCGTCGAGGGACGCCCGCTCGTCCCGCCCGACAACCTCTTCGCCCGGTTCGAGGCCACGGCCGGCAAGATCGTCGAGATCACGGTCGGCCCCAACCCCGACGGCGCCGGCTCGCGGACGATCAAGGTCGTGCCGGCCCCCGACGAGGCGGCCCTGCGCAACCGCGACTGGGTCGAGGGCAACATCCGCAAGGTCCACGAAGCGACGAACGGCCGCGTGGCCTACGTCTACGTCCCCAACACGACGACGCTCGGCCACGTCTACTTCAAGCGCTACTTCTTCCCCCAGGCCGACAAGGAGGCCATCATCGTCGACGAGCGCTTCAACGGGGGAGGGTCGGTCGCCGACTACTACCTCGATTGGCTGCGCAAGCCCGTCTCGGCCTATTGGGCCATGCGCTACGGCGCCGACCTGAAGACGCCGAGCGCCTCCATCCAGGGGCCCCGGGTCATGATCGTCAACGAGACGGCCGGCTCGGGCGGCGACCTCCTGCCCTACATGTGGCGCAAGTTCGGCATGGGCAAGCTCGTCGGCACGGCCACCTGGGGCGGCCTGGTCGGCATCCTGGGCTTCCCGGTGCTGATGGACGGCGGCCAGGTGACCGCGCCCAACCTGGCCATCTGGTCGGAGGAGGGCTTCATCGTCGAGAACGTGGGCATCCCGCCCGACATCGAGGTCGAGCAGACGCCCAAGGACGTCATCGCCGGCCGCGACCCGCAGCTCGAGGCGGCCATCAAGGTCGTCATGGACGAGCTGAAGGCGAACCCGCCGGCCAAGCCCAAGCGCCCGCCGTTCCCGGTAAGGGTGCGGAAGTGAATCGGGGACAAGTACCGTCGATACGTGTCCCCAATTGAGCAAGAAAGAAGGGACCAGGTCTTCACGCCGCCAGGGGAGAATCGGCGTTTGTGAAGACCAGGTCCCTTCTCGAGTTTACTTGTTGTCGATCGCGCTCTTGACCGCGTCGACGAGCTTCTTGACGAGCTCCTTGTCGACCTTCTTGCCCTCCGGCGCGGCGACCTTGAAGCGGATCGTCCCGTCCTCGGCGTCGAACTTCTGCTCGGCGATGGTGTAGCCCTCGGGCAGGGCCTTTTTCAGCGCGGCGATCGAGCGCTCGAACACCGCCTTGCCCGCTTCGCCTTCATGGCCGGTGAAGACCATAGCGATGGCCCCGGGCTCCTTGTCGCCGGACGCGACCACGATCTTGGCCTTGGCCACCTTGTCCTCTCCGTCCTTGCTCGAGACCCAGACGAAGTTCTGGCCCTCGGCCTCGTCGCCGCCGGACTTCTTGAAGACGAACGTCCCCGGCTCATGGTCGAACTTGTACTCGAACGAGCGGAGCTTCTCTTCCTTCGCCTGGAGCTCGGCCTCGAGCTTCTTCAGCGACTCCTCGAGGGCCGTGAGGTCCATCTTCTTGGCCTTGATGGCCTGGACCTGCTCCTGCAGGGCCCGGACCTTCTGGAGGAACTCCTCGTCGCGGGCCGAGGAGAAGGCGAACGCCTTGCCCATCGCCGCAGGCTTCCCGGCGAACCAGACGGCTTCCTTGTCGCCTTCCTTGATCGTCCAGGCGATCTTCGGGTGGGCTTTGACGACCACCTTCCCGCCGTCCTTGGCCGGTTCGCCTTCCTTGACGATCGTGACGACCTTGGCCTCGTCGCCGGGCTTGGCCGCGACCCAGGTCTCGCCTTCCTTCATGTCCTTCCGCATCTTGACGATGACCTGGCCCGGGACGGCCTCGCCCTCGGCGTCTCGACGGCTTGCCGTGGACGATCTTGACGGCCCGGCCTTCGACGATCTTCGGCTCGCCGTCGCCGTAGAACACGATGGTCTTGCCCTCGTCGCCGATCGACCAGGCCTGACCTTCCTTGAGGACCTTGAGCGCGCCGCCCTTGATCTCTATGCGCAGCGGTTCGCCCTTGAGGACGAGCGGTTCCTTGCCCTCGGTGGTGAGGAAGAGGACGTCGCCGCCCTTCTCACTCGTGATGGTCAGGGGCTTGTCGAGCTTGAGCGTCTTGACGACGTCGCCCTCGGTGATGACGATCTCGATGGGCACGCCTTCGCCGCCCTTGGGGCTGATGACGATCGTCTTCTCGACGGCGGCTTGGCCCTTGGCGGCCGCCTCGGCCTTCTTGGCCTTCTCGGCGGCCTTGGCCTTTTCCTGTTCCTTGGCTTTCTCCTGGGGCACGGCCTTCTCGGCCTGCGTCGAGGCCACGGCCGTCCCCTGAAGGACGGCGTCGAGGGACACGGCCGGGGGCAGCGCCGTCTCGGCGACGACCGTGACGGCTTCCTTGGCCTCCGGCGCGGCCGCCGGACGGGCCATCCCGACGAGGGACACCGCCGCGACCAGGGCCGCGGCCAGCATGATCTTGGTTTTCATCTTGACCTCCATAAGAACGATCTTGTGTTTGAGAATGGACGACAGGCGCTCCTGGAACGACGACCGGCCGAGGAGCCCGAGCAGGGCCGCCGACGGGTTCCAGCGGAAGCCGGCCGTTCTCCGGAAGGCCAGCAGGCTCGCCGCGTAGGCCGACGGCTTGATCCCCGCGCGAAGGACCAGCTCGTCGCAGGCCAGCTCCTGCGCCTTGAGGAGCTCGCGGTAGGCGATCCAGCAGAGCGGATTCCACCAGAACAGGGCCAGGCTCGTCCGGACGAGCAGCATGACCAGGAAATCCGCCCGCTTGATGTGCGAAAGCTCGTGGAACAGGGCCGAGGAACGCTCGTTCTCGGACCAGCCGTCCGCCCCGTCCGGAAAGAGCACGACCGGGCGGCGCCAGCCCCAGGTGAGCGGCATGACGACCTCGGGATGGGTTTTCAGGAGGACCGGGCGCCGCAGTGAGACGAGCGCGAGAAAGCGCTCGACGAGGACGCGCCAGCCGGGATCGCCGAGGGCCGTCCCTTCGGAGGTCAACCGGCGGGCGCCGCCCAGCCCGACGGCCAGCCGGAGCAGGAGGATGAGGGCCCCCGCCGGCCAGAGGACCGCGACGCCCAGATCGAGCGCGGCCGCGAGGGACCGTCCGGTCCGCGCCGGGGCGGCTCCGGAAAGGCCGTCGCTCCCGTCGCCTCGGGCGGCGACCGTCAAGAAGGGAGCGGGCTCGACCGCCCTTGTCGCTCCCGGTCCTTCGGCCGGGATGAACGCTACGGCGATCGGTCCGGTCGCGGCCGTCCCTGCGTCGTTCTCGGGCGTGGCAGCCTCCGCGCTCCGGACCCAGACGTACGACGGGGCCGAAGTCACCGGGCGCCCGGCGCCGAGGGCCGGTTGCGATGCGGCCGCGGGGCTCGCCGGCAGAAGCGTCGTCCGCCAGCCGAAGGGAACGAGCGTGAGGAGCGGCAGGAGCAACAGCCCGGCCAGGGCGGACGAGAGGACGAAATGCCGGATCGCGGCCGGGCGGCGCTTGGCCGCTTCCGCCGCGAGCAGGGCCAGGGCCAGAACGGCCGTGGTCCTGAGGAAATAGCCGAACATCCTAGCGTCCTTCCGTGCGGGCCTTTTCGATGAGCTCGGTCAGCCGGCGGTAATCCTCTTCGGAGAGGTTCTCTTCGGAGATGTCGAGCAGGGTGGCCACGACGCTCTCGGTCGAGCCGTCGAAGAAGGTCGTCATGAGGTGGCTGAGGGCGTTCTTGCGGGCCTTGTCCTTGGGCAGGCGGGCCGTGTAGGCGTAGCGGGGGCCGTCCTGGCGATGGACGAGGTGGCCCTTCTGCTCGAGGACGCGGAGCAGGGCCCGGACGGCGGAGTAGGAGGGGGGCTGAGGCAGGCGCTCGAGCACCTGGAAAGCCGAGACCTCCTTCATCTCGTAGACGATGTCCATGATCTGGCGTTCCCGCCGGCTCAGGCTCTTGTCGGTCTTCATGCGGCGTCTCCGTCGGGCCTCCGGCCCATGGGCTTTGTCTGCTAAAAAATTAGCATGCTAAAATATTAGCATCCGAGAAGGGGCTTGTCAAGCCCTCCTGCTAATTTTTTAACATCCACGATAGACTCAACGGGGGTCCCCGCCTTTCGGTTGCATCTTTCTTGACCCCTAGGGGTCCGCCGACTAATATAATGAGGGCTAAGGAACCATGAAGTACCGCACACTCGGCCGGACCGGCCTCAAAGTCTCGGTCGTCGGCGTCGGCACCTGGCAGCTCGGCGGGGAATGGGGCCAGGCCTTCACCCAGTCCGAGGTGGACGCCATCCTCGACCGGGCGGGCGAGTGCGGCATCAACCTCATCGACACCGCCGAATGCTACGGCGACCACCTGTCCGAGCGCCTCATCGGCGACTACCTGTCGCGCCACGACCGGGACCGTTGGATCGTCGCCACCAAGTTCGGCCACGCCTTCGACGGCTTCATGGCCAGGTCCGACCGCTTCGGCGCGGAGGACGTCCGGACCCAGCTCATCGCCTCGCTCCGGGCCCTGCGGACCGACCGCATCGACGTCTACCAGTTCCACTCGGGGTCGGACGAGGCCTTCCTCGACGACGGCCTGAAACGGGTCCTCGAGGACGCCCGCCAATCGGGCATGGTCCGCAACCTCGGCGTGTCCATCCGCGGCGCGGGGAGCGATCTCCAGGCCCGCGAGGCCTTCGGCCGCGGCTACGGCGTTCTTCAGATCATCTACAACCGGCTCGACCTCCGGGCCGAGTCCGACGTGTTCCCTCACGCCCGCCGCTACGGCCTCGGCGTCCTGGCCCGGGTGCCGCTCGCCAGCGGCCTGCTCACGGGCAAGTACGAGAGCTGGGCCAAGTTCGGGCCGGACGACTACCGCTCGACCCTGGGAGCCGAGGAGATCGCCCGGCGCGTCCGCGAAGCGGAGAAGCGGGCCGACGAGGAGCTGCCGCTCGGGATCTCCCGGACCCGCTGGGCCCTGGCCTGGTGCCTCCGCGATCCGGTCGTGGCCGCGGTCATCCCCGGCGCCAAGAGCCCGGAGCAGGTGGCCGAGAACGCCTCGGCCGCCGACCTGCTCTCGGTCAAGATGCCCTGATCACTTGGCCGGCAGGCACTCGTCCCGGAACCGCGCGGCCAGCTCGTCGACCTCCTTGGGCGTGAGCGCCGTCTTCCCCCGCGTCAGATAGTCGTTGAAGATGCGGTTGAAGCAGGACTGGTAGCGGAGCCGGTCGGTCTTGCCCTTCTCGTCGACGGCCGGCTCGTCGTAAAGGCGCACCGAGACCAGGTCCTCGCGGTCCTGGGTCAGGTTGTAGACGTAGTTGGCGGCGGCGAAACAGCTTTCGCTCGTCGCCTCGAGGTCCTCGTGGGCGTTGAGGCCGAGCTCGACGCCTTGGGCCAATTCGAGCAGGTCGACCGGGGTCAGGTCCCGCGAGTAGAGGAAGTTGTCGCCGTCCATGCGCTGGTTGTGGAGGCCGCCGCTGCAGGCGCTGCCTTCGCCCCAGGCCCGGATGAGGCCCAGCCAGGACCCGGATTTTTGGATGAGCAGGATGTTGTCGACGTCGGCCGGCTCCCCGGCGTTGAAGGTGACGGAGAGCACGTAGGTCTCGGCCCCGCCGCCGAGGGGGCCGGGGAAGGCGGCGTAGGCGAAAAAGGGCGACTGGCCGCTGGCCGGGTCCTCCTCGAGGTCGGTCACCCACCAGCCGAACTGGTCCTCCCACTGCCGGGCCTCGAACTTCGTCTGGAACGCGGCCAGATCGAGCTGGCCGGTGGCCGAGCGGTACAGGGCGCTGACCGCGGCCGGATGGACCGCCACGCCGTGAAAGGTGAACTCTCCGGGGACATCGGCCGGCGGCTCGGACTTGCAGGCGGGGAGGGCGGCCAGGAGGGCCGCCAGGGATATAAGGATAACCGGGGACGGTCTTCTCATCGTCACGCTCCTTCCTATAATTAGACGAACCCAGAGTGGTTGTTCTTCCGGGAAACGCCCTCTTTCCGGCTGTGTTCGCTCCCTGCCGCTCGCCCGCCTCGAGAGGGGAATTCGGGGAAGCAGCGACCCCGGGGGGAACCTAATGCGCCCCTGGTCCGTAATAATCCAAGAAGCCCGCAAAGTCTATCGCAAATAACGGAGCCTGACTTGAGTAGAGCCAAGAGCCCCTTCGCCCCGGTCGTCATCGTCATCGCCGCCCTGGCCCTCGTCCAGGCCCTGTCCGCCGCCGGGCCCGGGTCGCCGGCCGCCAAGCCCGAAGAGACCGCCCCGGTCCTCACCAGGGCCGCCGTGCCGCCCGTCATCGACGGCGTCCTCGACGATCCCGCCTGGGCCGCCGGGCTCAAGTTCGACGGCTTCAAGACCTTCAAGCCGGATTACGGCAAGGAAGCCTCCCAGCGCACGGAGGCCTACATCGCCTACGACGCCGAGAACTTCTACTTCGCCTTCCGCTGTTTCGACGACGAGCCGGCCAAGATCAAGGCCGCCGTCAGCAAGCGCGACAACATCTTCCAGGACGACCTGGCCTTCATCAACATCGACACCTTCAACGACCGCCAGAGCGCCTTCGCCTTCATCGTCAATCCCCTGGGCATCCAGGGCGACGGCATGGTCGACGTCCAGGGCAACCTCGAGACGAGCTTCGACGCCGTCTGGTACAGCAAGGGCGCGATCGACGACAAGGGCTGGACGGTCGAGGCCCGCATCCCCCTGAAGAGCATCCGCTTCCCGAACAAGGACGTCATGACCTGGCGCATCCTCTTCATCCGCTTCTTCACCCGGACCTCCGAGCAGGTCGGCCTTCCCGCCCATCGATCCGAATTACGGCTCGCTCCTGGGCCAGGCCCAGCCCGTCCAGATCTCGGGCATCAAGTACCAGCGGGTCGTCGAGCTCCTGCCCGCCTTCACCTTCGGCCGGACCCAGGAGGCGACCGAGGCCAGCCAGGGCGCGCTCGTCCGGAACGAGGAGCTGGACATCAACGACCTCAGCCTGACCGGCAAGCTCGGCCTGACCTCGGACCTGACCCTCGACGCCACGGTCAATCCCGACTTCAGCCAGGTCGAGGCCGACGCCGGCCAGGTCGATTTCAACCTCCGCTACGCCCTCTACTACGAGGAGAAGCGGCCCTTCTTCCTCGAGGGCAGCGACCTGTGGCAGTTCGGCGGGTCGATGGAGGACGCGCCGCTCTACTCGCTCGTCTATACCCGGACGATCGTCGACCCGACCTTCGGCTTCAAGCTGACCGGCAAGATCACGCCGCGCGACACCGTGGCGGCGATCTACGCCCAGGACCGGCTGGCCGGGGACGAGGTGGACGTCCACCCCGACATCATGATCGCCCGCTACAAGCACACGCTCAAGGACGACGCCTTCATCGGCGCCTTCTATACGGGGCGCGAGTACGGCCCGGGCTTCAACCGGGTCGGGGGGATCGACGGCCGCTTCCGCCTGAGCCCGAGGCGACGGCCTCGTTCCATCTCTTCGGCTCCTCGACCCGGGACCCGGGCGAGACGGAGACGGACACCGACCACGCCCTGTCGCTCAACTACGACTTCTCCAACCGCAACGTCCTACGTCGAGCTCGGCTACCAGGACATCTCCGAAGGCTTCCGGGCCGACTCGGGCTACCTCACCCGGACCGGGCTGCGGCAGGCCATGACCTTCGGCATGTACACCTTCTACCCGAAGTCGAAGTTCTTCCAGAGGATCCAGCCCTTCTACTGGGGCGCCCACCTCTACGACACGATCTACAAGATGTGGGAGACGACCAACGTCTTCGTGCTCCGGGCCTACCTGCCGCGCAACACCATGGTCCGCTTCGACGGCCTGCTGGCCAACGAGGTCTACGCGGGGGAGCGGCTCAGCAACAGCGGCTACGGCTTCATGTTCGAGACCCAGCTGGCGAAGTCGTTCTACGCGCAATCGCGCGTCCGCCGGATGAACAAGATCTACTATGACCCGGCCGATCCCTACCAGGGCTACGGGACGTCCGCCACGGCCGCCTTCCGCTACCAGCCCATCGACCAGCTCGACTTCATCGTCAACCTGAGCTACGTCGATTTCTACCGGTCGCTCGACAGGGTCAAGGTCTACGACTACCTCATCCTGCGCAGCCGGAACACCTTCCAGCTCAACAAGTACCTGTTCCTGCGCGGCATCGTCGAGTACAACGACTTCTACAAGCGGATGACCCTCGACGGCCTGCTGTCGTTCACCTACATCCCGGGCACGGTCGTCCACCTCGGCTACGGCTCGGCCCTGGAGAAGCTGGATTGGGACGAAGGCCTGCCGGGCTTCGCGCCCAGCAACCGCTTCCGCGAGATGCAGCGCGGCTTCTTCTTCAAGGTCAGCTACCTCTGGAGGCTCTAACCGTGAAAAAGTACATCCTCGGGCTCCTGTCGATCGCGCTCCTCATCGCCTCGATCTTCGGGGCGCCGTCGAAGGCCCCGCAGGCCCAGGCGCCGGAACGGTCCGAGCGCGATTCCGGCCCGGCCCTGTTCGTTTAGCGGGGTTTAGCGGGGTCGGACCTTCTGCTTCTCGGCCATTATCAACAGGTTAAAGAAACCAGCCGCCATTTTTTCAGTTTGGCGGCGGGCGAGATCTTTCGTTTTCGGGGCCAAAACATGGATCACCCATTCCGGTATCGGTGCGCCAACCCGGATGACCGATCATCCGCACGAATGAAGCCCCGATCTTCGGCGAACTGCAACTTTTCCGAGGCCTCGTCCGTCTATATGTGTGGAGACAGAAAGATGACAAGCCCGAAGAACGACACGCACGAAGCGGGCGCACGGCACGGCGCTTCGAGGATAAAGACGCTCCGGATCTCGATGAGACCCGGGGCGTCCGCGATCAATCAGCTGGCCGCGGCCATCACCGGTCGGAGGCGGAGCGCAAGCGCCGCCCCGATGACCGTGGCCGGCTTTTCTTTCCCGTACCTGCCGGGCTTCCCGGTCCTGGCCTATCCGGGCCGGCGGTCCCAGGCCCCGGTCTTTCCGCGCCGGGTCACGTATCGCTAGGATTCCTCCTGTCGGATAGGGGACGCGCAAGCATGGGCGCGTCCCCGTTTTTATTTCCCCCGATCCTCCGGATTGACTTTGCCGCTACCCCGTTGAATAATCCCCCCTCAACGCCAGGAGGCCTGCCATGAAAAGAAAGGAATTCCTGAAGATGACCGCCGGACTGGCCGCCGCGGGCGCGGCCGGCTTCCCGTTCGCTCGCCGGGCGGCGGGGGGCGCGGCTTTCGGCGCCGGCGCGCCCGGCCGCGAGCCGTTCGCGAGCCTCCTCGCCCGGGCCGACGCCGCGGGCGACGACGAGTTCTTCTGGAAGCTGCTGCGCGAGCAGTTCATCCTCGACCCCGACTGGATCTTCCTCAACTTCGGCGGCCTCGGCTCGTGCCCGCTGCCCGTCATCGATGCCCTCGTCGGGTTCCTCCGGGCGGAGGAGCGGGCCCCGAGCGCCGGCCACGACGAGAAACCCTGGCAAGAGGTCAAGGAGAAGCTGGCCCGCGCGCTCGGCCCGACCTGCCGCAAGGAGGACCTCGGCCTCATCGGCGGGGCGACCGAAGGCGTCAACGTCATCGTCAACGGCCTGGCCCTCAAGAAGGGCGACGAGGCCATCACTTCGACCCACGAGCACGTCGCCGTCCACTCGGCGCTCCTCAACCGGATGCAGAAGGACGGCATCGTCATCAAGCTCTTCGAGCCGGACATCGTCCGCGCGGCGGGCAACGTCGAGCGCATCGCCAAGCTCGTGACGCCGCGGACGCGCCTGATCATCATGAGCCACGTCACCTGCACCACGGGCCAGCTCTTCCCGGCGAAGGCGATCTCCGACCTGGCCCGGTCCAAGGGCATTTGGTTCGCCCTCGACGGCGCCCAGGCGCCGGTCAACGCGCCCTTCGACATCGCCGAAACGGGCGTCGACTTCTACACCTGCAGCACCCACAAGTGGATGATGGGCCCCAAGCGCACGGGCTTCATCTATGCCCGGCAGGGGATGGCCGAGGCCCTGCGGCCCCAGACGGTCGGCGGCGGCTCGTCGGTCCGCTACGACGCCGCGAAGGGCGAGCTGGTCCTCAAGCCGACGGCCGAGCGCTTCGAGTCGGGGACGCAGAACGACGCCCTGTTCTACGCCCTGGGCACGGCCCTCGACTTCGTCGGGACGATCGGCGTCGAGCGCATCGCCCGCCGCTGCCGGCCCATGGCCGAGCGGTTCTATAAGGGGCTCGGCGAGATCCCCGGCGTCGAGCGGCTCTCGCCCGAGGAGGAGGCCTACCGGACGCTCATGATCGGCTTCCGGATGAAGGCGCACTCCATGGCGGACATCATGAACCACCTGGCCAAGGACAGGATCCGGGCCCGGCCGGTCGGCGAGGGCGGGCTCGGCTCGATCCGCGTCTCGTTCTATCTCAACAACCGCGACGAGGACGTGACGGCCATCCTGGATTCGCTGAAGAAGCTGGCGGGCTGAGATACCGCGTTTTAAGGTAAAATAGGCGGCGATGGACAGCCCCGCGCCGCGCCGCCCCCCCAACGCCGGACCGGACTCGCGCCGGTCCGCGCAGGCTCGGGCCGAGGCCTGGCTGGCCGCGCGGGCCCGCAACGTGCCGCGCGTCTCCTATCCGCATGAGCTGCCGATCGCCGCCCGGGCCGGCGAGATCGTCGAGGCCCTGCGCTCGCCGCGCCGCCGCGTCCTCATCGTCTCGGGCGAGACCGGGTGCGGCAAGAGCACCCAGATCCCGAAGATGTGCCTCGAGGCGGGCCGGGGCGTCGCGGGGCGCATCGGCGTCACCCAGCCGCGCCGCCTGGCGGCCATGACCATCGCCGCGCGCATCGCCGAGGAGCTCGGCGAGCCGATCGCGAGGTCGGTCGGCTACAAGATCCGCTTCCAGGACCGGACCTCGCGCGACGGCTACATCAAGGTCATGACCGACGGCATCCTGCTGGCCGAGACGCAGGGCGACCGCCACTTGCACGAGTACGACACGCTGATCATCGACGAGGCCCACGAGCGCTCGCTCAACATCGACTTCCTGCTGGGCATCGTGCGGCGCCTGCTCGACGAGCGGCCCGACCTCAAGCTGGTCATCACGTCGGCCACGATGGACACGGAGAAGTTCTCCAAGGCCTTCAAGAACGCGCCGGTCATCGAGGTCAGCGGCCGGCTCTACCCGGTCGAGGTCGAGTACCGCGTGCCCGACAAGGAGGAGGCCGAGGACAAGGACTACGTCGACCAAGCCGTCGAGGCCGTCGAGTACCTGAGACGGGAGAAGCCTCCGGGCGACGTGCTGGTGTTCATGCCGACCGAGCAGGACATCCTGGAAACGTGCCGCATGCTCGAGGGCCGCAAGTGGCCGGCGGTCAAGGTGCTGCCGCTCTTCTCGCGGCTCCCGGCGGGGGAGCAGCGGCTCATCTACACGGTGACCGCGCCCAAGATCGTCGTGTCCACGAACGTCGCCGAGACCTCGCTGACCATCCCGGGCATCCGCTACGTCGTCGACTCGGGGGTGGCCCGGATCGCCCAGTACCAGCCGGGGACGCGCATCAACAGCCTGCCCATCTCGCCCATCTCGCGGGCCTCGGCGGACCAGAGGAAGGGGCGGTGCGGCCGGGTCAAAGAGGGGCTGTGCGTGCGACTCTACAGCCAGGTCGAGTACGAGTCGCGCGACGAGTTCACCTCGCCCGAGATCCTGCGGTCGGACCTGGCCGAGGTCATCCTGAGGATGACCGACCTGGGGCTGGGCGATCCGCTCCAGTTCCCGTTCATCGACCGGCCCGCGGCCAAGGCCGTCCACGACGGCTACGACACGCTCGTCGAGCTGGGCGCCATCCGAAAGACGGGGGTGCAATACCACGCTCCCCAATCCCGCTGGGAGCTGACCGAGACCGGCCGGACGATGGCCCGCATGCAGGTCGATCCGCGCCTCGCGCGCATGCTGGTCGAGGCCCGGGCCGAGAACTGCCTGCCCGAGGTGGCCGTGCTGGCCGCGGCGCTCAGCATCCGCGACCCGCGGGAGAGGCCGCCCGAAAAGGCCCAGCAGGCCGATGCCGTCCACGAGGCCTTCAAGCATCCGGACTCCGACTTCCTGGCCCGGCTCAATATCTGGAACCGGTACCACGGCGACTTCGAGAAGCTGACGTCGCTTGTCCAGAAGCGGCGGTTCTGCCACGAGAACTTCCTGTCGTTCCCGCGGATGCGCGAGTGGGTCTACCTGCACACGGAGATCACGGGGGCGCTGAGGGAGCTCGAAGCGGGGGGGCGGGGAGGCGGGCGGCGGCATGGGGAAGCGGGGAGAAAAAATAGGGAAATAGGTACTGTGTCCCCGATCCATTCACAGGGGATTGTGTCCCCGAATTTGCATGCCGATATTTCGCCGGCGCTCTACGGGGCCATCCACCGGTCGATCCTCAGCGGGTATCTCTCGAATATCGCCGTGCACAAGGAGAAGAACCAGTACACGGGGGCCAAGAACCGCGAGGTCATGCTCTGGCCAGGGTCGGTGCTCTTCGGCAAGGGCCCGGGTTGGATCGTCTCGACGGAGGTCGTGCGGACGTCGCGCCTCTTCGCCCGGACCGCGGCCCGCATCGACCCCGCCTGGCTCGAGGCGCTGGGCGGCCCGCTCTGCAAGCGCGCCTACTCCGACGCCGGCTGGGACCGGGCGCGGGGCGAGGTCACGGCCAAAGAGCGCGTCACGCTCTTCGGCCTCGAGATCGTCCGCGAGCGCCGCATCTCCTACGGGCGCGTCGCCCCGGCCGAGGCCCACGAGATCTTCGTCATGAACGGCCTGGTCGAGGGCGAGATCGACGACCCGCCGCCTTTCCTCGAGCACAACCTGGCCCTCCAGCGCCAGGTCGAGGCCATGGAGGAGAAGCTCAGGCGGCGCGACATCCTGGTGGCCGAGGGCGAGATCGCCAAGTTCTATTCGGAGAAGCTCGCGGGGATCCGCGACGTCCGGAGCCTGCGCAAGCTGCTCAAGGACGTGCGCGACCGCGGGGGCGACGACTCCTTCCTGCGCCTGACCGAAGACCAGATCCTCAACTACCGGCCCGAGGCGGCGGACGTCGACGCCTTCCCCGACAGCGTCGAGGTGGCGGGCCGGCCCTTCCGCGCCGTGTACAAGTTCGCGCCCGGCGAGGAGGACGACGGCGTGACGCTGAGCGTCCCGCCCGGCCTGCTGAGCGCGATCCCGGCCGGCCGCCTCGAATGGGGCGTCGCCGGCCAGTACCGCGACAAGATCGCCGCGCTCATCAAGGGCCTGCCCAAGCGCTACCGCAAGCTCCTCGTGCCGGTCGGGGAGAAGGCCGAGACGATCGCCCGCGACATGCCCCAGGCGCCCGAGGAGGTCCCGCTCTTCAAGGCGGTCTCGGAGTTCGTCCGGCGGCGGTTCGGTGTGGACATTCCGGTCCGCGAATGGGCGCTAGCCGACGTCCCCAAGCACTTGAAGATGCGCGTCGCGGTCGTCGATCCGTCGACGGGCAAGGTCATCGACGCCGGGCGCGACGTCGAGCTGCTGCGCAAGAAGATCGGGGCGGCCGACGAAGCCCCGTCCAAGATCGAGTCGCCGGCCTGGCAGGAGGCGAGGCGGGCGTGGGAGAGGGATGGGATTATGGCGTGGGATTTCGGCGACCTGCCCGAAAAGATCGCGGTCGGCACGTCCCTCACGGCCTTCCCCGCCCTAATAAAAATCGGGGACACAATACCTATTCACCAATTTCCAAAGAGCGGAACCCAGGCAAAGACGCCTCCGGTCGAAGGGGGCCACCCGGCAGGCTCGGCTGGCGGAACCGGCGAGTCGGTCTCCATCTGCCTGTTCCCGACGCGGGCCGAGGCGGAGGCCTCGCACAGGCAAGGCGTGCGCGCCCTCCTGATGCGCAAGTTCGCCAAGGAGCTGTCTTTCGTGCGGCGCTACCACAAGATCCCCGCCGAGTACGACCGCGCGGCGCTCTATTTCGACGGACGGGAGGCGATCGAGAAGGCCATCGAAGCGACGCTGGCCCGCGACGTCCTGGAGCGCGGCGATATCCGCACGGAAGCGGCGTTCAAGGCCTACGAGGCCGAGGTCGGGCGCACGCTCTTCGACAAGGGGCACGCGCTGACGCAGACCGTCATCAAGACCGTCGAGCTCTACGCGAAGCTCCGCGCCGGCCTCGGGAAGGGGAGCGGGGGAGGGGGCGGCAAGAGCGCGAAAACCCTCAGCCTCTACGAGCTCAGCAAGCTCAAGGAGCGCGTCACGCCCGAGTACCTCGACGCCATCGCCGCCGACCTCGACCGGCTGGTGCCGAAGGACTTCCTGGCGATCTACGACATCGCCCGGCTCGTGCGCATCCCGCGCTACCTCGAGGGGCTGGCCGTCCGGCTCGAACGGGCCCGCATCGCGCCGGAAAAGGACAAGGCCAAGGCCGCCCAGCTCGAGCCCTACGCCTTCGAGCTGGCGCGCCTCGAGGGCCCGCTCCGGCGCCCTAATTCGGGGACACAATACTCAATCACCAATTTCGGCCAGGGCAGCGGCCAAAAAAAGAGGGACAGGGTATCACGTCCCCCATTTTCGGGCCCGAAAAGCGGGCGGCCGTCGAGGAGCTCCGCTGGATGATCGAGGAGTTCAAGCTGTCGCTCTTCGCCCCCGAGATCAAGACCGCCTTCCCCATCTCCGCCGTCCGCCTGGCCCGCAAGATCGCCGAGATCGACGCCATCGTTTGAGACAGACGCCGGGCCGTCCGGCGTCCTGTTCTATAGAAAGACCAGTTCCCGTTCTTGACAGAGAGGCGTAAAATGTACAATAATGTACATAAAGGTGAGCCCCTCATGAAACAGGTCAGCTTCTCGGAGTTCCGGCGGAACGCCGCATCGCTCTTCGACTCGGTCGAGGGCGGGGAGACCGTCCTGGTGACGCGCCACGGCAAGCCCATCGCCGAGGTCGCCCCGGTGGCTTCAGTCCCCGCGGTCGTGTCCTGGAAGAACCCGTATCCTCCGATCGATCTTGCAGCCAGAGGCGTTTCGCTCAGCCGGGAGATCCTCCGGGAACGGGCCCGCGAACACAAAAAGCCCAGATGAGAGTCTTTTTCGACTCCTCCGGCCTGGCCAAGAGGTACGTCCGGGAGAGCGGAAGCGAAGCCGTCGAGCGGGTCTTGGCCGAGGCCGCGGAGGCGGCCGTCAGCATCATTGGCCCGCCCGAGATCGTCTCCGCGCTCTGCCGGCTCAAACGGCAAAAGCTCCTCACCGAGGGTCAGTACGGGGGAGCCAAGAGCGCCCTCTTCGCCGATATCGAGGACATGCCCATCGTCAACCTGACGCTCCCGGTCCTGCTGACAGCCATCGGCTTGCTCGAGGAACACCCCTTGAGGACCATGGATGCCCTCCATGTCGCTTGCGCGCTCGAATGGCGGGCCGACCTGTTCGTCTCCGCCGACCGCCGCCAGCTCGAAGCCGCGGAAGCCTCCGGATTGCACGTTCTTATGGTTTAATTCATCCCTCTATTTTGTCCCGGTCCAGCCCGCCCTCGGGTGAGATAAGGCCGGGCCGTCAGGCGTCTCTCAATTATGGATGCAGGGAGGATCCGGAGTTGACAAAGGCAATAATACACCTTATGATACACATTAAGAGGTGTATAATATGCGGACGAACGTCGTGATCGACGATGCGCTCATCGAGGAGGCCCTGGCCCTATCGAAGCTGCGGACCAAGCGGGAGATCGTCCATAAGGCGCTCGAGGCCTACGTCCGGGCCCTCAAGAAAATGGACCTTCGCGACCTTCGGGGCAAGATCAGGCTCGCCGAAGGCTACGATTACAAGAAGCTGAGGGCGCGGTGATCCTAGTCGATTCGTCCGTCCTCATCGATTACCTGGAAGGGCACGAAAACCCCGCCGTCGACAGGTTCATCGAGGTCCTCGACCGGGATATCCCGTTCGGCCTTAGCCCCCTCACCGTCGTCGAGGTCCTTCAGGGCGCAGCGACCTCTAAGGACTTCGAGACTCTGCGCGGCTACCTATCCAGTCAGACCATATACGACCTGGCCGGCGGGCTGGATCCGTATATCGCCGCGTCCAGGCTTTATTTCGATCTGCGAAAAAAGGGCCTGTCCGTATCAAGCTCGGTCGATTGCCTCATCGCCCAGACCGCCATCGAGCACGATCTCTTCCTCCTGCACAACGACTCCGATTTCGAACGCATCGCCCGGGTTTCGTCCCTGAAGATCTATTGAACCGCGGAACCGGGACGGCCGTCGAGCCTCCGCCCTCGTCCCTTGGCCCTTCTCTGTTGACAGATATAGTCTATTAGACTATATCTATCGGAGGAGCGAATTCCCTTGAACGTCATCCCTTTGACCAAGGCTAAAGCGAGATTATCCGAGATCGTCGCGCGTCTCATTCATAGGAAGGAGGCCGTTGTGATCACCCGAAAACGCCAGCCGGTCGCGGTCATTGTCCCGTTCGAGGAGTGGACGCGCCATGAAGAAGCCTCCGCGAAAGACGGCTTGGCTGCGGCCGCGGGGGCGCTCGCCGACTACGACGCCGATATCGACGCCATGGTCGAGACGATCTACGCCGCCCGCGTGAAGGCCAAAGACCGGAAAGTCGCGCTCTAGGATCCTCCGCCCATGTATCTTTTCGACACCGATGTCATGAGCCGGGTCGTCAGGGCCGATCCGCCGAAGCGCCTGATCGATCGCCTGGCGAAGGTCCCCCGCGCGCTCCAGTACACCTCCTCGATCAACGCCGCCGAGGTCTATTACGGGGCCGCCCGGACCGGCCGCCGCGACGCGATCATCCGGGCCTTCGAGGACCTCGTGCTTTCGCGACTGACCGTGCTGCCGTTCGACCTCGAGAGCGCGCGCGTCTACGGCCGCGTCAAAGCCGCGCTCGAGGGCCGGGGCCTGCCGCGAAGCGAACCCGACCTGCGCATCGCCGCTATCGCCCTCCAACACGGCTTGACGCTCGTCACGGGGAACGTCCGTCATTTCAAAGGCATCCCCGGTCTCAACGTCGAGGATTGGCTCGGAACATAGCGGCCGGGCTTTTTATGGTACAATACTCTCTACATTCGTTTTTTGATCACACGGAAACATGAATAAAAACCATAAAAACCCCCAAGAAAAGGTCTGTCCGGCCGCCGCGCCCGCCGCCGCGCCCGATAAGCCCTCCGTCCCCCCCGCCGCCGTCTGCGGCGCTCCCGCCCCGTCCGTCCCGGTCTCCGACTGGGCCGGCGCCCGCGACGCCGCCATCGACGATTTCCTGGCCCGCTTCGCCGCCGACTGCGGCGACCGCGACGTCCTGGCCGACCTGATGGTCGCCATCACGCGCCTGGCCCGCGACGGCGCCCACCGCGGCGACCTCAGGCTCCTGACCAACTCGTTCAAGGAGCTGCGCTACGCCTTCAAGGTCTTCGCCCCTTACCACGACGTCCGCAAGGTCTCGATCTTCGGCTCGGCCCGCACTCCCTCCGACAGCCCCGAGTTCGTCCAGGCCGTCGAGTTCGCCCGCCGCATGCGCGAGCTCCACTGGATGATCATCACCGGGGCCGGCGACGGCATCATGGGCGCCGCCCAGAACGGCGCCGGCCGGGCCGGCTCGTTCGGCGTGGCCATCCGCCTGCCCCACGAGCAGCGGACCAATCCCGTCATCGCCGACGATCCCAAGCTCATCCACTTCAAGTACTTCTTCACCCGCAAGATCCTGTTCCTCAAGGAGGCCTCGGCCGTGGCCCTCTTCCCCGGCGGCTTCGGCACCCAGGACGAGGGCTTCGAGGCCCTGACCATGATCCAGACGGGCAAGACCAACCTCATGCCCCTGGTCATGATCGACGCGCCCGGCGGCACCTACTGGCAGCACTGGCGCACCTACATCAAGGCCGAGCTCGTCCTGAACGGCATGATCGACGAGGAGGACATGGGCCTGTTCAAGCTGACCGACGACCTCGACGAGGCCGTCGAGGAGGTCGCCGGCTTCTATCGCCGCTACCATTCGATGCGCTTCGTCGGGCCGCTGCTCGCCCTGCGCCTGTCCTCGCCGCTCCCGCCCGCCGCCCTCGAGCGCCTCAACGACACCTACGCCTCGACGCTCCTCACCGAGGGCCGCATCGAGCAGAGCCTCACCCCGCTCGAAGGGGAAGGGGAGGAGGCCGAGTACCCCGAGCTGCCGCGCCTCACCCTGGCCTTCAACCACAAGAGCACGGCCAAGCTCCGCCGCCTGGTCGACGACATCAACAAGGCCTGAAATTCGGGGACACAATACCTATTCACCAATTATTATTCCAGGCGGGCGCAGGCCTGCCGGGAAATTAAATAGGTGAATAGGTATTATGTCCCCGATTTAAATCAAGGCCTAGAGTGTATCGTAACCGAATTCCCGGAAGTGCGGGTCGAAGGCGAAGGCCTTCCGGACGCCCGTGCGTCTCATGAGCTCGAAGCTCGCGCAGTCGACCAGGCTCAGGGTGCGGCGCCCCGCCGCCAGGTGCGCGGCTACCGCGGCCTCGTGGACATCCCTTGTCACCCAAAGCAGCCTCAGGGCCGGCACCACGTCGCGCTCGAACGCGTTCACCGCGTCCATGCCGAACCGCCTCGTCAGTAGGGCCGACGTTTCCACGAGGACATAGTTGTGGCAGACGACGACGTTCTCGCCCGTCAAGAGATCCTGCCAGATCCGCTTGGCTTCCGCATGCCTTTTGTCGCTCCGGTCGAGGACGGCCAGTAGGGCGCTCGTGTCGACGAGGACGTTCATCGCCTCACCTTTTTGCCCTTTTTATCGGCATCGCCGGCGTCGAGCTCGTCGGCGAGATACCGGTCGTGGCTCACCGAAAGGTCCGGGACTCCGGACTCGAATCGCCCCGCCGCCTCGATGGCCCTCTTCCGCAGCTCTCCGACATCCGTGATCTCCGACGGTCCGGGCGATCCATAGACACTCCGGTCTTCCCGTATCAGGTTCCCGCCGGCTTCGATCCGCCGGAATTCTCCGAGCGCCCGGCGCACGGCCTCCGCACTCGATATCTTGTGGCGCTTTCCGTAGCTCTCGAGCCACTTCTTGGTGTCCGCCGGAATTGAGATGATCGTCCTGGTCATTCGGGCCATGTTTGCCTCCCCAATGTATGACTAATATATATCACCTAGTGATATCATGTCAACAGAAAATCGGGGACACAATCCTATGATCACCTATTCATTATTCCAGGCGGACCCGCCCGCATGGGAAGAAATGGTGAATAGGTATTGTGTCCCCGATTTACTTTGGGCTGCCCTACTTCAGCTTATAGGGGCAGAAGGCAAATGAATGTTTTTTGTCGCCGAAACCGTGGGCGTCTCGAGTGACGAGCTTGATATCCATTCTTTTGGCCAAGGCAGCCTGCAGGGCATCCGGCAGTTTCCAACCGTTCTCCCGTCTCAGCTGGGCGGCGACGGTGGCATCGTCTTTGGTCAGGGAGACACATTCGAATTTGTCGCAGATCTTTCGAGCAGAATAGGCTTCTTCTTCAGAACCGCCGCTCAGGACTTCCGCACGGGTAACCACCGAGACCACCGAAATCACAGCTTCGCCTTCTTCGAGCCGGTCGAGCCATCCCGTCGCAGGTTCGATGCCTCTGAGATGGTCGATGAGAATGACGGAATCCAGAAGGAATTTAGGCTTCACGATCGACGGTCCCATTCCTTTCTCAAAGAGTCGACATGATCGCGACTGTCCCCTCGGATCGATGTCCACGTACCGGAGGTTTCCTTGAGCACCGCCCGGAGGCTTTTTTCAGGCATCTTTCCGCGGAATTCTTTGATCGCTCTTCGGACGACTTCGGCACTCGATATCCTATGGCGCTTCCCATAGGATTCGAGCCATTCCTTTTCTTCTTCCGGCAAGGAAATGATCGTTCTTGTCATGCGGGCCATTCCAATCACCTCACCGAAATATATATCAGCAAGGTGATATCATGTCAAGTCTATTACCCATATCCATAGACGCGCGATCGCCTGCGGGGCTCTCACAAAATGGGGACATGATCCCCTGTGAATGGATCGGGGACGCAGTCCCTATTTCCCCATTATTCGCCTGACCACTTCCCTGATCGGGAGCGCGGGCAGGCCAAAATAAATAGGTGAATAGGTATCATGTCCCCGATCCATTCACGGGGGATTGTGTCCCCGAATTAACGGTCCCCGAATCAACGGGAGAGGGCGGCCAGTCGCTTTCTGGCGTCCGCCACTTCCGCCAGATCCGGATCGGCGTCCCTCCAGATCTCGATGAATTGCCCGTAGAACTTCGCCGCCTCCGCCCCATCGCCCTTCTTTTCGAGCAGCCGCCCGAGCTGGTAGTGGGCGAGGATCCAGGGTTCCTGGGCTTCGCCGCCCAGTGCGTCTTTTAGGAGGAACGCCTTGTACTGTCCGATCGCCTTGTCGAGATCCCCGCTTTCGAGATAGGCCAGGGCCAGGCCGTCCTCGAGCTGGCTCTCCCGGAGATCCGCGATCATCCCGAAAGATCCCAGGGCCTCTTCGTAGTTCCCTTTGGCCATCTCGATCTCGCCCTCGAGGCGGTAAAAGGCCGCCTGGTCGCCCTTGTCGCTCCTGTTGATGCCCGAGACCGCCAACAGATCGCCGAAGCGGGATTTCAAGGCATCCAAGATCCGCCCGGCCTCACGGACCCTGTTGGCACGGGCATAGAGCGTTCCGAACCTGGCCAGGAAGAAGGGTTCGATCTTCGCCCCGGCTTGGATCTTTTCGGCGGCCGCCATCTCCTTGTCGAACGACGCGATCTGTCCTTTCTTCATGAAGTTCGTGGCCAGGAAGAGACGGTCGCGGAATTCGCTGAGGGTGCCCTTCATGGACTTGTTCAAGCCGACGGCTTGCTTCAAGTTCTCCTGGGCCGCCGTGTACTTGCCCTGGTACATCTGAAGAAGGGCGAGGGAGCGGTATCCTTTCGATCTCTTCCAATTCTCGGGCTGGGCGACCATCGTCTTGAAGGCCTCTTCCGCCTCCCGGCCCTTCCCCATCCGCACCAGCATGAAGCCGTATTCGTTATTGATGAACGTGCCCGTCGCCAGTTCCGGGCTCAGCGCGAAGGCCTTTTGATAGATGGCCAGGGCCTCGGCGTTCCTTCTCAGGGAGTTATAACAAGTGGCCATGTTGACATAGGCGTTCGCCGAATCCCTATCGATCTCGGTCACCCGTTTGAAGGCCTCGATGGCCTGCTCGATCTGCGCCGAAACCATGTAGGCGTAGCCCAGGCGGAACCAGGCCGCGCTGTCGTCCGGGTATTGGGCCAGATAGACCTTGTAATTCTGGATGCCCAGCTCGCGGTTGCCCCTCCAGTCCTCGACGACGGCGTGGATCCAGAGCTTTTCCCGCGCCGTCAGGCGGTCGATGAGGCCGACCGCCTTCCCGAAATGCTCCTCGCCCTTGACCCGGTCGCCGGCGATGTAATACTTCACTCCGAGCTCCACGTGGGCCAGGGCGAAATCGGGATCGAGCTCGAGAGCCTGGAGGAGAAGCCGGACGATCGTGTCGTCGGAAGCGGTTATCGCTCTCGAATAGCACTGAAGCGCTTCCAGGGACGATGTCGTGGCCCTGTAGAGGGTCAACCGCTGCTTGGTGATCCTGGCCAGCGACTCGCCGAGCCCGTGCCGGACCTTCTTGGCCAGATCGTCGAGGCCGGCCAGAATGCCGTCCTGTCCCTTCGGCCGGGCGGAGTCGGAAAAGACGGTCGTCTGTTTTTCCGGATCGACGATCTTGGCCGTCAGGAGATAATCGCTCCCGACCCTGCCGATGCCGCAGACGAGCAGGCCCTTGATCCCCTCGCGGAGGGCGATCTCACGGCCGACGGCTTCGTCGACCTTCTTGACATCCGTCCGCCGCATCCTTCTCAGCGTCTCCCGGACGCGGCCGGGAGGAAAGACGTTCACGTACTGGGATTGCTGGAGGCTGATCGTGAGGGCGGTCTCGAGGCCCGCATCGAACACCGACTCCCCCGTGGCGTTCTCGAAATCGGTGACCAGGATCCAATCGCGCTCCTGGAAGGCCAGCGCCTTGGCCGGAGTCCTGAAGAAAAGCTCCTTGGCCAGCCAGGCCGCGCCGAGGACCGCGCCGGCCAGGATCACGGCCGTGAAAGCGATCCTCAAGGGCTTGAGCCGGGGCTTGGCCTTCACGCCCCGCGTTCCCGTTCCCGTCCTCATCAAGTCGGCCCGGACATCGGCCATCGAGCCGTAGCGCTCGCGGGGGTCCTTGGCCAGCATCCGCCCGACGATCCGTTGAAGCCTTTCGGGGACGCCCTCGATGACGCCGGAGATCGGTTCCGGCTCCTCGCTCAGGATGGCGCTCGCGGTCGTCAACCCGGTCTCCCTCTTGAACGGGTGACGGCCGCTCAGCATCTCGTAGAGGACGATGCCGAACGAGAAGATGTCCGAGCGGGGATCGAGCGCCTTCCCCTTGAGCTGCTCCGGCGACATGTAGGCCGGCGTCCCGGGAGTCAATCCTTCCCCGGTCACCGTCACGGCCGGGCCCCCCGCGGTCGTGTCCGCTTCGGGGCCGGCGAAGTGCTTGGCCAGTCCGAAGTCCATCACCTTGGCGTGGCCGTCGGCCGTCAGCATGATGTTCGCGGGCTTGATGTCCCTGTGAATGAGGCCCTTTTCGTGGGCCGCCTGCACGGCCTCGGCGATCTCGGCGGCGATCTGGACGGCCTGTCCGGGCGTCAAAGGCCCCTGTTGGATCCTGACGCGGAGCGTCGTCCCTTCGACGAACTCCATGGCGAAGAAAAGCTGGCCCTCGACTTCCCCGACCTCATGGATACTGCAGATGTAGGGATGGTTCAGCGCCGCGGCCGACTTGGCTTCGCGCAGGAACCGGGCCCGCATCGCCGGGTCCCGATAGGTCGCCTCGGGCAGGAACTTGAGGGCGACCTTGCGGTCGAGGGAGGTGTCCTTGGCAAGGTAGACCTCTCCCATGCCGCCCTTGCCGAGCTCCCCGAGGATGGTGTACTTGCCGGCCAGCGTCTGACCGGCGGCCCATGGATGCGCAGGGTCCAGACTCGTCAGCGTTTTCGAGAGATCGACGTTTTTCATGGCCTTGTACCCCCGGGCCGGATGGCCCCAAGAATATCAACTTAGGAGCGGGCCGTCAATTTTTTACGTATTCTTGACCGTTTCTTGACAACTAAACCTCCCCGGAAGCCGAACATAAAGGCAGAAACCCGGACAAGGAGGCCCCCATGGAAACATCACTCACCGACCGCGCCTCCGACCCCACCTCTTCCCGCGCCTCTTCCCCCGCCTCCGCCCCCGTCCCCCTGACCGGCTCATCCTTCCAAGACCTCCTCCGCGACAGCGTCGAGTCCCAATGGCGCCGGTTCGCCTACTACCGCCGGCTCTGCGCCCGCCGCAACGTCTTCCTGGCCGATCTCCTGGGCTTCATCTCCGACGGCGCCTACCACCGCATCCCCAGCGTCGCCTCGTCGGCCTTCAAGCTCTCCAAGGGCATGATCGAGGAGCTCAACGACCTCACCGTCCCCGGCGTCTTCCAGATCTCGAGCAGCACCTCGGGCGACCCGAGCTACGTCTACACCGGCCCGGCCGAGCTGGCCCACATCACCGAGCGCTACGGCGAGACCTTCGGCTTCCCCGGCGTCGCCATCGGCCTCGCCTGCGCCCCCTCGCTCCGCATCCTCCGCGCCCTCTCCAAGAAGGGCGCCTACAAGGGCATCCCGGCCGTCATGCGCATGCAGCTCGGCCTCGAGGGCAGCGCCTCCCGCTATGACCGGACCTACACCACGGTCGACGTCGACATCCCGCGCACCCTCCTCAACCGGCTCGCCCGCCGCCCCGCCGTGATAAGCAAGATGTCCGCCGCCCACCTCGCCGCCATCGTCCACGACGCCGAGACGCACGGCCGCCGCATCTCGATCGGCGGCCTGACCCTGCTCCTCCGGCCCTACCTCGACGAGTTCCGCGACGGCGAATTCGCCCTCCACGCCCTCGGCCACGTCGCCTTCAGCGGCGGCGGCTATTCCGGCGCCAAGGGCTCGATCCGCGGCGCCAAGATCGACAAGCCGGCCTTCGTCGCCCGCATCGGCGCCGTCTTCGGCATCGAGCCCGCCCTCTGGCCGACCCACATCAAGGACATCTACAGCTTCACCGAGACCCCCGCCCAGATCGAGGGCTACTGGAGCCCAGCCCACGACGACTTCCTCTTCCGCCCGGCCGCCGACCACCGCGTCTACATCGTCGATCCCGAGACCGAGGCGCCCCTCCGCTCCGGCCGCGGGCTCATCAAGGTCGTCGCGCCCTACGTCACGGGCCGGCCCACGGCGGCCAACACCTCCGTCCTCCAGTTCGACGAGGCCGAGGTCGCCATCTCCGCCCCCGACGGCTCCGTCTCCGCCTTCACCCACGTCTCCCGCTTCGCCGGGGCCGAAGCCTCCGGCACGGTCGGCTGCGCCTTCAAGGCCGCGGAGATCTCCGGTGATTGAATTCCACGACCCCTACATCGAAGCCTCCAAGACCGAGACGACCGCCGGCCTGACCCTCCGCTTTCCCCTCATCGAAGCCGACCGCCTGGCCGCCCTTCTCCCGGCCCTTCGCTCCCGCTCCCGCGAGGTCTTCGCCGCGCTTTCCCCCGCCGAGATCCAGGACGCCATGACGCGCCTCGACGCCTTTTTCGCCGATCCCGCCCGTCCCGAGGTCCGCTCCATCGTCGACCTCATCCAGCGCGTCGACGGCTTCTCGCGGCACGACATCGAGCGCTTCGGCCTCGGCATCTTCCGCCCCCTCGCCGCCTACGACCGGTCCCTCGTCGGCCGGTTCGTCGAGCGGGCCTTCAAAACGCGGCGCCCCGTCGAGACGGCCTTCGGCCATCTCCAGCGCTTCGGCCTGAACTCCCCGTTCACCCGCCGCCTCTCGCCCGGTCTCCTCAGCCATTTCGCGTCGGGCAACGTCGTCGGCTACTCGGCCGTCCTGACCCGCATCGGCCTGCCCCTCGACACCGCGAGCGGGGGAGGGGACTGGTCGAAAGGCGCGGCCCAGGTCATCAAGCTCCCGTCGACCTCGGCCGTCTTCCCGATGCTCTACCTCTCCAAGATGGCCGAGATCGCGCCCCTCGTCCGGGCGACCATCGCCTGCGGCTACTGGAAAGGGGGCGACGCGGCCGTCGAGGACCGCCTGCTCGCCGCATCGTCGGCCGTCAACGTCCTGGGCTCGGACGCGACGGTCCGGGACGTCGAAGCCAGGGCCAAGCGCCTGGGCCGCGGCCCGATCGTCCTCGGGCACGGCCACAAGGTCGGCGCCGCCTACATCTCCCGCGAGTTCGCCTCATCCTCCGACCTCCGCGACAAGGTCCTCGAGGGGCTCGTCCAGGACATCTCGGCCTTCGACGGGGCGGCCTGCTACTGCGTCAAGAACGTCTACGTCCAGGGCGACCACCGGGCCTTCGCCTCGAAGCTCGTCGAGGCCCTCGGCCGCCATGCCGCGCTCGTTTCCCCCGTCAATGCGGCCATGAAGCCCGTCGGCCGCGGCCTGGCCCGCATCTTCGCGGGCGCGTCGGGCGTCCTGATCGCGAGCGACGGCTCGGCCCTCGTCCGGGTGGCGGACAAGCCCGCTTTCTGGTTCCCCGACGAGGTCTACCGCTACGTCCAGGTCATGCCCGCGGAGAGCCTAGCCTCGGTGGCCGCGCTCCTGGCCAAGGCCCGCCGCTACCTCCAGACGGTCGTCCTGGCCGTCCCGGACGCCGACATCCTGCCCGCCCTGGCCCTCTTCGGCCAGGCCGGCGCCAGCAACGTCCATTACCCCGGCTCGGCCCCCCTCCTCAACGTCTACGAGGAGCCCCACGACGGGGACTTCGACTTCGTCAAGATCCGCTACCCCTACCGGGTCCGCTTCGCGGCCACGAACTTCAAGACGAACGCGGACTGGCTGGATAAAACGGGGACATGATACCTATTTACCTATTTTGTTTCCCGTTACGGCCGTTAACGGAAAGAAATAGGTGAATAGGTACTGTGGCCCCGATCCATTCACAGGGGATTGTGTCCCCGAATTCTAATAATGGGAATTATCGACATGTTTTATGGTCTTCATTGTGGTGGGAGTCCCATATACAGGTAATTATGCTAATCCCGGGATATCTTTCGTGTCGCGAGTCTGCGAATAGAAAAAGAGGAGGGTTACCATGAGAGCAAAGTTGATCTGTTTGTTGATGGCCTTGAGTATCTGCGCATCTTTCCTGCCTGCCGGTCAGCGTGCCGGGACGCTCGCCAAGACGGGAGATAAGGCCGCCACCAAGGGGGATTATTATGTGGCGGCGGGATCCTACCTCGATGCTTTGGCCAAGAAACCCAAGAGCACGAAAACCATCGAGAAGCTCCGTGAGATCGCACTTGCCTGCCTATGATCAGAAGCTCAAGTTGGCTGAGCAATATAAGGCCAGCGGGAATCTCGAAGGAGCGCTCACAGAATTCAAAGAGCTCGAACAATTCGTGAATAAATTGAAGTATTACGGCGCTCTGAACTTTATGACGATCGATTTCAATCGGACATTTCTCGACGTCAGCGAAGGGGCGGCCGAATTGCGATACCGTAATGCCGAGGGCTTCTTCGCGGGTCAGAATTATGAGCGGGCGATCTCGGAGTATAAGGCGGCGCTCGGCCTGAAAAGCCCCTTCAAGGATTGCCTGGACAAGACGGCGGAATCTTTTTATCGCATCGGGTCGGGGGAAGAGGGTCGCAGCGCGTTCCGTAGGGCCGCCGAGACCTACCTCAAGGCCTGTGAAATCGTGCCCAATTACAAGGATTCGAGACCGAAGGCGGTCGCGATCTACGCCGCCTTGGGAGATCATTTCTTCGGATCGAAGTATTATCGGAGAGCGTATGAAGATTATTTTCGGGCCGCCTCCCTCGATCCCCAGAGGGCGGACCTGCCCGCGAAGCTGGCCAAAGCGAAGGAACTGGCTACGGTCCGGATCGCTTTTGTCCGATTCGAAAACGCGACGGGGATAAATCTCGCAGGCATGGCCTTGGGCGATGTCATCATGGAGAACATCAAGTCCAAGGTTCAATCGAGAGCGAGCCAGTTCATCAGTACCCTCGACCGGGACGAACTCGACGCCCTCGCCCGGGAACAGCGGATCTCGACGGGTCAATTCAACAATGATATGAGCGCGCCCCTCAAGATAGAGGGAGTGGATTATATGCTCTTCGGCAAGCTCAACCAGGTCCGGGAAACCCGGCCCGGCCGCAACGTCGAGACCCTGAGGTCTACCTACGAATATTCCTACGAGGTCCCTTACACGGATACGAAAGGAAGGCAACGCTCGGAAACAAAATATGCCGATGCGCCCATGGCCTTCGACCTGATCAAGGACGGCTTTACGGTGAACATCGGCGGCTCATTTAAGTCTGTAGCCGTAAAAACCGGGGCGGTCACGTTGACCGAAACTATCGCTGAACAGGGTGGGGACAGTATCGCTTACGCGACCAATGTCCGGCTGTCCACACGGCATGGGTTGGGCGACGTGACCATCGATAACGACGTCAAGACCCTTTTGGAGGCCAGGACAGAGCTCGCAGATCTCGGCACGACGGTCAATAAGATGATCGAGAGCATTTCGGATACTATAGCGAACGCCCTTGTATCGATGTTGGACGCGGTTTCCGTCGCTTCTGACCCGGGATCGCTCAAGTACTGAGTGGTACAAAGAGCGGAACCGGACGGTTGTCGGGTTCGGTTCGGCTCATCCTTGGGTCAGTGAAATAGGTGAATAGGTATTGTGTCCCCGAATTTCTTCCGGGACCAGTTCAATCGAAAAATAGGGAAATAGGTATCATGTCCCCCATTTTCTGATCAGGCTGGAGCAGGGCCCCCACAAATTCCCATCGCTCCGTAGACCGGGATTTTGGATAATTTTCCCATATGGGCGCTCAATTATATCGCTTTACTTTGCCGCACCGCCTGCCCTATCATCCCTTTCAGCCAAGGTGATGGAACTCGAAGACGTCCTCAAAGCCGGGCCCTTTCTCGACGAAATCTCCCTGTCCGTCAAGAAGGTCCTCTTCGCCAGCTTCCCCGGCCTGACCGCCGAGGAGCGGGAGGAGATCGGCCAGGACGTCAAGCTGAAGCTGCTGAAAATGGCCTCGCGCGGGAAAAAGATCGGCAATCTCAGGTCCTACATATGGAAAATGGTCTACTCAGCGGCCCTCGACGTCATCAACGAGCGGATCCCCGCCGTCTGCCTCGATGACCAGCAAGGCTCCGGCGCCGCCGCCCCGCTCGAGGATTACGTCGACACGCTCTCTCCGGAATATCTCTTCCAGGAAAAGGAGCTCCTGGCGCTCACCGAGAAGGCCATCGACTCCCTGCCCCGCCGCCGCCGGACCGCCGTGCCTCCTCCATCTCCAGGGCCTGAGCCTCGAGGAGATGGCCCTCTATCTCGGCGAGAGCATGAACACCGTCCGGCATCTCCTCTATCGCGGCCTCGGCGAGGTCAAGGACAAGATCGCCTCCCTGTCGCCCGATACCCCGGCGCAAGCGCCCCGCCAAATCGCCCAAGCCCCGTCTCGTCTGGAAGCGGACATGACCCGCAAGTGCCCCGACGACCGCGCCCTCGTCCTCCTGGCCATGGGCGAGGCCGCGCCCCGGGCGAAAGACCGGATGCTCGGGCACCTGGCCGTCTGCTCCCGCTGTTCGCTCCGCTTCAACGTCCTCCGCGAGCTGAAGCGGGACCTCCATCCCCGGGTCGAGGCCTTCGTCGGCGAGCACGCGTCCGCCCGCACCGCCCGCCCCTCTCGCCCCCCTCGCCGCTCCCGCCTCGGCCCGCTCGTCAGCCTGTTCGGCCTGCGCTTCGCCGCGGGCTTCATCGCCCTCTTCCTGGTTCTCGCCTCCGGGGCCTTCCTCGCCCTCTCGCGCGCCGCCCGGCACTCGGAGCTTCGGAGCCCCTCGACCAAGCTGAGCCTGCTCGAGCCGTCCGGCACGCTCTCCTCGGCCCCGACCGTCTTCCGCTGGACCCCCGTCCTCAACGCCGAGAACTACAATCTCGAGCTGATCGACGACGCCCTCGGCCGCATCCACACCGCCGCGACCTTCCTGATCAACGAGTTCGTCCTGCCCGCCGAGGTCCGCGCCAAGCTCGTCAAAGGCCGGATCTATGTCTGGACCGTCTCGGCCCAGGACGAGGATTCGAACCGGTTGGTCTCCCGCTCGGGGAGCTTCGTCATCGAGTAGGGCTCAGTCGCCGGCCCGCCCGATCAGCACGAACGGGGCCCAATAGAACGGGTTCCGGTACCCCGCATCGATCATCCCCCTCTTGGCCCGGGCCAGCGCCCGGCTCGGCGCGTCGCCCTCGGCCAGCCGCCCGTAAAACTCCCCCATGAACTCCGCCGTGGCCCGGTCGTCCACGTTCCATAGGCTGACCAGCACGCGCTCGGCCCCGGCCCGCAGGAACGCCCCGCTCAGCCCCTTGATCCCGGCGCCCTTGAACAACCGCCCCGCGCCGGTCCCGCACCCGGATAGGACGACCAGCCGGGCCGCAAGCTCGAGCTCCGGGATCTCCAGGGCCGTGAGAAAGCCGTCCTCCCGCCCCCCCGGGCCCGGCTCCAGGAGCAGCGCGGACCGCCACCAATTCTCGTCGTCGATGACCCCGTGCGCCGCCAGATGGATGACGCCGTAGCGCCCGAGCCCCGCGGACTTGAACCCGGCCTCGCTCGCGGCGCCGTCCAGCACGGCCGTGACCTTCCCCTCCGGAAAGCTCCGCCGCAAGCGCCCGATCTCCTCCCCGACATGCCTCAGCGGATGGAAGAACCGCTTCACTCTCCTCGACCGGTTGTCGCAGCGCGATGCCGTCCGAGCTGCCGACGGCCAAGACCCTGGCCGACGATATCCCGCCGCCCTCCCGCGCCGCGCCGGCCAAGGCCTCGGTCGCGGACGAGGCGTAGCTGATCTCGACCGTCCGCCCCCAGAACTCCTCCCGCCCGGCCTCATCGCCCTCCCCGCCACAGACCAGCGCCTCGAACGGCAGGTAGTGCAGCAGGCCGTCCGGCACGATGATGATCCGCGGCCCCAACGCCGCGAGCCGCTCCGCGAACGGCCCGAGCAGGACCTCGAAAAGCGCCCTCCCCGCCCTCGCCCCCCGGAACTCCCGGCCTTCATCGAGCTGAAGGAAGCGCAGGTAGCGCTCGACCGCCGACCGGATCGCGCTCCCATCCGGCAGCAAAGCGGATTCGAGGCCGGAACCGGTGGCCAGGAACGCGCACGAGGCCCGCTCGCCGAGGACATAGGACAGGACCGCCCTCCCGCCGAGCCGCGCCGCGGCCTCCCGGTAGCCGATGGGGGAGGGGCCCATCCCGTCGCCGCTCCCGCCGCTCCCGTCCTTTCCCTCCCGCGACGTCCTCTCCCTCTCGATCGAACCGGCGTGGTAATCCTCTTCCGCGCTCTCGAGCCGGGCGATAAGTCCGTCCTTTTCCGCGGCGGCGAGGCCCGGGTCCCTCAGGGCGGTCTGCAGCGAGGCGATCGCCCCCGAGGCCGCCTGTCCCCCGAACGTTCGCCCCCGAAAGAGCCGGACCAGGCGCTTGGCTCTCTCGGCGCACAGGAAGGCCCGTTCGTCCCAGCCCTCCCCGGGCGCGGCCCTGTGCCTTTCGAGCAGGAGCCGGATCAGGGCCTCGAAGGCCGGCATTTTCTCGTCGAGGAAGTCGATCCGGTAGATGCCGACCGCCACCTCCGGCAGCCACCCCTCGAGAAAGGCCGCCGCTTCCTCGTACTTCCCGATGGCTTCGTCCCTGCCGGCGCCCGCCCTCCGCCACCCGGGCCGAGCCCAAGAGCGCCTGCCAGATCAGCTCCTTCGAGCCGGCCCTCCCGGCGGCCGCCCGTGCCGCCTCGTAGCTCCCGGCCGCGCCCTCCCGGTCGCCCGCCGCCGCCTGTATCCGGGCCTCGATCAGGGCCGCCATAGCCTCGCTCGCGGGGACCGGTCTTCCCCCCGGCTCCGCCGCCCGCCCGCCGCCGAACACCGTCTCCCTGATGAACGCCCCCACCTGCTCGCGCCGGCGGGGATCGCTCCTCGTCCCGGGACCGAGCACGCTCACGCCGTGGCCCCGGTCGATGCGGCTCGTCGCCGGCGGCACCGGCCGATGGCTCGTGTTCTCGTCGAAGGCCTCGGCGCAGTCGACGACCAGGGAGTCCCTCACGGCGAACGAGAGATGGTCGTAGCCCTGGAAGGCCGCCTGGCAATCCATGATCAGGCATCCGGAGGCTTCGACCCGGCCCGCGTCGTTGGTGCAGATCCCGGTCGCGGCCGGAAATCCCAAGACGATCACCCTGTCGATAACCGCCGAGCCGACGTTACCCTCAGCGTCGTTGACCGAGAGCCCGACCATGCAATCGAGAATGGCCAGGTCCGCCGCTTCCCACTCGGACGTCCGGACCGCCCCTCTGTTCGATGCCCGTCTGGCTGTTCCGCAGCACGAATCCCTCGATGCGGGCGGCCGCCCGGACGATGAAGATGGCATCGCCCACGTTCGGAGACCCGTAGATGACCGCCCCGAACGGGTTCTTGGAGCCGACCCGGATCTTCCTGGCGACGACGATGTTCTTCTCGAGATAGACCCCGTCGTCGACAAGGACCGTATCTCCGTCCGCGGCCCGCTCCACGGCCGACTTGATGGTCGGATGGTCGGCGGGCACCCGCAGGACCTCGGACCGCGCGACGGCCGGGGCCAGCCCCAGGAGCAGGAGCAGCCCGGCCGTCCGTCCCGTTCCGCGC
>CAWDSL010000016.1:0-123193 GCA_963805015.1 uncultured bacterium
CATCGGCTCCGAAGAGGTCAACGCCATCGCCGGCGTCAGGAAGGCGGACTCCGCGGCCCCCGCCCGGCCTGGGCGTCGCCGCCCGTGACACCCGTCGAAGGACCCAGGAAAGCTGAGCCCGGAGAGAGCGAGGATCATGAATCGAGAGACGCGCACTCTGGAGATCCGGGGCCGTCGTTTCGACCTCGGCCCGCGCGTCTGGCTCATGGGCGTCCTCAACGTCACGCCCGACTCGTTCTCCGACGGCGGGCTCTACGTCGATCCCGGACGGGCGGTCGACCGCGGCCTCGCGCTCGTCGCCGAGGGCGCGGACATCGTCGACGTCGGCGGCGAGAGCACGCGCCCCGGCTCCGCTCCCGGTCCCCGAGGCCGAGGAGCTCCGGCGCGTCGTCCCGGTCGTCGAAGCCCTGCGCAGGCAGACGCCCGTCCTGCTTTCGGTCGACACGACCAAGGCCGCCGTCGCCCGGGCCGCCCTCGACGCCGGGGCCGACATCGTCAACGACGTCGAGCGCCCTCCGCTTCGACCCGGCCATGGCCGGCGTCGTCGCCCGGTCCGGCGCGGCCGTCGTCCTCATGCACATGAAGGGCACGCCGCTGACGATGCAGGACGCCCCCGCCTACGACGACATCATCGGCGAGATCGCCGCCTTCCTCGACGACCGGATCCGCGTCGCCGAGGCCGCCGGCATCCCGCGCGGGCGCGTCGTCGTCGACCCGGGCATCGGCTTCGGCAAGACGTTCGAGCACAACCTCGAGCTGCTGCGCCGCCAGGCGGTCTTCCACGCGCTCGGCCGGCCGCTCCTCGTGGGCCTTTCGCGCAAGGCGTTCCTCGGCCGCATCCTCGACCTGCCCCCGGACGAAAGGCTCGAGGGGACGATCGCCGCGGCCGTCCTTTCGGTCGAGCGCGGCGCCCACATCCTGCGGGTCCACGACGTCGGACCGGTCGCCCGGGCCGTCCGCGCCGCCGAGGCGATCCTCTTCGCCGCCTCGCCGACGGACGCCCCCGCGGACGAAGGGAAGGCCGGCGATGTTCGCTGACATCTGGACGATCTTCCGTCAGATCACGGTGCTCGACGTCCTCGACATCCTCCTCATCGCCTTCATGATCTACTACGTCATCGTCCTCATCCGGGACACCAAGGCCTACCAGGCGGCCGTCGGCCTGGCCTTCATCGGCGCCCTCTACCTGCTGACGGTCTGGGGGCGCCTGGGCGTCTCGAACCGGATCATCCGGTCGTTCATCAACTACGTCATCATCGCCATCATCGTCCTCTTCCAGGGCGAGATCCGGAGGTTCCTGACCGAGATCGGCTCGCGGACCTTCCGCAAGCCCCTGGCCCTGCGCTCGTTCCAGGAGAAGATCGAGGACCTCTTCCAGGCCATCGATTTCCTCTCCCAGAAGAAGATCGGGGCCCTGATCGCCATCGAGAAGGAGATCTCGCTCTCGACCTACGCCGACCGCGGCGTCGAGGTCGACGCCGTCCTCTCCAAGGACCTGCTGGTCTCGATCTTCTTCCCGCACTCCCCCCTCCACGACGGCGCCGTCATCGTCAAGGGCGACAAGATCGTCGCGGCGGCCTGCCTGCTGCCCCTGCCGGCCGCGCACCGCCTGAGGAGCCCCTTCCAGACGAGGACGCGCCACCTGGCCGCCATCGGGCTCTCGGAGGAGACGGACGCGGCGGTCATCGTCATCTCCGAGGAGACCGGGACCGTCTCCCTGGCCATCAAGGGCCAGCTGGAGAGGTTCGAAGACAAGGACGCCATGGAAAAACGCCTGCTCGCCTACCTGAAGGACCGATGAGACACTACGTCCGGAGCCTGTTCGTCCGCGACTGGCAGTTGAAACTCGTCTCGCTGGGCCTGGCCCTCGGAGTCTGGCTCCTCCTCGTCCCGGCCGAGAAGAAGTTCTCGGAAAAATCCCTGACCATCCCGCTCGAGACGCGCAACGTCCCGGCCGGGCTGGAGATCGTCGAGCGGCCGGCGGCGACGATCGACATCACGCTGCGGGCCCCCAACCGCCTCCTCGACGAGATCGGGCCGTCGGGCCTCGTCGCCCGGATCGACCTCGACCGGGCCACCGTCCTCCAGCAGGAGTACCCGCTGAACACTTCGATGATCGCCGTCCCGCCGGGCGCCGAGGTCGTCAAGATCTCGCCCGGCAAGGTGACCATCAAGATGGAGCGGACGGCCGAGGCCACGGTCGACATCCACCCCGACGCTGCGCGGCCGGCCCGCCCCGGGCTTCCGCGTCGCCCGGACCGAGATCGAGCCCGCGAGTGCCGTCGTTCGAGGGCCGGAGAGCCGGGTCAAGGCCGACGAAGCCGCGACGACGGCCCCGGTCGACATCTCCGGCCTGGCCGAATCGACCGTGTTCGAGGCCGATATCATCCTGCCCCGGCCGGAGCTCCGGCTCGTCTCCATGCAGACGAGCGCCCGGGTCACGATCCATCTCGAGCCGGACAAGGCCGCGGCCCGGAAAGCCGCGGTCAGGAAGAAATGAGCGCCAAGAAGAAGCTCTTCGGCACCGACGGCGTGCGGGCCGTGGCCGGGACGTTCCCGCTCGACCCGCCGACCATCGCCCGGCTCGGCACGGCCCTGGTCGAGCTCTTGGAGCGCAAGGGACTGGGTTCGAGGATCCTCATCGGCCGCGACACCCGCGAATCCGGGCCGTGGATGGAGCGCGCCCTTGCCCGCGGCGTGCGCACGGCCGGCGGCGATGTCGTATCGGCCGGCGTCATCCCGACCTCGGCCGTCTCCTACCTGACGAAGACGCACGGCTTTGCGGCCGGGGCGGTCATCTCCGCCTCCCACAATCCCTTCCGTGACAACGGCATCAAGGTCTTCTCGCCCCAGGGGATCAAGATCCCCGACGAGTGGGAGCTCGAAATGGAGGCCGCCGTCCTCGAAGGGCGCGGCCGGCTGCCCGGCCACGAGTCGGAGGTCGGGCTCGACGACAAGTTGACCGGCGACTATATCGATTACCTCGTGAGCCGCGTCCGGCTGACGCGGCCCCCGGCCGGCCTCCGGGTCGTCGTCGACTGCGCCAACGGCGCCAGCTCGGCGGTCGCCCCGCGATTGCTCGCCGGGCTCGGCTTCGAGGTCGAGGCGCTCAACGCGGCGCCCGACGGCACGAACATCAACGCCGGTTGCGGCTCCCTCCACCCCGAGGGGCTGGCCGCGCGCGTCCGCGAGACGGGGGCGTCGATCGGCATCGCCTACGACGGGGACGCCGACCGGGCCCTGTGGGTGGACGGGGACGGCCGCCTGCTCAGCGGCGACCACACCCTGTTCGTCCAGGCCCTCCACATGAAAGAAGCGGGGCGGCTCCGGACGGGCGAAGTCGTGGCCACGACCATGAGCAACATGGGCCTCGAACGGGCCCTCGAGGAGAACGGCCTCGGGCTCGTCCGGACCAAGGTCGGCGACAAGTACGTCCACGAGGAGATGGTCGCCCGCGGGGCCAACCTGGGCGGGGAGCAGTCGGGACACACGATCTTCCTCGACGACTTCCCGACCGGGGACGGCCTGCTGACTTCCCTGCGGATGCTCGAGGTCCTGGCGGACCGGGGCGGGACGATGGCGGAGCTCGTCGCCGGGCATGACCGAGTTCCCGCAGACGCTCGTCAACGTCCGGGTCCGCAAGAAACCGGATTTCGCGGGCTACCCGGAGATCATGGCGGCACTCGAGGTCGTCAAGGCCAACGTCGGCCGGGACGGCCGGATCGACCTCCGCTATTCGGGCACCGAGCCGCTGGCCCGGGTCATGGTCGAGGCGCGCGACCGGGCGACCGTCGATTCCTGCGCGATGCTGGTCGCCGACGCCGTCCGCCGGCACCTCGGCGAAAAAAACTAGACGCGTTCGGAGGACCCCATGAGACTGGCCGTCAACATCGACCATTTCGCGACGCTGCGGGAAGCCCGGAAGGCCGGCGAGCCCGAGCCGGTGCTCGTCGCCCTGCTCGCCGAGCAGGCCGGGGCCCACGGCATCGTCTGCCACATCCGGAGCGACCGGCGCCACATCAAGGAACGGGACCTCCGGCTCCTGCGGGCCGCCGTCAAGACCAAGCTCAACGTGGAGATGGCCGCGACGGAGGAGATGAAGGCCGTCGCCCTCGACATCAAGCCCGACGTCGTCTCGCTCGTCCCCGAGCGGCCGGAGGAGCTGACGACCGAGGGCGGGCTGAAGGTCGTCGCCAACCGCAAGGCGCTCGGCCCCCACGTCAAGGCCTTGAAGAAGGCGGGCATCCGGACGAGCATCTTCATCGACACGAGCCTCGAGGAGATCGGCGCGGCCCGCGAGATCGGCGTCGACCTGGTCGAGATCAACACGGGGAAATACGCCGACCTCCGGGAGGGCCCGGAGCGGGACGAAGGCGCTTGCGGCGGTCCGCAAGGCGGCGGAATACGGGCACAAGATCGGGCTCGAGGTCCACGGCGGACACGGCCTCGACTACCGGAACGTCGGGCCGATCGTCGCCATCCCCGAGATCGCCGAGCTCAGCATCGGCTTCTCCATCGTCGCCCGGGCGGCCGTCGTCGGCATCGAGCGGGCGGTCGAGGACATGCTCGCCCTGCTTTGGTAGAGCTCGTTGGGGACAGGGTATCCTGTCCCCGATTGGGAGGTTGACCATGAACCTGCTGATCAACATCGACCGCCTGAGGGCCGACCTCGAGGAGCTCGGCCGGATCGGCCGGGACGCGCACGGCGGGGTCAGCCGGCCTTCGTTCAGCCCGGCCGACCTCGAGGCCCGGCGCTGGCTCCGGAAGAAGATCGAGGACGCCGGGTTGTGCTACCGCCAGGACGGCGCGGGCAACCAGTTCGGCCGCCTCGAATGCGCCGCGAAAACGGTCATGGCCGGCTCCCACATCGACACCGTCCCCAACGGCGGCATGTTCGACGGCGCGGCCGGCGTGCTGGCGGCGCTCGAGGCCGCGCGCCGGATCGTCGAAGAGAAGGTCCCGCTCGCGAAGGCCCTCGAGGTCGCGTCGTTCACGGACGAGGAAGGGAATCTCGTCGGCGATTTCCTGGGCAGCCGGGCCTTCCTGGGCCGGCTCGACGAGAACGAGGTCCGGACCGGAAAGACCTCGTTCGGCATGCCCTTCGCGGACGTCCTGAAGAAGACGGAATTCACGGCCGAGAGCATCCTCGCCGCCCACAAGGACCGGCCCGATCTCGACGCCTATCTCGAGCTCCACATCGAGCAGGGGCCCGTGCTCGAGGACGAGGGCGTCCCGATCGGCATCGTCGAGAGGATCTCCGGAAAGCACTACCGGCAGTGCGCCTTCGTCGGCGAGTCGGGCCACGCCGGGACGACGCCCCTCGAGCTCCGCCACGACGCCTTCCTCGGGCTGGCCGACTTCGCCCTCAAGGCGACACAGCACGTCGCGACGAAGCATTACGGCAGCATGCTGACCGTCGGCCGGGCCGCGCTGCATCCCGGTTCCTTCAGCGTCATCCCCGGGCGGGCCGATTTCACCCTGGATTTCCGCAGCGCCGCGCCGGACGACCTGGCGGCGATCGAGAGGGAGGTCTTCGCGCTGGCCGAGGACATCGCTTCGACGCGGGGCCTGAAGTTCGTGTCGCGCGTCGTCGACACGACGACCCCCGTCGCCGTCGCGCCGCGCCTGCTGGGCCTTCTGGAAGAGGAGTGCCGGAGTCTCGGCTACGGATCGATGCGGATCACGAGCGGCGCCGGCCACGACGCCCAGATCCTCGCCGGCGCGTGCGATTCCGGGATGATCTTCATTCCCTCGCCCGACGGCGTCAGCCATTCGCCGGCCGAGCGGGTGGACTGGGACGACCTCGAGAAGGGCGCCAACCTGCTCCTGCGGACGCTGCTCCGCCTCGCGGCCTAAAGGTCAGACTAGCGGACGCCGCGGCCGAAGATCACGATCTTCCGCTCGCCGATGAGCGGCCAGCCGTTCTTCCAGTCGTATTCCTCGAATCCCTCGGGCATCGGATTGATCCGGATGACGCAGGCCCCGCGGGCGCCCGCGCCGGCGTTGTGGTCGATCCGGTCGGAATAGTCCCAGCCGTCGTCGTAGGTCTTGGCGTTGACGGACCGGTCCGGCCGGCCGGGCCGCCGGCGGTCCCCCATGACTTGCCGCTGGGGCTGGGCCAGCCGGTACGGACCCTCGCCGACGAGCCTGCCGGTCGCCTTCTCGTAAGCGGAAGGTTCGAGGGGCCTCCCCTCCCGCTCGTAGGCCAGGATGAGCCAGAGCGGGCCGGGGATGCGCCGCCCGTTGGCGACCCCCGGCGGGACCGACTCCGGCTTCTCCAGGAGTGCTTTCTCGTCATCGCCGAAGACGAGCGGGGCGTCGTAATAGAAGCCCTGCGGGAACGGGGCCGCGATGTCCTGGAGGCTGTGGTCGGTGCTGTATCCGTCCGGGGCGAAGACGGTGATGCCCGTGACCCCCGTCAGACCGATCTTGGCGGCGGAAAGCAGGTCGATGACGCGGACGCCCTTGTAGGTCGCGTACTCGTCGCGCCGCTGCTGCGTCTTGTTCATGAGCATGAACTGGGTGTGGACGGGGAGCCCGCGGATCTCGTCCCAGCCGAGGACGACCGTGGGGGCCTGGGGCAGGCCCGGACGGCTGGCCGGGTCGCCGGGATTGCGGAGGTCGGCGACTTCGATCCCGTTGGGCTTGCCGTCGCCGTCGGAATCCCGCCCGTCGATGGCCGCGAACGACCCGAACGCCCGGCCGGCCTTCTTGTAGTCGAGGCCGTAGGCGTTGAGCGTGGCCTCGTAGTCTCCCGGGACGCCGGTCTTGTATTTCGCGTTGGGGAAGACGAGGAGGTGGCAATAGCTGCAGGGGCTGACCTCACGCTCCGTGTCCGTGCCGCGGACGCCGCCGCGGTGGCAGGTCTGGCAGTCGTCGAGGCGCGTCCCGGCCGTCGCCGGATAGTGCCGGACGAAACCCCGCATGTCCGCGTCGTTCTCGTGGCCGACATAGGCCCGCGACGCCACGGTATCCTGACCGGCCCGGGCGGCCAGCCACCCGCCGAAGCCGAGGACGAACGCGGCGAGAAGGACCGTTCCCGCCGTCTTGAGCCTGTTCTTCATGGCTTCCCTCCGAAGGGAGGCATAGTACCATAAATCGAAGTTTCGGCACGCCGGCCTCCAGTGTGGTACAATCGGAAGGGTGATCCCGATGATCCGACGATCCGGCTTTCGTATCTCTTCCGGCGGTCTTTCTGTGTGCCTGTCTGGCCCAATTCGCGACGGCGCAAAAGCCGGCCGTTCGGAGCCGCGAGGCCGCGGCGGTGGTCAAGGCCGACGGCGCGATCGGCGACTGGTCCGGGACCGCGACCGTTCTCGATGCCCGATCGGGCATCGAGTTCTCCTTCCAGAACGACGGGCGGAAGCTCTGGATCCTCGCCGTCGTCAAGGACCCGGGAACGCTCGAATCCCTCGAATCCACGGGCATGACCGTCCTCGCCGGTCCGGCCAAGGGCAAGAAGCCGGCCAGGGGCGTCCTCTTCCTGGTCCGGCGGATCCCGGCCGAAAGCTACATCTACTGGCGCGAAAGCCAGGGCAAGCTCCTGTCCGACGCGGAAAAAGAGAAGATCCGGAAAGCCGGACCCCAGGACGACACGTTCGCCTTCGCGGTGGGAGCGCGCGGCAGCACGCAGGGACCTCTCCGCAATAGTCGCGAGGGGGTCCCGCCGGAATTCGGATTCTCCGGCGGCCCGGGCGGGGCGGTCTACGAGTTCGAGATCCCGCTCGATGCCCCCGACCTCGTCCCCGGCGGCCTGGGCGCCCGGCCCGGCGAGAGCCTCCGGCTCGCGTTCGCCTGGGGCGGCGCCGCGAAGAAGATCCTCGGCACCAAGTCCGCCCGCGTGACGCCGCCCGCCGAACAGGGCGGCTTGTCCGGCGTCGCGACCCCGGCCCAGGATTTCCTCAACAACTTCGACTCTCTGTCCCGGCCCTTCCAGGGGCACGCGGAAATTCGCCTTCGCCGTCGAGCTGAAGCTGGCGGACGCGCGTTAGATGCCGCTCCGGATCGGCACGATCTCCATCGATTTCCCGGTCGGCCTCGGGGCCCTGGCCGGATACAGCGACCTCCCCTACCGACTCGTCTGCCGCTCGCTCGGCGCGCCGTACGCCATCACCGAGGCCATGCTCGACCGGCAGGTCCTGCTCGAAGGGAAGCTCCGCAAGCGGCTCATCCGCCTCGACCCGGCCGACCATCCGGTCGCGGGGCAGATCATGGGCATCGAGCCGGAGACGATGGCCGAGGCCGCCCGCTCGCTCGACGCCATGGGCTTCGACATCGTCGACCTGAACTTCGCCTGTCCGGTCCGCAAGGTCGTCTCCCACAAGCGCGGCGGCGCGCTGATGGACGACCCCGGGCGGGCCCTGGAGACCGTCCGGGCCGTCGTCGCCGCCGTCCCGGGCCGGCCGGTGACGCTGAAGCTGAGGCGCGCGTTCCGGGACGCCGACACTGCCCACGACGCTTCTGGAGGATCGCCCGGGGCGCGTTCGAGGCCGGGGCCGCGGGGATCGCCGTCCACGCCCGCTCGGTCGAGCAGAAATACACCGGCCGGGCCGACTGGGGCTTCCTCGCCGCCGTCAAGCGCGAGTTCAGCGACCGGACCGTGTCTGGGCTCGGGCGACGTCACTTCGCCCGCCGAGGCCCTGCGCATGCTGGCCGAGACCGGCGTCGACGGCGTCCTGGCCGCCCGCGGCGCCATCGGCAATCCCTGGTTCTTCGCCCAGGCCCGGGACCTCGCCGCCGGGCGCCCGGCCCGGATACCCGGCCTCGACGAGCAGCGCGAAGTCATCTACCGCCACTTCGCCCTGGCCGCGGAGGCCTACGGACCGTCGAGGGGGCTCAAGATGCTCCGCCACTTCAGCCTCCAGTACGCCAAGATGCACCCCCGCCGGACCGAACTCCGCAACGCCCTCGTCGCCGTGCGGACCGAGGACGAGTGGCGGGGCGTCATCGACCGGTTCTACGCCGCCTGATCCCGCCCGCGCCTTTACACGCCTCTCCCATTGTGGTATCAAATCGGGTGCTCCGAGCCCGAGGCGCTACAGCCCTAAAGGCCAGGCCCTCCGGCCGTCAGGGAGGAGCGGGAAACGGCTCCTCCTTCCGGATAGAAAAGGAGATATCGTGCGCCGTTTCCGCCGGCTGGCCGATCATTGAATCGCGTCCTGCTTCTCGGCGTCGTGGGACCCTCGTCGGCTGTCCCCGCCGCCGACGAAGTCTCTCATGCTGGCGACGACGACGAGCATCGACGCCACGGGCCTGCTCGACGTCCTGGCCGATGCCTTCGCCGCGGACACGGGCATCACCCTGCGCTGGATCGCCGTCGGAACGGGAGCGGCGCTGAAGCAGGCCCGCGACGGCAACGCCGACGTCGTCATCGTCCACGCCAAAAAGCTCGAGGACGAGTTCGTCCGGGCCGGTTTCGGCGTCAACCGCCGGGTCTTCGCCCGGAACTATTTCATCGTCGTCGGCCCCGCGGACGATCCCGCCCGCATCGCCGGCGCGTCGTCGGCCGCCGACGCCTTCGGCCGCGTCAAGTCGGCCGGCCTGCCCTTCGTCAGCCGGGGCGACAACTCCGGCACCCACACCCGCGAGCTCGACCTCTGGTCCCGCGCCGGCGGAAGGCCCGCTGCCGCCTACCTCGAGACGGGCCAGGGCATGGCCGAAACCCTGCGCGTGGCCGCCGAGCGCCGCGCCTACACGCTGACCGACACCGCGACCTTCCAGGCTCTCAAAGGTCTCGCCGGGCTCGTCCCCCTCTTCGAGAGCGCGCCGGACCTCGAGAACGTCTATGCCGTCATCGCCGTGGACCCGGCCCGCATCCCCACGGCCCGCTACGGCGAGGCCATGGCCTTCGTCGCCTTCCTGACCTCGCCGCGCGGCCAGAAGCTCATCGGCGAATTCAAAGGCAAGGGCGACCGGCCCCTCTTCGAGCCGCTGGCCGGGACGCCCGGAGTGGACCTCCTCAAATGATCTTCCGCGAGCTCGCTCTGGCCGTCTGGATCTCGCTCAAAACGAGCGGGCTCGCCGCCCTCATCGCCAGCGCCATCGCCGTCCCGGCCGCGCTCTACCTCGCCGGGCACGAGTTCCGCGGCAAGAAATTCGTCCTGCTCGTCAACCAGACCTGGATGGCCGCGCCGACCGTGGTCATCGGCCTTCTCTTCTATTCCCTGCTGAGCCGGAGCGGTCCCCTGGGCCGCTTCGGCCTCCTCTACACCCAGGCGGCCATGACCGTCGGCCAGGTCTTCCTGGTCCTGCCGCTCATCGTCGGCTTCTCGTACACGGCCCTGCGGCAGGTCGACCGGCGGGCCCGCCCGACCGCCCTGACCCTCGGCGCGAGCCCGCGCCAGGCCGGCTGGATCGTTCTGCGCGAGGCCCGCTTCGCGCTTCTCGTCGCCGTCCTGGCCGGCTTCGCCCGGGCCGTCTCCGAGGTCGGGATCGCCATGATGCTCGGCGGCAACATCCGCAACGCCACCCGCAACATCACGACCTCGATCGCCCTCGAGACCGCCAAGGGCGAGTTCCGCAACGGCGTCGTTCTCGGCGTCCTCCTCCTCGTCATCACCCTGGGCATCAACATCCTCGTCCAGTCGGGACTCCGCGGCAACGACAAGGGATACCTGAGATGGGCGACACGGTCTACCGGCTCGAAGGCGTCGGCTTTTCCCATCCCGGGTCCCGGTTCTACGCTCGAGCTCGACGCGCTGAGCGTCCGGGCCGGAGAGGTCCTGGCCCTCGTGGGTCCCAACGGCGCCGGCAAGTCGACCCTCCTTGCGCTCCTCGCCTTTCTGCTCCGTCCGGATAGGGGCCGGCTGCTGTTCCTCGGCCGCGACCCGTGGGCCGCGGGCGGCGACGCCGTCGAGGCCCGCCGCGAGGCCGTGCTCCTGACCCATCATCCTTATCTCTTCAAAGGGACGGTCGGCGACAACGTCGGCTTCGGCCTCAAGCTGCGGAAGTTCGCGGCAGGCGAGCGCGCCGGCCGCGTCCGGGCCGCGCTCGCCCTCGTCGAGCTCGACGGCTGGGAGGCCAGGTCCGTCTCCGGCCTCAGCGCCGGACAGGCCCAACGCGTGGCCCTGGCCCGGGCCCTCGCTTTGCGCCCGAGGGTCCTCCTCCTCGACGAACCGACGGCCAACATCGACGCCGGGCTCGGGCTTCGCACGGAGGCCCTTCTCCGCGAGGCCGGCCCGGAGTGGGGAACGACGGTCGTCTTCTCCACGCACAACTTCTCCCAGGCCTCGCGGCTCGCGGACGGCATCCTCTATCTCTCGGAGGGCCGCCGGGTCGAGTTCAGCCACGAGAACTGCTTCAGCGGCACGGCCGCGACGGACGGCCGGATGAGCTGGATCGAACCGAAGCCCGGCGTCCGGATCGTCTTCCCCGGGGCGACCGCGGGCCACGCGACCTGCGTCATCGATCCCGCCGACATCCGTGTCCTCCCGGCATCGGACGGGCAGGCCCCGCCCGCCGGCCCGAACGTCTTTCGCGGCCGAGTGACCCGGATGGAGACGACGGACGCGGCGACGGCCCTCGTCCGGGTGAGCGGCGACCTCGTCTTCCGGGCCACCCTCCCCGTCCGCGAGCTCGAGGCCCGGGGCGTTTCTCTTTCCGGCGAGGTTCTGTTAAGATTTGAGCCGGAGTCCGTCGAGGTCGTCTCCGAGCGGCCGGCGGACACCGGAAAGCTCCCATGATCGAATATTCAGACGCGAGGTCGCTCGTCCTCTCGGCGGCGCACGCGCTGCCGTCCGAATCCGTCCCCCTGGGCGCGGCGCTGGGCCGGACCCTGGCCCGGGACGTCAAAGCACGGGAGGACATCCCGCCCTTCACCAAGGCGACCATGGACGGCTATGCCGTCCGGGCCGCCGATACGCGCCCGCCCGCGAAAGGGCCCGAGGTGACCGTCGAGCTCGAGGTCCTGGAAGACCTGCCCGCGGGGAAGCGCTCGCGCAAGACCGTCGGCGCCGGACAGGCCGTCCGCATCATGACGGGCGCGCCCCTCCCCGCAGGGCGCCGATGCCGTGGTCATGGTCGAGCACAGCGAGAAGCGCAAAGACCGCGTCGTCCTCCGCCGCGAAGTCCGGTCCGGCGACAACATCGGGCTGGCCGGCGAAGACCTGAAGAAGGGCGAAACCGCCCTCGAACGGGGCACGATCGTGGGCCCGGCCGAGATCGGGATGCTGGCCGCGGCCGGCCTGTCCCGCGTCGCGGTGGCCCGTCGGCCGAAGCTGGCCGTCATCGCCACGGGCGACGAGATCGTCGAGCCCGGCGAGCGGAAGCGCTCCGGCCAGATCCGCAACGCCAACGGACCGGCACTCACCGCCATGGCCGTGGAGGCGGGCGCCGAGGCGGTCTACCTGGGTATCGCCCGCGACCGCCAGTCGTCCCTGGCCGCGAAGCTCCGCCGGGCGAAGGCGTCCGACATCCTCGTTCTCTCCGGCGGCGTCTCCGTCGGCGATTACGACCTGGTCAAGAACGAGCTCGAAGCGTCCGGAGTCAGGCCGGTATTCTGGCAGGTCCGGATCAAGCCGGGCAAGCCCGTCTTCTTCGGCATCCGCGGCCGGCAGCTCGTCTTCGGCCTGCCGGGGAACCCGACGAGCGCCATGGTGACGTTCCTGCTCTTCGTCCGCCCGGCCGTCGACCGGATGCTCGGCCGGGCCGTTCCCGGACCTGCCGCGGGCCGGGCCGTTCTCGCCGCGGACATCGTTTTCAAGCCGGGACGGACCCAGTTCCTGCGCGGCGTCCTCGTGCGCGAAGGCCCGGGTTTGAGAGTCGCGCCCTACACCGACCAGAAGAGCGGCGTGCTCCGGTCCATGGTCCACAGCCGCGTCCTCATCGTCGTCCCGGCCGACGTCTCGGGGATCGAGGCCGGGCGCGAAGTCGATATCCTCTACATGGACGGGCGGTGACGCCATGGCCAAGCTCAGCCACGTCGACGGCAAAGGGAAGGCGACAGATGGTGGACATCGGGGCCAAGGCCGTCACCCGGCGTGAGGCGGCGGCGTCCGCCTTCGTCAAGCTCGGCCCGGCCACCCTGCGCCTCGTCCGGGCCAACCGGATCGCCAAGGGCGATGTCCTCAACACGGCCCGCCTGGCCGGCATCCAGGCGGCGAAGAGGGTCCCCGAGCTCATCCCCCTCGCCCACCCCATTCCCCTCGAGAACGTGGCCGTCGAGTGCGAGATCCTGAAGACGGGAATCCGGATCCGCTGCCGCGTCGGCGCCGAGGCCAAGACCGGGGCCGAGATGGAGGCCCTGACCGGCGCGGCCGTCGCCGCGCTGACCGTCTACGACATGGTCAAGGCCGTGGAGCGGGGGGCCGAGATCGACCGCCTGCGCCTCGACTTCAAGTGCGGCGGGAAAAGCGGGGTCTTCCGGAGACGGGCGTGACCGCGGCCGCCGCGGGGACGACAGGCACCGTCGTCTCCGTCAACACGAGCGCCAAGAAGGGCCAGATCAAGAAGCCCGTCGCGTCCGCCGAGCTCGCGGCGGGCCGCGGCATCGACGGGGACGCCCACAAGGATTTCGCCCACCGCCAGGTCTCGCTCCTGATGGTCGAGGACATCGAGAGCCCAGCGCGGAACGGCTCGGCGGCGGCGAAGCGGCCGCCGCCATCGGACCCGGCGCCTACGCCGAGAATCTGACGACGCGCGGCATCGACCTCGGAGCGCTCGCGCTCGGCGACGAGCTCGCCGTCGGGGACGAGGTCCGGCTCAGGGTCAGCCAGATCGGCAAGGAATGCCACACCCGCTGCGCCGTCTATCACATCACCGGCGACTGCATCATGCCCGTCCGGGGCATCTTCTGCGAGGTCGTGAGCGGCGGCGCCGTCCGGCCCGGAGACCGCGTTGAGAAACGGTAAGGTCCTGCGCATCTCGGTGACGGACCGGTGCGACCTGAGGTGCATCTACTGCATGCCCGAATCGGGGGTGACGCTCGTCCCGATGGCCGGCATGCTGAGCTACGAGGAGATCGCGACGGTGGCCCGGGCGGCCATGTCGGCCGGCGTCCGGCGCTTCAGGCTGACCGGGGGCGAGCCGCTGGCCCGGCGGGGCATCGCCGCCCTCGTCCGGCTGCTGGCCGGGCTCGGACCCGGACGACCTGGCCCTGACGACGAACGGCCTTCACCTGGCGGACGTCGCCCGGGAACTGAAAGCGGCCGGACTCACGCGGGTGACGGTCAGCCTGGACACGCTGAGGGCGGATCGCTTCGAAAAGATCACCCGCCGGAAGGGCCTCGACCGCATCTTCGCCGGCCTCGAGGCGGCCCGGTCGGCCGGGCTCGCGCCGCTCAAGGTCAACACCGTCGTCATCCGGGGCGTCAACGACGACGAGATCCCCGACTTCGTCCGCTTCGCCGAGCGGGAGGCGGTCGAGCTGCGCTTCATCGAGCTCATGCCGACGAGCGGCCTGAGCCCCGAATGCAAGGAGCTCGGCGCCTGGCGCCCGTCGCTCTTCGTCAAGGGCGAGGAGGTCCGGGCGCGCATCGCCGGCGCGTTCGGGCCGCTCGAACGGCTTCCGGACGATGGCGGCGTCGCCTCCGTCTATCTTCTCGGCGGGAAGACGCGGCTGGGCTTCATCGCCCCGGTCTCGGACCCGTTCTGCCGGGGCTGCGAGCGCCTGCGGCTCGGTCCCGACGGCCGGCTCAAGGTCTGCCTCTTCGACCGGGGCGGCCTCGACCTTCGCCGGGTCCTCCGCGAGGGTCAAGGCGGGCCGGCCGAGATCGAGGCCCTGCTCCGGGACGCGTTCGAGTCCAAGAAGACCTGGGAGCGCGGCGCTATCGAGGGCCTGACGAGCGACATGTTCAGGATCGGAGGGTGACGATGAAGGTCGGCATACTGACCGTGAGCGACAAGGGATCGAGGGGCGAACGCGAGGACCGGAGCGGCCCGGCGATCCGCGAGATGATCGAGGCCGCGGGAGGCGAGATCGTCCGGACGAAGATCGTGCCCGACGAGCCGGACGAGATCCGGGCGGTCCTCATCGCCTGGTCGGACGAGGGCCTCGACCTCGTCCTGACGACGGGCGGGACCGGCTTCAGCCCGCGCGACCGGACGCCCGAGGCGACGAAAAGCGTCATCGAGCGCGAGACCCCGGGCCTCGCCGAAGCCATGCGCCGGGCCGGGGCCGAGCGGACCCCGACGGCCATCCTCAGCCGGGCGGCCGCCGGCATCCGGAAGGCCACCCTCATCGTCAATCTGCCGGGGAGCGAGAAGGCGGCGAGGGAGAGCCTGGCCGCCGTCATGCCCGTCCTGCCCCACGGCATCGACATCCTCAAGGGCACGGCCTCGGAGTGCGCCAAGCCGCATCGCGGCTGAACGCGGAAAGGAGCGATCCATGAACGGTCACGCCGTCCGTATCGCCGTCGTCATCCTGGTCCTCGCGGCCGCCGCGGGCCTCGGCGCCCAGGAAATCCAGCACGAAACAGGGACCCTCAACATCGAGATCCCCGTCCGGGTCTTCAAGGGGGACACGTTCGTCGACGGCGTGACCATCGCCGACTTCGAGGTCTACGAGGACGGAAAGCTCCAGACCGTCGACGCCGTCTATCTCGTCAAGAAGTCCTTCGTCCAGCGGAAGGAGGAGAACACGGCCTTCGCGCCCGACACGGGGCGCCATTTCTACCTCTATTTCGAGCTGACGGAATACGACCCCAAGATCCGCGAGGCCCTGGACTATTTCGTCCGGGAGGTGCTGGCCGACGGCGACGAGCTCGTCGTCGTGACGCCGCTCAAGACCTACCGGATGAAGAGCGACATTCTCCGGGACGCCGGACGGGAGGCCGTGTTCGAGAAGCTGATGGGCATCCTGCGGCGCGACATCCTCGTCGGCAATTCCGAGTATCAGGACATCCTCCACGAGATGACGGGGCTGGCCTCGACCATCGCCAGCGCCGTCAACATCAACACCTCCGGCGCGACGACGCAGGCCCTCGGCGATCCCTTCGGCTTCTCGGATTCGATCTTCGAGCTGAGAACGTCGATGGAGGAGCAGCTGCAGCTCTACGCCTCCAGCCTGAGCCGGCTCGAGAACCTGCGCAACCTCGACCTCTCCCGGGTCAACCTGCTGGCCAACCATCTCAAGGACCAGACCGGGCAGAAGGAGATCTTCCTCTTCTATCAGCGCGAGTTCATCCCCAAGATCGACCCGGGGGCCCTGACCGTCCTCATGAGCGCCTACAACCAGAGGCCCGACGTCATCGAGACGATCATGACGGTCTTCGAGTTCTTCCGCCGGGAGGAGCCGGTCGACATCGAGCCGATCAAGCGGGCCTACGCGGACTGCGGCGCCTCCGTCCATTTCCTGTTCCTGACCCGGCCTGCGCCCCGGGTCCGGGGGGTGGCCATGGAGGAGCAGTCCGAGGACATCTTCGGACCCTTCCGGGAGATGAGCCGGGCGACCGGGGGATACATCGCCTCGACGGCCAACATCGGCGCGGCCATGAAGTCGGCCGTCGCCGCTTTCGAGAACTATTACCTGCTCTATTACACGCCCAAAGCCTACAAAGCGGACGGCGGCTACCGCAAGCTGACGGTCAAGGTCAAGGGGGGCGAATACCGGCTCAGCCACCGGCAGGGGTACATCGCCGACTGAGCCGGGCCGGGCTCACTCGTCGAGCGGGCCGGGCTTGAAGGAACGGCCCTTTTTGATCTCCGAGACATGACGTTTGTCGGCCAGGACTTTCTCCTTGGCCCTCTTCGAGCGCTTCCGCTTCTGGCGCCGGATCTTGGCGATCCGCCGCGCCTCCTCGCTCTGCTTGCCCATCACGGCCGCCTCGATCTTGTCGGTCAGGATCCGGCGGGCCAGATACCGGTTGAGGGACTGAAAGCGCTCCTGCTGGCACTTGACCTCGGTGCCGGTCGGGAGGTGCTTGAGGTAGACGCAGGTCGCGACCTTGTTGACGTTCTGTCCGCCGTGGCCGCCCGAGCGGATGAACTTCTCGACGATGTCCTCTTCGCGGATGCCGAGCGCCGCCATGCGGTCCGCCAGGGCCTGTTCTTTATCGGGGCTCACACCGAATGTCGCCATGTCTCTATCCTAGCCTAATTCGGGGGCCGGCGGGAAGACAGACTGAGAATCCGGCCATGCCCCCGGCGTCTGAAGAAGTGGATACAAGCTCCTTGACAATACACATTATATGTGTAATATATGTGTATTCTTGAGGAGCGATGAGATGCAAGTAAGACATAACATTACAATTGACGAAGACGTGTCCAAGGAGCTCGAAGGCGTGGCCGCGGAGCTCGGGGAGAAGAAGAGCGCCATCATCGAAAAAGCCCTTGAGACCTATTTCGACCTTTTGGACCTGAAGGTGGCGAAGAAGCGCCTGGCCGACCTCGAAAAGGGCCGCGACCGGGTCCACGACTCCGAAGACGTCTGGAAAAAGCTCGGGATATAGGCTTGTATCAGATCCGCTTCCTCGGCCGGGCCGTCGACGACCTCGCGAGTATCAGCCTCCCCCATCGAAAGCTCATCAAAGAGAAGCTCCTCATCCTGGCCGAGAATCCTGAAGCTCTCAAGAACAACATCAAGAGACTCATGGGAGAGATCGAGGGTCTTTACCGTCTGAGGGTCGGAAGCTACCGGGTCATATTCAAAAAAGACAGGAAAGAATTGATCATCCTTATCGTCCGCATCGGCCACCGGAAAGAGGTCTACCTCTAGGGATTTATTGCGACCCTGGTTTTATTGGAATAAACTGCAGCTTCCGGCGTCCAATATTACGGAGGTGCTCATGAAACCGACGACCCGAGCCCTGATCGCCCTGGCCGTTTTCGCGGCCGCGCTCCCCGCTTTCGCGCAAACCCCTCCGCCCGGCGGCTCCCAGGCCCCGCCGCAGGCCCCCCGCACCCCCGTCAAGCCCCCCGCCGTCGCCCCGGTCCCACCTCCGCCCGCGGCGCCGGCCTCGGGCCCCCGGACGACCGCCGAGGCGACCGACTACGCCGCGACGTCGACCTATGCCGACGTCCTCGCCTTCATCCGCGAGCTCCAGAGGCTCTCGCCCCTCGTCCGCGTCGAGACGATCTGCACGACGACCGAGGGCCGGGACGTCCCCCTGCTCGTCATCGGCAAGCCCCTGCCCCGGGACCCGCTGGCCCTGCGCTACGACAAGCGCGCCGTCGTCTACGTCCAGGCCAACATCCACGCCGGCGAGGTCGAGGGCAAGGAAGCCGCCCTCATGCTCGTCCGCGACATCGTCCTCGACCCCAAGCTGCCTTATCTCGACAAGGTCGTCCTGCTCGTCGCGCCCGTCTTCAACGCCGACGGCAACGACAAGATGGACCCCCGCAACCGCATGGGCCAGGTCGGCCCGGAGAAGGGCTCCGGCGTCCGCCACAACGGCCAGAACCTCGACCTCAACCGGGACTCCATGAAGCTCGAGAGCCCGGAGATGCGGGGCCTCGTCCGCAACGTCCTCCTGCGCTGGGACCCGCTCCTGCTCGTCGACTGCCACACGACCGACGGCTCGTTCCACCAGGAGCCGGTGACCTACTCGTGGCCGCTCTGCCCGAACGGCGACCCGGCGGTCCTCAAGTACGCGCGCGACAAGATGCTGCCGGCGGTCGACGCGACGCTCGAGAAGAAGTACGGCACGCTCTCCGTCCCCTACGGCGATCCCATGGATTTCCGGGACATGGAGAAGGGCTGGCGGACCTTCGGGCACCAGCCGCGCTACATGACCAACTACATCGGCCTCCGCAACCGCCTCTCCATCCTCGACGAGAACTACAACTACGCCGACTTCCGGACCCGCGTCGCCGGCAATTACCACCTGCTCAAGGCCATCCTCGACTACTGCGCCGCCAACACCGCCGAGCTCCAGAAGCTCGTCGCCGACGCCGACGCCCGCACCGTCCAGGCCGGGCTCGCGCCCGCCGGAGACCGACACCTTCGGCCTCGACATCGACGTCCAGCCGCTCCCCGGCAAGCTCTCCGTCCTCGGCTACGAGATGGAGGCCCCGTCCGAGCCCGCGCCCGGCGGCCAGGGCGCCCCGCCCTTCCCCCGGCATGCAGCCGACCGACAAGACCAAGACCTACGTCATGCCCTATTACGCCGATTTCGTCCCGAAGCGCTCCGTCCGCCTGCCCTTCGCCTACCTCGTCCCGCTCGCCGGGACCGAGGTCCTCGAGAAGCTGCGCCAGCACGGCCTCTCCGTCGAACGCCTGACCGAGGCCGCGACGCTCGAGGTCGAGGCCTTCCGCCTCAAGGAGATCAAGGGGGCCGAGCGCCTCTACCAGGGCCACCGGACCAACACGGTCAAGGGCGAGTACGCCGTCGAGAAGCGGGAGTTCCCCAAGGGCACGCTCGTCGTCCGGACGGCCCAGCCCCTGGGCCGGCTCGCCGCCTACCTCCTCGAGCCGGAGAGCGACGACGGGCTTCTCGTCTGGAATTTTTTCGACCGGGACATCGTCAGCCAGTGGGGCCGCGGGGCGCAGACCTATCCGGTCTACAAGCTGTTGATCCCCGAGAACCTGGCCGCCGTCGGCGTCGACTGATTACTTCTTCTTTTTCTTGGCCGAGACCAGGTACTTGCCGCAGTTCTCGCACACGTAGATGTCGTTCGAGCCCTCCATGGCCGAATACATCTGGGTCGAGATGTTGATGTTGCAGCCCTGGCAGACCCCGTCGATCGCGTCCGCGACGGCGAAGCCGTAGCGCTCCATCAGCCGGTCGAACCGGGAGACGAGGTCGCGGTCGAGCTCCTCGCGGATCATGGCCGCCTGCTTCTGGAGCTCCTTCTGCTGGTCCTTGGTCGCCTTTCTTCTTCTGGAGCTCGAGCTCCTGGAGCTTCTTGAGCAGGCGGGCCCGGCTGACGATCTTCTCCTCGTGGACGAACTTGAACTCGATCGCGGAGAGGATGCTCGTAGAGCTCGGCCTTGTCCTTGGCCGGCCTGGATCCGGCCCCGGTTCTCGGCCCGGATGAGGAAGCGGGCCAGCCCGGCGAAGAGGTGGTTGAACAGGCCGGGCAGCGTCGGGTTCCAGACGACGAGGATGATCAGGTGGACCTTCTGGCCGTCGTGGGCGTCGAAGTCGATGCCCTTGTCCGACCGGCCGACGGCGACGGCGATCTCGCCGCCGGCGTCGACGCGGGCGTGCGGCAGGGCGACGCCGTAGCCGATGGCCGTGGAGACGAGGTTCTCGCGGTCGATGATGCGGGTCAGCAGGAGCTTCTTGTTCTCGATGAGCTTCTGCTTGGCCAGGACGTCGAGGAGTTCTTCGATGGCCTCGACCTTGTCCTTGCTCTTGAGGTCGAAGACGACCTGGGCGGGGGTGAGATAATCCGAAAAACGGGAATGACGGGGGGCGGGTTTGATCTCCATTACCGCCGGAGTCTAACACACTCCGCGAAAAAATCCAACCCCTATATCCGGTGGAAGACGTCGATCGTCCGCCGGTCGCGGACGTTGCCCGTATGGGTCGTGCCGAGCGGCTCGACGACCAGGACGTGGACCTCTTCGTCGGGAGGGTCCGGGGGCGTGCTCGACGCCCCTGGGCACCAGGATGATCTCGCCTTCCCCGACCTCGACGGTCCCATCCTTGAAGCGCATCTCCATTCGGCCCTTGACGACATAGAACAATTCGTCGCCGTTTTCGTGGGCGTGCATGACGAACTCGCCCTGGAGCTTCGACAGATAGACCTGCAGGCTGTCCCCTTCCGCGATCAGATGCGGATGCCACTGTTTCGTGAACAGCGTGAGCTTGTGAGCCAGGTTGACGGGGTTCATTTCTATGACTCCTTACGGCCCGCAGGCCTCATTTATGAAGCTCCTTGATCATCTTGGCCGCGTTCCGGTTGCCGGGGTCCAACTCGAGGACCTTCCGGAAATATCCGAGGGCGAGATCCGTCTTCCCTTGGGACGCACAGGCGGACGCCAAGATCTCGAAAGCGGTGAACGACCCGGGAAAGAGCTCGACGTTCTTCTCGAGGATGGCCAAGAGCATCCGCTCGTCCCCAGGGTCTTGGAAGTTGTAGGCGAAGACTCCCATGAAGAACTCGCTCGCGAGGCCGGCCGCCCGGACTTTCCCCACCAGCGCTTCCAGGGCCGCCGCGGCATCGCGGTCCTTCCCCTCCCGGTAGAGCCGGGCCGCGTCGTCGGCCAGGATCTGCATTTCATCGACGGCCGGCTTCAAGCCCGCGTCCTCGGCCTTCCCGAAGGCCTCGGCCGCTTGGCGGGCCTCGACCAGGGCGGCGTCCATGGCCGCGGCGGCGGGAACACGGGTGTCGGGGATGACGCCCACCTCCTCCCAATTCCCCCCGTCACGGGGCTGACCCCCCGTTCGGTCGAGATGTAGAATTCGAATTGGTCGCCGATGCCGAAGACATCGGTGGAGTGGGCCCCGCCTTTGGTCGGCTCTCCGACGAGCCTCGCCCTCTTCAGGGCCTGCATGTCGAAGGCGAAGGATTCGGAAGCCGAGAAGGTGTTCGGCCCGGTCAGGATGAAGAGAGGCACGTCGAGCCGCGGTTCCGTACCGATGTCGCGGCGGGTCCAGCTCTCGGTCAGTGCGCCGGTCTGACGGGCATAGGAACCGCTCAACTGGGTCGGGTACGGCAGAAAGTAGCTGCTCAGGTAGTCCCCCGAGCCTCCGCCGTTCTCCCGGACGTCGATGATGATGGCCCGGGCGTTGGCCAGGAAGGTCATGGCGGCGACGGCCATGTCCCTGGCTTGGTCGAATGAATAGAACCGCCGCAGATCGATATAGCCGATGCCCGGCTCGATCCATTTGAGCTCGTTGAAGCCGGCGTTCTCCTTGAGCCTCAGGCGATAATACCGGATAGGATGATGCAGCGTCCCCTCGGCCTTCTCGCCGACGTCGCTGGGCACCATGACGCGGAAATTCAGATGCTTGTCGTGGGTGATGGCGATGAGGTCGGCGGTGACTTTGTCGGCGAAGTCCTTGGGGTCGGTCAGCGCGCTGTAAGCCCCGGACGCGCATTTCGCCCGGAATTCATCGGCGTATCCCTTGGCTTTCTCGGCCAGGACATACTTGCTCTCGACGATATCGGCGACCTTGCGCAGGACGCCGTCCTTGTAGGTCTTGTCCAGGAGGCCCTGATGGGGCTGGGCCGTAAGGAGGACCGGCCGGCCGATGACGAGGGCGGAGAACACGAAACCGAGGAGAAGACCGCGCTTGGGCATGGACCGACACCTCCGTGCGAGCGTTAGGGCGGGCTGGTTCGAGACTCCCATGTTCCACCCCATTCCCTCTCCAGCATAAAATGTGCCATCGGGATCGCCTGGGTCAAGAGGTCGAGCCGCAGTAAATTCATTTTACGGGCGCACGCTTGAACGAGCTCGTCGGGACGAACTGGGGCAGGTCCGCGCGCTCCTGGAGCAGGGCGACGATCTCCACGGCCCAGTCGGTGAGCTGGAGCGTCCCCCGCAGGTCCCAGTCGGGCTGGATCTCGTCGGTCACCTTGTGGTATTTGGTCGCCCGGTAGTCCTCGAATTTCCTCTGGACGAGGCCCTTGTCGGCCCCCCGGGAGACGATCCCCTGACTGAGCCAGGCCGCGGGGATGCCGGCCCGGGCGAACGAGATCTGGTCCGAGCGGTAGAAGAAGCCGAGCTCGCCGTTGCGCTCCGCCGTATAGCGCAGTCCCAGCCTCCCGGCCGCCTCCGCGGCGATCGCGTCGAGGTCGGAGTGCCGGGCCCCGATGGCGTAGACGTCCTCGGTCTCGCCCCAGACGTTGGTCATCTCGTAGTTGATGTTGGCGACCGCCGCGTCTTTGGGGAACGGCAGGTGCCGGGCGAAATAGGCCGAGCCGAGGAGGAGCTGTTCCTCGGCGGTCACGGCGACGAAGCACAGATCGTTCTTGAGCTTGTCCGGGCGCTGGGCGAAATATCCCGCGGTGGCCAGCAGGGCGGCCGAAGCCGAGCAGTTGTCGACCGCGCCGTTGTAGATCTGGTCGCCCTGGAGCGTCTCGTCCTTGCCGAAATGATCGTAATGGGCCGAGAAGACGATCGTCCGCTTCGTCGCTTCCGGGTGTTCGGCCCGGACGATGCCGGCGACGTTGACGCCGTCGACCGTCCGGTAGACCCGGTGCTGGCGGACCGTGGCCTCGAGGCCGAGCGGGACGGGAGCGAATTCCGGCGTTTCGGCCCGGTCACGGAGGACCTTGCGGTCGAGCTTGGCGGCGGCCAGGATGCGGTCGGCCGTCTCGCCGCCGATCCAGCCCTCGAAGAGGAGCCGGGGGTTCCGGTCGGGATCGAAGAAGCTCTCGTTCGCCCAGGACGCCCGAAGGACGTCCCAGCCGTAGGCCGCGCCCTTGGTGTCGTGGATGATGAGGACGCCGGCGGCGCCGAGCTCGGTCGCCTTCTCGTACTTGTAGGGCCAGCGGCCATAGTAGGTCATGTCCTCGCCGTCGAAGACGCCGCCCGGGCGGTTGCCCGGCTCGTTGACCTCGACGAGCAGGACCTTGCCCGCGACGTCCATCCCCTTGAGGTCGTCCCACTGCCGTTCGGGCGCCTGGACGAGGTAGCCGCAGTAGACGAGCTCGCCCGTCGCCTCGGGCGGACAGTCCTCTCGCTCGGTCCGGAGGACGACCTCGTCCCAGAGCACCGGCGCGAGCGAGACGCCCGGGCCCGAGATCTCGAGCGACGCCTGCGGATCGGGCCGCGAGCCCTTCAGCGGGAACGTCTGGCGGTAGCTCGTTCCGAACGCGGGCTGGAGGCCCATCCTGCGGAAATAGTCCTCGTGATATTGGGCGGCCAGTTCGATCCCCCGCGTCCCCACGGCCCGGCCTTCCAGCTGGTCGCTCGAGAGGTAGCTGATGTGGGCCGCGAGCTCGTCGACCGTGATGGCTTCCATCCGGTCGCGGGAGCCCTGGCACGATCCGACGGCCAGAAGCGCGGCCGCTCCGGCGAGGCAGGCGACGCGGGCGGAATTGATCTTCATCGGTCCCTCCAAGCGAGGAATGATGCCTGGTCGGGACTATACCATAAAAAATGGTGCATCCCCCGAATCCAGGGAAGTCCGGGAGAGGTTGACCGGGGCGCTCCTTTGGCCTAACATAAGTTCTCGCGGCCGGAAAGGCCGGAGAAAGGAGCCGTCCATGTCGCATCTTCATAGATCCGCCGCGGTCCTCGCCGCCGCGGTCCTCGTTCTCCTCCCCACCACGCTCCCGAGCCAGACCCCGGAAGCCAAAGCCGAACTCCCCGTCCTGGTCACGTCCTGCGGACAGAGCATCGGACCGACGACGATCAAGGTCGTCCTGCAGCGCCTCAAGCTGGCGTTCGACATCGACCCGCTGGCGACGCCGGAAACCCTCCAGGCCAAAGCCAAGGCGGGCACGCCCTACAAGTCGCTCATCATCACCATGGGGGCGAGCCTCAAGGGCATGGGCGCGGCCGGCATCGAGATAGACGACGAGCTGGCCCGGGCAACCGCCCTCATCGCCGAGGCCAAGAAGCAGGGGATCCAGGTCATCGGGGCCCACATCGAGGGCATGAAGCGGCGCTCCCAGGGCGCCGCGGCCGGCGACACGACCGACGAGCAGTCGATCGACGCCGTGGCCCCCCACTCGGCCATCCTCCTCGTCCTGAAGGACGGGAACTCCGACGGCCGCTTCACCGTCATCTCCGAAGCCAAGAAGATCCCCCTCGTCGAATTCGAAAAGACGGTGGACCTGATCCCGGCGCTGGAGAAGCTGTTCGCGAAGTAAGCGCCTATTTCTTCTTGATGGTGACGAGACCGACCTTCTCCTGGACGCCCACCCATGTCTCGACCTCGAGGAGGTCGAGCGGCTCGAGCTCGGCCGAGGCCGCGTCGCGGATGTCGAGGATCGAGCGCTTCCCGTCGATGAAGTTCCGGAGCTCCATCTCGGCCATCTGGATGGACGGAGGCGCCTGGTAGCCGAGCTTCCGGAACTCCTCGCGCAGACCCCACATCGCCATCATGCCGCCCATCTTCTCCGTCCGGACGGGCACAAGCCCGGCCAGCCGGATCTCGTCCTTGGTCGGCGACGGCTTCCCGGCCGGAACACCCAGGCTCCGGCAACGGACGGCGTAGAGATCGTCGATCGTCTTGATGTGACTGGCCCGGACGGTATCGAGATCGGCCAGGCGGCCGGACAGGATCCGTTCGGCGGCGGCGTCCTTGCCGACGAAGAAGCGGACCGAGGCCAGAGTCTCTTTTTCCCGGACGAAGCCCTGTTCGACGATGACGCGGGCGTCCCTGTAAGCGGCGTGAACGGTCTTGGCGTCGGATCCCGACACCAGCCGCTCGGCCCGGGCCCGGTCGGCGCCGAGCCGGCCGCCCTGGCGGGCGGAGATCTCGGCCATCATCCTCACGGCCTCGTCCGGTCCGGCATTGGCCAGGAATTCGGCGGCGGCCGCGGAGATGGTCACGATCCTCTTGAACTGCGTCGCGTCGGACTTGTCGGGCGTGTCGCCGCTCGAGTGGTACCACTGGTCGGGCCAGACGATCATCAGGACGGCCGGGATGCGGACGCTGCCGTCGACGAAGACGTCGTGATCGCTCCCGCCGGAGTAACGCTCGACCAGGAAGTAGAAGGGATCGCGCGAGCCGGTCGGAGCCAGCACGCCGCCCGACCTCCAGCTCGATCTCCTGGGCGTCCCGCTGCGAATCGCCCATCCACTCGTAGTAGGAGGCCATGACGTCGTTGAGGTAGGTCGGCAGCGACCACGGGGTCTGGTTGAGGCGGTTGAAGCTCCGGTTCATGATCAGGCCCTCGCCGACCATGTCCAGGTTGATGTTGGCGAAGATCCTCTTCCGGATGTCCGGATTGAGGCCTGAGGTAAGCCGCCGTCCCCGAGATCTCGGGAACGAACAGGAAGCGGACGGACCGCTTGAGCGGCGGGATCCGGCCTTCGGCGATGAGCTTCCGCAGCACTCGGGCGGTCTCCAGGATGGCCGTGCAGCCGGAGGCGTTGTCGTTGGCCCCCTGCTTGGCCCAGCCCTCGTAGAGGTGGGCGGTGAAAACGAGCTCCTCGTCGGGACGCTCGGTCCCCTTGATCAGGGCGACCGTCAGCTGGTCCTTGTAGTCCGCGACGGTCTGGGTCTTGACGACGGCCCGGACGACGATCTTGCGGCCGCGCTCCAGGGCGTCCCGGAGGTCCTGGCCCTGCCGCTGCGATACCGTGAAGCCGAACGTCGCCCGGTCCCCCGGCCCGAGGCGCAGGCCGTTCCAGCCGACCTCGTCCCGGTCGAACTCGGGATGGCTCGAGGCCCAGCCCACGAGGCCCGCGGCGCCGTATTTCTGCACGCCCAGCCGCCGGGCCCTCTCGGGCGATCCGTTGACCAGCAGGATCTTGCCCTCGACGTCCCTGTCCTTGTAGAACTCCTCGCGGTCGCCCGGCCCGACGTAGACGAGCTCGGCCGTCGTGTCCGTCGTCGCGCTGCCCGAGCAGAGTGAGGCCGGCATGTCGTCGAGGTCGGCGATCTTGGCGAGCTCCGGTTCGACGGTCCACAGCTCGGCCGATTCCGCGTCCCAGGTCGTCCCGCCCTCGACGGGGAGATCGAGGGTGAAGGAGTCCTCGAGCCCGTATTCGCGGAGCTTTTCGAGGATGAACGCGGACTCGAAATACCCGCTCCGGTATTCGGCGGCCTTGCGGTTCCGGTTGACCCCGGTGAGATGGATCTCGTTCTGGAGGGCCCGCTCGCCGGAGGCCTCGTTGACGATGGCCCGCAGGACCTCCGGAGAGCTCGGCGCCGGCCGGGGCGGGGTGTCCTGGACGACGGCGGGGACGAGCCCGGCCAGGACGAGGATGAGGACGGCGAGGTGGGGGATGCGCTTCATGAGGGCCTCCTGGAACGCGATGAAGGACGCATTATACCCTCTCCGGGCCCCGTTGTGCTACAATACCGCCACGCTACGGGAAGGAGGTCCGGCCATGATCGCCACGGAAACCGCCAAGACGGCCCTGCTCATCCTGTTCGGTCTTTGCATCCTCTGGATCGTCGTCATCATCGTCAAGAACGACATGCAGACGATCGTCCGCGCCCTCATCGTCGCGGCCCTCCTGGGCCTGGGGCTCTACTACGTCAATCAGACCAAGCTCGAGACCCTGTCCTTCACGGCCGTCAAAGAGGAGCTCTTCCCGGTCAAGGCCCGGGCCTACACCTTCAACAAGCGCGAGAGCTTCGTCGCCGGGACCTCTACCACGTCCTACATCTTCGACGATCCCGGGCCGCCGCTCTCCCTGGCCATGACCGACGGCGGCAAGTACATGACCATCAAGGACGTCCGGTCGGTCAACGTCGTCCTGGAATACCTCGGCCTGCCGCCGGTCGCTGAAGGCGTGGCCGAGCTGGCCTCCCTCACCGGCCGGACCATCGACGCCGACAAATTCCGCTGGGACGACTACGAGAGGGGCGTGCTACTGCTCGAGCGGGGCATTTGCCGCGACATGACTTCGGCCCAGTCGTTCACGTGCATCGCCCGGATCACCGTCATGGCCCGTTGAGGGAAGAAGGAGCCCCGAACGCATGAGCGCGACGACATCGGCCACCCTGGTCCTGGCCGTCATGATCGCCGCCTTCATCATCGCCAAGCTCCTCAAGGTCTCGACCGAGCTTTCGCTCTTCGCGGCCGCCCTGGCCGGCTCGCTCGCCGGGGGCAACGGCATCCCGGCCCGACACATCGTCGAAGGGGCCTTCACCTATTTCGACATCGTCCTCATCTTCGTCACGGCCACGCTGTTCATGAACCTGCTCAAGGAATCGGGGGCGGCCGCGTTCGCCGTCCGGGCCATCGTCCGCCGCTTCCACCGGCACAAGGCCCCGCTCTTCGTCCTGCTGGCCCTGCTCCTCCTCGTCCCCGGGGCGCTGACCGGGGCCGGCAGCGTGACCGTCCTCATCATGGGCGGCATGGCCGCCACGATCCTCGGCACCATGGATATCCCCGGGCCCAAGATCGCGGCCATCATCTTCGTCATCGCCGGGCTGAGCGCCGCCGCCCCGCCCGTCAACCTCTGGGCCATGCTGACGGCCGCGGGCGTCAACATGCCCTACGTCGGGTTCTTCCTGCCGCTCCTCGTCCCCTGCGTCCTCCTCGCCCTCCTGACGATCTTCATCCTGGGGGCCCGCGCGAAGCCGGTCGACCTGGCCAAGGCCATGGCCGAGCTGCCCGAGGCGCCGGCGAAGATGAGCTGGCTCCGCGTGGCGGTCCCCTTCGTCGTCTTCTTCCTCCTCGTCGTCGCCGGCCGGGTCTTCCCCTTCGACGTGCCCGTGCTCGGCCTGCCGCTGATGTTCGCCGCGGCCGCGGCGGCCGCATGGGCCCTGTCGCCCGTCCGCCTCGACGTCCTCAAGGTCTCCCGCGAGACCGTCCGCCAGCTCCTGCCCCTCATCGGGACGCTGACCTGCGCCGGGATCCTCGTCCAGATCATGGCCCTGACCGGCGTCCGCGGCCTCATCGCCATCACCACGGTGACCCTGCCCGTGACGGTCGTCTTCCTGACGCTCTTCGTGACGCTGCCCGTGTCCGAAGCCGTGCTGATGTGGGGAGCGGCGCCCGTGCTGGGCGTGCCGCTCGTCCTCCTCTTCAACACGATCGGTCTCGACCCGGTCGTGGCCCTGGCCGGGATGAGCGTCATCTGGCCGCTCGGCGACGCCATTCCGCCGACGGCCATCATCGGCCGCCTGACCACGGCCACCGTGGGCCTGAAGGAGCCGTACGGGAAATTCCTGAGATACTGTCTCGTGCCGGCGGTCCTCATCGCCGTCGTCGGGACGCTGATGGTCGTCTTCAGCAAGAAACTGTCCTTCCTGACGGTGTTTTAGCATGGCGACCGTCGTGACCCTGTTCTACTATCTGCTGACCGCCTTCGTCGCCTTCCTGCTGGTCGGGAATTTCCTGAAGCGGAAGAACTGGCAGGAGGAGGCGCTCACCGTCATCGTCCTCCTCCCGTTCATCCTGCGGCTGCTGAGGCTCAAATGATCCGCGAAGGCCGTCGTCGCAGGCCTCGGCGTCGTCCTGGCCGTGCTGGCCGGATCGAGCTTCTACCGCAGCCGGCACCTGGCCGAGCCCGTCGTGGCCGGGCCGGGGGTCGCGCGCGTGGCCACGCTCGGCGATTATTTCGAGCCGGTGAAAGGCACGATCAACGACGCCAACGTCTACGTCCTCGAAGGCCGAAAGCCGGGCGGGACCGTCCTCCTCCTCGGCGGCACCCATCCCGAGGAGCCGGCCGGGCGCCTCGCCTCCTGGATCTTCGCCGAGAACGCCGAGCTCGCCCAGGGCCGCATCTTCATCATCCTGACGGCCAACCGGAGCGGCTCGACCGCGACCCGGCTCGGCGGGGCCTATCCGCCGGACTTCACCATCCCCACGTCCTGGGGCGGCCAGAAGTTCCGCATGGGCGACCGCTGGTCGAACCCCCTCGACCAGTGGCCCGATCCCGAGGTCTACCTCCACTACCCGACCCGCCAGGAGCTGGCCTACGTCGACATCCGCAACCTCAACCGGGCCTTCCCGGGGCGGCCGAACGGCACGCTGACCGAGCGGACCTGTTACGCCATCGTCGAGCTCATCCGCCGCGAGAAGGTCGACATCGCCATCGACTTCCACGAAGCCGAGCTCCAGTATCCGGTCATCAGCACCATCGTCGCCCACGAGAAGGGCGCCGACCTGGCCGCGGCGGCCTCGATGTTCATCAGCAGCGTCGAGGGCTTCGCGATCGGCGTCGAGAACTCGCCCAAGGCCCTGCACGGACTGTCCCACCGCGAGATCGGCGACGCCACCGACGCCATCTCGCTCCTGCTCGAAGCCCCGGAGCCTTTCCTCGACGCGACGCGCGGGCGGACGGACAGGGCGCTTCTGCTCACGGGCAAGGACGAGTTCGTCGTCCGGGCGGGAAAGAGGGGCCTGCTCTTCGAGAAGATCGACGAGAGCGGCTGGCCGATCGACATCCGGGTCGGCCGGCACACCTCGACCGTCCTCCAGATCCTGGAGAATTGGTCGGCCGACAAGCCGGACAAGGCCGTCGTCGTCTCAGGCGTCCCCCGCTACACCGAGGTCGTCGCCAAAGGGACGGGGGCCTTCCTCAAGGACCCCGGGACGGCCCCGGCCGGGAAGCTCTTCCACGAGTAGGCGGCCGGCGGACCGGGAAAACCCGGTCAGGCCGCCGTCTTCCGGCCCCGCAGGAACCCGACGAGCGCTAGGATGACAGCCAGCCCCAGCAGGATGCCCAGGATCAGGGTCGTCGACTTCTTGCTGGCGACGGTCTTGTCCAGCTCGGCCGTCAGGGAATTCTTGTCGGCGGTCAGGGCGGCCAGCTTGATGCTCTGCTCCTCGGCCGCGGCCTTGAGCGAGGCCTCGGTCTGCTGCAGCGCGGCGATCTCCGCTTCCTTGGTCGCGATCATGGTTTCCATCTCGGCCACCTTCGTTCTCAGGTTGCCGATGGCGCCGTTGAGCGACCGGACCTTCTTCTGATAGGAAGCTTCGGTCTCCTTGCCCGCGGCCAGGGCCTTATCCAGCTCGGTCTTCTGGCCTTCGAGCGCCGCCAGCTGGTCCTTGAGCGAAGCGGCGGTCGACGCGAGCTGCTTGTTCTCGCTCTGAGCGCCGGAGAGGGCGCTCTGGGTATCCGCCAGGCCCTTGTCCAGCGTCTCGTTCTTCTTGGTGAGATCGTCGATGCGCGCGTTGGCCTGGGCCATCTGCTGGGCGTTCTCCTGTTCGACCCTCTCCAGGCGTTTCTTGGAAACGCATGCGGTCGACGACAACAGGAAGACCACGGCGATCGCGAGGCTCAGGACGGCGAGCGTTTTCTTGGACATGACTCCTCCCTCTTCTTCGAAATTTTATCGCGCCAAGCGAAATAGGGACGAGTCAAGAGAGTCCGGGCTTACCGGGCGGGACCATTATCGGGCGAATTCGCCGGCCGTGTCAATCAAAGAAAAACAGGGCGGGCGAAGCCCAGCAGGGTCACGATCGCCAGGATGTAGGCTGCGGTGAGGGCGATGAAAGGAAGCGAGCCGGACGAGGCGCGGCGATAGACGGGGCCGTTGCCGCCGGGAGCCGGCAGGGGCCGGGGGTCCCAGGGCAAGCCGTAGCGCTCGCACAGCCCCTTGACGTTCAGCAGATGGATGACCGGAACGCCCGCGGCCGCCATGGCTTGGAGGACGCCGCGCTCGGGAAGGGGCGGGACGAAGACGCCTGCCGCGAGCCCGGGCCGGAGCTCGAGCACCCGGGCGTTCGTGCCGATATTGGCCGTGGAGCCGCCGATGTTGACGAACGCCGCGATCCGGCTCGACCCGGCGCGTTCCCTGTAGATCGCCATCCGCCGGGCGACGTTCCGGGCGAGATCCGGTTCCGCGAGGAACGGGACGCTCCCGGCGCGGAGCCGCGCTTCCAGGGCGGCCCGGCCGGCGGGTTCCATGTCCCGCCCGACGTCCCCCTCGCCGCCGACGGCGCGGGCGACGGGCGCGAAGCCCGGGAACGGACCGGAGCGCAGGCATTCCTCCATGTCGAGTCCCATGAAGCCGGGAACGTTCGCGCCCCACTGCGACGCGCCGAGCGAGGAGACGACGAGAGGCTCGACCCCCATCGCCGCGGCGGCGGAGAGCGTGGCGACGATGAAAGCCGGGAAGGAGCTCGAGGCGCCGACGGCCACGGCGTCGCCCTTCCCGACGCCCGCTTCACGGAGGAGCGACACGACCAGGGCCGCGAAGTCCGGGTTCGTCGTCGTCCGCTTGGCCTCGAGCTGTCCCGAGGAGGTCGTGATCTCCGAACCTTCCACGCCGATGAGGCCCGTTCCGTTGGGGTCGGCCGCGCGGTCGAGGACGATCCCGCGCGCCGCCCGGCACTCCCGGAGCGCCGCGGTCGCCCGGGCCATCAGCCGCGACGCCTCGATCATCTCCGCCCGCGCGGCCGGGGCGGGCCCCGGCAGGACCCGGAGGAGGGCGAGGTAGACGAGGCTCAGGGCCGCGGCCGCGAAGACGGCGCGACGGGAACCGTCCGCCCCCCTGTTCTCTCACAGCAGCGCCGCCAGCTTGACGACGGCGAAGGTCAGGGTCGACACCGCGGCGAGCGAGGCCAGGGTCGGCAGGGGCTTCTGGCGGGCCAGGCTCGAGGCCAGGATGCCGGGCACGATCCAGCCGATGACCCGGAGCTCGACCGGGGCCTCGAAGAGCTTCGGCAGGGCGAGAAGCCAGGCCTGCGAGAGGACGGCGCCGACGAGGACCGCCAGCACGAAGCGCCGGCGGCCGAAGAGGACGAGGTGGCGGGACAGGGCCTTGACGGCCGCCCAGGCCAGCAGGGCGACGGCGAGGGTCGCCGCGACGCGCAGGGGCCGGTCGAGGTAAAGGGCGAAATAGCCGGCGACGACGATGCCGCCGGGCGAGATGTCGGTGAGCTCGGCCCAGACGAGGGCGATGACGAGTCCGATGACGAGCGTTTCAACGATCATGGGCTGTCCCTTCGCGTTCCCAGTGACGGACGAGCGATTCGCCCGGGCCGACGAAATTGCCGAGCCCGACGACGACAGGCTCGCCCGCGACGGCGGCCATGACGCGGTCCATGACCGCTTCGGGCGATCCCCCGCCGGCCGCGGAAAAAACGGTCGCGCCCGGCGGCTTCGCGCGGCGGAGCCGCCGCAGGGCCGGCCGGGCCGGCGGCCCGACGAGGACGACGGCCGCGAAATCCCGGAAGAAGCCGTCGCCCGCGGCGCGGACCCATTGGAGCGTCCGGTCGCCCCGGTCCTCCCTCAGGGCGAGAAGGCCGACGAGCGGCCGGCCGGCCCGGGGCAGGCGACCAAGGACTTCGGCCAGGGCGGCGGCCGACGACTCCGGCTCGTTGGCGGCGAAGAGGCTGACGCAGGTCGCCGGGCGCGGCGGACGGCCGAAGAGGCCGCGCCGGATCCGCAGGCTCCCGGCGTCCGGGGCCGCGCCGGCCATGCCTCTATCTGCGGCCGCCCGGTCGACACCCAGGGCACCGAGGACCGCCCGGGCCAGGCGGATATTGGGCTCGAATTCCCCGAGCGGCAACCGTCCGGGGGCCCCCACGTCACTTCCCCCTCCCCGCTCTTCGCGAGCGACGCGATGGAGCCTCGCCCCCGCGATCCGGGCCGCACCCACGAAGGCTTCGTGGACCTCCTCCTCCGGGACGAACACGTCGGCCCCGTCCGGAACGGCCGAGGCCAGCGTCCGCGCGATCGCGGCCCTGTCCCGGCCCATGTCGTCGAGGTGGTCGAGCCGGACGTTGGTCACGGCGAGCGTCCCGGGCCGGAGAATGCGGTGGGATTCGGCGCGCAGGCACTCCGGGCCGATGCTCATCATCTCGGCGACCAGGGTGTCGGCGCCGAGCTCCGCGGCCAGGGCGACGAGGCGGACCTGCTCGCGGATCGAGGCCCCGCCCGCCCGCGCGATCACCCGCTCGGAGCCGTCCGGGAGGATGAGCACGGGCTTCGAGCCGGTCGTTTTGGCCAGGACCCGGGCGCCCGACGCCCTCAGTCCGGCGGCGATGAGCCGGGTGACGCCGGATTTGCCCCTGGTCCCGGTGACGGCGATCCGCCGCGGCACGCGGCGCAGGGCCCGTTCGAGGCCGACGCGTTCGCAGAGGAGATAGAGAAGGAAGGCGCCGAGCGAAGCCGTGAAGACGATGAGCGCGCGCGTGGCCGATCTCTCCGCGGGATCCCGGGGCGGCTATTTCTTCTTGCCGAGGCCGGCCAGGTCCTGCTTGTACGGCTCGAGCTCGGCGACGCCGTAGGTGACCTCGCGGCTGTGGGCCTCGAGCCCGGCGAGATAGCGGTTCCCCGACCCCTGGATGATCTTCCACTGGTAGGGCTGGACGAAGACGAAGGTGTATTTGACGAAGTATTTATCGAAAGGATAGACCCAGACCTCGGCCCGGTTGGCGGCGACGTCCTCGTTGGACCGGTCGGTCGCCTGGCGCAGATCGGCGGGCAGGCCGACCGTGCCCCAGCTGGCGTTCTGGTCGACGTCGATCGAGGCGGGGCTGCCGTTGAGGAGGAAGATCCGGGAGCGATCGGTGTTCCACGGCTGCTGATTGTTCTCTTTCCAGAAATTCTTCTTGACGTATTCCAGCCGCTCGGCGAACGTGGCCCGGGCGTCGGCCGTCCGGACGGCCCAGAAGAGCTCCTGGAAGGCCTTCCGCCCTTCCTCACTGAGATTGCGGTAGGCCTTCTTCTCGAAATCCTGCATGATGACGTAGTGCTGGCTGTACCAGGCGTCCTTCTTCGGGATGGCGGCGGAGCTGCGGCCGGCAAAAGCCAGGACGGAGATCAGGATCGCGCCCAGGGCGCATGATGTCCGAAGGATCTTGGTGGGTTGCACGATCGGCCTCCCCATGAAAAGCGTTCCTCGTTCAGTATAGGGGACGGGCCCGGGGCCGTCAACACGCCCAGGCCGCGGCGACGGCGGCTTGACAAACCCGGACGCGGGACGGACAATGGCTGCGGAAAGGGCGAGGGAATAGATTCCGTCCGGGAGGACCGATGTCGCATCGCCGCTCTTTCCAAGGAAAGGCCGCCCTCGGCGCGGCCGGCTTCATTCTCGCCGCCGGCCTCTTAGGGACGACGGCCCTCGCTTCCCCGTCGGCGCCACGATCCGGGCCGGCGGACTCGCAGCAAGCCCTGACCAAGAAACCCCAGCACGAAGTCTCCGTCGTTCTCAAGCTCATCCAGGTCTACGTCACCGACAAGAAGGGCCGGCCGGTCGACGATCTGGCCCTGGGCGATTTCGCGGCCACGGACAACGGCCAACCGGTCGTCCTGACGGAGTTCGAGAGACACGCGCTCGCGGATGTCCCGGCCGGGGAAGGGCCTTCGGGACCGGCGGGACCGTCCCCGCAGCGAGCCGTCTCCTCCGACCTGGGAACGGACCCCGGCCCAAACCCGCAAGTTCTTCCTTTTCTTCGATTTCGCGTTCAACAACGCCCGCGGCCTGGTCAAGGCCAAAACGGCCGCCCTGCACTTCCTGGACACGAAAGTATCCCGGGCGACGAGATCGGCGTACTCACCTACACGATGCTGAAGGGCGTCCGCGTCCACGAGTACCTGACCCGCGACCTGCGCCAAGATCCGCGAAGTGGTCGAGGCCATCGGCAGCAAGGACATCGCCGGCCGGGCCGCGGACCTCGAGCTCCAGTACTGGACCATGGCCCAGGAGCCGCTGCCCGGGGCCGGGGCGACGAACGAGGACATGGTCGCCGCGAACGCGGGGCGGCCGGTCGTCGACCCGCTCAAGAACTCGCGGCAGGAAGCCAAGCGCCAGGCCCAGAACTTCATCCTGCGGCTGACCGATCTGGCCAAGTCCCTCCGCCTGGTCCCGGGACAGAAGCACTTCCTCTTCTTCTCGACCGGCGTGCCCGCCTCGCTCGTCTACGGCGGCCAGTCCGGCAACCCGTCGTCGGGCCGGGACCGGGCGTCCTTCGACCCCGGCGACCGCGTCCTCCGGACCCAGAACGAGGACATGTTCCGCGAGTTCGGCTCCTCCGGATGCGCCTTCTACGCCTTCGACACGCGGGCTTCGGCCAAGGACACCGACCTCTTCGCTTACGACTCCATGACCTTCGAGTCGGGCAGCCGCGGGCTGGCCTCGACACAGGGCGTATTCCAGGATTCCACGAACATCTTCCAGGACGAGAAGACGACGGGTCTCAACTCGCTGAAGCGGCTCACCGACATCACCGGCGGCCGGTATTACGCCAACATCAACATGTACGAGAAGAACCTCGAACAGGTCCGGACGCTGACCGGCACCTACTACGTGCTCGGCTATTCGTCGAACGAGCGCGAGGACGGCAGCTTCCACGAGGTCAAGGTGTCGGTCACGCGGCCGGACTGCGAGGTCCGGGCCCAGTCCGGCTATTTCGATCCCAAGCCGTTCGCCGCGATGTCGAAGATGGAGAAGGAGCTCCACCTCTACGACCTGGCGCTCAACGAGCGGTCCCTCTCGCGGCTGCCGGTGACGTTCCCGATGGCCGCGCTGGCCTTCCCGTCGGGCGAAGGGCTGGGCCTCGAGGTCGTGGCCGGTCTCCCGGCCGAGGTCACGGACAAGTTCGCCGGGACGAAGGTCGAGTTCGTTTCGCTCGTCTTCGACGCGAAGAACGACGTCCGGGACGTGCGCCGGGTCGAGATCGATCCGCGGACGCGCCGCGGCCGGGCCCTGACCTTCCTCACGGGCATCGTCCTCGAACCGGGCCACTACACGTGCCGGCTGGTCGTCAGGGACATGGACACGGGCTTGAGCGCGGTGAGCTCGGTCCGGGCCTCGGTCCGGGAGCCGCAGTCGGCGACGGGCTTGAGGCTGGGGACTCCCCTCCTGCTCAAGTCGACGGCCGGGGAGACCTTCCTCGAAGCCGGCGCGCCCAAGGGCCGGGCCCTCCTCGCCTGGCGGGAGGCTTACGATTTCGACCGGACCTTCCTCACGCCCGTGGCCGGGACGGTCCCGAGGCTGACGCAGCGGCTCGAGGTCCTCGTGCCCTACGCGGTGCCGGGCACGGCCGAGCCCGAGGTCGTTCTGACCGCCCGGCTCATCGACGCGGCCAGCGGACAGGCCGTGCCCGTCGGCACGGCCCTCGTCGGCCGGTCCGCGCACGCGGCGACGGAGACACTGACTCATCGACCTGCCGCTCGCCGGGCTCGCGCCCGGCGCCTACCATCTCTACATCAACGCCGAGGACCGGGTCTCCAAGACCATGGCCGGGACCCGGACGACGGTGACGATCGCCGGGGACTGAACAGGGGGCGACATGTGACCGGAACTCACTGGGGAAGGGAAGGGAAAAGCTAGTTTGATGCGTCGCGTCGTATCGTATTTTTTCGCCGCAGCTGTCATCTTCGGCGCGGCCGTCTGGGGCTCGACGGGGCCGGCCGCTCCGTCGCGAGGCCAGGACGCCGGCAAGCCCATCCAGCACGAAGTCTCAGTCACGGTGAGGCTCGTCCAGGTCTACGTCAGCGACAAGTCAGGGAACGCGATACTGGACTTGAATAAAGAGGATTTCGTCGTCTACGACGACGGAGTGCCGGTGGCCGTGACCGAGTTCGAGCGGCACGTCTCAAGCACGCCCGCCGTTACAGAAAGTCCGGACGCGAGGGCCGCGATCCGGGCCGAAGCCAAAGGCCTTCTCCCGCGCAAATATTTCATTTTCTTCGACTTCGCCTTCAACAGTCCCGATCGGCGCCATCGGCCGCAGTCAAGGCGGCCCAACACTTCATCGACACCGAGGCCGCTCCCGGCGACGAAGTGGCCGTGCTGTCCTATTCGGCGGCGAAGGGCCTCAAGGTCCACGAGTTTCTGACCAAGGATCTGACTAAAGCGCGCCAAGCCGTGGCCGGTATCAGCGCCAAGGAGATCTCCGGGCGGGCGGAGGAGATCGAGCGGGAGTACTGGGACCTGCGGGGATTCGTCGCTGCCGGAGGCAAGGATGCGTTCCTCAGGGGGGAAGTGTTGAGGACCGAAGCCGGCCGGAGGCAGTCGCAAGTACCAGGCCCAGGACTATCTGACCGCTCTGACCGCCCTGGCCAAGGCCATGCGGCTGGTTCCCGGGAGCAAGAGCTTCCTCCTCTTCTCGACCGGACTGCCGACCTCGCTCGTCCACGGCAATCCGGCGATCGCCCAGGGAACGGGTACGGGACAGGGCAATTAGTCAGAGCCGAGCCAATTCTCCTACGACATGGGCGACCGGACCCTCCAACCTCTCTGGGAGGAGCTGCTCAAGGAATTCAGCGCCTCCGACTGCGCGTTCTTCGTCCTCGACACGCGTGAGGCCTCCAAGCAGACCTCTCTCTTCGGGGCCGACACCCTCCTGGGCAAGGGCAGCGCGAGCGACGTCGACCCAATCCCCCACGCTGCTGGGCTACGACGCCAACAATCCTTTCGCCGACGACAAGGTCACCGGCATCGACACGCTCAGGGCGCTTTCGAAAAGGACGGGCGGAAAATACTATTCCAACATCGGCTCTTATGAAAAGAACCTGGCCGCCGTCGGGGACCTCACCGGCGCTTTCTACGTCCTCGGCTACTATCCGGCCTCGGCGGAGGACGGCAAGTTCCACCGCGTCAAGGTCGAGGTCAAGCGGAAAGGGGCCCGGGTCATGGCCCCCTCGGGCTTCTACGATCCGAAACCCTTCGCGGCGTACACCAAGCTCGAAAAGGACCTCCACCTGTTCGACCTGGCCCTCAACGAGCGGGCCGTCTCGCGCCTGCCGCTCGGCGTGCCGGTGACCGCGCTCGTTTCCGGGACGGCGGATGGCTCGGGACTCAGGGTCCTGGCCCGGGTCCCGGGCGAGGTCACGGCCCGGTTCACGGGGGAAAAGATCGAGTACGTGGCCATCGTGTTCGATGACAAGGGCGACATCCGGGACATCCGCCGCGGCGAAGCCGACGCGCATACCGGCCGGGGCCGGGCCGTCGTCTTCGGAGCTTCGGCCGGGCTCGGGCCGGGCGATTATACATGTCGCGTCGTCGTCAGGGATATGGACACGGGCCTGAGCGCCGTGGGCTCGACGAAGGCCGCCGTCCGGGCCGCTGCAGCCCAGGGCCTGCGGCTCTGGACGCCGCTCCTTCTCGTCGAGGATACCGGAGCCGCCCGGGTCGAAGCCGCGGCAGGGAAGAAAACCAGTCCGCTGCCGTGGGACGAGATCTACGCCTACGACCGGACCGGATTCTCTCCGGCGGCCGGCGAATTCTCCAGGCTCGCCCCGCGGCTCCTGGTGGTCGTCCCCTACTCGGTTCCAGGCGCCGCCGAAACGGACCTCGTGCTGTCCGCGCGGTTCATCGACGCCGCGAATGGCCGGGCCTTTCCGGCGATCCCGATCCTCGTCGGGAAGAGCACCCATCCGGTGGCGTCCTCCATGCTCTTGGAGCTCCCGCTCGCCGGGCTCGCGCCCGGCGCCTACCACCTCTACATCAACGCCGAGGACCGGGTCTCCAGGACCATGGCCGGGACCCGGACGACGGTGACGATCGCCGGGGACTGAAGCCCCCTCCCGGCGCCCGGTCGAGGCCTCGAACGGCCTTTTTCCGCAGGACCCGGCGCCGGGCCGGCCGAACCCGGAAAATGCCAAAAAATCAGCCTGAATCCAAATATTTGGATTAGTCCAAAATGCCGAAGGCACCCCGGTCCATATCCAAGCGTAACTCACACATAATAAACATATTTAAAGTGACCGCATATTGGCATGATAATTGCTAATTAAGGGGGCTTGATCGACATGAAAAACCATAATATTTTTACTAAACGAGGAGGTGAGACAGGAAGGACGTTTCCGCATGAGCTATGGGAGGGCGGCCGTTTGGCCGCTCTGGGTTTAGGTTTTCAATTTCTAGGAGGAATTATTTTATGAGTAAGAAATTCGTGATTGCGATCCTCGCGCTGTTCATCGCCGGGACCGCCTTCGCCCAACAGACCGCGACCTCCAAAATGGAGGGCAAGGTCCTGGACAGCACGGGCGCCCCGCTGCCCGGCGTCTCGGTCGAAGCGACGAGCCCGAAGATGGTCGGCAAGGCGACCGCCGTGACGGACGGGGACGGCGCTTACCGCCTGTTCTCCCTGCCTTCCGGCACCTATGAGGTCGTCTTCTCCCTGCAGGGATTCAAGACCCTCATCCGCCAGAACATCATCGTCCAGATGTCCACCACGGTCAGCCTGAACGTGACCCTGGACCAGGCGGCCATCGAAGAGCAGGTCACGGTCATCGGGCAGAGCCCGCTGATCGACGTCAAGAGCACGGTCAAGGGCCAGACCATGACCAAGGAAGTGTTCATGAGCCTGCCCCGCAGCCGTAACTTCGACGGCCTGCTCAGCACCGTTCCCGGCGTCCAGTACGAAGGCAACACCGGCGGCCTCTCGGTCGACGGCGCGACCGGCACCGAGAACATGTGGTACATGGACGGCACGGACATCACGCAGGGCCACGTCGGCACCCGCGGCCAGAGCGCCGTCATGGAGATGGTCGAAGAGGTCAAGGTCACCGCGTCGGGCTACAACGCCGAGTTCGGCGGCTCGATGGGCGGCGTCGTCAACGTCATCACCCGCTCCGGCGGCAATGCGTTCCACGGCGACATCATGGCCTACTACAACGACAACAATCATCCTGATGCAGGGCAAGTCCCGCGATTACCTGCGCTGGAGCCCCTACGACGACAACCTGGCCGAGTTCGTCAACGACGACGACCTGTACTGGTCCGGCGGCAAGAGCCGCGACGACTACAAGCGGTTCGAAGGCGTCTTCAACCTGGGCGGCTACATCCTCAAGGACCGCCTGTGGTTCTTCGGCTCCTTCAACCCCCAGTACGCCCGCACCTACGGCTCCCGCGGCTTCCTCTCCGACGACACCCTGAGCCCGACGGACCCGAGCCTCGACAACGTTCCGCGCTACACGTTCTTCAGAAAGGACTTCGTGTGGAACGGCCAGATGAAGCTGACCGCGGCCCCGTTCAAGGGCATGCGCATGTCGGCCTCGTTCGTCAACAACTGGTCCAACTACCGCGGCGAGATCCCGAGCATCAGCGGGACCAGCAGCAAGACCTACGGCGGCTGGGGCATCGACGCCTGGAAGCAGGCCGGCTACGACTATCCCAACCTCAGCGCGGCCGTCATGTTCGACTACAGCGCCAGCAACAACTTCCTCGTCAGCGCCCGCGCCGGCTACTCCACGTCGGACACGACCAACCAGCAGATCGGCAACTACTTCACCACGTACTACAACAACACCAGCAGCTACGTGTACGAAGGCGTCATCGACGAGCGATCTGCTCTTCTACACCGGCAACATCAACTACTCCGGCAGCCGGACGGTTCTCCTGCGCCAGAAGCTGGAGAAGTATTCCGCCAACCTCGACCTGTCCTACTACGTCAGCCTCGGCGGCGAACACGCCTGGAAGGCCGGCGCCCAGCTCATCCGCGACCAGGAAGACTACGCCAATTCGGCCCCCTATCCCATGGTCAACCTGTACTGGGACCGGACCTGTTCGGCCCTGTCGGCCTACGGCGTTCCCGCGTTCCGCGGCACTTACGGCTATTACCAGATCCGCGGTTCCTGGACCTCGCCCTACGGCTACCAGTGGGACATCGCCCGTAACAGCTACGCCCTCTATCTCCAGGATTCCTGGACGATCGGCGGCCGGCTCACGCTCAACGCGGGCGTCCGGACGGAGTCCGAGTACATCCCGTCCTTCAACCCCGAATACCCCGGCAAGCCCATCAAGTTCGGCTTCGACGAGAAGCTGGCCCCCCGCCTGGGCGTCGTCTACGACGTCTTCGGGGACTCCACCCTCAAGGTCTTCGGCAGCTTCGGCATCTACTACGACGTCATGAAGCTGTACATCGCCGAGGGCTCCTTCGGCGGTCTCAAGTGGAAGACCGACTACTACAAGCTCGACAATCCCAACTTCTACGACATCGCCGACGAGTACGTGGCCGGCGACACCAGCGCCGGGGCCCAGGCCGACCAGGCCGCCGGCGGCGAATACATGGGCACGATCGACTTCCGCGTTCCCTCGTTCGACACCACCGATCCCGACCTGAAGCCCGTGTCCCAGCGCGAGATCTCCTTCGGCGCCGAGAAGAAGCTGACCGAGGACCTGTCCCTGTCCGTCCGCCTCGTTCAGAAGCACCTCATCAACACCATCGAAGACATCGGCGTCGAAGACGTCGAGGCCGGCGGCGAGCAGTACTTCAACGCCAACCCCGGCAGCGCCTGGATCCGCGCCAAGTTCGACGAGCTCGCTCCCGGCTTCTGGGAACAGCCCAAGGCCAAGAGAGAGTACTACGGCATGAACCTGTCCCTCGAAAAGCGGTTCAGCCACAACTGGCAGGGCGGCATCAACTACACCCTCAGCCGCGTCGAGGGCAACTACAGCGGCCTGTCCTCCTCCGACGAGAACGGCCGGAATTCCCCGAACGTCGAGCGCTTCTTCGACATGTGGTTCATGATGTACCGGCTCGACGGCTCCCTGCTCGACGGCCCGCTCCCCCAGGACCGGACCCACTACTTCAAGGCCTACGGCTCCTACGCCTTCCCGTTCGGCCTCACGGTCGGCGTGGTCGGCTACGGCCGCAGCGGCCTGCCCGTCAGCACCCAGCTGAGCGTCCGCAATAGCTACATCTATCCCAACGGCTACGGCGACCTCGGCCGGCTGCCCTTCACGTTCTGGGGCGACATCTACGTCGAGTACGCCCTCAAGATCGCCGGCAAGTACAACGTTTCCCTGAACCTCCAGGTCAACAACTTCACCAACACCAAGACCTGGCAGGCCAAGTCCTACGCTCCCAACAGGACGACGATGGAAATCTCGAACGACGAGTTCCTGTCCGGGACGTTCGACTGGGAATCGGCCCTCGACACCCCCGGCGACCCCTACTGGAAGAACACCGTGTTCAATCAGTACACCTCCCGCTACGGAACCTGGACCGCCCGCTTCGGCGCCCGGTTCTCCTTCTAAGCAGCAGCAGTACACGCAGAAGCTCGCCCGCCCCGGCGCAAGCCGGGGCGGGCTTTTTTTTGCAAAAAAAATCCCCGGCCGGAAGGCCCGGCCGGGGGCGGGGGAATGCGTTCGGGGGGATTACTTCTTGATGGCGTCGAGGATGGCCTTGGCCTGGGCGGTCCGCTCCGTCTCGGGCTCGAGCTTGATGAACTTCTCGAGGTTCTCGGCCGCCTTGACGTTGTCGCCCTTGTTGAGGTAGGCGAAGGCCACGCGGAGGTAGGGGTCGGCCCAATCCGGCTTGATCTGGATGGCCAGCTCGAAGTAGCGGATGGCGTCGTCGATCTGCTGGTTGGAGAAATAGATCTCGGCGACGTTGTAGGGCAGGTTCTCGTCCTGGGGGGCCATCTCGATCGACTTCTTGAAGTACTCCTGGGACTCGGCCAGCTTGTCCTGCTTCAGGAAGCACAGCCCGATGGCCGCCAGGCCCTTGGCGCCGATGGTCTTGCCCATGGCCGGGTCGGCGACCGGCCTGCTCGATGAGCAGGTTGTACTTCTGGATGGCCGTCTCGAACTCGCCCTTCTCGCGGTAGCAATCGCCGATGTTCAGGAGGACCTGGTAGGCACCGGGGTTCTTGGCCAGGAACTCCTCGTACATCATCAGGGCCGTGTCGTACTTGCCGTCCTTGAAGAAGGCGTTGCCCTCCTCGAGGGTCTGGAAGGTCGCCTCGTCCTGGACGATGCCCGAGCCGGCGGCCTGCTTCTCCAGCTTGAGGACGATCTTGGGGTTCTTGCTGAGCTGGGAGACATGCGCGCCTGTGGACACCGGCAGGAAGCCGGGGGCGCTGGCCGTGATGATCCAGCTCCCGGTCCCGACGCCCATGATGCCCCAGTCGCCCTTCTTGTCGGTCGTCGCCTCGAAGGTGCTGCCGCCCGGCTGGTCGAAGACCGCCGTGACCTTGGCCCCGGCGACGGGCTTGCCGTCCTTGTCGACGACCGAGCCGCCCATGCGGGCGACGCCGCGGCCCGCCTGGGCCAGGGCCAGGCCGCTCGAAATGAGAAGTATCGCGGCGCCGGCCGCGAACTTCGCGGATAACCGATGATTCATAATTGCCTCCTGCGAATGATAGGACCGTATCTATTATCCATTCAAGGCGGTTTTTTTTCAAGACCGCGGGCACGGAGCCGGTCCGGCGGGCTCACAGCCGCCAGAGGTAGGAGGCCTTGAAGAAGAGGCCGTGCTTCATCCCGAGGAAGCGGCCGGAGTCCCGGTATTCCCCGTCGACCCACTCGGTCCGGTCGAAGATCGAGCCGTAACCGAGCTGGATGACGGTCCCGGGAATGTAGGTGAACGAGGCCAGGAGGTCGGTCAGCATCTGCCGGCGGAAGGAGTTGTACTCGACGACGCCGCGGAAGAAGAGGAACTTGTTCGCCTGATAGGTCAGGCGGCCCCGTCCGATGGCGTAGTCGTACTCCTTCTCGCCGGTCTCCTTCCGGAAGAAGTCGGCGTAGGTCAGGCTGGCGGTCAGGTCGAGCTTATCCGAAGGCTTGTAGGTCAGGCCGCCGATCAGGCGGTTGCCGTAACCCTGGTAGGGGTCGGCCAGGTAACGGATGGAGTCGCCGCGGAAGTAGAGGCCCCGGAGATAAAGCTTTTTTGTGACATAGCTCAGCACCTGGAGCAGCCCGCCGCTCGTGTCGAAGCGCCGGCCGAGGAAGACCTCCGTCGAATAGCGCCCGAGGAGCTGGACGGTCGTGTTCCCGGCCAGCAGAAGTGTCACGCCGAGCGCATCGTCCGTTTCGTAGAGACCGCTCGGCAGACAGGTCGAGCTTCTCCGAGGGCTTGTAGGTCAGGCCGGCCGTGGCCCGGCTGCCGTAGCCCTGGTAGGGGTCGGCGACGTAACGGATGGAAGCGCCGCGGAAGTAGAGGCCCCGGAGATAGAGCTTTTTCGTGACGTAGCTCAGCACCTGGATCAGCCCGCCGCCCGTGTCGAAGCGCCGGCCGAGGAAGACCTCGGTCGAGTAGCGCCCGAGGGCTTGGACGGTCGTGTTCCCGGCAAGGAGGAACGTCACGCCGAGCGCGTCGTCCGTTTCGTAGAGACCGCTCGGCAGGTCCTTGACCGCCGCGGCGGAGATGTTGGGTGTGATCTTCCTTAAAAAGCCGCTCTTGGGATATAAGCGCGGCGAGACGGAGGCAGCCAGACCGGCCACGCCCTGGCGCGTCAGGTAGCCGGCGTCGGTTTGAAAGTCCGTGGATATATCGTAGAATGAGATAGTTATGCCGAGATCGCGGGTGTCGTAGAGGTAGCCCGCGCCCAGGGCGAGCCCGGCATCCGGGCCCGTCTCCCCGCCGGCCCGCGTCCACGAGCCGAGGGCGTGGAAGGCCAGCTGGCTCGACTTCGTCAGCCGCAGCTGACCGTCGGCCCCGGCGACCTGATTCGCCCCGCCGCCGTACTCGCGGCCCGTGTAGAGCGCGCCGAGGTAGCCGTCGCTGCCGACCGCCCGCTTGTAGCGGAAGACGGCGAAGCCCGCCGACCTGTCGTCTCCGGGCACGTAAAGGGGATCGTCCCGGGGCGATTCGTCGAGGGCCAGGATGGAGGCCACCGTGTCCTTCTTCCCGACCTTCCCGGACAGCTTGAAGCCGACGAGCGGATCGATGATCGTCCGGGTGTGGACCGCGGCCGCGAGCGGGCCGGTGCCCGACGCCGCCAGGTTGAACATCTCGCTGCCCTCCAGGAAGAACGGCCTCTTCTCCGGGAAGTAGAGATCGTAACGGAGGTTGACGTCGACCTGCCCGGCGTCGGCTTCGACCTGGCTGAAATCGGGATTGACGGTCCCGTCGAGGATGAGCTGGGAGGTGAGGCCGACCTTCGCGGTCAGGTGGCCGTCATGGGCCCCGCGCCCACCGACGAGCTCCCCCTCGATCCGTTCGGCCCCGTCCCGATAGGTGTAGGCCGGCAGGACCTCGAGCAGGGTGTATCTCCGGATGTCCGCGAGCTCGAGCGGCATCATCTGGGTCAGGAAGAAGTAGCCCCGGGCCGGATCGAGCGCCGGGTACGAGCTGTGCTCCGAACGGCGGGCGATGCGGCGCTCGAAGAAGATGGACATCTCGACCCGCGCCTTCCCGGCATAGCGGATGCTCTTGAAGGGCACGGCCAGCTCGACCGTATAGCCGTCGGGATCGAGCCGTCCGGCGCTCGACCAGACGAAGTCGACGCTGAAGTCCTCGGTGTTGCTGGCGAAGCGGCTGTCGGTCTGGATGCCGAGCGGGTTGACGTAGAAGGCGTAGAGGGACTGCCGGTCGTTGAAGCTGTCGAGGTTGATGCAGATGAAGTCGTCGGAGCGGATGGTGTCGCGGTCGGCCACGGAGGCCTTGATCTTGTCCGGCTCCCGGTCGTAGCACTTGAAGGCGAAGTAGAGGTTCTCGGCGTCGTAGGCCATGGAAGCCACGGTCCGCTCGCTCGCCTCCTTGCCGAAATCGGGAATGAAGGTCTTGGCCAGCACGACCGACGGGGCGTCGCGCCAAGCCGGCTCGTCGAGGCGGCCGTCGATCGCGGGCGGTTGGGCCAAACGGAGCGGCCGGAAGAACTCCCCGTCGGGCGGAACAGCCGGTACGGCCCCGGCGGATACGGCGAGGCCGATGAGGAGGAGTCCGAGGCTGAGAGCGCGCATGGGAGAGACTTTAAGGGAAACGGGAGCGGGAGTCAACGCTTCGCCGCGCGGATCGATTCTGCTAGAATGATCCCCATCGGGAGGTGCCTCATGACGCGCAGAACTCCTTTCGCCCGCGCGGCCGTCCTCGCCGCGGTCCTCGCCGCGCTCGTCGCGTCCGCGTGCTCCCGCCCCGGACCCGAGCCCCCTCCCCCTCCGGCGATCGCGACGGCCGCGGACCTCGATCTCAAGGAGACGACCGTCCGCAACGTCACGGACCGCGCCGTCACCTACAGGATCTATCCGATCGCGAACCCCGCGGCGATCGAGACCCGCGAGCTCGCGGCGGGCGCCATCGACCGCTTCCGGACGTCCGAGGCGCTCGAGGTCGAGTTCCCAACGGGCGAGAAGGACGCCGTCTATTCGCTCGACCCGGGCAGCCCGTATTCCTTCCGCTACGACGAAGGCGAGACGATCGACCTCTTCCTCGGCTCCCACGGCCGGGACGACGCCGTCGACCTCGCCCCCTGGGTCCCGACGCCCGCGCCGGTCGTGGACAGGATGCTCGAGCTCGCCGCCGTGACCGGCCGCGACATCCTGTACGACATCGGCTGCGGGGACGGCCGCATCGTCATCACGGCGGCCCGCCGTTACGGGGCCCGGGGCGTCGGCATCGACATCGACAAGGCCATGATCGAGGAATCGGAGCGCAACGCCGCGGCCGCCGGGGTCGCCGACAAGGTCCGTTTCCTCGGTATGGACGCCACCAAGGCCGACATCACCGAGGCGACGGTCGTCAGCCTTTACCTTCTCCCGGAATCGAACGCCCTCATGCGCCCCATCCTCGAGGCCCAGCTCCGGCCGAAAAGCCGGGTCGTCTGCCACAACTACGCCATGCCGGGCTGGGAGGCGAAGCAGGTCCGGGTCGAAACGGTCAAGGACGAGGAAGGCGGGACCCACTACGTCTATCTGTACATCCGCTGAGGGCGGGGATAAAAAAAAGGCGCCCCCCGCCGGCGGAGGCGCCTTCGATGTCACGGGGTGAGCGGCCGGCTCAGAACGCGATGCCGATGCTGGCCGACCAGACGCCGTTCTTGAAGTCCGGTTCGAGGTCGCCCTCGAAAGTGGAGATGACCTTCTGCAGGCCCAGGCTGTAGCGGACGTCGACCATGAAATTCCGCCCCACGTTCAGTCCGGCCCCGAAGATGGCGCCGTAGTCGTTGTTCTTCAGGATGGACTCCCTCGAGCGGGATCTCCTCGCCGTTGGACTCCCACTTCTCCTTGAGCTTGAAGCCCACGGTCGGGCCGGCGAAGACGAAGGGCTGGACGACCGGCGTGGGGATCCTCAGCTTGAGGAGCAGGGGGATCTCGATGTAGTCGGCGTAGAGCTTGTCGGTGTAGGTGTCGTCGAGGGCCTCGTAGGTGGCGCCCTTCATGGTGTACAGGACCTCGGACTGGATGGTGACGACGCGGCCGAAGTTGAAGGCCAGGAAGATGCCGCCCGTGAACCCGACTTTGGACTTCAGGGTCGCCAGCGGGTCCTGGGCATCGGCGCCGGTGGGCTTGGCCATGTTGCCGCCGGCCTTGATCCCGAACTGGACGGCGGCGTCGGCCGGCTGGGGCAGGGCCAGGAGCCCGGCGCAGGCCGCGATCAGGAGCAGTGTCGCGAATCTCTTCATGATTCCTCCTCGGAATGCGCGAAAATCCGGACACGGGTCCGGGGACACGCATCCTTATGCCAGTTTGAGGCCGGGATCCCCTCCCGGCAATCCCCGGTAGAGGGGAATTCGCCGGGCAGAGGCCCCCCTCTCGGGGGGTGACGGGAACCGGGTTTTCTCATCCCCCGGGGCGGACGGCCCGGGAGACTAGAGCTTGATCAGCTCGACCTTGGCCTTGTCCTTGAGCGCCTGGACGGTGTCCTGGACCAGGGTCCCCTGCTTGGCCTGCTGGAGCCGCGACTCGATCTCGGCCCGGGCCTCCTCGAAGGTGCGGGACTCCTTCTTGCGCTCGACGACCTTGATGATGTGATACCCGAACGACGTTTCGACGAGGCCGCTCAGCCCGCCGACGGGCAGGGAGAAAGAGGCGTCTTCGAAGGGCTTGACCATCTGCCCGCGGGGGAAGTTCTCGTAGAGGCCGCCGTTGTCCTTGGAACCGGGGTCCTCGGTATACTGCTTGACCAGCTCGATGAAATCCTCACCGGCCTGGGCCTTGGCCAGGACGCCCTCGGCCTTCGTGCGGATCTCGGCCTTCTCGGCGTCGGTCTTGCCCTGGGTCAGGAAGAGGATGTGGCGGACCGATGCGGTCTGGTCGGTCTGCGCCGCCTCGTCGTAGGCCTTGCGGACGTCCGCTTCGGCCACCTTGGCCCCGCCTTCGACGATGCCCTTGAGGTAGGCGTTGATGAGGAGCGTTTCCCCGATGCTCGTCTTGATGTGGTCGATCGAGATGTCGGCCTTCTTGATCTCCTCGAGGAAAGTCTGCTCTCCGCCGGCCTGGCCGTATTCGGACTGGAGGGCTTTTTCGAGATCGCCGTCCGGGACGACCGCTTTGGCCTCCTTCGCGGCGGCCAGGAGCAGCTTGCGCTCGGCCAGGGTGTTCGCGCCCTGCTCGAGGATCTGCTTCAGCTGACCGGCGTCGACCTGCTTGAGCCCGTCGGTCCGCGTGCCCAGGTTGTCCCGGATGGCCTGGATGACCTCGGCGGACGTGATGGTGAAGCCCTTGGCCTTGACCATGACGGTCGTCTTGTCGGGGCCGAGGGCGGGGATGATCGCGGCCAGGTCTTTGGCCAACGCGAAGGCGGGGGTGCCTTCCTTGAGGGCGAATTCTTCGGCTTTCGAGGCGCAGGCCGAGGCGGCCAGGGCCCCGGCCAGGATGATCGCGAGTGCTTGTTTCATCTCATTCTCCTTGGGTTTTCCGGAAAGACCCCTTAGTTAACCACAATCGGCCGGGCCGACGCAAAGGAATTCTGGGTGATCGGGGGGTTCAGGCGGGGACGACGCGGTGGACCTTCTTCTTGCCGGCCTTGAGGATGATGTCGCCGCCGGGGCCCAGGTCTTTGACCGAGACGAGTCGCTCGACGGAGTCGACGCGCCCGTCGTTGACGTAGAGCCCGCCCTGCTCGATCATCCTCTTGGCCTCCTTGCGGGAGGGCGTCAGGCCGACCTCGGTGAACAGGCCGGCCGGCGAGATCCCCTCCTCGAGACGCGAGCGCGGCACGGCCGTCGTGGGCAGCAAGGTGACGTTATCGCTCGAACTTCCGGATCCCGCATGATCGACCTTTAGGAAACGCCGCGGCCGCGGCCGTTCTGGCCTTCTCCGCCTCGAGCTCGCCGTGGGTGATCTTGGTCGCCTCGAAGGCCAGGACCCTCTTCGCTTCGTTGATCCTGCTGTCCTTGAGGGCCTCGAGGCGCGCGATCTCGTCGAGCGGCAGGAGGGTGAAGATGCGGAGGAAGCGGCCGACGTCCCGGTCGTCGCAGTTGACCCAGTACTGGAAGAATTCGAAGGGACTGAACTTGTCCTTGTCGAGCCACACGGCGCCCTGGGCCGTCTTGCCCATCTTGGCCCCCGAGGCCGTGGTCAGCAGGGGGAAGGTCAGCGCCTCGGCCGTGCCGCTTTCGACCCGGCGGATGAGGTCGACGCCGGCCAGGATATTGCCCCACTGGTCGTCCCCGCCCATCTGCAGGGTGCAGTTGTATTTCCGGTAGAGGGTCAGGAAGTCGTAGGCCTGGAGGAGCTGGTAGTTGAACTCGATGAAGGACAGCCCCTTCTCCAGGCGGAGCTTGTAGGCCTCGGCGGCCAGCATGCGGTTGACGCTGAAGTGCCGCCCGATGTCCCGGAGGAAGCCGATATAGGGAAGAGGCAGGAGCCAGTCGGCGTTGTCCACGGCGATGGCGTTGGTCCCGTCGAAGCGGAGGTAGCGGGAGAGCTGGATGTGGATGGCCTGGCCCTGGGCCCGGATGACCGATTCTTCGAGTATCGGACGCATCTCGGTCTTGCCGCTGGGGTCGCCGACCATGGTCGTGCCGCTGCCGACGACGGCGATGGCCCGGTGGCCGGCCCGCCGGAGGTGGACCATGGCCATGATCGGGACGAGGCTGCCGGCGTGGAGGCTGAAGGCCGTGCTGTCGAACCCGACGTAGAACGTGACCGCGTTCCCGCCGAGCATCCGGCGGACGGCGGCCTCGTCCGAGACCTGGGCGATGAAGCCGCGTTCTTTCAGCTCGTCGTAGACGTTGCCGTTCATGGGCGATTTATACCACGGCCCGCGGGCCTAGTCCAATCCCCTCTTCTTCGAGCAGGGCCTCGATCTTCGGCTCCCGGCCGCGGAAGCGGGTGTAGAGGACCATCGGATCCTCGGTGCCGCCGCGCTCCAGGATGTTCTTCCGGAAGGACTCGGCCGTGGCCCGGTCGAAGAGGCACGTCTCCTTGAAGGCCTGGAAAGCGTCCGCATCGAGGACCTCGGCCCAGATGTAGCTGTAGTAGCCGGCCGAGTAGCCGCCGCTGAAAATGTGGGTGAAATAGGGGCTCCGGTAGCGGCTGACGATTTCGGGGATGAGGCCGATCCGGGCCATGGACTCCGCCTCGAACTTCGCCGTCTCGGGCTCGACGGCCGCGGCGAGCGTGTGCCAGTCCATGTCCAGGAAGGAGGCGGCCAGGTACTCGACCGTGTCGAAGCCCTGGTTGAAGAACTGGCTCTTCTGCATCTTCGCGAGGAGCTCGTCCGGGATGGGCTCGCCCGTCTTGAAGTGCCGGGCGTACATCTTCAGGACTTCGGGATCGGTGGCCCAGTTCTCCATGATCTGGGAGCGCGAGCTCGACGAAATCGCGGGCCACGTTGGTGCCCGAGAGGCTCTCGTACTTCGAGCGGGCCAGGATGCCGTGGAGGGCGTGGCCGAACTCGTGGAACAGGGTCAGGACCTCCTCGTAGCTGATGCAGGGCCGGCTTGCCCCGGCCGTCGGCTTCGAGAAGTTGCCGTTGTTGACGATGACCGGACGGATGTCCTTGCCGTCGCGGATCGACTGTTCGCGGAAGTTGCTCATCCAGGCCCCGCCCCGCTTGCAGGCGCGCGGGAAGTAGTCGACGTACAGGACGGCCAGATGGGAGCCGTCGGCGTCCTTGACCTCGAACACCCGGACGTCCTCGTGGTATTTGGGGATGTCGGAGCGCTCGGCGAAGGTGATCCCGTACAGCTTGCCGGCGACCGTGAAGGCGCCGTCGCGGACGTTCTCCAGCTTGAAGTAGGGCCGCAGCGCCTCCTCGTCGAGGTCGTACTTGGCCTTCTTGACCTTCTCCGCGTAGTACCACCAGTCCCAGGGCGCGAGCTCGAAGCCGCCGCCTTCTGCCTCGGATCATCTCCTGCATGTCGGCGGCTTCGTCCTTGGCCCGGGCCAGGGCCGGCGTCCAGAGCCGGTTCAGAAAATCGTAGACGGCCTGGGGCGTCTTGGCCATGTTCTTTTCGAGCACGTAGTCGGCGTGGGTCTCGTAGCCCAGGAGGTTGGCCCGCTCGACCCGCAGGACCGCCATCCTCGAGGCCATGGCCTTGTTGTCGAGCTCGTTGTCGTTGGCGCCCCGGTCGACGTAGGCCTTGAACATCTTCTCGCGCAGCTCGCGCTTCCCGGAGTACTGCAGGAACGGGATCAGGCTCGGCTTGTGCAGCGTGAAGACCCACCGGCCCGGCTTGCCGCGCTCGCCGGCGGCGTCGGCCGCGCCGGCCACCACGGCCGGGGGAAGTCCGGCCAGGTCCGCCTCGGCGTCGATGACGAGCTCGAAGCGGTTATTCTCCTTGAGCACGTTCTCGCCGAACTTGACCGAGAGGACCGACAGCTCCTCGTTGATCTGCCTCAGCCGGGCCTGCTTGTCGGCCGGAGCGCGGCGCCGCCGCGAACGAAGTCCTTGTAGGTCTCGTCGAGGAGCCGGGCCTCTTCGGGCGAGAGCGCCAGCGTGCCTTTGCCGTCGTAAACGGCCTTGACCCGGGCGAAGAGGGCCGCGTCCAGGGCGATGTCGTCGCCGTGCTGGGCCAGCCGGGGGGCCATGTCCTTGTCGATCTGCTGGAGCGCCTCGTTCGTGTGCGAGGAGGTCATGTTGCCGAACACGCCGGACACCCTGGCCAGGAAGGCGCCGCTCCGCTCGAGAGCTTCGACGGTATTGGCGAAGGTCGGCGCCTCGGCGCTCGCCGTGATCGCCGCGATCTCCTTCTTCTGTTCGGCCATGCCCCGCTCGAAGGCCGGCACGTAGTGCTCCGGCACGATCGCAGCGAACGGCGGCACGCCGAACGGCGTCGCGAAATCCGAGAAAAGGGGATTGTCCATGACGGGTTTCTCCGCGGGCTTCCGTCCGCAGGCGGCGGCGGCGAGGATCGCCAGGCCGAGGACGAGGATCGTTTTCTTCATGGCGAAAGCTCCGGTCACTTCTGGAGGGCGAGCTCGATCGTGTCCGAATTGCCGTCGGGATCGAACCAGAGCCCCTTGAGGACGTCGTTCTCGAGGGCGAGCTCGAACCGGATCAGGATCGCGGTCCCGCCCTGGTCCAGGTCGAACTCGCAGCCGACCTTGCCATCCTTGAAGACGATCTCCCGCAGCGGCGATTCGGGGACCATGCCGGATGCGTCGCTGAGCTTGCCCGTGTAGCCGGTCTCGCTCTTGGCGAAGACGACGGTGATGCTCGAGACGGGCGTCGTCGACGATGGCGAAACCGGTCCACGTGCCGGCGATATCGGGCTTATTCGCGGTCTGGGCGGAAAGCGTGAGGGCCAGGGCGGCCAGGGCCAGGACGAAGGGGACGGTGACGAGCGGGGATCTCTTCATGACGGGACTCCTTTCGGGAATGACGGCGGGGCAAAATGTACCAGATACCGGGCGGGCCCTGTCCAGGCCTCGGCGGGGGGGAAAACGGCAGGCGGCGGCAGGGCTTGACGGCCGGTGACGGCTCGGCTAGATTGGTAAAGCCGAGAGGGCCTGCCATGAGCCGAAAGCCGCAGGACCGACGGACGTTCATCAAGACGATGGCCGGCAGGCGCCGTGGCCTTGGGCTCCTCGCTCGCCGGCCTCGCCGGGCAGGGTCGGACGGTCCCCGGCCGGCTCCAGAAGAACGGCATGTCCTACCGCCGGCTCGGCCGGACCGATCTCCTGGTCTCCGAGATCTCGCTCGGCGGCAGTCCCCTGCCCGACCCCAACCTTCTCAGGGCCCTCGTCGACCGCGGCGTCAACTATATCGACACGTCCCACAACTACGACAACGGGAACAGCGAGCGCCAGATCGGCCGCCTGCTCAAGGACGTCGGCCGCGACAAGGTCCGCGTCAGCACGAAATTCCACGTCACGGCCAGGGACACCGCCGCCTCCATCGTCGCCTCGGTCCACGGCAGCCTGCGCCGCCTGGCGACGGACACGATCGACGTCCTCTGCATCCACGGCGCGGAATCGGCGGGCGTCCTCGTCGACGAGCGCGTCCTGGCCGCTTATGAGCAGCTGAAGAAGGAAGGCGCCTATCGGTTCCGGGGACTGTCCTGCCACGCCAATCACGACGAAGTCGTCAGGAAGGCCGTCGACTGCGGGCTCTACGACATGGTCCAGGTCGGCTACAACGTCTTCGACATCCAGGAGACGGCCGGCGAGGTCGAGACCTATCCCGACTATCTCGGCGCGAGCGGCATCCGGGGACTCCTCGCGCTGGCCCATTCCCGCGACGTGGGGATCATCGCCATGAAGACGCTCAAGGTCGGCGGCCGGCGGCAGGACCTGGAGAGATTACAGAACCGGATCGGCGTCCATCTTCCAGGCCATGCTGAAATGGGTCCTCGAGGATATCCCGGGTCGCCTCGGCCGTGACCGAGATCCTCAACGAGCGGCAGATGGAGGAGGACCTCGGCGCCGCCGGGACGCGACTGACCGGAGGCCGAAGAGAGGACCCTGACCCGATTCGTCCGGGAAAACGGCACGGATTACTGCCACGGCTGCGCGCGCTGCCGGCGCGCCTGCCCCTCGGGCGTGGACACGACGGCGATCCTCCACGCGCTGGCCTACGAGCAAAGCTACGGCAAGAGCGGGAGGGCCCGGGCGGCCTACGCGGCGCTCGGCCCCGGGGAGGCCGCCTCGGCCTGCCGCGATTGCGGCGCGTGTGAAAAGTCGTGCCCCTACGGCGTCGCCGTCAGGTCCAGGATCCGGGAAGCCGGGCGGCTCCTAGCCTAACCACCCCGGCAAGCCGGCTCAGATCTGCCAGGCGTAGCCGATCTTCAGGAAGAACGTCCGGTCGGTCCGGGTGATGCCGACGCGGCCCGGGCCGAGCCAGCTGTCGAAGACCCCGCCCATCGCGTTGTCCGAATAGCCGAGGAACAGCACCGTCCGGGGGTTGAGCTTGTAGGAGAAGAGGAACTGGGTGAAAAAACCTTGGTCCCGAATCGACCGGGAACGTATACATGACCGGATTCTGCCGGAGGTCGCGATACTGCACGACGGCCCGGACGAAGGACCGGACGCTGAAGTTCCAGACCAGCTTGGTCTGGGTCAGGTTGGCCGTGTAGATCGTGTCGCCGCCGAGGGAGAGCCGCTCGTAGCTATGGGGCCGACGAGGTTGAGGCGGCGGAAGAGGCTGAAGGAGGCGTTCGGCCCGACGGCGAAAACGTCGGCCAGCCGCGAGTTCGCGTAATCGATGGCTTGGCCGGCCATCCCCTGGACGCCGACCTCCGACCCGCTGAAGGGGCGGATGCTGGAACGCGAGCTGGCCGAAGGCCGTATCGAAATATTGGCCGTTGTAAAAGGTCCGGACGAAATTCCCGTGGACGTTGACCTGGGTCTCGAGGTTTCCCTGGTACATCACGCCCAGGGTCAGGCCGCGGTCGGTCAGAGTGCCGTCATGGTCGTAGATGAGCTGGCCCATGGCGCCGAGCCGGATGAGATTGAACCAGCTCTTCGGCTTGCCCCAGATCTGACGGAAGACGACGGCCTCGCCGCGCCGGGTGTCGACGCGCGGCACGAATCCGTAGTCGGCACGGAAGCCGGGGGACAGGTCCTCGTAGAGGGCCTGGATGATCCAGTTCCGGGAGAAGTGCTGGAACTGGAGATTGACGGCGTTGCCGCCGAACCGGCCTTCGTTCTGACCGTACTCCGAGGCGACCGGCGTCGGGTAGTCGGTCTCCGAGTGGAGGAACTGGAAGATGACGGAGTTCTTCTGTCGAGGCGAAGGAAGCCGTCCGCCCCGGCCACGTGGTTGGAGTAATCGGTTCCGGCCCGCCCGTATAGAGGACGCCGAGCGTCGACATCCGGCCGACGTCCTGGCGGAGCCGGAAGACGCCGCCCGTAGGCGTTCTGGTCCAGGGAGGCCTGCATCGTGCTCTGGTTGGACGGGAAGATGAGGTTGGTGATCTCGTCCTGGGCGGCGAAGAAGCCCATGGCCGTCCGGCCGGACTTGCCGGTCAATTTCGTCCCCCAGACCGGGTCGGCCACGGTCCGGGTGAAGACGGCCTGGACCGGGGTCAGGAAGAAGTCGGCGCCCTCGAGGAAGAAGGGCCGTTTTTCGGGATAGAACAGGGCGAAGCGGCGGTTGATCTCGAGCTGGGCGACGTCGGCCTCGACCTGGGAGAAATCGGGATTGGCCGTGGCGTTGAGGATGAGGTTCGGCGTGACGCCCCACTTGGCGGTCAGGCCGTAATCGTCCTGGATCTTTCCGCGCTCGAGCGATCCGTCCGGGTACTTCGGCCAGGTCCATGGCGTCGGTCCGGCTGGCCGTGAAGGTCGGGTTGAGCTCGATGTTCTGCCCGGGAGTGATCCCCTCGAAACCGGTCAACTTGTTGAATTGGCAGAGGATGCAGCTGACGTTCCGGGAGCGGGTGAGGAGGTCATGCGGTGCCGGGCGTCCCGAGGCCAGGACCGCTCGGCGCTGAAGCCCCAGGTCTGGGGCCCGTCGGACTTGCGGAAGCGGAGCTGGCCGAGCGGGATGGCCACCTCGACGGCGTAGCCCCAGTCCGTGATCTCTCGGCCGCGCCTTCCAGATGGCGTCCCAGGAGAAGTCCTCGTAGCCCTCGAGCTCGCTGAAGATGGCGTCGGCCTGGACGCCCATGGGGTTGACCCGGAACTGGAAGGCGCGGCGCTCGTCGTTGAAGGCGTCGACCATGAAGCTGATGTGGTCGTCGAGGATCAGCGTGTCCGTGTCGTCGCGGTCCATGAGATGGGCCCGGATCTTTTTCGGCTCGGGATCGAAACAGCGGAAGCCGACATAGAGGTTGTGGAGGTCGTAGGTGACCAGGCACTCGGTCTTGACCGGCGCGGGGATGTTGTCCCCCGGCTGCCATTCGAAGGGCAGGGGATGACCGGAGCGGCGGCCCAGGCTTCTTCGTCGAGGACGCCGTCGATCCGATCTTCGAGGCGGCTTTGGCACCTCGAAGCGGGCGGATTCGACGCGCTCCGGCTTGGCCTGGGCTGCGCTGGGAGGGAAAGGCGGAGGCGGCCAGGGCGACGCAGACGAGAGCGCGGCGAGGCGAAGGGCAGGACGGATCCGGGGGGTTGCGGTCATCATGGAGACTCCTTTCAGTTCTTATGCATACGGAACACATAAACCGGGCGGAGCGGCGACAGGTCGGACGCCCGGCCGGGCTCAGACCCGGGTCCGGGTGATCTTGGCCACGAGGGCCGACGTCGGGTCGGGACAGCGGACGTATTCCGTCGTCACCCCTCGGGGTCGATCACCTTTTCGTAGGGCGTCCCCTCGTACTTCCAAGGGAGGGTGACCCCGTTCTCGAGGAGCCGGACGAATTCGTTGAGGCTCGCCCGGAGCCAGGGACAGAGCTTGCCCCAGTCGGCGGGATAGGCGAACTTGTCGCCCTTCTTGTGGCACCAGTGTCCGGACGGGCCTCGATAGATCTCGATCTCGATCTTGTAGCGTTTGGGCTTGGGCGGAGGGGCGGCGGCGCGGCCTGCGGCGCCTTCTCCTGCCGTCCGCGAATCCGGCCGCGGCCGCGAACGCGGCGGCAACGCAGCCCGCTTTCCCGATGAAATGTCTTCTGTCCATGTGTGTCGACTCCTTTGTTCGTTTTTCAAAAGGAAAAGCTTCCGTCAAGTCGCGAAGGAGAGGACGAGGCCGCGACGAGCCGCGGTCAATTCGTCGGCGGCGACGTCGTCCTCTCCGATCTCGCTGTAGCTCAGGGACGCGACCGGCAGGTTCAGGTTGTGGAGCCGGAGGATGTAGTCGCAGAGGTCGATCTGGTTCCGGACGAGGCCCTCGAGGACGGTCGCCCCGTCGTCGTGCTCGACCGTCAGCCCGTTGAATCCGCCGGCCGCGCGGCTGTCCAGATGTCCGCGGACCTCGATCTTGCAGTAGTACGGCGTTTCGAAAATGCCCGCTGTCTGCATCGTCGCCTCCATCATGTCGGCTTTCGCTCTCCCGGCCCGCTCCCGGGTCATGGTCTTCGAGACGACCCGTCGTTCTTATGCACGAAATATGCCAATTTCCCTATCCGGATGCCGGCAACACGCCGGCGGGCCGATCAGCGGCCGGCCGCGCTCTCACGGGAAGTGCATCAGGGTTGTAAAGGAGATTACAATGGAGTAAACAATCTTTCAAGTCGCGGCCCTAAACGAACGGGCGGCCCGGGCGAATTCTGAAGTGAGAGGAGCCCGGGGGTGAAGAACGGCCGGAAATGGCGGAGGTGCCGATGTCGCGACGCTGCGGACAGCGCGCTGGTGTCGGTTCTCTTTCTGGCGTCGCCTGCGCGCCCGTAAGAGAGGGCGGTCCCCGCCGCCCTGCCCGTCGATTGGGAGGCCAGGATCGCAGAGGCCGACGCGCTCCCCCGGGGCCATTACGCGATCAAGGACGCCCTTCGCATCTATGGGGAGGCCCTGAGGTCCCCGGCCGGGCCGCCGTCGCCGAAAAACACGTCCGGTCGGCGATCGCCCTCGGGCTCCGGGAAAAGGAGCTCGGGGTCCTGGCCGCGAGGCCGGACCGCGAGCTTGGCCGGATTCTCGTCGCCGCCGAGCCGGCCCTCGCCCGCTACGCGTCCTGGCTCGAGCTCCTGGCCGGGCTGCCGAACAAGGTCAAGGGCAACCCGGGGTTCGACGCGACCGGCGGGCGGACCTCGAAGCCCAGCTCGACTGGGTCAACGCCCGGTCCGGACCTCGACGGGGAGATCGGGGGACGGGCGCCGGCCGACGACCTCGCGCCGCCGCCCTGCGCTTGGCCCTGCGGGCCGCCTTCTTCTACAAGTTCCAGGAAAAGCTCGACGCCGAAGGTCATGTCGCCCTCCATCCCGGCTCCCGGCTCGGCCGCTTTCCAGGCGGCCGTCTCTCCGTGCCTTCGAGATCGACAGGCTCGAGGCGCTCCTCGCCCTCGACCCGGAATTCTCCGAGGTCCACTACTACCTCGGCGAGGTCGCCCTCTCTCGGCGGCAAGCTCCTCACGGCCGAGCGGCACTACCTCGCTGTCGACGAGAAGATCCCCGAATCGCTGTCCGTCCTCATCTCCCTGGCCAAGGTCGCCTTCCAGATGGAGGAGACCGAAGATCTGTCTCGAATGCGAACGAAAAGGCCCTGGCCCTCCTGCCGACCTACCGCGACGCCCTGCTCGGCAAGGGGCTCTGCCTCGGCTATCTCGGGCGGAACGAGGAGGCGCTGGCCGTCCTCGCCCGCCTCCTCGAGCTCGGCACCTACTATATCGGCGAAGGCCACTACTGGACGGCCTGGAACCTCAACGAGCTCGGGCGCCTCGAAGAGGCCCGCAGGGCGATCGAGGCGGCCAAGGTCTTCCTCGTCGGCGTGAGCGACGTCACGACGCTTTCCGGGATCATCGCCTACCGGCAGGGCCGTCTCGACGACGCCGAGAAGGACCTCCGCCAGGCCCTCGAACCTCGATACCGTCCGACAGCGACGCGGCCTTCTATCTGGGCAGGCTCTACGCCGACCGCAAGGACTGGCTGAACTCGGGCATCTATTTCGCCGGGGCCGCCTCTCGCTCGAGGAGAAGGAGAGGGGGATGGAGAAGAAGATCGAGGAGATCGAGGCCTCGGAGATGACGCCAGGAGCGGCAGAACCGCCTGGTCGTCAGGAAGAGGGTCCAGATCCTGTCCGTCCAGGCGACCAAGGCGACCTGCCAGTACAACGGCGCCGCCGGCTATCACAACGCCGGGTCCTTCGACCGGGCCCTCGACCTGGCCCGCCTCGCCGCCGCCCATCCCGCCTTCGCCGACAAGGCCGCCGAGCTGATCAAGCTGATCCGCGAGCGCTGACGTCCGGGCCGGGCTTGCGTTCCCGCGCCTTCTCGCCGCCGGACCGGAATGTTGTATAATATCGCCTCCAGAAAGAAGGGAGCCGCCATGCCGGACGCCGAAGTCGACCACCCTCTGCCGACTCTTCCTCCATTCCTGCCGGACCCACAAGAAGCCCGACCGGATGATGGCCAAGCGGACGGGATCTGGACAAAGATCTCCACGGACGAGGTCGAGGCGACGGTCCGGCGCCTATCGCTCGGCCTCCAAGCCCTCGGCCTGAAGGCCGGAGACCGGGTCGCCCTGCTTTCCGAGAACAGGCCCGAATGGGTCATGGCCGACTTCGCCGCGCTCTCGGCCGGGGCCGTCACCGTTCCCATCTACACCTCGCTCCCGGCCGACCAGATCCGCTTCATCCTCGAGGACTCGGGGGCCAAGATCGTCGTCTGCTCGGACCTCGACCTGTACGGCAAGGTCGAAGCCGTCCGAAGCGGGCTCCCGGCCCTCGAGCGGGTCATCGTCATCGAAGGCGATCCCCCGGCCGGGACACAGGCCCTGTCGGATATCGTGGACATGGGCCGTCGCGTCGAGGCCGAGGAGCCCGGGCTCTTCGAGAGATCGGTCGAAGCGGTCCGGCCCGGCGACCTGGCCTCCATCATCTACACCTCCGGGACGACCGGCGTGCCCAAGGGCGTTATGCTCAGCCACGCCAACTTCGTCAGCAACGTCAGGTCCCTGACCGAGTTCATCGACTTCAACGACGCCGACACCGGCCTGTCCTTCCTGCCCCTGTCCCACGTCCTCGAGCGGACGGCCACCTTCCTCCTCTTTCAAGTCGGAGCGGCCATGGCCTACGCCGAGAGCATCGAGGCTTTGGCCGAGAACATGGTCGAGGTCCGTCCGACCATCGTGGTCAGCGTGCCCCGGGTCTTCGAGAAGATCTACGCCCGGGTGATGGACCAGGTCATGGGCGGCTCGCGCCTCAAGAGGGCCATCTTCGTCTGGGGCCTGGCCACGGGGAAAAAGCACGTGGCCAAGACGATCGCCGGCGAGCCCGTTCCGGCGCACCTGGCCGTCAAGCACGGGCTGGCGAAGAAGCTCGTCTTCTCCAAGATCACGGCCCGGACCGGCGGCCGGATCCGGTACTTCATCTGCGGCGGGGCCCCGCTCTCCAGGGACATCGCCGAGTTCTTCCACGCCGTGGGTCTCAAGGTCATGCCGGGATACGGCCTGACGGAAACATCTCCCGTCCTCACGGGCAGCGCCGTGGGCAAGGTCCGCTTCGGGACCGCGGGCAAGGTCATTCCCCGGGTCGAGCTCCGCATCGCCGAGGACGGAGAGATCCTGGCCCGCGGACCCAACGTCATGATGGGCTACTACAAGAACGAAGCCGACACGCGGGAGGCCTTGAAGGACGGCTGGCTCCATACCGGCGACATCGGCCGGTTCGACGAGGACGGCTTCCTGATCATCACCGACCGCAAGAAGGACATCATCGTCACGTCGGGCGGCAAGAACGTCGCCCCCCAGCCCATCGAAAGCCTCATCCTGGCCAGCCCCTTGATCGCGGGCGCGGTCGTGGTGGGCAGCAGCCGCAAGTTCATCTCGGCCCTGGTCGTGCCGGACTTCGAGAAGCTCGAAAAGATCGCCAGGGCCAGGGGCTGGAGCTTCGGGGACCGGACCGGGCTCAGCCGCCGGCCGGAGGTCGCCGCGTTCCTCCTCGACGAGGTCAACCGGATGACGCCAAACTTGGCGTCCTACGAGCGGGTGAAAAAGATCGCCGTCCTCGACCGCGATTTCGACATCGGCGCGGGCGAGGTCACGCCGACCCTCAAGATCAAGCGGAACATCGTCGAGCAGAAGTACGCCGATCTCATCGACGCCCTCTACCGGGAGTGACGGCGGCGGGGAGCGACCCCGCCCGCCGCTTTGGAGGAATCAGCTCATGAGACATCGAGCGATGCCCTGGTCGACGGCATTCGTTCTGACCACGCTCCTCATGGTCCCTCGGCCCGTTCCGGGCGCGTCACAGGACGTGCTCGACACGTTCATTCGCCTGTCCGGGCCCGGCCCGGCGGACGCGGCCGGCCCGGCGCCTGTCGAATACCGGGGCCGGTTCAGCGGCTATACGAATTTCTGGCAGACGAGCGCCTGGAGCTGGCAGCAGCACGGCAGCCTCTTCCTCATCGGCCAGCCGGACGTCGGGCGGGCCATCGCCCAGAACAAGGCCGACATCGCCGAAGAGCTGGGCCTCCCCGGTCTCGTCGTCGACGAGGGCTTCTTCAAGGCCTGGCTCGAAAGGCCCGCGGCCGAGATCGAGGACCCGGGAGAGAGGGACCTGGACGCGGCCCTGGCGAAAGGGGACGTCCTCGTCTGGGCCAAGCCCTCGAGCCCGCTGGGCATCAAGCTCCGGGCCAAGGTCCGCGGCCTCGCCGACGCGCGGGCCGTCCCCGGCAGCCACCAAGCCCGGGCCGCGGGCTATCGCGAGACCCTGGCCTTCGCCCTGGCCGCCGGGAACGGCAGGCTCCTGGCGGTCCTGGCCGAGGAGGCCGGGGACCGGCGCCGTCTCAAGGAGCTCCTCACCGGATTGAGGGATGTCGTCGACCGATACACCTTCCATCGCGGCTGGTTCGGCACCGGGACGCTGCTCCACAGCGTCACCTGCCACCCCGGACACCCGCTCGAGGTCGTCGGCCAGGGTCTCGGCCAGGGCAACGACTGGTTCACGTTCAGCGGCTATATGGACTTCATGATGCGTGAGCAGCTGCCGGCCTGGCTGGAGAAGGTCGGGCTCCGCGACGTCGCGGTCGACGTCGGCACGGGCAAGGCCACCCACAGCCTGGGTTCGGTCGCCTATGGCTTGAGGAGCTACGACGGGCTCAAGATCCAGGACATGCCGACCGAGGAGGAGTGGCTCCGCTTCGTCAAGGACCGCGGCGGGTATGTCTTCCGGCCGGTCTATGCGCCCGAAAGTGACAAATACGTTCGTACGACGGACAGATCGCCGTCGACGGCAATAAGAAGCAGATCGATACGGAGGACGTGCCGTTCATCCTGCAGACGGGCCTCATCAAAGACGAGCCTCCGGCGGCAATGGTCCTCTTCTCCGAGAAGGGGCGGCGATGGAGCCGGGACGAGATGTGGCGGGCCATCCTCGGCCGTCGGGCGGTCGGCGTCCTGCCGATGGGACGAATGATGGGCCCGGCCGCGTTCCGTAACGCCCTGCAGCTGCTCCTCCTCGATCGCGTCTATCTCGAGGATCTTTTCGGGGATAGGGTTCAGATCGGCACGACGTCCACGCTTGGTTACGGAATGCACGTTCATATATCCAATGGGACCTCCTCTTCCATTCCGGCGACGCTCGAGGTCCGCACGGGGCCGGAGTTGGAGATCGAGCGGATGTCCGGTAAAGAAACGGGACCGGCTGACGGGATTGCCGAGATCGTCCTGGACCCGGGTCAGGGATCGAGGACCTATCCCATCGCGTTCAAACCGACATCCGCGGCCATGGGCAAGGCCAATCCGATCCTGGTCGAAGTGCGCTGGAAGGGCGGGAGGAAACGGATCCTGACCGTCCTGGACCTGCCGCCGGCCGTATCCGTCCACAAGCTCCTCCACGGCCGGGCCCCCGAGGTCGCATATCCCGTATCGGTCCATAACTTCACCGATGCCAAGTCCTACCCGGTCGAGATCAGGGTCTTCGCCAAGGACCGGCCGGCTGAGCCGGTCCTGGTCACGACGCAAACGGGGACGGCCCGCAGGGGCGAACATCAGGCCCTCGATTTCAAGCTACCGCTCCGGCCCGGCTCCTACACGGTCAAGACGACGGCGCTGGGCGTCACGGTCGAGACCCAGCTCGGCGTGGGCGAGCCGGCCGGAAAGGTCACGGTCACACCGGTCGACATCGACGGCGACGGGCTCATGGAATACCGGCTCGAGAACGACAAGGTCAAGGTCACGCTGCTTGCCATCGGGGCCCGGGTCATCGAGTACGTGGTCAAGGAGAGGAACGACAACGTCCTGTTCAAGCTCTGGCCGGAGAAAGAGGCGACCGACAGGCGGCCCTTCCGCGAGCGCGGCTTCTATCCCTACGGCGGCTTCGAGGACTTTCTCGGCCAGGCCTCGATCGAGACCCACAAGGTCTACGACGCCGAGATCGTCGAGGACGGCGGCGCCTCGGTCTCGGTCCGGATGTCGGCCGATTATTACGGCAACCGGCTGGAAAAGGTGTTCACGCTCGATGGCGCCTCTCCCCTGCTCGAGGTCCGCTTCGCCCTGGAGTTCCATAATCCCGAGCTGAACATGCTCGGGCCCCAGCCCATTCTGGCCCTCGGCAAAGAGCACGGCCCGGAGGACCTCTTCGTCGTCCCGGCCAAAGGCGGCCGGCGCGAGGTCCGGATGCGTCCGGAGGAGTACTTCGGAGAGGTCTTCTACCTGAAAGAGGGCTGGAACGCGGGCCGCGACACCGTCGATGACGTCTCGTTCGTCGGGGCCTTCCCCGTGAGCGAGCCCGAGTTCCTCCACATGTGGATGAACCACCCGTCCAACGGCGAATCGGCCCACTACTACGCCGAGTTCCAGCCGTGGGTGCCCATCTTCCAGAGGACCGTCCGCTACTTCTCCTATTACCTGTGGGGCGCGGCCGGCCCTTGGGAGAAGGGGCTCGAGGAGCTCCGCCGGCGGAACCTCATCACCGCGGCGAAGTGACGGCGGCCCGTCCCGGGATCAGCCCCGGGCGGCCCTGATCTTCTTGGCCGCCGCCTTGAGCTGGCGGAGCTTCCCGTACTGCCCTTTCTGGAGCGGGTGCCAGACCGTGCAGAGGTGGCCGAGCACCTTGTCCGAGGGCACGGCCAGCGACTGGTCGATGAACCGGTTCACGGCCTCGACGTTCCGGAAGCTCGTCGGCAGGACCCGGAAGCCCTTGTCGACGAATATCTGGGGCGACGGGAAGGTCGACTTCGGCGTCGGCTGGAGCGGGTACTTCGGTTCGTAGTGCCAGTCGCACATGATGATATCCTTGGGGATCAGGTCGATGGCCTTGTCCGTCCCGTTCATGGACGCCTCCCACAGGCCGTAGCCGGTGGCTTGGCCGTCGAGGAGTCGGTCGGCCCACATCATCATCTCCTTGCCGCGCTTGCGCACGATGTGGTCGTAGGCGTCGTTGACGGCCCGGGCGAAGATCTCGGCCGTCGGCTTGCCGGCGCAGCGGGGACAGTCGGCGTCCGCGATGATGAAGACCTCGTCCAGGCCGATGTGAAGCGCGTCGGCCTCGAAGGCGTCGATGAGCTCGTCGTAAAGGGCGTTGATGATCGGCGGGATGTCCGGATGAAGGGGGCACCAGCTCCGGCAGTAAAAGTCTGTTCCCCAGGGGTCTTTGCCGGTGTTATCCGGATACTTGTTGGGGGTTTCGTCGAGGTGCGGGTATTTGACCAGGAGCGGCGAGGTCTTTTTCTCCCAGGACTGATGGCCGAGGCTCTGGAACTGGGGCACGAGCCGGATGCCCCGGGCCCGGCAGGCGGCCAGGAGCGCCTTGACCGTCTCCTTCTTGACGGGGTTCTCCGTCCGAAGCTCCGGATGGGATACGTATTCGAAGGCGTAGTCGACCTCGGCGATGAGCAGGTTGACGCCTCGTTTGGCCAGCGCCGGCACTTCGCCGACAAGGATTCGGGCGTCCGCGTCGGTCTCGACGATGGCGTGCATGCCCAGGACGAGCGGCCGCTTCGCGGCCGGAACGACCGCGGCCGGCTTCGGCGCGCAGGATGCCAAGGCCAGAGACAGGGCTAAGAGGACAGGGACCGATCGACGGACGCAACGGTTCATCGCAGGACCTCCTCCATCGGACTTGGCCCCAAGGATAGTACGGGAGCCCGCCCTTGGCAAGATGGGCTGGGGACATGTCGCCCGGGATAGCCCCTTTGGGCAGTCCCGAACGGTGAGGACGTGTCCGCGACTCGATTTCGGTTCCCCTCAGACGAAATAATTGTTAAAGTAGGGGGAACACGCCCCAGGAAAGGAGTTCGGACGATGCGCGCAAGATCCCTTCTCATTCCCGCTCTGCTGATAGCCCTCGCGTCAGGTATGGCGACGGCCTGTAAGAAAGCCGAGACGCCCGCGGCCGCCGCGCCGGAGCCCGTTTGGACCGAGCTCTTCGCCGCCGACCTCTCGAACGCCGAGTTCCCGGCGGGCGTCTGGACGGTCGCCGAGGGCGTCCTGACGGCCTCGGAGGACCAGGCCCTCTGGACGAAGCGGGACTATGAGAATTTCGTCCTCGACCTCGAGTTCATGACCGCGGCCGGCACGAACAGCGGCGTCATCGTCTATTGCTCGGATATGGCCGATTGGATCCCCAACTCGGTCGAGATCCAGATCGCCGACGACTTCGCCGAGGAGTGGGCCAAGCAGCCGGCCACCTGGCACTGCGGCGCCGTGTTCGGGCACCTGGCCCCGGTGAAGAGCGCCGTCAAGCCGGCCGGCGAGTGGAACCGCTACACCATCACCTGCGCCGGGAAGAGGATCACCGTCGTCCTCAACGGCAGAGACCGTCACGGACATGGACATGAGCCTCTGGACGTCGGCCAAGACGAATCCCGACGGGAGCGAGATCCCGGCCTGGCTCAGCCGGCCCAAGGCGGACCTCGCGACGAAGGGCCGGATCGGCTTCCAGGGCAAGCACGCCGGCGCCCCGATCTGGTTCCGGAACATCCGCCTCAGGGAAACCCGGTAGGGATCGTCGCTCAGGCCGTTCAGCTCTCGCCCCCCGGTTCAACAACCGTCATCGGGCAGGACCGGGGCATCAATGAGTCCCTGTAATTAACCTGGGATCGAGTCTGTGTTAGCTGCGGTTAACCTAGATTTCGCGGTGAGAATCCCCGGCCGGACGAAGCGTCCTTCTTGATTGTTCCGGAAGATCCGGAGCCCAAGGAGGCCTGCGATGTTCAAGAAGCGGCGACCGGTGTTGCCCCGGCTGGGCTACCCCACGCGCACGATCGGCACGGGCCCAAAGACGTTCGAGGAGTACATCATTCCCGAGGCGGAGCGGCCCGGAGTCCTCGACGACCTCTATCCCTTCGAGCCCGTTCCGGGCCTCGACGAGAGGATGTTCGACCTCCACGAGGAGAAGGAATTCCGCGTCGGGGATTTCCGCGTGGTCCGCGGCGAGGTCATGGACCTTCTGGTCAGTCCCTACTTCCTCGACAGCGGAGGGACGGTCCTCGATTGGATGCCCCCCAGTTTCAGGCCGGGAGAGACGCTGACCCGGCAGGTCAGGGGAGAATCGTATTCCATCATCACCATTTCCCTAGGGCCGCGCCCGACGTGCCACTGAGGCGGCCGGCTGTCGGGGCCTATCACTCTCCCCTGGTCAGCTCGCGCAGGAAACGGCGGGCGGCGGGGGAACGCGCGGCCGCGCCAGAGGCGGGCTCCCACTGGCAACGCTTCAGGTCGATCCGGCCGCCGCGGCCCACCGCGACGCCCTCGGACTCCAAGCGCTTCTTCTGCTCCTCGAATCCCCGGCCCCGCCCGAGGGAGATCCTCCCCTTCCCGCCGATCACCCTGTGCCAGGGCAAGCCGGCCGCGGCGGACGACGAATGGAGGATCCAGGCCACCCCCCGGGCCGCCCTATCGCGGCCGGCTAACGCGGCGACTTGGCCGTAGGTGGCCACCCGTCCACGGGGGATCCGGCGGAGGACCGCCTTGACCTGGCGAGTAAAGGGAGTTTCTGGAAGCTTGCCCATATCCGTTCGCGCTTATCTTAGGCCAGCTCCCTGAAAAAGGGAACGGGGACCGGACGAGCGGTCCCCGTTCGAAGCCGTCGATACCGTTACAGGCGATTATTTCGTCAGGGTGATCGAGCCGTTGGTCGTGCCGAGCTCGATCGGCAGGCCGCCCTGGCCGATCTTGGCCTCGACATGGCGCTTCGACTGCCGCAGGGCCTTGAGCGTCACGGGAAAATCCACCGTGATATGGCCGTTGGTCGTATGCGCGGAGAGATCCGCGTTGAGCGTTTCCGGAGAAGCGAAGGACACGGTGATGGAGCCGTTGGTCGTGCCGGCCTCGAGCCCGCCCTTGACGGAGACGCCCTCGAGCCGGATGTTGCCGTTGGTCGTGTCGGCCTCGATGCGGCCTTCGAACCGGCTGATCCGGATGTCCCCGTTCGTCGTGTCGGCTTCGAGCTCGCCGGAGCCGCCCTCGACGGTAATGGTCCCGTTCGTCGAGCCCAGGTCGGCCCGGACAAAGCTACCGGCGACATCGATCCCGCCGTTGGTGGTCCCGACCTCGTCGAGGACGACGCCCTCGGGGACCTTGATCTCGAAGTCGACGCGGACGCTGGCCCGGCGCGGGAACTTGGGCCAGATGGCCTTGACCGCGACCCCTCCGGCGATCTCCTCGACCCGGATCTCGACCTTGTCCAGCTCCTCCTCGCTCCGGCGGGTGGACTTGACGGCCTTGATCTCGACCTGAGCCTCTTTCCAGGTGGATACGCGGACGTCGCCGTTGACGCTCTCGAGGGAGAAGCGCTCGCCGGCCTTGAGGGGCAGGGTCTTCGAGAAATCCTCCCGGTGCTCGGCCATGGCGAAAGTGCAGGAGACGGCCAGGAGAAGCATGGTGAGGCACAGAACGATGAAGATCTTGATCTTGGTCATGGAAACCTCCTAGAGAACGACGATCAATAGGGTAGACGAAGGCGGGAGGGAAAAGGTTCCCGATTTGGCGATGACTAATGGGGACGCTGGCCAAATCGGGACTGCCCGGCAAACGGGGCGATAGGTCATCAGGGCGGCTCTTATGTGCCGGGGCTGTCCTTACAGGAGGCCCATGAGCTTTTTGGCCCCGTCGAGGGTCTCGCGGGCGACCCCCCGGGCCTTCTCGGCCCCCTGGCGCAAGGCCTCCCGGACGCGCTCGGGCTCCCGGGCCAGGGCCTGGCGCCGCTCTCGGATGGGATCGAGGACCCTCATCAAGTTCCGGTGGAAGACCTTCTTGCAATCGAGGCAGCCGATGGTCGCTCCCGTGCAGCCGGCGACGATCTCCTTGATCTCGTCCTCGGACGTCACCAGCTTGTGGTAGCTGAAGATGTTGCAGCGGGCCGGATCTCCAGGGTCGGTGCGGCGCTTGCGGGCCTCGTCGGTCTTGGCCGGCCGGAGCTTCTCCCAGATGGCGTCCGGCTCCTCGCCGACGCCGATGATGTTGTCCATGGACTTGCTCATCTTGGCCGCGCCGTCGAGGCCCATGACCCGGGCCCCCCGGCCGATGAGCGTCGCCGGTTCGGGGAAGTAGTCCCCGAAACGGCCGTTGAAGCGCCGCGCGACCTCGCGGGAGAACTCGAGGTGCTGGGCCTGGTCCTCGCCGACGGGCACGGCGTCGGCCTTGTAGATGAGGATGTCGGCCGCCTGGAGGATGGGGTAGTTGAGCAGGCCGGCCGTGACGTTCTCCCGCTCCCGCTCTGATTTCTCCTTGAACTGGGTCATCCGGCCGAGCTCGCCGAGCGGCGTCACGCAGTTGAGGAGCCAGCAGAGCTCGGTGTGTTCGGGGACGTGGCTTTGGACGAAAATGGTGCACTTGGCCGGGTCGAGCCCGGCGGCCATGTTGTCGAGGGCGGCGTCCCAGATCCGTTGGGGCAGGAGCTTCGGATCGTAGGTGACGGTGATGGCATGGAGGTCCACGATGGTGAAGAAGCAGTCGTAGTCGTCCGTCAGGCGGACCCAGTTCTCGACGGCCCCGAAGTAGTTGCCGATGTGGATGGTGCCGCTCGGTTGGATGCCGCTCAGGATGCGCTTGCGCTTGCTCATGGCCGGACCTCTTTTCGGGCCTATTCTATCACAGCAGGGCCAGGAATTCGGCCAGGACCATGGCCGTCGCGCCCCAGATCTTGTGGCCCTCGAACACGTAGAACGGGACCTCGATGTCCCCGCCGCCGTAGTGCCGGATCTCCCGGCGGACCGCCGCCGGATCGGCCAGGCGCTCGATCGGGACCTCGATGAGCTCCTCCACCTCTTCGGGCTGGAGGCGGAAGGACAGGGGTCCGGGAACGAACGCGACCGTCGGGTAGATGCAGTAGTTGCTCGGAGGGATATAGAGGGGCGTCAGCCGGCCCAGGACCCGGACCGCGGCAAGATCCGGTCCCAGCTCCTCCGCGGTCTCCCGCAGGGCCGTGGCCTCGATCGACTCCCCGGGGTGCTGCTCCCCGCCGGGCAGCGAGATCTGGCCGCGATGGTGAAGGACGCGCTCCGTGCGGCGCGTCAGAAGGAGCGAGAGGCGACCGTCCTTGACGTAGAGCAGGATGAGGACGCCGGCCTTGCGGCTGGTGTCCTCGACCTCGAAGTAGGCCTTGTGGCCGGCCCGCGGCTCGGGGGCCATCGCGATCTGGGCCGGGATGCCCGGCAGCGGCGCCCAGAGGCCCTTCTCGATCCGGTTCAGCAGCTCGAGCGGTTCCATTGGCGTGGGACCTGAAGGCCCGGCGGCCGTCAGCGGCCGCGGCCGGCCAGGAGCTTCTCGATCTCGGCGATCTCCTTGGGCACGCCCTTGGTCAGGACCTCGCAGCCGGTCGCGGTGATGAGTACGGTGTCCTCGACGCGGACGCCGAAGCCCTTCTCCGGGTAATAGAGCGCCGGCTCGATAGCGAAGACCATGCCCTCCTTGAGGACCCCTCCGAGCGGAACGTCGTGGACGCACAGACCCACGCCGTGGCCGAAACCACCGAGCTGGCCGCGGGGGTCGAGGCCCTTGGCTTTCATCACCTGGGCGACGTGTTCGCGGACGTCCTTCGGCGTCGCGCCCGGCTTGTAGGCCTCGATGCAGGCCTTCTCGACCTCGAGAACGGTCTCGTAGACCTCCCGCTCGTCGGCGCTGAACTTGCCCGAGGCCGGCCAGGTCCGGGTGATGTCCATGGCCAGGTGGTCGAGGTCGGCCCCGAAGTCCATGAGCACCACATCCCCGGACTCGACCCGGCGATCGTTCTTCTCGTAATGGAAGATGCAGGAGTTGGGGCCCGAGCCGACGATCGGCGCGTAGGCGGCGCCCTTGGCCCCGCCTTTGAGGACGACGGCCATGGCGGCCGCCTCGATCTCGTACTCGAAGACGCCGGGGCGCGTCGCCAGCATGGCCTGCTTGACCGCTTCGGCCGAAAGAGCCCCGTTGCGGCGCATGATCCCGATCTCCTCGGGCGTCTTGATCGCCCGCTGGGCGTCGATGGCCGGGGCGATGTCCACGAGGTCCATCTGCGGGTAGCGCTGGCGAATCTTCTCGATGCGGTACTGGTCGACCGAGAGCTGGTCGTTATAATGGCTCCGGGCCCGCCGGCCGTCCATCAGGGCCGTTTCGGAACGCGCATCGTCGAGCGAGTCCCGCGGCGAGAGCCGGACGTAGAGCTTGCCGGTCCCGCGGCCCGTGAGCCGGGCCAGGAACTCGTCGAGGTCGCCGACGGCCAAGACGTCCGTGAAGCCGGCCTTGGCCTTGGCGGCCGCGTTCTCGAGCAATCCGGGGCCGTCGTACTGGATCTCGCGGGCCGAGCGCTGGGGCAGGAAGAGATAGGCGCCGGGCCGGCCGAATGGCGTCAGGACCAGAACGCCGCCGAGGTCCTCGTTGCCGGTGAAATAGAAGAAATCGTTGTCCTGGCGGAAATGGGTCCCCGCGGGAACGGCGGCGTCCCCGAAGAGGACGATCGCGCCGTCCTTGACCTGCTCCAGGAGCGCGGCCCGGCGGCGGACGAACTCCTCGGGTGAGTAGCCGGTCCTCTGGGCGAAGAGCGCGGGGGCGAGAAGCCCGGCCAGGAGGGCCAGCGAGAGGATCGCTCGGTAACGGGCGGGATTCCTCATGTTCGACTCCTTGGCGCGCCGGGAGGCGCGATCAGGCCTTCCCGAGCACCATGGCCAGCAGGGCCATGCGGACGTAGAGGCCGTATTCCATCTGCCGGAAGTAGGCGGCCCGGGGATCGGCGTCGAAATCCGTGCCGATCTCGGTGACCCGGGGCAGCGGGTGCATGACGATCATCTTCTCCTTCGCGCCGGCCATGACGCTCTTGTCGACGACGAAAGCGCCCTTGACGGAGTTGTAGACCTCCTCGCTCTCGAAACGCTCCCGCTGGACGCGGGTGACGTAGAGGACGTCGGTCTCCGGCAGAGGCTTGTCCAGGGCCCGGTGCTCGGTCTGGCACATGCCCTTGGCCTCCAGCTCGGCGATGATCTCGGAGGGCATGCGGAGGATGTCGGGCGAGACGTAGTTGAGCTTGGCGTTGTAGAGGGAGAGCAGCCGGGAGAGCGAGTGGACGGTCCGGCCGTACTTGAGATCGCCGAGCATGGTCACGGTCAGGTCGTCCATCCGGCCCAGCTCCTCGTGGATGGTGAAGGCGTCGAGGAGGGCCTGGGTGGGGTGCTCGCCGATCCCGTCGCCGGCGTTGATGACCGGCTTGTGGGCGGCCTCGGCCGCCTTGGCCGCCGAGCCGAGCTCGGGGTGGCGGATGACGATGACGTCGGCGTAGCACTCGAGGGTGCGGATGGTGTCGGGCAGGCTTTCGCCCTTGGCCACCGACGAGTAGCGGACCTCGTTGATGTTGATGACGTTGCCGCCGAGCCGCTCCATGGCCGCGATGAAGGAGGACGAGGTCCGCGTCGACGGCTCGTAGAAGATCGAGGCCAGGATCTTGCCCTTGAGCAGGTCGAACGTGCCGACCCGCTCGACCATGACCCTCATTTCGTGGGCCACGCCGAAGACATATTCGAGGTCCGCCCGGCTGAACTGCTTGACCGAGATGATGTCCTTGCCGTACCAGGGCGCCGAGCGCTGGTCACCGAAGGGCAGATGGGGGTTCTTGGCGGGGCTGGGCATGGGGGCTCTCCTTGTCGATTTTTCGCCTCATGCTACACCAGCGACCGAGGGGGAGTCAACGGGGCCGCGTCAGGGGAAGAAGGCCCGTTCGGGAGGAGAAAAAGTGAGTGAGGGGTGCCCCCGCGGCACCCCTCGCTCCGGAACAAAAGAAGGAGGGTTATGGAAGGGTATCGGGAATGCTCAGCTGGTAACCGGTCGCGTCGCGTTTCACGCCGTGAAAATATGCAAATTTTATGCCAGGTCCCTCCCCTGGCGGGACCCGGCGGAAGGGCGTAAAACGTAAACTTTTTTGCGCTCAGGCCTTGTGGCCGGCCAGGGTCCGCACCCCTTCGACGACCATGTCGACCTCTTTGGTCGAGACGAAGATGGGCGTCGAGACCCGGACGCCGTAGGTCCCGGCCTTGGGGCTGCCGGTCGTCCGGACGACCAGGTTGTACTTCTCGCGGAGATAGTCGACCAGCTTGGCCTCGAGGCCGCCGCCCATCGAGAAGGCCGTCAGGCCGGCGCTGAGGTAGGGATCGAGAGGGGTGTGGACCTTGACGCCGGGGACCTTGGCCAGCTCCTGCTTGAGCCGGGCGGCCAGGACCTTGATGCGGCGTTCGATGCGGCTCTTGCCGATCCGGCTGTTGAAGTTGAGGGCCTCGTCGAGGGCGTAGAGCATCGCGTCGGAGCGCTGTCCCGACGGGTCGAGCTTGGACGCGGCGGTCGCCGACTCCCAGCCGGAGCTGACCACGGTCGGATAGACCTTGTCGAGGGCCTCCTTGCGGACGTAGAGGAGCCCCACTCCGGTCGGGGCGCCGAGCCACTTGTACGGGCTCGAGGCGAAGAAATCGATGCCCAGGGCCTTCATGTCGAGGTCGAGCATGCCGATGCCGTGGGCGCTGTCGGCCAGGATGAGGAGCCCTCGGTCGTGGGCCAGCCGGCTCAGCTCCTTGAGGGGCATGATGAGGCCGGTGATGAAGACGGTGTGGCTGATGCTGATCACCTTCGTCTTGGGGCCAATGGCGGCGGCGAAGGCGCCCACGATCTCGTCGACCGAGCGGGTCGTCGGGCTGAGAGGGACCTCCTTGATCCGGATCCCGGCCCGCTTTTCCTTGAGCTTCCAGGGGCCGATGTGGCCGGGGTGCTCCAGGTTGGACATCAGGACCTCGTCGCCGGCCGCGAGGTCGAGGCCGTTGACGACGAAGTTGAGACCCTCGGTGGTGTTACTGGTGATGGCCACCTCATCGGGCGAGGCGCCGACGAAGGAGGCCAGCTTCGTCCGGACGGATTCCCGGATGGCCGGCAGAGAGTTGTATCCGTCGTAGGGATTGGACACCTGGACGCGGAAATAGCGGGTGAGCGTGTTGAAGACGGCTTTCGGCATCGGGCCCAGGGTCCCGTTGTTCATCATGATGAAGCGGTCCTCGAAGTCGTAGAGCTTGCGGACCTCCTCCCAGAAGACGCCGTCGGGGGCTTCGTCCTCGAGGTACTTCTGGTTGAGCTCGGAGATCTTCTGGTAGATGCCGGCGTTGGCCTCCTCGAGGGCGGCGAGGGAGACGGCCGAACCGGCCAGCAGATACCTGGCGAAATCCCGGCGCGAGAGACCCGACGGATGGAACATGAGACACCTCCTGGCGGAGATTGGCGGGCGAGGAGGGATTATGCCTCAAAGCGGGGGGGCGTTCAACCGGGAAAGAAGGGACCAGGTCCCTTCTTTCTAGCGGGCGGCGGCGACTTCCGACGGACGCGGCTGGAAGATCCGGTCGATGGAGGCGTTGAGGACGTCGAGGTCGAGCGGCTTGACGAAGAAGCAGCTGATGGCGAACCGCCCCATGTCGTCGAGCCGGACCTCGTCGGGATGGCCGGTGATGAGCATGGCCTCGCCCTCGTAGCCGTTCTCGCGCAACCTCTTGATGAGCTCGACGCCGCTGTAGTAGGGCAGCTTGAAGTCGGCGATGACCAGGTCCGGCCGGGAGCCCCTGATCTTGTCCAGGGCCTGGCGCGGGTCCTTGTGGGACGAGACCCGGTATTTCTTGCCGAGGATCAGGGTGAAGGTCTTGCGGATCGTTTCGTCGTCGTCGACCAGGGCGATCTTCTTGGTATCCATGTCAGGAGCCTCTCTTTGCCTCCGCCTCCGTAAATTGCACCTTTCGTGCCAAGTCCGCGAGGGCTTCCGACAGGGGAAGGAGGGGCCGGGCGACGGCCGCCGGGCGGCGGGGGGCCAAGTTCTTTTACAGGGCGGCCGGGAGACGCCGCCCGCTCAGGGCGTTTCTCCCAGCTCCAGGCCGTACTCCTTGATCTTCTTGTCCAGCGTGGGCCGGCTGATCTGGAGGATCTGGCTGGCCCGGGTCTTGCTTCCCCGGACGGCGCTGAGGACGTGCTGGATGTACTTCTTCTCGACCTCTTCGAGGGGCACGAGCTCGTCCGAGAAGGCCCGCCGTTCGTCGGGCTCGAGGGGCAGGTTCTCCTTGAGCAGGACGTCCCCCTTGGCCAGGATGACGGCCCGGGTCAGGGCGTTCTCGAGCTCACGGACGTTGCCGCGCCAGGGCAGGTCGGTCAGGACCTTCATGACCTCGGGCGGGACCTTCCGGACGTTGCGGCGGAGCTCCCGGTTGATCTTCTCGAGCAGGTAGGCGACCAGGTCGGGGATGTCTTCCCGCCGCTCCCGCAAGGACGGCAGGACGATCTCGACGACCTTGAGCCGGTAGAAGAGGTCCTCGCGGAACCGGCCCTTGTCGATCAGGGACTTGAGGTTCTGGTTGGTCGCGGCGATGATGCGGGCCTCGGTCTTGAGCACCTTCTCCCCGCCGACCTTCATGAAGTCCCTCGTCTCGATGACCCGCAGGAGCTTGCTCTGGAGGTTGGGCGAGACGTCGCCGACCTCGTCGAGGAAGAGCGTGCCCTTGCCGGCGATCTCGAACTTGCCCTTGGTCTCGTTGACGGCGTCGGTGAAGGCGCCCTTGACGTGGCCGAAGAGCTCCGATTCGAGCAGGGTGTCCTGGATGGCCGAGCAGTTGATGACGATGAAGGGTTCGTCCCGGAACGGGCTGTTGTAATGGATGGCCTTGGCCACGAGCTCCTTGCCCGTGCCGCTCTCGCCCTGGATCAGGACGTTGGTCCGGGTGACGGCCACCGAGCCGATGAGCTTGAAGACGCTGCGCATCCCGGCCGAGTGGCCGATGATGTTGTCGATGGTATATTCCTTCTTCATCTCCTCGACGAGATAGCTGACCCTCTCTTCCAGGGACCGGACCTGGAAGGCCTTCTCGATGGCCAGGTCGAGCTCGGTCATGTTGAGGGGCTTGACCAGGTACTCGAAGGCCCCCAGCTTGATGGCCTCGACGGTCGTCTTCATGTCGTCGAAGGCGGTCATGACCAGGATGACGGCGCGCCGGTTCCGCTCCCTGATCCGCCGCAAGACCTCCAGTCCGTCGATGTCGGGCAGGCGGAGGTCGCAGAGGACGAGGTCGGGCGAGGCCTCGCCGAAGAGCCGGACGCCGTCCTCGCCGGTCTCGGCGACGGTGACCTCGAAACCCTTCTTGGCCAGCTGGGAGGCCAGGGTCTTGCGGACGAGCGGGTCGTCCTCGACGATCAGGATGGATTTCATGACGCCTCCTCGGGCGGGATGAGAATGACGAACGCGCTCCCCCGTCCCCGCTTCTTGCCGATGGCGATCGTCCCGTTGTGCTGCTCGACGATCTTGCGGGCATTGGCCAGGCCGAGCCCGAAGCCGGAGGGCTTGGTCGTGAAAAACGGCTCGAAGATGTTCGGCCGGTCCTTCTCCGGGATGCCCGGCCCGTTGTCGGTGATGCGGACCCGGACCATCGTCCGGCCGCCCTCGCGGACGGCGTCGCAGGAGATGCCGATCTTGCCGCCGGGCTCCAGGGCCTCGTGGGCGTTGCGGAGGACGTTGAGAAAGACCTGGCGCAGCTTGTCGGCGTCGGCCAGGACGAACGGCAGGTCGGGAGTGCAGGCCATCTCGACGGCGATCGACTTCTGGTCCAGGACCTCCCGGATGCCCTTGACCGACTCCTCGACGATCTGGTCGACCTGCCACCGCTCCAGGCTGAGCTCCGGGACGCGGGTGAAGTTGAGGAGCTCTTTGATGAAGCGCTCGATCTGGTCGATGCCCTCGAGGGACAGGCCGAGGTGGGCTTTGACCGTCTCGGCGAAGCTCTCCTCCTCGGCGACCTTCTGGATGTTCAGCTTGACCGAGGTCAGCGGGTTGCGGATCTCGTGGGCGATCGTGGCGGCCATGCGCCCGATGGAGGCCAGCTTCTCGTGCTGGACGAGCTTGCGGTTGACCTCCTCGGTCTGCTCGCGGGCGTGCAGGAGCTGGGTCGTCATCCCGTTGAAGCTCCGGGCCAGGTCCCCGACCTCGTCCCGGCCGGACGGCAGGTCGATGGAGTGGGTGAAGTCGCCCCGGGCGATGCGGACCGTGCCCTCGACCAGGCGCTGGAGGGGCCGGGTGATGCGCCGGGCCAGGACCGCGGCGCCGAAGATGCCCATCATGAACCCGCCGAGGCCGATGAGCAGGAGGACCTTCTGGATCGCCCGCACCCGATCGTACATGGGCTCGAGCGAGATGCCGATCTTGACCGAGCCCCAACGGGAGACGACCTGCGGGGACATGGCGGGCACTTCTTCCTCGAGGATGCGAACGGACTCCCCCCCGAGCTGCAGGGTCCTCGCGCCGGAGCCGGTCTCGTCCGCCAACGCGTCCTCGGAGAGAAGGCTCGGGGCCAGGACGTCGCCGTGGGAGCGGATGATCTCGTTGGCCGCCCGCGGCTCGCCCTGGCGGTCGTAGACGACGATATAGGCCAAGTCCCCGCCGATGTGGGCGTCGACGTACTTTTGGACGGCATCCCAGTCCTGGCGCACGAGCGATTGCAGGTTGGCGTCGGCGACGTAGCGGGCCTGCAGGAGGGCGCGCTCTTCCGTCTCGTCCTGGAGGATCCTGGCCTCGCGGATCTGGATGACATAGAGGACGGCCCCGAAGAGGAGCAGGACGAGCAGGGTGATCCAGAAGACGAGGCGCGTGTAGATCGTGATCTTGAGCTTCACCGGGTCCTTCTCAGTCCTCCAGCCAGATGTCCTTGACGTCGAGGAAGATGAAACCGATGGCCGGTATCTTGACGCCCCGGACCCCGGGCCGGATGGCGATGCGGACGCGCTCCGAGAACAGGGGGATCGCCGGCGCGTCCTGGAACAGGACCTGCTCGGCTTTCCGGAAGAGATCGGCCCTCTTCTCCCAGCTCGGCTCGACCTCGGCCAGCCCGATGAGGCCGTCGAGCCGGGGATTGGCGTACCGGGAGTTGAGCCCGTTGACGACGGACCGGGATTGGAAGAGGGGGACGACGATGTTCTCGGGATCGGGGAATTCCATGCTGTAATTGAGGAACTTCAGGTAGGGCGTCCGGACGGCCTGGGCATCCTCGGGCTTGCGCAGGTAGCGGACCTCGAGCCCGATCCCGAGGGCCTCCAGCTGGCGCCCGAGCTCGCGGGCGAAGCGGGACGTGGCCTCGGTCCGCTCGGACGCGAAGAGGAGCTGGAGCGTCAGCCCGCCGGGCCCGCTGCCGGCCAGGAGACGGTCGAGCAGGAGCTTGGCCGCCGCGGGGTCCGCGGCCGGCCCCCCGGCCCGCGGGAAGAAGCCCGGCAGGAGCGGCGGGATGAAGTTCTCCAGGGGCAGATGGACGTTCGAGATCGTGTCGTAGGATTCCGCCAGCCGGGCCTTGTCGAGCCCCAGGGCCAGGGCCCGGCGGACCTCCGGCCGGTCGAGCGGCGGGACATCGCAGCTCAGGGCCAGGAAGTAGGACCGCAGCGTGTCGCTCTCCAGGACGGGATAGCGCCGGCGCAGGAGGCGCTCCGACGTCAACGTGACCAGGTGGACGCTACCCTCCTCGAACTGGTCCTCGGTGAAGTGGGGGCTGTACTCGATGGCCGAGAGGTAGGGCTTGTGCTCCCCGTAATAGGTGCCGTTCCTCTCGAGCCGGACGCCCAGGATGTCCAGGCGGGGGCTGCGGATCCACTCGGCGAACTTGAAGGGGCCCGTTCCGATGGGCTTGTGGAAGAAGTTCCGGCCCTGGCTTTCGAGGAGGTCCTTGGGCAGGATCTTGCAGTAGTACATCCCCAGGAGGTAGAGGCCGACGGAGCCGAACGGCCGGGTCCAAAGGATCTCGAAGGTGGCCGGGTCGACGACGCGGAACCCGGTGACCTCGTCGGCCTGGCCCTGCCAGTAGGCCTCGGCCCCGGCGACCTTGCGGGTAAAATACTGGTAGTACGTGTTGCCCGGCCGGTTCTGGACCAGCCTCTCGAGGGAGTACTTGACGTCCTCGGCCGTGAGCTCGCGGCCGTTGTGGAAGCGGACGCCCCGGCGGAGCTTGAACGTGATGCGCGATCCGCCGTCCGAGATCTCCCAGAATTCGGCCAAGGCGGGCATGGGATTGTAATGGGCGTCGAACTTGACCAGGCCGTCGAACAGCTGCTCGGTGATGAAATAGTGGGAGGCCAGGGCCGGGTCGAAGACCCGGTTGAAGGGCAGCCAGTTGCCCTTGATGCGGAAGGTCCCGTTGTAGCGGGGCACGGACTGAACGGCTCCCGGAGACGGCGAGGTCGGCCCGGCGGCCGAACCGGAGGCCCCGGCGAGGCCGGCGAGCAGGACAAGGAATGGGAGGAGGAAACGGCGCTCGCGGCGGGCGGTGGTCATCGATCTTCTCTCATCATAACGGAAAAGGGCCGAAAATGCACCTGACTCGCTCCGCCCTTGATTGAGCAAGGTTCATGCCACCCGAAGGAATCGCTATCCGGAAGATAAATAACGGATTGCGGAACAGGGAGCGGGATATTCGTAAAATCTCTTTACGCGCCCCGGGAAGGGCCGCCGGGGCTATTTCCCGGCCAGGGCCCTGACCTTCTCGAAGACGCGGAAGAAGTTGCCGCCCCAGATCTTCTCGATCTCCCGGTCCGTGTAGCCGCGGCGGACGAGCTCCTCGGTGACATGGATCATGCCGCTCACGTCGTCGCAGCCGACGACCCCGCCGCCGCCGTCGAAATCGGTCCCGATGCCGACGAAATCGATGCCGACGGCCTTCTTGACGTGGTCGATGTGGTCGACGAGGTCCTTGACGTTCGGCCGGGACTGCGGGTACTTCAGGTTGATCGCGTCGCGCTCGGCCATGGCCTTCTCGCGGAGCGACTCGTCGCGGAGGTCGCGCAGGCTGCCGTACTTGGCCTCCATCTCCTTGATGGCCCGCTCCCGCTCGGGGATGACCGGCGGCGTTTTGACGTAGGCGCCGAGGAAGCAGATCTGGACGACCCCGCCGCTCTTGGCCAGGGCCCGCAGCTGGTCGTCGGTCAGGTTGCGGGGATTGTCGCAGACGGCCCGCGCGCTCGAGTGGGAGGCGATGATCGGGGCCTTCGACGCGGCCAGGACGTCGAAGAACGATTTTTCCGAGGCGTGGGAGATGTCGATGATCATGCCCAGCCGGTTGCACGCGGCCACGACCTCCCGGCCGAACGCGCTCAGGCCGTTGTCCTCGGGATTCCGGCGGTCGGTCGAGGAGTCGCAGATGTCGTTGTCGGACGAGTGGCAGAGAGTGATGTAGCGGACGCCCTTGTCGTAGAAGAACTCGACCAGCGAGAGGTCCCGGCCGAGAGGATAGCCGTTCTCCATCCCGATGAAGGCGGTGAGCTTGCCCTCCGCCTTCAGGCGCCGGGCGCCGGCGGGGTCGACGGCCAGGCCGATCGTATCGGCGTAGGTCTCGGTCATCCGGCGGACGGCCTCGACGGCCTTGAGCGCGGCGTCTTTGGCCTTGGCGTAACCCTCGGGGGTTCGCACCCCCTGGCCGACGAACGCGGCGAAGAACTCGGCATCGAGACCGCCTTCCCTCATCCTCGGCAGATCGATCTTGCCGCTGGCCCGCACGGCCGGGTCGTGGCGGTCGCCGATCTTCCAGTCCGTCCGAAGCAGGCTGAAGGCCGTATCGCAGTGGGTGTCGACGGTCAGGATCTTTTTATGGAGCTCCCGCGCCTTCTGTTCCACGGTCATCGGCGTCTGCGAGACGGAGCAGGAGGCGAGAACGAGGGTCAGGGCGAGAGCGGCCCCGAGCGGGGCTTTCAACCGGCGGTTGGTCATGGCCTCTCCTTCACGGCGCAAAGGACGAATCGGCATAAGATGGCGATTATAGCAGAAACGGGGCGAAAGAGGGCCGAACGGAACGGCGTGAAAAATCAGCGCAGCGAGCGGAGGTGATGCCCGAGGCTCTAATGTCGAGCACAGCTTCCTTTAAAGGCAGAGCCGAGGGATGTCACCGGAGCGAGCATAAGCGCTGATTTAGCCGGTCCGAAGACGGGCGAGGGAAGTTTCCCCGGAAACCGCCAAAACGTGTTTGAGCGAGGCGTAGCGTACGCCGAGCGAGTTGTTTTGGCGCCGAGCCCGGCGCACGGAACGGCGTGAAAAATCAGCGCAGCGAGCGGAGGTGATGCCCGAGGCTCAATCGTGGCGGAGGGCGACGACCGGATCGACCCGCGCGGCCCGGCGGGCCGGGTAGAAGCCGGAGAGCAGGCTGACCAGGAGCGAGAAGCCGATGGCCCCGAGGAAGACCGCGGCGGGGAAGGCGAAGTAGTCGATGTACGGCATACCCTGGCCGGAGGTGTAGGCGTTGACGATCCGGTTGATGACCAGGCTCGTCGCCCCGCCCAGGAGGCAGCCGGCGACGCCGCCGAGGAGGCCGATGGCGCCCGACTCGAAGAAGAAGATGCGCCGGATGTCGCCGTCCCCCGCCCCGACGGCCTTCATGATCCCGATCTCGCGGGTGCGCTCGAGGATGGACATGATCATCGTGTTGACGATGCCCAGGGCGGCGACGACGATGGCGATCATGCCGACGGCGGCCAGGACCATGTCCATGACGATAAAACCGCGCGTGATCTCCTCGAACTGGTCGGCCAGGGCGAAGGTCGAAAAGCCCATTTCGCGGACCCGCTCTTTGACCGGCTCCAGGTCCCGCGGCGAGCGGATCTTGACGCTGACGCCGGAGAAGCCCAGGCCGCCCTCCGAGAGGCGGAAGAGGTCCCAGATGCTCGTGAACGGCAGGCGCTTGATGCCCGCGGCCGGGCCCGGCGCGATGAGGACGTCGTTCTGCCCCATTCCCGGGCCGTCGCTGAAGCCGGAGTACTCGGTGACACCGACGATGGGGAACTCGTGCGTGTCCCGGGCCAGGGGCGAAGCGGCGCCGGAGAGGACGGCGGACGGGCCCACCGAGATCAGCCGGCCGATGTCGAGGGAGACCGAGGTGACCTTCAGCCTCTTCCCCACCGCGGCCGCCGGATCGGAGGCCCCGAGCCGGCGCAGGAAGGATCGGCTGACGACGGCGCCCGCCTCGTCGTCGGAGGCGTAGGCCCGGCCCCACTTGACCGGAACGGCCTTGGAGGCGGCCACGGCCGCGGGGACGACCTGGACGAGCCGGAAGCTCTCTTCGCCGTCGAGCCCGACCAGGGCCGGGAAGTTGACGTCGGGATAGGCCGTCTCGACGCCGGGGAGCCGGGAGATGGCCTCGACCGCCGCCGCGTCGAGGACGGCGTTCGGCCGGCCCGGCTTCGGCGCCTGCGGCCGCGGCGTGTCCGGATCCCCCCCGGGGCCGCCGGGGCGGGCGGGCGAGACGATGATCGTGTTGAAGAGGTCGGAGGCCCGGAAGGCCGAGGTGACGTTCTTCTGCATGCCCTTCCCGAACGAGATCATGGAGACGAGGGCGCCTATGCCTATGGCCACCCCCGAGGCCGTCAGGAAGGTCCGCAGCTTGCGCTTGCTCAGGGCCTCCCAGGCGAAGCGAACGGCGTCCCCGGTCCTCACGGCCGTTCCTCCTTCGACACGACGCGCCCGTCGCGCAGGCGCACGACCTCGTCGGCGAACTCGCGGACGAGGGTCTCCTCGTGGGTGACCATGACCACGGTCAGTCCCCGATCCCGGTTGAGCCCGGCCAGGAGGCCCACGATCTCCCTCGAAGTGGCGCTGTCCAGGTTGCCGGTCGGCTCGTCGGCCAGGAGCAGGCGCGGACCGTTGGCCAGGGCCCGGGCCACGGCCACCCGCTGCTGCTCGCCGCCCGAGAGCTCGGACGGCCGATGGCCGGCCCGGCGGCCCAGGCCGACCTTGTCGAGGAGCTCGGCCGCCCGCCGCCGCCTCTCCTTGCGCTCGACGCCGGAAAAGACCAAGGGCAGCTCGACGTTCTCGAGGGCCGTGCGGGCCGGGACGAGGTTGAAGGACTGGAAGATCATGCCGGCCACGGACCGCCGGAAGCGGGCCAGGGCCTCCCGGTCCATCGCCGACACCAGGGTGCCGCCGATCTCGATCGATCCGGCGGTCGGCGTGTCCAGGCCGCCGAGGAGGTTGAGGAGGGTCGACTTGCCCGAGCCCGAGGCGCCCGTGACGGCGACGAACCGGCCTTCGCCGACGTCCAGCGAGACGTCCTCGAGCGCCGCGACGCGGACGTCGCCGACGACGTAGGTCCTGGCCAGCGACCGGGTTCGGACCAAGGGGGAAGCGCTCATCGGACCGGCGGAAGGCCCCGCGACAGCACATAGCGGTTGGCCGGAGACCCGGGTCCCGCCCTGACGAAATCGACCACCCGGTAGCCCCGGTCGAAGAGAGCCCGGAGGACGGTCCGCGTCGCCAGCCGCCAGTCGACGGGAATGCGCCGGACCTCCTCCGCCGCGACGTCCGTCTCCTGCAGCATCCGGTAGAAATCGAGCGGCACGCGGACGAGGAGCGGGTCCCCCTCGACATCGGGGTCCGTCCCCTCCACGACCTCGAGATCGAGCGCCCCGCCGCGGCCGGCGACGCGGCGCGTCGACGCCCGGACGGTCTCCGGCGCGGTCCGAACGGCTTCGGCATCCGGGACGGCGGGCCGCTCCTTCCTGACGAGGTCCCAGGACATCAGGAAGCGGTCCGTCGGGACGTCGGTCCGGTTGAGGAGCCCGCCGTACTCGCCGTAGGTGGCCACGCGGTATTCCAGGACGTCCATGCCGAAATGGTGGACGTTGCGATTGGCGTTGACGCCGGTCAGCGGATCGTAGGTGCAAATGATGGTCGAAACGCCCATGAGGCCGAGGACCGTTTCCCGCTGGAACTCCTTCAGGAGGATGCCCAGCCCATAGCTCTGATAGGGCTTGCGCACGCCCGCGTACTGGGCGTAGAAGCGCAGGTTCGCGAGCTCGCGGAACCCGAGCTCCTTGTCGCGGACGCCGACGAAGCCGTAGCAGAAGCCCGCCAGGCCGGAGGCGTCGACGGCGAAGCCGCCGCCGGGGGCTTCGACGAAGGCGCCGATGAACAGGCTCCCGCCTTCGTGGAAGACGTTCTCGCACATCATGTTGCGGGAGCTCGACATATGATCGTCGGGGAAGCCCCAGATCTCCTCGCGCAGGCCCTCGTACATCCCGTAGTCCGAGGGCTCGTCGGAGGTTTCGACGCGCAGGAGAAAGCGCCTGTCCCGGATGGTCACGGTCCGCTCGAGGGGTCTCATGGCAATTCCGGCGTATTCTAACCCAAGGGGGCCGTCCCGTTCAACGTCCGCCCGCGGGCGGTTTTGACACTCCCCCCCCGGCCCCTATACAATAAGGAAGCCCGCCGCGGAGGGCCCCAGGAACCAAGAGCGCGATGACCGAATCGAAAAGGACCCTCAGGACCGCCACCCTGATCAATCCCCGGGCGGCCAACTATAAGTGGAAAAGACGAAAGCTCCTGCGCGCCTATCTCCAGAAGAAGCTCCCCGGCGAGATCTACGACGGGCTCGGCGACACCATGGAGACGACCATCGAGCGGGCGACCGCCGCCTGCCGTGATTCGGATGTCATCGTGGCCATGGGCGGGGACGGCACGGTCGCCGACACCCTCCAGGGCATCTTCGACGCCGGCAAAGAGCGGGAGGTCCTGTTCGGGGTCATCCCCTTCGGCAGCGGCAACGCCTTCCGCAAGTCGTTCGACATCCCCAAGAACCCCCTCCGGGCCATCGACCGCCTGGCCGAGGGGGTGGCCAGGCCGATCGACCTGATGGAGGTCGAAGGCCGGGTGGCCGCGTTCGCCAGCATCGGGGCCACGGCCCGGGTGACCGGAGAGAAGCTCCGCGGCAAGGTCCAGGGCCTGTGGGGCCACCTTCTGGCCGGCCGCCGGCTCTTCGACACCCCGGCCGAGGAGAAGACGATCGAGCTCACCGACGGCTTCGACAAGTCCGGGCCGTTCGAGAAGAAGACGTTCACCTCGAAGTTCTTCGACTGCATCGTCGCCAAGACCAACCACTTCGGCTACAGCTGGCGGGTCGCTCCCGAGGCGGTCATCGACGACGGCTACCTGGACGTCACCCTGTTCGAGCTCGGACCCATGAAATACGCCTTCCTGTTCCCGTTGATCTACTTCGGCGTCTATCAGCGCCGCCTCCGCCACTTCAAAGCCCGGAGGGTCGTCATCAGCGGCCGGGACCTGCCCATCCAGTTCAACGGGGAGTTCCTGGGCGACCGGGACCGCATCGAGTTCCACGTCCTGCCGCAGGCCATCCGGATGGTCATCCCCCCGACCCGCCGGGCGGCCAGGCGTTTCAAAAAGAAGTGAACATGAAAAGAACCCTCGTCCTTTGGACGGTCCTGGCCGCGGCCCTGGCCGCCTGCGCCCCGCAGATCCGCATCGACCTTCTCGGCGAGGACAAGCTCCAGGAGGTGGTCCTCGTCGACAGCCGGACGAAGGACAAGGTCCTGATGATCGACATCGACGGGACGATCTCGTCGGCCCTCGAGACGGGCTTCCTCTCCCGCGAGAAGAGCGTCGTCGCCCGGGTGTTCGAGAGGCTCGAGCGGGCCGCCCGCGATCCGCAGGTCAAGGCGCTCATCCTCCGCCTCGACACGCCGGGCGGCGAGGTCACGGCGAGCGATATCATCTACCACGAGGTCCTGCGCTTCAAAGAGCGGACGGGCCGGCCGGTCATCGGGCTGATGATGAGCGTCGCCGCGTCGGGCGGGTACTATATCGCCTCGGCCTGCGACGTCATCGTCGCCCACCCGTCGACGCTGACCGGCAGCATCGGCGTCATCTCCGTCTTCCCCAGCGTCGAAGCGCTGATGTCCAAGGTCGGGGTCAAGGTCGACGTCGTCAAGTCCGGGCCCGCCAAGGACTCGGGCTCGCCGTTCCGCGACATGACGGAGGAGGACCGGAAGATCTTCCAGGGGATCGTCGACGAGTACTACGAGGGCTTCCTCAAGGTCGTGGCCCGCGGCCGGGGGGACAAGGTCCCGGCCGCGAAGCTCCGGGCGATCGCCGACGGGCGGATCTACACCGCGCCCCAGGCCCTCGAGCTCGGCCTCATCGACGCCGTCGGCTACTTCGACGACGCCTTCGCCACGGCCCGGTCGCTCGCCGGTCTCGCCGGCGCCAAGCTCGTGTCCTACACCTACTTCCCCAAGACCAAGAGCAACGTCTACGCCGGCCCCCCCGGCGAGATCTCCCTGGCGGACGCCAAGGTCCTCGAATCCGTGGTCGGGAGCCTGAAGACGGGCTTTTACTACCTCTGGCTGCCGCGGACAAAGTGACCGGCGCGGCCGGCGCCCGTTCCCTCAGGGCTTGACGGCGATCTCGAACTGCGGCGCCCGCAGGATATGGGCCTTGACCGTGCAGTGATCGACGGCCTTGACGATGGCGAACTTGTACTTCTCGGGAAAGCCGGCCGGCAGGCCGAGCGAGACCGTGACCTTGTCGATCATCTTGGACGCTTCCCCCCGCTCGGTCGTCATGGTCACGGCCAGGCCCTCCGTCGCGAGCTTCCGCTCCTTGCAGAAGGCCAGGGCGTAGTAGCCGGCGCAGGCCGCCAGGGAGACGAGGAAGTAGTCGAACGGCGAGGGCGCCGTCCCGTCGCCGCCGTCGCGGACGGGCTGGTCGGTCTTGACGGTGAAGCCCTTGTACGCGACGTCGATCCTGTAGTTCTCTCCGAAAACGACCGTCAGCTCCTTGGGGTTCATGGTCACTCCTCTTTGTTCTTCTTATTGCGGGGCCGCCGCTCCCGGGGGCCCTCGAGGGCCTTGCGGAACATGGCCAGGATGACGTCGCGGTCCTTGGCGGTCAGGGCCATGCGGAAGAAGATGTCCTGCATCTTCTCCGTGATGAAGGTCCGGTTGGTGTCGTGCATGAAGCCGAAGCTGTCGAGCATGTCGCGGAAGCGGCGCCCGGCCTCGGCCTGCTCGGCGTGGGAGAGCAGGAGCTCGCGGCGGGCGGCCGGCAGGGGTCCCGCCCCGAAGACGACGGCGTGGAGCGTCAGGGTGACCGCGACGCCGAGGTTATAGGACGGCTGCCGGGCCGCCTGGGGGATATGGAACCGCAGGTTCGTCCGGCCGAGCTCCTCCTGGGTCAGCCCGGTCCGCTCGTTGCCGAAGACGAGGCCGATCCGGGCCGCGGCCGGATACTCGGCGATCCGGGCGACGGCGTCGGCGAGGGAGACCAGGGGGAAGTCGTGGCGGACCCGGGCCGTCGAACCCAGGACCAGGTGAAGGTCCGCGACCGCCTCGGCGAGCGACGGGAAGAACCGCGCCGCTTCGAGGATGGGCTCGGCGTGGATGGCCGTGCGCCAGGCCGGCGGCTCGAGCTTTTCGAGGCCTACGAGGCGGAGGTCCGCGACGCCGGCGTTGGCCATCCCCCGGGCGGCCAGGCCGATGTTCTCGGGGCTGTCGGGGCGGACCAGGACGACGGCCATGCGGGAGGCTTCGGTTCGCGCGCTCATCCGCCCGATTATAGCGAAGGACGGGGCCGGGCGGAAGCCCTCCGCGCCGCAAATTGACACCGCTTGCGGGCCGGTGTTATAAACCCAAGTCGGGGAGTTGACGCATCGGGGAGGAGGTCGAACGATGGCGATCACAAAGACGAAGGCGCGCCAGGCGCCCGAACGCAGGCCCGGCCCGCGGCGGCCGGGGCCCAAGGACCTCGAGGCCCTCTTCGTCGGGCGGGGTTTCACGGATTTCCGCTGGCTCGATCCCCGGGAGATCGTCGTCGCCGAGTGGGTCCGGATGAAATGCCTCTACGGCTGCCGGGAATACGGGCACAACGCCGCCTGCCCGCCCAACGCGCCGCCGGTCGACGCCTGCGCCCGTTTCTTCCGGGAGTACCAAAGGGCCGTCGTCTTCCATTTCGCCAAAACCGTGGAACGACCCGAGGACCGGCACGCCTGGGGCCGCAAGCTCAACCTGGAGCTTCTCAAGGTCGAGCAGGAAGTGTTCAAGGCCGGCTTCGTCAAGGCCTTCCTGCTCTTCTTCGACAGCTGCGGCATCTGCCTCGACTGCGCGGAGGACCGGGCGGACTGCAAGGAGCCCAAGCTCTCCCGTCCGACGCCCGACGCCATGGCCATGGACGTCTACGCCACGGTCCGCAAGATCGGCTACCCCATCGAGGTCCTGTCCGACTACGGCCAGGAGATGAACCGCTACGCCTTCCTGCTCGTCGACTAGCGGGAGGAAAGGAGCCCGACATGTGGTGGGACGGCAAGATCCAAAGGACCTTTCGTTGCCGGCTGGAGCAGAAGCCGGGCAGTCTCGGCCGCCTGCTCTTCGCCGTCGGCGACGCGGGCGGGCTCGTCGGCGAGATCCGGATCGTGCTCATGGGCGGGTCGGCCGTCGACCGGGACATCACGATCTTCGCCGACGACCTCAAGCACGTCGCCCGTCTCACGGCCATCATCGAGGCCACGGAGGGCGCCCAGCTCCTCGAGGTCCGCGACGAGGTCCTGGAGATGCACCAGGGCGGCAAGATCGCCATCCGCAGCCGCTACGACATCTCCTCGCTGAGCGTCCTGCGGCGCGTCTACACCCCGGGCGTCGCCGAGGTCAGCCTCAAGATCAAGGACGACCCATCGCTCGCCCGCCGCTACACCTCCATCCGCCACCTGGTCGCCATCGTCACGGACGGCACGGCCGTCCTCGGCCTGGGCGACATCGGGCCCAAGGCGGCCATGCCGGTCATGGAGGGCAAGGCCAGCCTGCTCGAGACCCTGACCGGGCTTTCCGGCATGCCCATCCTCCTCGACACCAAGGACCCTGACGAGATCGTCGAGACCGTCGTCCACATCGCTCCGACCTTCGCCGCCATCCAGCTCGAGGACATCTCGGCCCCCCGCTGCTTCGCGATCGAGGAGCGCATCCAGGCCCGGCTGGACATCCCGGTCATGCACGACGACCAGCACGGCACGGCCGTGGTCGTCACGGCCACCCTCCTCAACGCGGCCAAGGCGACCGGCACGGACCTCACGAAATGCACCCTCGGCATCATCGGACTGGGCGCGGCCGGGCTGGCCCTGGCCCGCATGCTGATGTTCCGGTTCGGCCGCCCCGTCTTCGGCGCCGACATCGCCCCGGACGCCCTGGTGCGGCTGAAGGAGGCCGGCGGGAGGCCCTCGGACCTGGCCGGGATCATGGCCGGCTGCGACGTCGTCATCGCCACGACGGGCGTCCCCGGGCTGATCAAGAAGGACATGGTCCGCCGCGGACAGATCGTTCTGGCCCTGTCCAATCCCAATCCCGAGATCGACCCCGAGGTCGCGCGGGCGGCGGGCGCGGCCTTCGCCGCCGACGGCCGGACGGTCAACAACGTCCTCGGCTTCCCGGGCATCTTCCGCGGCGCCGTCGACGCCAACGTGCCGCGTATCACCCGGGAGATGCTGATGGCCGCGGCCGACGCCATCGCCGCCGCCGCTCCGCCGGGCCAGATCGTCCCCGATCCCCTCGACAAAGCCCTCCACAAGTCGGTCGCCCGGGCCGTGGCCCGGGTCGCCGTGGCCCAGGGGCTCAACCGGGACGACCTGACCGGATACTTCGATTGACAACGGGCCGCGCCTCGGCTATATAGAGAGCGCGCGCCGGCAGGGGAAACCGGCCCCATTCTCCCGATCGAAGGAGGGACCTTCATGATCACCGTCAAGGACATCCTCGACCAGAAGGGCCACACGGCCTGGACGATATCGCCCGAAGCCAAGGTCTTCGAAGCCCTCGAGCTCATGGCCAAGAAGGGGCTCGGCGCCCTCGTCGTCCTCGAAAAGGACGAGGTCGTCGGCATCATGTCCGAGCGCGACTACGCCCGGAAGATCATCCTCATGGGCCGGCAGTCGCAGGACACCCCGGTCAAGGACATCATGACCCGGGAGGTCTACGGCGTCCACTTCGACACGACGGCCGAGGAATGCATGGCCCTGATGACCGACAAGCACATCCGCCACCTGCCCGTCTGCAAGGACGGCAAGCTCGCCGGGATCATCTCGATCGGCGACGTGGTCAAGGCCATCATCGGCGAACAGCAGGGCAAGATCGAGAACCTCGAGAACTACATCATGGGGAAGTATCAATAGGGCCCTCGCGAGGGCGACTCGGAAACTGCCTCTTGCTCCCCGGTCCCCCGGCGGCGGGGAGCGAACTCCCGTGAGCGGACCCGGCAGGATCGTGACGGAGCACCCGGAGTCCCGAGCCTGCGAAATATCTTGATAAAGCGCTTTCTTAGAATATCTCCCTTCGAGGCAGCATTCCTCGCCGCCTATCTCGCTCGGGCGGGGGAAGGGTCTTAGAAGGTCATAAGGTGCATCTCGCGGAGGGCGAGATAGGCCGCGCCGAGGACGCCCGCCGAATCCCCCAACACGGCCTTGAGGATGGGGATCTGGCGGCCGGGCGTGCCGAAGAGGGCCCCGTTCATGATCGGAGGGACCTGCTCGTACCAGAGCGGGATATTGGACACCCCGCCGCCGAGGACGATGGCCTCGAGGTCGAGGGCGTTGACGCAGTTGGCGAAGAGCTCGCCCATCACGCGAAAGGATTCCTCGAAGACGCGGCGGGCCCGGGGCTCCCCTTGTCCGTAGCGCTCCAGGATCCCCTCCGGCGTGAGCGTCTCGCCCGCGAGCTCGGCGTAGCGGCGGCCGAGACTCGGGCCGGAGAGGTAGGCCTCGCCGCATCCCCGCCGGCCGCATTCGCAGGGACGGCCGTCGATGGCGATCGAGGTGTGGCCGATCTCGCCGGCGTTGCCGTGGGGCCCGCGATGGAGCCTCCCCCCTAGGATGAGGCCCGAGCCCATGCCCGTGCCCAGGATGACGGCCATGACCGTGGTGAAGCGCCCGTGGCATTGGGCGAAGTACTCCGCCAAGGCCAGGCAGTTGGCGTCGTTCTCGACGACGAGGGGCACGCCGAGCTTCGAACGGAGGAGGCTGACGAGACCCGGCTTCTCGTAGAGCGGCGTGTGGGGCGCGCCGTACATGATGTCGTCGGCGGCGCTGTAGGTCCCGGGCGTGCCCAGGCCGACGGCCTCGAAGGGGACCCCGCCGGCCGTCTCCGCGACGAGCTCCAGGATGTTGGCGACGACGCGATCCCGGCCGAGGCCGGGCTCGGAGGGCCGGCGCTTGCGGGCCAGGACCTGCCGCGCCCCGTCGACGAGGCAGGCCTCGACCTTGGTCCCGCCCAGATCGACGCCGATCGCCCAACGCGGCATGGTCGCGCCTCCTCGTTCATTTTACGCATCTCCGGGAGCCGATACAATCACTTGAATTCCCGTTTCCATCTGTGATAGTGAACTGACGGGAAGGAGGGCCTCATGCCCAGGATCGAACCCGAAGCCGCCCGGCTCGCCGCCCAGTGCCGTCATTACGCCATGTGCAAGATCGACTATCTCGGCACGGGCCTCTGTCCGTCCGGTCCGGAGAAGGGATTCGTCACCTACTATCCCCAGGGGCGGATGGACCTCGTCCGCGGCCTGGCCGAAGGGCGCGTCCCGGTCACGGAGGCCCTGCTCGAGGCGGCCGACTCCTGCACGATGTGCGGCATCTGCGACGGCCAGTGCCATTTCGTGACCGGCATGCGGCCGACGGCGGTCATGCGGGCACTCAAGGATCACGTCGCCGAATTCCGCCGCGGCGGCGGCGAGCCTGTCCGGACGGACGAGGACGAGCCCCTGCGGAGGCTGCGGTCGATCGTCGGACGCCAGGGCGCTTCGAACGATCCGGCCGTGCTCTGGACCTACGCCGACGATCCCTTCCCGCTCACGGGTCCGCGCCCCCCTCGCTACGTCGTCCTGCCTCGGTCGCGGGAAGAGGTCGCGGCGATCGTCCGCCTGGCCGGCGAGCTCGATTTGCCCTACGCCGTCCGGGGGAGCGGCGGCAGCGTCTTCGGCCTGGTCTTCACGGATGGGATCGTCCTCGACATGGCCCGGATGCGGCGGATCGACGTCGACCGGGCCAACTGGTGCGCCGCCGTCGAACCCGGGGTGACGTCGTTCGAGCTCCAGCAGGAGGCGCACAAGCACGGCGTCCGCGTCAACGCCGCCGAGCCGGCAGCCACCGTCTGCGGCAACATCATTTGCACCGGGACCTTCTCGACCTGGTCACACGCCTACGGGACGAACCTGGACAATTTCGTTGACATGGAATTCGTCGGCCGCGACGGCGGTGTCTTCCGCCTCAACGACCGGGGTATCCCGAACCCCTTCGGCCTCGGCCCCCCGGGCACCCCCCCGCCGGGCGTCTGCACCCGGGCCTTCGTCAAGCTGCACCCGGTCCCCGGCGGCGAGGAGGGCATCCTCGTCCCCTTCGAAGACCTCGACGGGGCCGTCGGCCTGGCCCGCGAGCTCGGCACGAGAAGGATCGGCTCGGCCGTGGCCGTCCTCGGCGCCCACTACATCGCGACCTTCCTCTCTCCGGACGAGGCGCTGGCCAAGGCTCTCAAGGCGGCGCTGCCCGAGGCCCTGGGGATCAGGTATGGGGTCCTGGTCATCGCCGACCGCTTCGGCCGGGAGGCCGTCCAGGCCATGGCCTCCACGGTCATCGATTCCGCCACGGTGCGTCTCCTCATGCTCGGCCTGCCTCGTCTCGTCGAGCCCCGCTGGCTCGACCTCGTCCGCGAGTGGGAGGGCCGGGAGAGGCCCTACGAGCTGCTCGGGCGGCCCGAGCTGCGGCCCCTCATCGAAGCCGCCCTGCAGTCGTCGCCGGAGACGGTCGCCGAGGCCGTCGCCGAGCCCCTCCGCCCTCTCTACCGCGATCTCTACGCCCGGCCGGAGATGACCGATCTCGTCTGGCTGAGCGCGCACCGCATCGTCAGCGCCCGCATGGCCCGGCACAAGCACGTCCTGGCCTTTCTCGTCTACCTTCCCCCGGACAGGATCGACGTCGTCCGCGAGGTCCTCGAGGGGTTCGCCCGGATCGCGGAGGCCCACGGCCTGGACCACGATTTCGGCTTCCTGACGCCTCTGGACCTCGGCAAACGGGCCATCCTCGAATACGACTACTACCTCGACCACACCGATCCGGCCGAAAAGGAGAAGGCCGCGCGAGCCCTGGCCGACCTCGATCCCTGGCTGGCGGACTTGTCGCGACGGGTGCCGAGCTTCCTGTCCTTGAAGGACACCTTTGCCCAGGGTTGCGTCAGGAAGGAGATCTTCCTCTACCGGGCTTGACGGAAGCGCTTCCCATGAGGATCGACGACGCGTCCCTGCGACGAATGAGGGCCGGGCGGACGTCCCGCATCCTGGTCACGGGCGCGACCGGGTTCCTTGGGAGCCACATCGCCGCCGCCCTGCTCGGCGCCGGATACCGGGTGGCCGTCCTGGCCCGCCCCGCGAAGACCCTTTCCGCCCGGGCCCGGATCGAGCGCCTGGCCGACTGGCTCGGCCTCGACGAGGACGCCCGGCAACGGCTGGCCGTCGTCGAGGGGGACGTCCTCGAGGCCGGCTGGGCCGCGGCGGCGGCCGAGGCCGGCGGCGTCGACGAGATCGTCCACTGCGCCTCGAGCACGGCCTTCGCCGAGCGCAAACGGGTCGAGGTCGAGGCGGCCAATATCGGCGGCCTCCGGAACGTCCTCGACTTCGCCGTCCGGAGCGGCTGCGCGTTCTTCCACCACGTCAGCACGGCCTATGTCGCCGGCCGCCGGACCGGGCCCTGCCCGGAGGACTGGGTCGAAACGGCCGCGTTCACGAACGTCTACGAGGAGACGAAGGCCCGCGGCGAGGTCCTGGCCCGGGACCTCTGCCGGCGCGAAGGCCTGCGGCTCAACGTCTACCGGCCGACGATCGTCACCGGGGACTCCCGGACGGGCCGGACCCTGCGCTTCAACGCGCTCTACTTCCCTGTCAAGGCGGCGGTCTATCTCCGCGACCTCTACCTCACGGACATCCGCGACCGGGGCGGCCGCCGGGCCGCCGAGCTGGGTATCCGGCCGGCGGAAGACGGCCGTCTGGTCATGCCCCTGCGCATCGAGATCGGGGGCGGCGGCATCAACCTCGTCCCGATCGATCATTGCCTGGCCGTGTTCATGGCCGTTTTCGAGGACGGGCTCGACGGCGGCATCTTCCACATCGCCAGCGGCGCGCCGACGCGGATCGAGGACATCGTCGCCTACACCAAGCGCTTCTTCCGGCTGGAGGGGATCGAAACGCGCGGGCCGGAGGCTTTCGCCGGCCGGCCCAGGAACGCCCTCGAGGTCCTTTACGATTCCTATCTCGAGACCTACCGGCCGTACATGCAGGAGACCCGGTCGTTCGAGAGCGCGAACGCGGCGCCGATGCTGGCCCGGCGGGGCCTCGTCTGCCCCGCGTTCGACTACGACGTCTTCGCCCGCTGCATGGCCTACGCCCTCGCGACGGATTGGGGATCGAAGCTCTTCGCCCGATGAGCCCGGATTCGGGTACAATAGGGCGCATGGAGATCGTCCTGGCCTCGGCTTCGCCCCGGCGCCGCGAGCTCATGGCCCGCGTCGCGCCGGAGTTCCGCGTCTTCCCGACCGACGTCGACGAGACCGCGATCGCCGAGAAGGACCCCCTCAAGTTCGCCGTCGCCGCGGCCGTGACGAAGGCCAAGCGGGGCGCCGAGACCTTCCCCGAGGCCGTCGTCGTCGGCGCGGACACCGTGGTCGCCCTGGGCCTGCGCATCCTGGGGAAGCCGGCCGGCCGGGACGACGCCCGGGCCATGCTCCGGTCGCTTTCCGGCAAGCGCCACCGGGTCATCACCGGTCTCGCGTTCTACCGCCAGGCGGACGACCGGCTGCTCACCGGCTACGATCTGACCTACGTCACCTTCCGCGAGCTCACCGACGGGATGATCGAGGGCTATCTCGATCAGGCCAGCTTCCTCGACAAGGCCGGCGCCTACGCCGTCCAGGAGATCGGCGACGCCTTCGTCGCCCGGCTCAAGGGCTCCTACGACAACGTCGTCGGCTTTCCCGTGGACAAGGTCCGCAGCCTGCTCGGGCGCTTCCTCGCCCCCGCGTTCATCGTGACCGTCGAGGACCTGGCCTTTCCGGGAAGCGACGGCGTGGCCGCGACCGAAAGCGGCCGGGTCCTCGTCCCCGGCGCCGTGCCCGGCGAGACCGTCCGCGTCCAGGTCGTCGGCGAGCGCGGCGCCGCCCGGGTGGCCGAGGTCCTCCGCGTCGAAAGCCCATCGCCGCGGCGGGCCGTCCCCCGCTGCCGCCACTTCGGGGCGTGCGGCGGGTGCCTCTTCCAGCATGTCGACTACGGGACGCAGCTCGACCTCAAGGCGAGGGACCTGAGGCGGACCTTCGCGGAGGCGGGGCTTGCGGACCTGGCCGGCATCCTCGCCCCCGTCACCCCATCTCCCGACCTCTACGGCTACCGGAACAAGATGGAGTACGCCTTCGGCGAGAAGCACGGCGCGCTCGCCCTGGGCCTCCGGGAGAAGGCCAGCGGCCGCAGGAGACAGACCTACCGACGGACCCTGCCCCTCGACGAGTGTCCCATCTTCTCCCCCGTCGTCGAGCGCGTCTTCCCCGTCCTCGCCGAGTTCGCCCGGGCCCACGGCCTCGAAGGCTTCGAGCCGGCGACGCGCCGGGGAGAGCTCCGCCACCTCGTCCTCCGGGAGGCCAAGCGGACCGGGGAGCTCATGGCCGTCTTGGTGACCGCCGCGCTGCCGGACCTCGACCTCGCCCCGCTCGCCGGGCCCCTCCGCGACGCCGCGCCGGAGCTCCGGAGCTTCGTCCACGTCGTCAACAACCGCGGATCCGACTGCGTCGAGCACGAGAGCGTCCGGCTCGTCGCCGGGGCCCCGTTCATCGAGGAGGGGCTGGCCGGCCTGACCTACCGGATCTACCCGCAGACCTTTTTCCAGACCAACACGGCCGCCGCCGAGCTCCTCTACCGCGGGATCCGGGAGAAGGCCCCGTTCGGGCCGGAGAGCCGCGTCCTCGGTCTCTACTGCGGCAGCGGCGCGATCGAGCTCTCGCTCGCGGGCTCGGTCGCCCGGGTGACGGGGGTCGACGCCTCGCCGGCCAACATCGCCACGGCCGTCGAGAACGCCCTCGTCAACCGCATCGAGAACGCCGAGTTCGTGCCGGGGACGGTCGAGGCCCTGGCCGACCGGCTCCTCCGCGAGCCGGCCGACGTCGTCGTCGTCGATCCGCCCCGCGTCGGACTGACCAACAAGGCGCTCAAGCAGACGCTCCTCGCCGGCGCGCCGGTCCTCGTCTACGTGTCCTGCAATCCGGGATCGCTCGTCCGGGACCTCCGCGCCTTCCTCGACGGGGGTTACCGGGTTTCCTCCCTCACGCCCTTCGACCTCTTCCCGCATACGCCGCATCTCGAGACGCTGGCCGTGCTCGCCCGCTGAGCGCCGAGGCTTTACATTCGTCCGCGTCCATAGTAAAACCCTGCCCGAGGAGGGAAACACCCATGTCCGATCCCAAGTCCGCCCCATCGTTCGAGACGCCTCCCCGCTGCTGCCCCTGCGGGCCTCACGCCGGCCCGGCCGACCCTTCCCTGACGAGACGCGATTTCCTCAAGGGCGCCGGCCTGACCGCGCTGGGCAGCGTCGCCGCGGGCGGCCTGGCCTGGCCCCTCCTGGCGAGCCGGAACCTGCCGGCCGAAACGGCGTGGCGCCCGGCCCCGCTCAAGGTCAAGCCCATCCTGGTCCACGAGATCCCCCAGCGCCGGCCCCAGACGAGCTGGCGGTCGTGGGGCGGGATCGCGACGGAAGCCGACGCCCGGGCCGAGGTCGTCCGCATCCAGGGCGAGCTCGCCGACCTCGCGAAAAAGGCCGAGTTCCCGATCGAGGTCCTGCCCGTCTCGCCGATACGCCAAGCCGCGGACGTCGCCGCCCTCCGGGACATCGCGGAGGCCCACGTCCTCCTCGTCTACGCGGCCGGCGGCTGGATGGACGTCTTCGACGCGCTCGACAAGACCGGCAAGGACCGCATCTTCTTCTGCCGCCACAAGTCCGGCCCGGTCTACCTGTGGTACGAGATCATCAGCCCCCGCTACCTGCGGCAACACACCGACGCCCTGGCCGTCAAGGGCGTCGACGAGGACGACGTCGTCATCGACAGTCCGGACGAGATCCTCTGGCGCCTCCGGGCCCTGGCCGGGCTGCACAACACCATGGGCACGAAGATCCTGGCCGTCGGCGGGCCCGACGCCTGGGCCCAGCCGGCCGGCGTCGTGCCCAAGCTCGTCGCCGACAAGTGGAAGTTCGACATCGTCACCGTGCCCTACGAGGACCTGGGCCGGCTCATCCGCCAGGCCCGGGCCGACGCCGCGGCCGTGCGCCGGGCGCGGGCCAGAGCCGACGCCTACCTCCGCCAGGCCGGCACGAGCCTCGAGACCGAGCGGCCGTTCGTCGAGAACGGCCTGCTCCTCGACGAGGTCTTCCGGGCCCTCATGAAAGAGGCCGGCTGCCGGGCCCTGACCATCAACGGCTGCATGGGGACCATCATGCCCCTGGCCGAGACCTCGGCCTGCCTCACGTTGAGCACGCTCAACGACGACGGCTACCTGGCCTTCTGCGAATCCGATTTCGTGGTCATACCGTCCGGGGTCCTGCTCGCCCACATCGCCGGGCGGCCGGTGTTCCTCAACGATCCGACCTACCCGCATGACGGCATCATCACGCTGGCCCACTGCACGGCCCCGCGGAAGATGGACGGCCGGACGATGGAGCCGGCCCGCATCCTGACCCATTTCGAGTCGGACTACGGCGCCGCGCCCAAGGTGGAAATGCGCAAAGGCCAGCTCATGACCCACATCGCCCCGGACTTCGCCTCCAAGCGCTGGGTGGGCCTCCTCGGCGAGATCGTCGAGGCCCCCTTCCTGCCCATCTGCCGCTCCCAGATCGACGTCCGCTTCAAGTGCGACGACCGGACCCTGGCCAAGCGCATGCCGGGCTTCCACTGGATGAGCGCCTACGGCGACTTCACGAGGGAGCTTCCCTACGCCCTGAAGCGCGTCGGCATCGAATGGGACTTCCTGGGCTAGAGGACGGTGCGGGTGGCGACGACGTCCACGCCCGTGCCGAGGACGCCGGCGATGAGGATCTGGCCCCGGCGGACCGGGGCCTCCGGCCGGAGCTTCGCGATCTCGGCGAGGATGGGGAAGATCATCTCCCGCGGCACGGGGCCGCTCAGCCGGACCGAGACCATCCTCGCCGCCGTGCCCTTGAGGGGGACCGAAGTGGCCAGGTTCCGCTGCGGCCGAAGGACCTCTTCGACAGCAAACGGGACGCCCTTCTTACACTGATTGCCGCCGACCTCGAGCCCGCCGGCCGGGGCTTTGGCGACCTCGAGCTCGCAGCCGACCGGGCAGAGGACGCAGGTCAGGCGGTCGACGGCCGCTCGCTCACTCATGGACGCCCACCTCGAGGTCCTCTTTGACGGCGGACCGGACCTTGATCTTCTGGAGCTCGGAGGGCAGGATACGACCGCACTTTTTTCGGGCATAGATCTTGCCCGACGACCTGCCCTTGACCTCGACCCGGACATCCCGGAGCGGCCGGAGGACGCGGAAGCTCCACTCGACGCCGGCGGCCCCGAGGCCGACGGTCTGCGGCAGGGCGTATCGGAGACCCGGCCCGGCAAAGACCCGGGCCGTCCGTGCCTGGCCCCTCTTCCCCGCGGCGAACCGGGCCGCGTGTTCGCCCGCCGCGAAGCCCTCGAACGAGGCCCAGTCGGCGACGTCGTGGATATGGAGGACGTTGCCGCAGGAGAAGACGCCAGGGACCGAGGTCATGAGCGTCTCGTCGACGACGGCGCCCCCCGTGACGGGTGAAAGCTCGACCCCGGCGCGCTTCGAGAGCTCGTTCTCGGGGATGAGCCCGACCGAGAGGAGGAGCGTATCGCAGGCGACGACGCTCTCTGTCCCCGGGACCGGGGCCAGCCCGGCGTCGACATCGGCCACGACGACGCTCTCGACCCGGTCGCGGCCACGGATGTCAACGACCGTGGACCTCAGCCGGAGCGGGATGCCGAAGTCCATCAGGCACTGCCGGACGTTGCGCTCGAGCCCGCTCGCCCACGGCAGGATCTCGAAGACGCCCTTGACCTTGATGCCCTCGAAGGTCAGGCGGCGGGCCATGATCAGGCCGATGTCGCCGGAGCCCAGGATGACGGCCTCCCGGCCTATCCGCAGGTTCTGGAGGTTGACCATGTGCTGGGCCGAGCCGGCCGTAAAGACCCCCGCCGGCCGCGTCCCGGGGATGCCGATCTGGTCCCGCGTCCGCTCCCGGCAGCCCATGGCCAGGACGACGGCCCCGGCCCGGACGAGCCGGTAGCCGGACCGGGAGTTGACCCGGAGCAGGCGGTCCGGCGCGAGATCGAGGACCATGGCCCCCGTCTCGACCTCGATGCGCTCGCGGTCGACGTCCCCGGCCAGGCGCTCGGCGTATTCCGGGCCGCTGATCGTCTCCTTATAGAGGAAGAGGCCGAAGCCGTCATGGACGCACTGGTTGAGGATCCCGCCGAGCGTCGGCTCGCGCTCGAGGACGAGGACGCTCCCCGCCCCGGCGCGCCGCGCGCCCAAGGCCGCGGCCAGGCCGGCGGGACCGCCGCCGATGACGACGACGTCGCGGGTCTCGGGCATCGCGACCATATCTCAGTCCTTCAGCCGGCCAAAGAAGAGGCGCGAGCCGCCGCCCCGCTTGGTGACCCGGTCGGCCGGAAGGCCCTCCTCCCGCAGGATGTCGACGAGCCGGGGCGTGCAGAATCCGCCCTGGCAGCGCCCCATGCCGCAGCGGGTCCGGCGCTTGACGGCGTCGAGCGTCCGGGCCCCGAACGGGTTCCGCAGGGCGGCCGCCACCTCGGCCCGGGGGACGTGCTCGCAGCGACAGACCATCTCGCCCCAATCCGCGTCCCCGGCGACGCGCCGAGCCCGTTCGCCGTCGTCGAGGTCGGCGAACCGGCGCTTCCCGGCGAGCCCCGGCTCGAAATCCCGCTTCGGCCGGAGGTCCATCCTCTCCCCGATCAATCCGGCCACCATCCGGGCGATGGCCGGGGACGCGGTCAGGCCCGGCGACTCGATGCCGGCGAGGTCGATCCAGCCGGGTCGCCGGGCGCTCTCCTCGACCACGAAGTCGGCGAACATGTCCCCGCCGCCCGGAGCGACGAGCTTGGGCCGGATCCCCGTATACGCGTGGATGAAGGGGGCTTCCGCGAGCCCCGGCACGAGCCGTCCGGCCTCGGCCTTGAGGCGGGCCGCGACCTCGCGGGTCGTGGCCAGGTCGTTCTTGTCGGCGATCGATTCGGCGCTCGGCCCGAGGAGGACGTGCCCTTCGAGGGTCGGGGTGATATGGATGCCAAGGCCCGGATCGTCGCGGGGAGGCACGGGATAGACGGGCATCGTGAGCCGCAAACCGCTGTCCTTGTCGGTGATCAGGTATTCGCCGCGGTAGGGAAAGATCCGGAAGTCGCCGCTCCCGGCCAGTCGGGCGACCTCGTCGGCGAAGAGCCCGGCGCTGTTGACGACCAGGCGGGCGGCGAAGGTCCCCTTCGGCGTCGAGAGACGGAACGCGCCGCCCTCATGCCGGACCGCCTCGACCGGCGCCTCGAGCGTCACCGTCGCGCCGTTCCTCCAGGCCGACTCGGCCAGGGCGATGGTGAATTCGTAGGGCGAGATGAGGCCGGTGTGACGGGAATAGAGGGCCCAGCGGCCGCGGGTCAGGGGCTCGAGCCGGCGGATGGCCGCTTGGTCGACGATCTCGAGGCCGGGAACGCCGCTTCGCTCGCCTTCGGCCAGGAGCTCTTCGAGGCGGCACCGGTCCTCGTCGGCCAAAGCGACGACCAGCTTGCCGGTCTTGCGGTGGGGCACGCCGAGCTCGGCGGCCAGCCCGTAGATCAGGCCCAGCCCGGCGACGTTGGTCCTGGCCTTCAGGGAGCCGGCGGGGACGTTGAAACCGGCGTGGAGGACGCCGCTGTTGCCCTTGCTCGAGCCCTCGGCCAGATCGGACGCCTTTTCGAGGAGGAGGAGACGGAGGTCGTAGCGCGCGAGCTCATATAGAACGGCGCAGCCGACGACACCCCCGCCGATGACGGCGACGTCGTAGACCGCGCTTCGCGTGTCGTTCATGCCCGCCGGCCCGCTATCATATCAAATCGGCCACCGCCCTGGAAGGACGGCCGGGCGGCCCCGGGGTGGAACGGGCCGGGCCGGCTCAGGCGGAGTAGGCCGCGGCCAGCCGCTCGAGGAGGCGATGGAACTCCTCGTGCCGGCCCTCGCCGACGACGGCCTTCTCGACCTCGGCGAAACGGGCGGCGAGGTCCCGCTGTTGGTCGGCGGAGAACCTGGCATCGGCCATCGGGTAGAGAACGTGGTCTTCCTTGAAGATGTGCTGGGTGAGGAGGGCCCCGTAGCGGCGCGCCGCCGCGGCGAAGGCCCGGGCCGCCGGGATATCCTCCCGGCCCAGGCCTTCCAGCGTCGCGGCCATCGCGGCGACGTGCTTCCGGCCTTCGACGTGTTCCGCGAGCATGACCCCGATGGGGCCTCCCTCGCGCACCACGCCCACCTTTTCCATCTCCGGAAAGAGATGCCCCTCTTCCTTCGCATGATGGCACTTGTCCGCGAAGATCCGCAGGAATTCCACGCTCTGCGCCGGATCGGCGGGGTCGATCCTGTCGCCGGCATCGAATCGGTCGGCCATCTTCCCCAGGATCCGGATCATCGTCAGGATCGAAATGTGCTCGTGACTGAGCTCGGCGGTCGGTTTCATGGACATCCTCCTTAGTTTCCGAGGACGGCTCGGGCGGCCGGGGTGGTCAGCAGATCGGGCCAGAAGGCCCAGAAGAAGCAAGGCGGCCGCCGCGACGGCCAGAAAGACGGTGACCAAAAGTGACACGCGCCCGGCGGACGGCGCCGAACCGGAGGGCCCCTCCTCCAGGAACATGGCCCGCCCGATCCGGAAGTAGTAGAACAGCGACAGGACCGAATTCAGGGCGCCGACGGCGGCGAGCGGGACCAGGCCTTTGCCCACGGCCGCGGCGAGCAGGAAGTACTTGCCCATGAACCCGGCCGTCGGCGGGATGCCGGCCAGGGCCAGGAGGATGACCAGGACGCTCGCCGCCGCGACCGGGGCCCGGCGGACGAGGCCCCGCAGGCCGTCGACGGTCTCGTCGAACCGCCCTCCCCCGTCGACGAGGAGGAGGAGCCCGAAGGCCGCGGCGTTCATGACGACATAGACGGCGAGATAGAACAGGACGGCCGTCCGTCCGGTGTCTCCCCAGGCCGCGAGGCCGATAGCCAGGGTGCCCGCGTGGGCGATCGCCGAATACCCCAGCATCCGCTTGAGGCTCTTCTGGGTCATCGCCGCCAGGTTGCCCCAGAGCATCGTGGCCACGGCCACGACCTGAAGGACGGCGCTCCACGCCGCGGCCTGGCCGCCGAACAACGCCGTCATGGCCCGGACGAGGACGGCCACGACGGCGGCCTTGGGGGCGGTCGAGAGGAAGACGGCGAGCGGGGTCGGCGCGCCCTCGTAGACGTCGGGCGCCCACATGTGGAAGGGGACGAAGGCGGCCTTGAAGAAGAGCCCCGCGAAGACGAGGCCCATGGCCGCGAGGACGGCCGTGCCGCCGGACGCGGCCAGGGCGGGGCCCGCCCCGGCGTAGGATGTCGCGCCGGAGAGCCCGAAGACCAGGCCCAGGCCGAGCAGCATGATGGCCGAGCTCAGCGTGCCCAGGAAGAAATACTTGATCCCCGCCTCGGCCGAGCGCCTCTCCTTCTTGAAGATCCCGGCCAGGATGTAGGACGGGATGGCGAAGAGCTCGAAGGCGACGTAGGTCGTGACCACGTCCGCGGCCGAGGCGGCGGCGCACATGCCGACCATCGCCAAGAGCATCAGCGTATAGGCCTCGCCCGGCTCGCCGCCCTCGACGTCGAAGAAGCGGAAGGCCAGGACGACGGACAAGGCGCCGGCGAGCAGGACGACCGCCTTGACGAACAGGGCGAAGGCGTCGGCGACGAAGTGCCCGCCGAAGAGGGTTTCGGCCGAAGGCGGCGTCAGGGCCAGGGCCAGCGCGGCCGCGCCGATCCCGGCCAGGGCGACAGAACCGGCCGCGCGCCGCCCCTTTCTGCCGGCGAAGATATGGACGAACAGGGCCGCGACGGCCGACGCGAGCAGCACGAGCTCCGGGGCCAGGGGGCCGAGGGCGTAGCCGGCCGGCACGGTCATCGCGGCGCCTCGAAGTGCGCGGGATTGACGATCCGGACGATCTTCTCGACGGGTTTGTCGATGATGTCGAGGAACGGCTTGGGGAAGATCCCGATCCAGAAGACGAGGACGAGCAGGGGCAGGAAGGTCGCGAGCTCGCGCAGGCTCAGGTCCCGAAGCGTCTCGTTGGCCGGGTTCTCGAGCTTGCCGAACATCACCCGCTGGTAGAGCCAAAGCATGTAGGCGGCCCCGAGGACGATGCCCGTCGCCGCGACGGCCGTCCAGATCCAGCTGACGGGGAATACGCCCATGAGGATCATGAACTCGCCGACGAAGCCGTTGAGGCCGGGCAGGCCGATCGAGGACATGGCCATGACCAGGAAGACCGCGGCGTAGACGGGCATCCGCGAGGCCAGGCCGCCGAAATCGGCGATGAGCCGGGTATGGCGCCGCTCGTAGAGGACCCCGACGACGAGGAACAGGGCTCCCGTCGACAGTCCGTGGTTGACCATCTGGAGGACCGCGCCCTTGGCCGCCAGCGGCGTCAACGCGAAGAGGCCGAGACAGCACGAAGCCCATGTGGGAGACCGAGGAGTAGGCGATGAGCTTCTTCATGTCCTTCTGCATGAGCGAGACGAGGGCCCCGTAGACGATGGCGACGAGGGCCAGGCCCGACGAGGACCGGGGCGAAGCGCCGCGAGGCGTCGGGCAGGAGCGGCAGGGAGAAGCGGAGAAAGCCGTAGGAGCCCATCTTCAGCAGCACGCCGGCCAGGATGACCGAGCCGGCCGTGGGCGCCTCGACGTGGGCGTCGGGCAGCCAGGTGTGGAACGGGACCATCGGCACCTTGATGGCGAAGCCGAGGAAGAAGGCCAGGAAGATCCAGCCCTGGAGGGCGGCGGGGACGACCGCCCCGGCGGCGACCATGGCCGTCCAGTCGAAGGTCTGGTGGGCTCCCCGCAGGATCAGGATGCCGACCAGCATGGCCACCGAGCCGAACAGGGTGTAGAGGAAGAACTTGATGGCCGCGTAGAGGCGCCTCTCGCCGCCCCAGACGCCGATGAGGAAATACATCGGCACGAGGACGACCTCCCAGAAGACATAGAACAGGACGAGGTCGAGGGCCAGGAAGACCCCGATCATGCCCGTCTCGAGCAGGAGCAGGAAGGCGTAGTACTCCTTGAGCCGCCCCTTGACCGCTCCCCAGGACGAGAGGACGGCGACGAAGGTCAGGAGGGAGGTCAGGAGGACGAGGAGAAGCGAGATGCCGTCGACGCCGAGGACGTACTGGGCGCCGATGGCCTTGATCCAGGGCAGGCGCTCGACGAGCTGCATCTCCCCGGACCCGGCGTCGAAACGGACGAGGAGGAGGAGCGTCGCGGCGAATTCGAGGCCGGCGAAGACGTTGGCGGCGATCTTGATCGCCCGGGCCCGCGATCCGGGCACGAGGAGGACGGCGATCATCCCGGCCGCCGGGAGGAAGGTGACGAAGGTCAGGATCGGGATCCCCAGGACGTTCATGACACGCACTCCTCCATGGTCGTACCTGGATCATTCACGAGCCGAGGCGGCTGCAGATGCAAGACGTCAAAGGGTGAAGCTGTACCCGGAGTACTGCGAACCCTTTGCAACGAAGCAGATGCGGCCGGATCGGCTTGCCCGAAGGGTGAAAACGCCGGTCTTGGTCTTTCTTGTGTGAGATAGAAAAACGGCGTTTTCATGAATAGTCCAGGTTACAACACCGCGACGGCGATAGTGATGACGAGAACGACGCCCAGCACGACGGCCAGGGCGTAGTTGTAGATGCGGCCGGTCTGCAGGCGGCGCAGGCCGGACGAGACGGCGAGGTGGGCCTTCCCGACGCCGTTGACGGCCCCATCGACGGCCCCCTCGTCGAAGATAATGGCCCCGCGCGAAAGCCCGCGCGCGAGCCGCGCCGTGCCGTCGACCAGCCCGTCGACGACCCGCCGATCGAACCAGTCCGCGGCCCGGCCGAGCGCGAGGATGCCGCCCACGAAGGCCTTGCCGTAGATCTCGTCGACGAAGTACTTCCGCGAGACCAGCCGGTAGAGCCCGGGGAGCCTTTCGGCGAAGCGGCGGGCCGGCTCGCCCTTCCTTCGGACGTAGATCTCGCGGGCGGCGGCGATCCCTGCGACGGCAACGCCGGCCGAGAGGGCCATGAGCAGGATCTCCGTCCCCGGTGCGAGGTGGAGCTCGCGGGGGCCCACGCTCGATTCGAGGAAGCGGCCGAACCAGGCCCCTCCCCCGAGGACATGGGGCAGTCCGACGTACCCGCCGACGATCGCCAGGACGGCCAGGATCTCGAGCGGAACGAGCATCACCGGCGGCGATTCGTGGAGGGGACGGGCCGTCTCCCCGGAGTACCGCGCGTCCCCCTCGAAGGTCAGGAAGATCAGGCGGAACATATAGAACGCGGTCAGGGCCGCGCCGGCCAGGCCGAGCCCCCAGACGAGATAGTGGCCCGACGCGAAAGCCGAGGCCAGGATCTCGTCCTTGGAGAAGAAGCCGGAGAGCCCCGGGATGCCGGAGATGGCCAGCGCGCCCACGAGAAAGACCCGGTAGGTCCGGGGGATCTTCCCGCGCAGCCCGCCCATCCGCCGCAGGTCCTGTTCGCCGGAAAGGGCGTGGATGACGCTCCCGGCCGCGAGGAAGAGGAGGCTCTTGAAGAAGGCGTGGGTCATCAAGTGGAAGATCCCGGCGGCGTAGGCGCCGACGCCGAGGCCGATGAACATGGTGCCGATCTGCGAGATCGTCGAGTAGGCCAGGACGCGCTTGATGTCGGTCTGGACGAGCCCCATGGTCGCGGCATAGACGGCCGTGAAGGCGCCGGTCAGGGCGACGACCGTGAGGGCCGTTCCGGAGAACGTGAACAGGGTGTGGAGGCGGGCGACCATGTAGACGCCGGCCGTGACCATGGTCGCGGCGTGGATGAGGGCGGAGACGGGGGTCGGGCCCTCCATGGCGTCCGGCAGCCAGGTGTAGAGGGGGATCTGGGCGGACTTGCCGGTGGCCCCGAGGAAGAGGAGCAGGGCCGCGGCCGTAGCCGTGCCTTTGGCCAGCGCCCCGGCTTCGACGGCGGCCGCGATGCCTCCGATATCGAGCGTCCCCAGGGCGTAGACGAGCAGTCCCGCGCCGAGGAGAAAGCCGAAATCGCCGACCCGGTTGGTGATGAAGGCCTTCTTGCCGGCGCTTGCGGCCGAGGCCTTGGTGAACCAGAAGCCGATGAGGAGATAGGAACAGAGCCCCACCCCCTCCCAACCGATGAACATGACGCCCAGGTTGGCCCCGAGGACGAGGACGAGCATGGCGGCGGTGAAGAGGTTGAGGTAGGAGAAGAAACGGGCGTAGCTCCTGTCGTGGGCCATGTAGCCGAGGGAGTAGATGTGGATGAGCAGTCCCACGCCTGTAACGACCAGGGTCATGATCGCGGCCAGGCCGTCGTAGCGGAAGGCCAAGTCGAGGCGGAAAGAGGCCGCGCCTCCAGAGGCTGTCCGGACGAGGCTCGCCGGGACCCAGGTGAAAAGGGTCCGGACGACGGCCGGCTCGGCGGAGCGCAGGAGCCCGGCGAAAGAGACCAGCGCGGCGGCGAAACCCAGCCCGGCGGCCCCGACGGCCGTCGCCCCGACCGCCCGCCGCGAGAAGAAGCGGACGCCGGCGAGGCCGTTCACGGCCGCGCCGAGCAGGGGGAAGAGCGGGATGAGGACGAACATCGGCTATCCTTTGAGATCGTCGAGGGTGTCGACGTCGCAGCTCTTTCTCTGGCGGAAGTACGACAGGACCAAGGCGAAGCCGACGGCCGCCTCCGACACGGCCATGATGACGACGAACAGGGCGAAGATCGAGCCGCGCGGCGAACCGAGGCGGCGGCCCAGCCCGACCAGGATGACGTTCGCGCCGTTGAGGAGGAGCTCGAGCGACATCAGCATGACCACGAGGTTCTTGCGGACGACGACCCCGACGAAGCCGATGGCGAAGAGCAGGAGGCCGAGGATGACGACGGCTTCAATCGGGATCATGGACGAGCTTCCTCCGGGCGACGATAATGGCCCCCACGAGCACGGCCAGCAGCAGGACCGAGGCCAGCTCGAAGGGGAAGAGATAGGAATCGAAGAGCGTCCCGGCCATGGCCTTGAAGTCGAGTCCCTCGCCGGCCCGCCCGGCGGCCGGGAATCCCCTTGCGAGCAGGAGATAGGCGACCTCGACGCCGGTGGCCACGGGGATGGCGACGAGCAGGACGGTGGGCAGGAGCGGCCGGCGCTCGGGCACGACCTCCTTGAGGTTGACGATGACGATGACGAAGATATAGAGGACGACGATGCCTCCGGCGTAGACGAGGATCTGGACGGCGCCCAGGTATTCGGCCTGCAGGGTGAAGAAGATCCCGGCCACGGCCAGGACCGTGAAGGCCAGGTAGAGGACGCTGTGCATGACGTTCTTCTGGACGACGACCAGGACGGCCGCCGCGAGGGCCAGGACGGCGAAGAAGGCGAATACCGCGAGCGTGATCATTTCGTCCTCCGGCAGCCGCCGCAGAGGTGTTCCTGGAGGCCGTCGCCGGCGAGATACATCTCGTCGCGGTGGAAGAGAAGGCCCTCCTTGCGCACGCCGGTCAAGCGGAACTCCCGCGAAAAGCGGATGGCGGAGGTGGGGCAGACCTCGACGCAGAAGCCGCAAAAACTGCAGCGGTCCAGGCGCCAGTCGAACTTCACCGGCCGCATGACCTTGGCGCCCTCCTCCTTGCGGCCCTCGATGTCGAAGCAGTTCGTGCCGCAGGCCCGCTGGCAGGCCTTGCAGGCGATGCAGAGGGGTTCGCCCGCCTCGTCCCGTTGGAGCCGCAGGAGGCCCCGGAAGCGCGGCGCCGGCGCCTGGACCTTCTCGGGGTATTCGACCGTGACCTTGCGGCTGAAGTAGAGCCGGAGCGTCACCAGGAGCCCGCGGAGCATATCGACCAGGAAGAACGATCTGAGGAACCTCACGAGCCCGCTCATAGGAGGTACCTCACCAGGGCGACGACCAGGAGATTGGCCAAGGCCAAGGGGATGAGCCATTTCCAGACGAGCCGGATGAGGGAGTCGAAGCGGTAGCGCGGGAAGGTGGCCCGGATCCACACGTAGAGGTAGAGGAAGAACATGATCTTGACGAGGTACCAGACGAATCCGGGCACGACGTCGAGAAAATCCAGGGCCGCGACGTTCGGGAAGGGCGCGAGCCAGCCGCCGAAGAAGAGATTGACGACGAGCGACGAGACCAGGACCATATGGGCGTACTCGGCCATGTAGAAATAGGCGAACTTCATCCCCGAGTACTCGGTGTGGTAGCCGGCGACGAGCTCGGACTCGGCCTCGGGCAGGTCGAACGGCGCCCGGTTCGTCTCGGCCACGGCCGAGATCCAGAAGACGACGAAGGACACGGGCATGAGGAAGCCGTACCAGACGCCCGAGGCCTCCTGGCGGCGGACGATCTCGACCAGGTCCATGGACCGGGCCAGGAAGGCGACCGTCAGGACGGTCAGGCCGAGCGGGATCTCGTAGCTCAGGACCTGGACGACCGAGCGCAGGGCGCCCATCAGCGGATATTTCGAGTTCGCGGCCCAGCCGCCGAAGATGATGCCGAAGACGGAGATCGACGACAGGCCCAGGACGATGAGGAGCCCGACCGGGCTCTCGGCGATCCACAGGGTCAGCGTGTACGCGCCGATCCGGACGGGCTCGCCGAGCGGAAGGAAGCAAAAAGCGAGAAGCGACGAGGCCATCACCAGGATGGGCGAGATGTTGAACAATAGCTTGTCCGCCCCCCGCTGCCTGATGTCCTCCTTGAAAAAGAGCTTGACGGCGTCGGCCACGGGCTGGGCCAGCCCCTGGAAGCCGACGCGGTTGGGCCCGAGGCGCAGCTGCATCAGGGCGACGACGCGGCGCTCGAGCCAGATCATGACCACGACCATGACCATGGGATAGAGGACGACGGCGACGATCTTGCCCAGGGGAATGAGGACGTCGGCGACGAAGGGTGTCACTTGTCGATCTCCCCGAGGACGATGTCGAGCGAGCCGAGGATGCCGATGACGTCCGAGAAGAGGTTCCCCCGGCACATGTGATCGAGCGCCTGGAGGTTATTGAAGGAAGGCGACTTCATCTTGACGCGCTCCGGCTTGTCCGTGCCGTTCGACCTGACGGTGAAGCCGAGCACTCCCTTGGGGGCTTCGATCGTGTGGAAGGCCTCGCCCGGCGCGATCTTGAGGACCCGGGGCGCCTTGGCCGTGAAGTCCCCTTCCGGCAGGCCGTCGAGGGCCTGGCGGACGATGCGGATGCTCTGGGTGATCTCCTCGAGGCGGACGAGGTAGCGGTCGTAGACGTCGCCGTTCGTGCCGAGGGGGACCTCGAAATCGAAGTCGTCGTAGGACGAATAGGGGCGGTCCTTGCGCATGTCCCAAGCGACGCCGCAGGCCCGGAGCGACGGCCCGGTCAGGCCGTAGTCGATCGCGTCGGCCGCCGCGATGCGGCCGACCCCGACCGTCCGTTCCTTCCAGATCCTGTTCTCGTCGAGCAGCGCCCGGACGTCCTCGAACCGCTTGGGGATCCTTTCGAGGACCGCCCGGATGCGCGTGACGAGCGGGGCGTCGAGGTCGCGGACGGCCCCGCCGATGCGGATGCCGTGGATGGTCAAACGGGCGCCGCAGTACTCCTCGAAGACGTCGAGGACGTCTTCGCGGGCCTGGAAGGCGTAGAGGAGGACCGACATGGCCCCGATATCGTTGGCCATGAACCCCGCCCAGGCCAGGTGGGAGGCCAGGCGCTGGAGCTCGGCCAGGACGACCCGGATGTAGCGGGCCCGCTTCGGCACCTCGATCCCGGCCAGCTTCTCGACGGCCAGGCAGTAGCCGAGGTTGTTCGACAGGGAGGCGATGTAGTCCAGGCGGTCGGTCAGCGGCACGACCTGGGTGTAGGTCAGGCTCTCCCAGAGCTTCTCCATGCCCCGGTGGAGGTAGCCGAGGACGGGCTCGACGCCGAGGACGACCTCGTTGTCGACGGCCAGCTTCAGGCGGAGCACGCCGTGCGTGCTGGGGTGCTGGGGCCCCATGTTGAGGTCGTACTCTCTAAGCTCCACCGTTCCTCCCGGCCAGCGGAAAGTCCTTGCGCAGGGGATGGCCCTCGAACTCGTCGGGCATATAGATGCGGCGGAGGTCGGGGTGGCCCTCGAACCGGATGCCGAACATATCGAAGGCTTCGCGTTCGGCCCAGTCGGCGGAGCGGTAGAGGGGGACGGCCGAGGCCAGGCTCTCGCCCTCCCCGACGTCCACGGCCAGGCGGGCCCGGAGCGCGCCCGGGAACCCGTAGAGCCTGTAGACGACGGTGAAGCGCCGGCCCCCGTCGCCGGCCGCTCCGAGGTTGTCGAAAGCGGCGATGTCCTCGAGCGCGTTGAAGCCGAGGTCCTCCTTGAGGACGCGCAGGGCGGAGGCCAGGGCGTCCTTCGAGAGCCGGACCGAAAGCTCGCCCTGGTCGACGACGCCCTCGAGGATGGCGCCGGCCATTAGTCCGGTGAGGGTCTCGAGGGCCCGCCGGAGCTCAGGACGGTCAGCTTTGTCTTCGGGCATCGGGATCGAGGATCTCCTTGGTCGGGTGGCTGCGGGCGATCTTCTCCTGGAGGATCATCAAGCCGTGGATGAGGCCCTGCGGCGTCGGCGGACATCCGGCGACGTAGACGTCGACGGGGATGATCCGGTCGACGCCCTGGAGGACCGAATAGGTCGGGAACGGCCCGCCGCCGATGGCGCAGTTGCCCATGGCCATGGCCCACTTGGGATCGGGCATCTGCTCCCAGAGCCGGCGGAGGACCGGGGCCATCTTGTTGGTCACGGTGCCGGCGACGATCAACAGGTCGGCTTGGCGGGGCGAAGCCCGAAAGAGCTCCATGCCGAAGCGGGCGATGTCGTAGCGGGCGGCGGCCGTGGCGATCATCTCGATGGCGCAACAGGCCAACCCCGACCCGAACGGCCAAAGGGAGTTTTTCTGGGCCCAGGTGATGAAGCCGTCGGCCCTGGTCAGCAGGAACGGGGCCTTGTCGAAGATCTCACTCATCGCGCCTCCGGAACTCCAGGGCGCCGGCCTTCCAAGCGTAGACGTAACCGACGAGGAGGATGGCCAGGAAGACGAGGACCTCGACGAAGCCGAAGAGGCCGAGCCGATCGTGGACGACGGCCCAGGGGAAGAGAACGAAGGTCTCGACCTCGAAGACGATGAAGACGAGGGTCAGCAGGTAGAAGCGTATGGAGATCGAGTCCCGGGCCGTCGGGGTGGCCGGCTCGACGCCGCACTCGTAGGGCTCGCACTTGTCGCCGACCGGGCGGCGCCGGTAGCGGATGAGGGCGACGAAGCCGAGGAGGCCGGCCGCAAAGACGATCGCGACGATGAAAAAGAGGAAGAAGAACCAGTAATTCCTCATCTCGAACGATCCCCGTCTTTCCTTTTATGCCACATTTCGACGCGAGCGGGCAATATCTTAACCGAAGCGGCCGGGCATTTCAATAGAATTCCTATCATAATTGTATGTTTTCTTGCGATTGACAGGAGCAGGGCCGGAGAGGTAAAAAGAGGGCGATGCTCACCAAGGCCCTGGTCATCGGCGCCTACGCCATCCTGACGCTGGCCATCGGCTACGCGGGACTGAAGAAAGCCCGGACCTTCACCGACTTCTTCCTGGGCGGCCGCTCCGTGGGGCCGTGGATGTCGGCCTTCACCTACGCCGCGGCCTATTTTTCGGCGGTCCTGTTCATCGGCTTCGCCGGAAAGGTCGGTTGGGGTTTCGGCCTGTCGGGGCTGTGGATCGCCCTGGTCAACGCGCTGGTCGGCGTCCTCGGCGTCTGGGCGCTCCTGGGCGAGCGCATCCGGAGGATGTCGGTCGAGCTCCAGGTGACGACCATGCCGGAGTTCCTGGAGAAGCGCTACGCGAGCCCGTTCCTCAAGCTCATCGCCTCGGTGGCCGTCTTCGTCTTTCTCGTCCCCTACTCGGCCGCTGTTTTCATCGGATTGTCTTACCTGTTCAAGGCCAATTTCGGCTTGGGCTTCGGCACGGCCCTGCTCATTATGGGCCTGTTCACGGCCTTCTACCTCGTCCTCGGCGGCTACAAGTCCATGACCATGATCGACGTCGTCTTCGGCATGATCATGTGCGTCGGCTCGGCCGTCCTCATCGCCAGCACGGTCGGCAAAGCCGGCGGGCTGGGGCGCCTGACGGAGGGCCTGGCGGCGATCGATCCGCGGCTGACGGCCGCGGTGGGCCCGGGCGGGGCCTGGCCGCTCTTCTCCCTCGTCTTCCTGACGAGCGTCGCACCGTTCGCCATGCCCCAGCTCGTCCAGAAGTTCTACGCCATCCGGGACCGGCGCGCGATCCGCCGGGGCATGATCGCCTCGACGGCCTTCGCCCTCCTCATCGCCGGCGCGGCCTATTTCACGGGGGCGGCCGCGCGGCTCTTCCTGACGCCGGAGAACGCGCCCGGAGTCTTCGCCGGCGTCAAGCCCCTCTTCGACGTCCTGATGCCGGAGTTCCTGGCCAAGGTCATCTCGCCTTCCCTGTCGATCCTGATGCTGCTCCTCATCCTGTCGGCGTCCATGTCGACCCTGGCCGCCCTGGTCCTCATCTCCAGCTCCTCGGTCGTCAAGGACCTCTATGCCGGCTTCGTCAACCCGGCCGTCTCCGACCGGACCCTGACGCGCCTGATGCGGATCATGTCGGCCGTCTTCGTCCTCCTGTCGGTCGTCCTGGCCTACCTGCGGCCGGCCACCATCGTGGCCATCCTGTCTGTGTCGTGGGGGGCGATCGGCTCGTTCTTCCTGGGACCGTTCGTCTGGGGGCTCATCAGCCGGAGAGCGACGAAGCTCGGAGCGATCGGGTCGGCGGTCCTGGGCTTGGGGACGTGCCTGGGGCTTTCGTTCTCGGGAATGGCGCCAGCCGAAGCGGGCACGATCGGGATGCTGGTTTCGTTCGCGACGACGCCCCTCCTGAGCCTCGTCGGATAGTCAGTAGCGAAAGATCATCTCGAACTGCAGCCAGTTGTAGCTCGAGGCGCCCGCCAAATAGAAGCTCCCCGGCGTGAAGTGCTCCCAGATGAACCGCCCGGTGAGGTATTTGCTGACCTTGTAGTTGAGGCGTCCCCTGAGGAGCGTGCCCCGATGGCGACCGCTCCCCCCGGGGAAATCCCCGACCTGGGCTTGTCCGGCCCCCATCGGCATGACCATGAGGTGGCCGTCCGAACGGGCCCCGAGATCGAAAACGAGCTGAGCGTAGACCGACGCCAGGTTGCTCCAGTAGGACTGCCGGCTCTCGCGTGTGTACGTGTAGATGTAGCTTTCGCTCCACTTCGGCCAACGGCTGAAGATGGGGTCCCAGCCTTCCACCCGGGCTGTCGAGGGATCGTCGCCGCTGAGGAGGATCGCGCCGACGACGGCCGACTTGAGCAAGGGCAGGCTCCCCTTGAGGTCGTAATCGAGGTGGGCGATGGCCCCGGCGGCCGCGCGGCCTGCCTCGCCGGCCTTGCCCGTCTGAAAAGCGGCCTCGACGGTCAGGGAGAGCGGCTTGGCCAAAGGCGCCACGGCCCGGGCCCCGAAGGTCTCGGTCCGCGTCGCGCTAGGCCAGGCTTCGTTCGCGTCGGTCGTCTTCCGGACGGCGTAGGCGTCGAGCTTGGTCTTGCCGAACGTCCCGGCGTAATAGAGGGCCAGGGCGGCTTCCGGCTGTTCGGCCAGCGCTTGGGGCTTCGGATGGACGACGGGCAGGTACCGGTCCGTCGCCTTCGTCGCGTGGGCGAAGGCGGTCAGGGTGTGGCCCTTGGCCAGTCCGGCGTCGACGCGCAGGGCGTTGAAGTAGTAGGATCTCGAGCCGTCGCCGGGCGTGCCGTCGGCGATGACGAAGCCTTCGCCGAGATTGATGTCCTGGCGGCCGGCGGTTACGGTGAAAGGGACGCGGCCCGGGACGGTCCACTTGACGAAGAGGTTGTCGAGGAAGAGCTCGTGCCAGCCGAAGACCCGGTCCTTGGGGGCCAGGTAGACGCGGAATTCGTTGGTGATCTTGCCCAGGACTTCGAGGTTCTTGAGCGGCTTCCAGTCGAGGCCCAAAGTCGTCCGGTTGCGGGTGTAGGCGGAGCCGTCCGCGGCGGAGTCGTCGAGGGACACGGCGTTATCCCAAGCTTCGAAGCGGAAGCGTTCGACGAAGATGAGCTTCAGGCGGGGCTCGGCTTTATCCGTCTTGCTCTGGGCCGCGGCCGGAAGGACGGCCACGGCGGTCGCGAGACAGACGGCGGCGATCGTCGGCGACAGGGGGATCCTTTTCATGGGCATGTCCTCGAGAAGCGTATCCGGGACATCTTATCACAAAAAGGGTTCTTCTCCCGATTCCGGGAAGTCCCTCTCTCGGGCTTTGGCTCGCAACGGGAAGCGGATTCCAAGGAGCGGACCAGGCAGGATCGGGACGGAGCACCCGGAGTCCCGATCCTGCTAAACATCTTAAGAAAGCGCTTTCTTAAGATATTTCCCAGCGCCGTCCCTCCGGGTCGCTCCGGGGCGGCGCTGATGGTCGCTCCGCAGACTCCGCTCCCTGCCGGTCCCCTCCTCCAGCAACGGGGATCTTCGAGGCAACATCCCTCGCCCCCTCGAGAGGGAAGCCCGGAAATGGGAGAAGAATCCAATATAATTCGGTGAGCGCTCAGAAGAGGCCGGTCGAGCCGAAGCCGCCCTCGCCGCGGGAGGTGTCGTCGAGAGCGGCGGTCTCGACCACTTGGACGGCGGAGACGGGTTGGACGAGCATCTGGGCGATCTTCATGCCCTTGCGGATCGCGAACGGAGCCCCGCCCAGGTTGATCATGACGACTTGGACCTCGCCCCGGTAGCCGGCGTCGATGACGCCCGCCAGGCGATGGACGCCTTTGAGGGAAATGCCGCTCTTGTCCCAGACCAGGGCGACGTGGCCGGGCGGCACGGCCACTTGGATGCCCGTGGGCACGGCCAAGACCTCGCCCGGCGCGAGGTCGCGGTCGACGACGGCGAAGAGGTCCAGGCCGGCGTCGCCGGGGTGGCCGTAGACGGGCAGCTTGGCTTCGGGGTGGATGCGCCTGACCTTCAATTCCATCTCTTCACCTCTTCACGGGACGTCGACGAGGACCTCGCCGAAAAAGGGCCGCACCGCGGCCGCGATGTCCTCGAGCTCGGCCCGGCCGAACGGCTTGATGGCCATGAAGGCGGGGTCGATCGTCGTTTGGGGCACGAAAGGCTGGACGGCGTAGCTCGAGGCTCCCTCGAGCCACTCGCCGATCCGGAGGACGTCGTCCTTGCCGACGAAGCCGGGGACGACGGTCGTCCGGAACAGGTAGGGGAGGCCCGAGCTGCGAACGAGGTCGACGCTCCGGACGATCTTCTCGAGGTCGATCGACGACCGGGTGACCTCGCGGTAGCGCTCGAGCGGGGCCTTGACGTCCAGGGCCACCCGGTCGAGAAGTCCGAGTCCGAGCAGGGCCTCGAGCCGGTCGGGGAAAGAGCCGTTCGTGTCCAGCTTGACGAGCAGGCCCCGCTCCCGGACGATGCGGATGACGTCCTCGATGTCATCGTGGATCAAGGGCTCCCCGCCCGTCAGGCAGACGGCCTCGAGCCAGCCCTTCCGGCCGTCGAGGTAGGACAGGAAGTAGTCGGCGGCCATGCTCTGTATCGTCTCGGGCTCGAGGACGAGCTGCGAGTTGTGGCAATAGGGGCAGCGGAAGGTGCAGCCGCCGAAGAAGACCGTCGAGGAGATATGGCCGGGGAAGTCGCGGCTCGAGAACTTCTCTATGCCTTTGATCTCGACCAAGCCTCGAACTCCTCGGCCGTGTTGAGGACGGCCCGGACGATCCCCTGGGTGTGGGCGATGAGGGTCGGCAGCTTGATGGCCCCGGTCTCGTCCCGCTTGATGACATTGATGAACTCGCGGATCTTGGCCTTGCCCAGGTTCTGGGTCAGGCCGTACTCGGCGTAGGTCGTCCCGGCCTCGGCCAGCTTCTTCTTCAGCGCCTCGCACTTGAGGCAGTTGGGATAGGTAAAGAGCAGGTAATCCATGTCGTCACATCCTCGTTCGCGATATGCCCGGTCTCAGGCGATCTTGCTGTAGGTCGTCCGGTCCTCGAACTCCTGCTGCTTGCCGTCGTTCCAGGTCCGCACGGGCCGCATGTAGCCGACGATCCGGCTGTAGACCTCGGTCTCGTCGCCGCAATCCGGGCACTGCTGGTGACGGCCCCGGATGTAGCCGTGGTTCATGCAGACGCTGAAGGTCGGGGTGATGGAGAAATACGGCAGCTTGGTCTGGGCGATCCGCTGGACGAGCTTCTTGCAGGTCTCGCCGTCGATGGCCTCGGGCAGGAAGGCGTGGAAGATCGTGCCGCCCGTGTAGAGGGACTGGATCTCGCCCTGGTGCTGGATGGCCTCGAAGATGTCCCGGGTGGCGTCGACGTTGAGCTGGGTCGAGTTGGTGAGGTAGGGGTGCTTCTCGGTGCCCGAGGTGTAGATGCGGGGATATTTCTGCCGGTCGAGCCGGGCCAGGCGGTAGGCCGTCGACTCGGCCGGCGTGGCCTCGAGGTTGTAGAGGTGGCCGGTCTCCTCCTGGAACTCGCGCAGGACGCCGCGCATGCACTCGAGCGTCTCGACGGCGAAGTCGCGGCCCTCGGGCGTGCCGATGCCCTTCTTGAGGAAGTTCATCGAGGCCTCGTGCATGCCGCAGATGCCGATCGTCGAGAAGTGGTTGTCGAAGTGGCCGAGGTAGACCTTGGTGTAGGGCATCATGCCCTTCTCGAGCATGTTGTTGACGATCTCGCGCTTGGTCTCGAGCGTCTCCTTGGCGACGGTCATGAGCTCCTTGAGCCGGGCGAAGATAATCCTCCTTGGACGGAGGCCTCGAAGGCGACCCGGTTGAGGTTGATGGTGACGACGCCGATGGAGCCGGTCGAATCGCCGGGGCCCCAGATGCTCCCCGGCCGGCGCATGAGCTCGCGCTGGTCGAGGTTGAGCCGGCAGCACATGGCCCGGATGTCGCCCGGGTTCATGTTCGTGCCGATGTAGTTCTGGAAGTAGGGGATGCCGTACTTGGCCGTGGCGTCGAAGAGGAGCTTGGCCTTGGGCGAATCCCAGTCGAACTCGCGGCTGAGGTTGTAGGTCGGGATGGGGAAGGTGAAGACCCGGCCCTTGAGGTCGCCCTCGATCATGATCTCGAGGAAGGCCCGGTTGATCCAGTCGACCTCCTTCTGGTAGTCGCCGTAGCAGGTGTCGAGCTCCTCGCCGCCGACGACGGCCTTCTTGTTCTTCATGTCCTCGGGGATGGTCCAGTCGAAGGTCAGGTTGGAGAAGGGCGTCTGCCAGCCCCAGCGGCAGGGGACGTTGAGGCCGAAGATGAGCTTCTGCATGTCCTGCTTGACGTCCTCGTAGCTGAGGTTGTCGTGGCGGACGAAGGGGGCGAGGAGGGTGTCGACGCTGGAGAAGGCCTGGGCGCCGGCGAACTCGGCCTGCATGGTGCCGATGTAGTTGACCATGTGCAGGGTCAGGGTGTCGAGGTGCTTGGCCGGGTTGGAGTGGACCTGGTTGGGGACGTGGCCGAAGCCCTTGCGGATGAGGTTCTCGAGGGACCAGCCGGCGCAGTAGCCGACGATGGGATAGCTCAGGTCGTGGATGTGGAACTCGCCCGTCTCGTGGGCCTTCTTGGCCCGCTCGGTGTAGATCTGGTTGAGGGCGAAGTTCGACAGGACCTCGCCGGAGACGCGGGCGTTGAGGCCGGCGAAGCTCTGGACGCCCTCGTTCGAGTTCTCGCGGATCTTCCAGTCGGCGTTGCTCAGGTAGTCCCGGACCAATCGCTCGAGGTTGAGGCCGATCTTCTTGGCCTCGCGGATGCCCTTGTGCTTCTCGCGGTAGAGGATGTAGGACTTGGCCACATCGTGGTAGCCCTGCTTCATCAGGACCATCTCGACGACGTCCTGGATCTGTTCGACCGAGGGGATGGTGTAGCCGCCGAACTTCTCCTCGATCATGAAGCAGACGATGTCGGAGGCGGTCTTGGCGATGGTCAGGTCCGAGATGCCCTCGGATCTTCATGGCCTTGTGGATGGCGCTGGTGATCTTGTCCTGGTTGAAATCCGCTGACCGTCCCGTCCCGCTTCTTGATCCTGCCGACCGCGCTGACCATTGCTTGCCTCCTTCTCCTTCTCCGCCGGCCTCACAAACCTGGGATTTCGGCCCGCAACGTGCTAAGATCAGCCCGTCCAGAAACCATGGCCATACCAAAAAGCCTTTCGGCTCTTATCCCATATCTTGTGGAGCTATTGCAGGGAAAATACTAAATGTTGTATTTTCCGAGCAGACTCTACACCTCCGTTTGGAGCCTTGTCAAGGGCTTTCCGGAGTTTTTTTTAAGTTGTTGAGGCAGCAATGAATACTATCGAGATCCGGACCCGGGCCCGGGAGGAATTCGTCGATCTGACGGCCGAGGTCGGTGGAATCGTGGCAGCTTCGGGCCTCACGAGCGGCGTCTGCGTCGTGACAGTGCCACACACGACGGCCGGGATCACGGTCAACGAGAACGCCGACCCCGACGTACGGGCCGACATGGCCATGGTCCTGCGGAAGATCGTCCCCGATACCCTCCCCTACACCCACGGCGAAGGGAACTCCCCGGCCCACGTCAAGGCCTCGATCGTCGGCTCGTCCGTGACGCTCATTGTCGAGGGCGGGCGGCTCAATCTCGGGACGTGGCAGGGCGTCTTCTTCTGCGAGTTCGACGGCCCCCGGACGCGCCAGGCCTGGGTCCAGGTCGTGGGAAGATAAGGCCTGCCCCCTTTCTTGAATTTCTTCTCCCCTTATCGGGAATCCTCTCAAGGCGGCGAGGGATATCGCCTCGCAAATCCCCGTGGTGGAGGGGGGACCCGCGAAGCGGGGGGAACCGAACGAACTGGTTCCCGGGGCCGGGGAGCAAGAGGCGATTCCCGAGCACGGCCGGAGAGAGGACTTCCCGGAATGGGGATACGAACCTTTCTTAAAGGACTAAGCCCAGCTTCCTCAACTCCCCCTCCAGGTCCGTCTCCGGCTTATAAAGCACGCCGTGGAGCCCGGCCGCGACGGCGCCTCTCACGTTCTCTTCCATGTCGTCGATGAAGACGCACTCGTCCGGCTTCGAACCGGCCTGCCGGGCCGCCGCGAGGTAGATGGCCGGGTCGGGCTTGAGCAGCTTGAGCTCATACGACAGGACGTACCCGTCGAAGAACAGGATCTCTGGGAAGCGCCGCCGGACGAAGGCGAAGCGCTCCGGGTCGGTGTTCGAGAGCAGCAGGACCTTGTAGCCGGCCGCCTTGACCCGGATCAGGACATCGATGGCCGGCGGAATGGGCGTGAAGATGTCGTTGTAGATCTCATAAAATTGGCCGTAGGGAACGTCGACGCCGGCGATCTCCGAGATCCGGACCCGGAATCCTTCCGGTGTGATGGCCCCGCCGTCGAAGCAGCGGATGAGCTCGAGGTCGTTGTGCACGGCCGCCTTGAGCTCGGCGGCGGACCGGCCGGAGAGGTCGGCGAGCTTGCGCAGGAAAATGTTGTTGTCGAACCAGAGAACGACCCGGCCGAGGTCGGAGATGACGGTGCGGATCATGGGTCCTTCGGCCCTCCTCGACGGTGCGGGATAGGACGTCCTTTATAGCAGATTCATCCGGCTGCGGCAATCCGGACCAAACTCCGGTTGACAACCCGGCTGCCGAGGACTAATGTGAATTCATAAGATGCGCTTATTGCGCCGCCGTCGTCGAGGGGACTGATATTCGTTTCAACTGCCGTCTCTGTGACGACCTATCCTTATAAGGAGGGACCATGCCTATGAAAAGGACGACCCATCGCAGCGTGGCGGGGACCAAGCTCTATGCCGTTCGCGACAAGAAAGGGCGTTTCGTGGACATCCAGTCCTACAAACGCGCCCACGCCGCCGACATGAAGCGCAAGAGCAAAGCGGAATCCAAGAAGCCCTGACGACCGTTCGTTCCGACTTTTCCTGAAGGGGCCGGGTTCGGCCCTGGGGCGCGAATCCGGGGCTCAGGCCTATCTCTTGACCGGCCCCAGGTACTTGTCCAGCCAGGCCAGGGTCTCTTTGACGTATTCGTTGTACGGCGGGACGTGGTCCGTCTCGTAGAAGATCTGTTTCTTGTGCTCCGCGGGGGTCCCCAGCAGATCGAACATCGGCTTTGAGGAGCGGTCGGGAGGCAGGATGGAATCGTACCGGCCGTTCAGCATCATCGTTGGGACCTTCACCCGGCCGACGTAATTCACGGGGTGGGCTTCGGGACGGTAATCGCCAAAGATCCCGCCGGCCAAGAGGACCGAGGCCTTCAGGCGCTCTTCCACGGCGGGGATGATGGCCCCGAGGGCCCCGCCCCAGCTCATCCCGTAGTAGGCGATCCTCCCGGCGTCGATGTCCGGCCTGGTCTCCAGATAATCCAGACATCTCTTGAAGTCCTGGACCTCCTGGACGAGGAGGGCGACATACTGACGGGAGCCCATGTCGGTATCGATGACCATCGCCAGATCGTTGGTGCCGCGCTCGAAGGTCCCCTTGTAGATCGGATAGAGGACGGCCCGCCCGCTCTTCACCAGGAATGACAGGAACATCGGGAACTCGTAATAGTTCTCGATGTCATCGCTCGACCGCTGCCATTCCGAAGCGCCGCCGGGGAAATAGACGACGGTCTGATAAGGAGGGGCCGCGTTCTTCGGCAGGAAGAGATAGGCCGGGACTCGATCGCCGCCGTAGGCCGACTCGAAACTGACCTTCTCGCGGGTCCAGCCGCCGGGGCTCTCCTCTTTCGATTCGACGTGACCTTTGAGGGCGGTGCGATCGTACGAGAACTGCTCCTTGTAGACTCGGAAGACGGGGTCCGACGCCGGGACCATGGTCCGGTAATCGACCGGCGCACCGGCGGCCACCTGGCCGATGGCCACCTCGACGGGCTGAAGAGCCGCGGCAGGGATCTGGCCCGGATCGGGATAGAGAGCGCACCGGAATCCGTTCTGGGGCGAGCGGTCCAGGGCCGGGGCCTGGCTCCAATAGTCGAACATATAGGTGTTGTCCCCCCAGGCGCCGCCGCGGACCAGTCTGCCGTTGGGGACTCCGTTGAAACACCATTCGCGGACGTTCCCGGCCATGTCGTACGCGCCGTAGGCCGTGATCCCCGGCAGGCTGCCCACGGCCACGGGCCCCTTGGCGCCGAAATTGCTGAAGGGAGCGAGGAGGGCGAACCCGCCGAGCTGAGGCACGAGGATGATCGTCGTGGCCTCGCCCCGGGCGAGCCCCCAGTGGAAGCCCGTCGGCAGGCTCTTGCCCGCGAATTCCGCGTAGGCCGCCGCCTCGTACCAGCTGACCCCCGAAACAGGATAATCGCCCTGCCCCTCGGGATAGTCCCCGGCCTGCCAGGTCGAGGGACCGGGCTGGCCGGTCTGGTCCACAAAGAGCTCGATGGCCTCCTCCCAGCCGGTCTCCTGCCCGTCCTTGATAAAACGATGCTTCCAGTATGTCCGGTCGTGATAGCCGCCCTTGTTGACGAACTCTTTGAACCGTCTGTTGGTCACCTCGTACTTGTCGATGAAGAAGTCCGCCAATCGGCCCAGGGGCATGTCGGCGCCGGCCACCCGGGCCATGTCCTTCGGCAGGCGGCCGCTCTCGTCCAGCGTCCAGGCCAGGCTGTTCGGAATGATGACGTTATGGGCCGTCATGTCGACGCTCCAGGTCGACGCGGCCGCCAGGACGGTCTCGCAGCCGTCCTTTTCGATCTTCCACCGGAAAACTCCGATAGGCACCCGGGCCTTGGCGATGGGCGAGGTCCCGAGGTAGGTCCACGCGTCCTCCGGGGAGCTGTATGGCTTCAGAAAGATCCTGGCCCCGGCCGGCTCCGTCGAAACGTCGATCTTCAACGAGCATTGGGCGAAGATCCCGGCCAGCCTGGGATCGTCCGGGACGACCGCTTCGACCTGTTCGGCCTGGCGATAGACCGGGACGAGGTCCCGCCAGACGTTGTTCTCCCCGATGAGCTTCTCGATCCCGGGAATGGCGACCTGCTTCGCCCAGCGGACCTCGGCTTGATGCTTGAAGAAGCGGACGCCGAGAAAGGCCAGAAGCGCGAGCGCAACGACCATCGGAACGGCGACCTGGGGCCTACGGAGACGGCGGCCGAGGGTTCTCAGATTGAGGACACCGGATCCCTCCATCTGGAGCGAGGTCTGATAAGCCTTGAGGTCCTTCAGCATTTCTTCCGCGGAGCCGTAGCGCGATTCGAGCTTCTTCCTGAGGGCCCGGCCAATGACCTGTTGAAGCTCTTCGGGGACCGGCGGCTTGCGGACCTTGAGCGACTTGGGCTCGCTGTGGACGATGGAATAGATGACGGACAGATCCCGGTCCCCCTTGAACGGCAGGTCTCCGGTGAGCATCTCGTAGAGGACGACGCCGAGCGACCAGAGGTCGGTCCGCTGATCGACGTCCTCGCCCTGGGCCTGCTCCGGCGACATATAAGCCACAGTGCCGATCGTGGTCTGGCTCTTGGTCAGTGAGGACCCACCCCGAAGCTTGGCCAGACCGAAGTCCATGACCTTGGCCTGGCCCTTCGTCGTAACCATGATGTTGGCGCTCTTGATGTCGCGGTGGATGATCCCTTTGCGATGGGCCTCGCCAAGGCCGGCGGCGACCTGGATGGCGATGTCCAGCGCCTCCAGGGCCTTCAGGGGCGCTCGGTGGAGGCGGTCGCGCAGCGTCTCCCCGTCCACGAACTCCATGGCCATGTAGGGCCGCTCCTCGCTCTCGCCGACCTCATGGACGACGCAGATGTTCGGGTGGTTGAGCGCCGCGGCGGCCTGGGCCTCGATGAGGAAGCGCTCCTTCAGCTCGGGCGAGTCCACGAGGTGCGGCGGCAGGAACTTCAGGGCCACCGACCGCTTGAGCTTGACGTCTTCGGCCTTGTAGACGACCCCCATACCTCCGTGACCGACCTCGTCGATGATCTTGTACTTACCGGCGACCATAGTCCCCGCCCTGACAACCTGGACGGGGGTTTCGAGGGTCCTGGTCAAGGTGGCACCCGCCGGCCCCAGCGGCGCGGCGCAGCTGCCGCAGAAGCGGGAGGCGTCGTTATTCTTGGCGTGGCAGCGCGGGCACTCCATCCTCACCTCCTTAGCGCTTCACATAATCCGCCGGGATGCCGACCTTACGGCGGAGTTCCTGGAACCGGGGGTCGGAGCGGATGGCATCAAAAACGGGGTCCCCGATGTAAGGCAAGTACGAGTCACGCATATCCAAACCCCTCTCGAGCCAATCAAGGGCCTGGCCATTCTCTCCGGCCATCGCGTAAAAGGTCGCGATCTGACTCGGCAGATAGGGCGTATCGTGAAAGTGTGCGGCAAGGAACTCGGCCCCGCGCCTCATCGCCTCCGCATATCCTCCCCGGGCATATCCCTCCGCGAGCGCCGCTTCGATCTTCGGATCGGGAAAGAACGCGGCGGTGGCCCGAGCGAACTCGAAGGCCTCTTTCGTCATCCCATTCATAAAGCAAGCGTTCCATATCCCGTTGATAAGGACAGGATTGTCTTTTTGGATCCGCAGTCCTTCTCGGTAGACCTCGATGGATTCATCGTAGAGTCGCTCGAAGTACAGGACGGCCGCGTGCAAACCGAGCACGGCCGGATTGAACAGGTCGAGCGTGGCGGCCCTTCGGCTGTGGACGAGCGCTTCTTCTCCGCTCCCCATGATGAGCAGGTAGTGGGCATAGTTGACTTGCGCTAACGCGTCGTTGGG
>CAWDSL010000017.1:0-214594 GCA_963805015.1 uncultured bacterium
GCGCGTCTCTCTCCTCATGGCCCTCTCCCGTCCCCCGGCTCAGCTCTCCTGGGGCTTTTCGACGGGCGCGGCCGGCGGCGCGGGCGCGGCCTTCTTCCCGTCGACGATGGCGTTGATCTCTTCCGAGCCCACGGCCTCCTTCTCGAGGAGGAGCTCGGCGATGCGGACCAGCTTGTCCTTGTTCTTCTCCATGAGCTCGCGGGTCCGGTCGTAGCAGCGCATGATGATCTTCTTGACCTCCTCGTCGATGTGCTCGGAGGTCTTCTCGCTGAAGTTCTTGTTCACGGCCAGGTCGCGGCCGAGGAAGATGAGGTCGTCCTGCTCGCCGAAGGTCAGCGGCCCGAGCTCCGACATGCCCCACCGGCAGACCATCTTGCGGGCGATCTCGGAGGCCTTCTCGAAGTCGTTGGCCGAGCCGGTCGTCGTCTTGTTGAGGAACATCATCTCGGCCACCCGTCCGGCCATGAGCACGGACAGCTGGGCCTCGAGGTATTCCTTGGTGTAGGTGTAGCGGTCGTCGAGGGGCAGCTGCTGGGTCAGGCCCAGGGCCAAGCCCCTCGGGATGATGGTGACCTTGTGGATGGGGTCGGCCTCCGGGATGAGCGCGGCCGTGAGGGCGTGGCCGGCCTCGTGGAAGGCCGTGTTCCGCTTCTCCTCGTCGCTGATGATCATGCTCTTGCGCTCGACGCCCATGAGGACCTTGTCCTTGGCGTATTCCATGTCCTTCATCGCGACGTTGTCCTGGCCCAGGCGGGCGGCGATGAGCGCGGCCTCGTTGACCAGATTGGACAGATCGGCGCCGCAGAAACCGGGCGTCGAGCGGGCCAGGACCTTGAGGTCGACGTCCCCGGCCAGGGGGATCTTGCGGACGTGGACGCCGAGGATGTCCTCGCGGCCCTTGACGTCGGGCATGTTGACGACGATGCGCCGGTCGAACCGGCCGGGCCGGAGGAGGGCGCTGTCGAGGATGTCGGGACGGTTGGTCGCGGCGATGAGAATGACGCCCTCGTTCGAATCGAAGCCGTCCATCTCGACCAGGAGCTGGTTGAGCGTCTGCTCGCGCTCGTCGTGGCCGCCGCCGAGGCCGGCGCCGCGCTGGCGGCCGACGGCGTCGATCTCGTCGATGAAGATGAGGCAGGGCGCGTGCTTCTTGCCCTGGTCGAAGAGGTCGCGGACGCGCGAGGCGCCGACGCCGACGAACATCTCGACGAAGTCGGAGCCGCTGATCGAGAAGAAGGGCACGTCGGCCTCGCCGGCCACGGCCCGGGCCAGCAGGGTCTTGCCCGTCCCCGGCGCGCCGACGAGGAGCACGCCCTTGGGGATGCGGCCGCCGAGCCGCTGGAACTTGCGCGGCTCCTTGAGGAACTCGATGATCTCGCCGAGCTCCGCCTCGGCCTCCTCGACGCCGGCGACGTCCTTGAAGGTCAGCTTCTTCTGCTGGCCGGAGAAGAGCTTGGCCCGGCTCTTGCCGAAGGACATGGCCTTGTTGCCGCCGGCCTGCATCTGGCGCATCATGAAGACCCAGAACAGGATCATCAGCAGGATGGGGAACCAGCTGAGGAGGATGGTGAACAGGGGGCTGCGGGACGAGTCCTTGACGACGATGTTGACGTTCGGGTTCTTTTCGCGGAGGGCCTTGATGAAATCGTTGTAACCGGAGGGGATGACCGTCTTGAAGGCCGTGCCGTCGGTGAACGCGCCGCGCAGCTGGTTCTCCTGGACGACGACCTCGGCCACCTTTCCGGCCTCGGCTTCGCTCATGAACTTGGAGAACGGGACGTCCTTCTTGGCCAGGGCCGGGGATTGGAGCAGGCTCCAGAGGGTGATGATGACGATCCCGGCGGCGATCCAGAAAAACAGGCTCTTCATGGGCCTAATCTTGGGCTGAGGCATAATTCTCCATCCTTCTTTAAGGACGGTATTTTATCACGATTCCGGGCTTTGCGGTAGGGTGAACCTGCCTCTTCCTTTCCGGCGCGGGCGGTGGTATAGAAAGGGCTATGAACCTCCACCCCCTCGACCTCGTCATCATCGGCGTCTACCTCCTCGCCGTGGCCATGGTCGGCGTCGCGGTCCGCAAGCGGGCGACGAAGAAGCTCGACTCGTTCTACCTGGCCGACCGCAACATTCCCTGGTGGATGCTGGGGCTGTCGGGCTGCTCGAGCTATATCGACATCGGCGGCACGATGTCCATGATCGGGCTCATCTTCTACGTCGGGCTCAAGTCGATGTGGGCGACCCACATCTTCTGGGGCTGGTTCATCATCTGCTTCTACATGGCCTTCCAGGCCAAGTACATCCGCCGGTCCGGGGTCATGACCTTCGCCGAGTGGAACGAGACCCGCTTCGGGACGGGCAAGGACGCCGAGGCGGCCCGGCTCACGGCGGCGATCTTCCTGCTGGTCCTGATGATCTGCAACTTGATGTTCATCAGCGTGGGCACCGGCAAGTTCGCCGAGGAGTTCCTGCCCCTGCCGCGCTGGGAGGCGACGCTCATCGTGCTGGCCGTCGTGGGCGTCTACGTGACGCTGGGCGGGTTCTTCGGCGTCATCCTCACGGACGTCTTCCAGACGCTGCTCATCGGCGTCGGCGCGGTCATCATGGCCTTCCTGGTCTTCGCCAAGCCGGCGGCGGCGACCTTCATCCAGAAGGCGCCGGCCTGGTTCTCGCTCAAGCCGACCTGGACCCTGTGGTCGGGTTTCATGGCCGAGACACCGCCGGCCTACCAGCACTTCGGCCTGTTCGGCCCGCTCATGGCGGCGGGTTTCTTCTGGATGATCTTCCGCGTCCTCAGCGGCCCGAACGTCTGGGACTTCCAGTTCTTCCTGACGACGCGCTCGCCTCGCGACGCCCAGCTGGCCGCCGGGATGTGGACGGTCGGCTACAACCTGCGCTGGGTCCTGGGCGTGAGCTTCATGGTCCTGGGCATCTTCTACCTGGGGAACCAGGCGGGCTTCGACGCCGAGAAGATCATGCCCCTGGTCTTGCTGAAGATGCCGGTCGGGCTGCGCGGCCTGTTCATGGCCGTGCTGCTGGCGGCCCTGATGTCGACGATCAGCGCCATGATCAACGTGACGAGCTCCGTGGTCATCAACGATTTCATCAAGCGCTACGTGGCCAAGAACCTGACGCAGAAGCAGCTCGTGCGGCTGGGCCAGATCGCCTCGGTCGCGGCCGTCCTCATCGGGTTCGCCTTCTCGCTGTCCTTCACCAACATCGTCACGGCCTGGGAGATGATGGTCTTCGTCGTGGTCACGGTCATCCTGGTGCCGGCGACCTTGCGCTGGCATTACTGGCGGTTCGGGGCCAAGGCGTTCGTCTGGAGCATGGGCGTCTCGGCCGTCCTCATCTCCCTGCGCCTGCTCTTCGTGAAGGGCCTTCACCCCTCGGCCTCACTGGCCATCGACGTCGGCCTGGGCCTCGTGACGACGATCGTCGCCGCGGCCCTGACCAAGCCGTCCGACATGGAGGTCCTGGTCAAGTTCTACGCGAAAGTGCGGCCGTTCGGCTTCTGGGGCCCGGTGAGGCGGGAATGCGTGAAGAGGGGCCTCGTGCCGGCCAACGACAAAATGCCGAAGATCGACGTCCTCAACGGGTTCATCACGGCGGGCTTCCAATTCTCCCTGGCCATCCTACCGTTCTACCTGTTCATGCGGAACTGGCGGCAGTTTGGCCTGTGGGCCGGGGCCGTGGCCGCCCTCGCCGTCGTCCTGTACTTCACCTGGTACAAGAACCTGCCCAGCAAAGATGAAATTTAAATCGGGGACACAATACCTATTCACCAATTATTTTCGGGTACAATGGGCTCGGATTCCTGGCCGTGCCCTTGCCCATTCTGGCGAAATAGCGGATCCGGGGGATGGCAATGAAGGAAAATAATGGGGAAATAGGTATCATGTCCCCCATCAATGTTCATCTGATCTGCAACGCCCATCTCGATCCGGTCTGGCAGTGGCGGTGGGACGAGGGGGCCTCGGAGGCGCTGGCGACCTTCCGCAACGCCGTCGACATCCTCGACGAGCATCCCTCGCTCATCTTCTGTCACAACGAGGCGGTCCTTTACCAGTGGACGGAGCGCTTCGATCCGGCCCTGTTCGACGACATCCGCCGCCTGGTCAAGGCCGGGCGTTGGGCGATCTCGGGCGGCTGGTTCATCCAGCCCGACGTCAACCTGCCGGGCACCGAATCGCTCATCCGGACGATCGCCGAGGGCCGGCGCTACTTCCGGGACCGGTTCGACGCCGCGCCGCGCGTCGCCTACAATTTCGACTCCTTCGGCCACGGCGGCGGCCTGCCCCAGATCCTCCGCTCGGCCGGCTACGAGATGTACGTCCATATGCGGCCGCAGGCCGATGAGCTCGCGCTGCCCGCCGATCTCTATCGCTGGCGCGGAGTCGACGGCACGACGATCCCGGCCTACCGCATCGCCGTCGGCCTCTACCACACCGAGCACGACAACATCGAGGAACGGCTGAGGGCGGGCGTCGCGCTGGCCCTCGAGCTCGGTCGCGACGTTCCCGTGTTCTGGGGCCTGGGCAACCACGGCGGCGGAGCGACCCGCCGCGACCTCGCGACGATCGACGCCTTCATCGCCCGCGAGACGCGCGTCCGTGTCGTCCACAGCACGCCCGACAGGTTCTACGAGGCGGTCAAGGCCGCCGCGGCCGCCGCCCCGATCGTCGACGGCGACCTCCAACGCTCGTTCACAGGCTGCTACACCTCGCTCTCGCGCCTCAAGCGGCAGGCCGTCGCCAGCCTCGGCGGGCTCGTCCGGGCCGAAGCCGCCGCCGCGGCCTCGTCGTGGCGGGCGGGCGCGGGCTTCCCCCGACAAGAGCTGCGGGAGGCCTGGAAACTCCATATATTCAACGATTTTCACGACGTTCTGACGGGCACATGCATCGAGCCCGCCGAACGCGACGCCCTCGCTCAGTACGGCCGGGCGGAGGACATCGCCCGAGGCGTAACGCTCGAAGCCGTCGCGGGCCTGAACGGAGGCAGCCGGAACTCGCCGGCGCTCCCGGTGACGGTCTTTCACGCCAACCCGTCCCTCGGCCGCGTGCCTATCGAGCTCGAGTGCATGGCCGACCATCGCCCGTTCTGGAAGGGGACGTGGCGCCTGCGCCTGTTCCGTGCCGACGGCCGCGAAGTACCGTGCCAGGAGGAACAGCCGGAGTCGCTCCTGCCGTTCAACAACTGGCGCCGCCGCATCTCGTTCGTCGACGAGCTTCCCGGCATCGGCGTGTCGCGCTATGAGCTCAGGGCCTTCGAAGTGAAAGACGGGGGACGCGGAGAACGTCGGGGAGAACGGAAGGACGTCCCTCGAAGCTCGGGACTGCCCGTGCGGGCTCTACCTGAGATACATGTCCCTGTTCATCCCGGCCTCATCGCCGCTCTCGCCGCCTTCGGGCGCTCGCCCGCCGGTCCGCTCTTCGAGCCCCTCGTCGTCGAAGACACCGGGGACGCCTGGGGCGCCGGCCTCGGCCGCTACCGCAGGATCGTCGGCCGGTTCAAGCCCGCCGGCCGCCCGATCGTCGTCGAGAGCGGCCCGGTCCGGACGATCACCCGGTCGGCCTGGTCCTACCGCGCCAGCCGCCTCGTGATGGACGCCGTGACTTATCCCGCCTGGCCCGTGATCGAGATCCGCTGCCGCGTCACCTGGAACGAGGAGCGGCGGCGGCTGAAGCTCCGCGTGCCGACGGGGCTCGCCGAGCCCTCTCTTCTCGTCGAGGTCCCCGGCGGCGCCATCCACCGTCCCACGGACGGCGAAGAGCACGTCCACGGCCGCTGGCTCGTCGTCGAGGGACGGCAGGCGGCGCGGCGGGGGAGGCCGGGACTGGGAAGGACATCCTTCCTCCGGGAGCGAGGCCCTCGCCCTCGGCATCGCCTCGAGCGGCCAGCACGGTCTGGACTTCCGCGAGGGCGAACTGAGGCTGTCGGTCCTAAGGAGCAACGCCTACTGCCATGAGAAGGGATTTGATCTGGGGACACGGACCTTCGGTACATGTCCCCGATGGAAGTTCGCCGACATCGGCGTCCACGAGTTCCGTCTGCTGGTCACGGCCGGGGCGCCCGCCTCGGTCACGGCCATGATGCCCGGCCTGGCCGATCACCTGGCCGCGCCCCCCGCGGCCTACGCCCATCTGCCCTACGATGCGAAGGCTGTCCCCCCCATCGATACGATGTTGACCCTCAAGCCCGCCCATGTCAGGCTCCTGGCCTGCAAGCTCTCGTGGGACGGCGAGGCGCTCATCGTCCGCCTGCAGGAGGCCGTCGGCCGGAAGACGAAGGCGGAGCTGAAGGTCGCGCCGCCCGCCGCGGCGACCGGCGGCATCAGGATCCCCTTGGCCTTCGTCCCGTTCGAGATCAAGACGCTGCGGATCGAGAAGGATGGGACCTGGCGGGAAGCGGCGCTTATCGAAGAAACGCCTTTTTAAGGTCCTTTTTCACTTTCCGGGACACCCTCTTGAGGCGGTGAGGGGATTATCCTCGCTGATCCCCGTGGTGGAGGGGGGACCGGCAGGGAGCGGAGCTGCGGAGCGACCATCAGCGCCGCTCCGGAGCGGCTCGGAGGAGCGGGGCTGGGAGATATCGGAAAAGAGCGATTTCTTAAGAGATTTCGCAGGCTCGGGACTCCGGGTTCTCCGTCCCGATCCTGCCTGGTCCGCTCCCCAGAGTCCGCTTCCCGTTGCGAGCAAAGCACGAGAGAGGGTCGTCCCGGAATAGGGAGAAGTGCCTTATTTGATAGCCACGCCCATCGTGTCGCGGTGGAAGTCGATGAGCGTCCGCATGTAGGGCCCGATCTCCTCGGGGCTCCCGAAGCCCGCCTTCTTGGCCGCCGCCGCCCGCTCCTCCTTCGTGACCTCTTCGCCGACGGCCCAGTGCTTGATGTCGCGGTAGCAGCCGAGCGTGTAGATGTCCCACGCCGCGCCCGACTCGCGGACGAAGATCATGTTGTAGGGGCGCTTCGTCGCCACGCCGTAGACGTTCTCCATCTCCCGCTCCTTGAACAGCTCCTCCTGCTTGCCCGGAAGCGAGACGAAGATCTCGATGTGGTAGTAGGCCGTCCCCTCGAAGGCCTTGCGTACGAACTCGAGCGGCGGCCCCATGACATAGACGTCCTCTTTCCACGACGAACAGGCATCGAGCTTTCTCGCGAAGGCCTCCTCGCCCAGACCGGCCGGCTCCGCGGCTCTCTTCCTCTTGGCCACCCGCGCTTTCGCGTGGTAGTCGGCGTAGCTCCCCATGGGCGTGAGCAGCATCAGGTCCCACTGGTCGCCCTGGGTGTGACGCCACCAGAACGGCCGGGCCTCTCCCGCGGCTTCGAGGACCGCCATCCGCTCCTTATATAGCGCGATGAGGTCCGGGAGCTTGCCCTGGGCCGCCCGGACGAAGGTCGTCTTGTACAGGTAGACCGGTTTGGTCGACGCCGGCGGTCCGGTCACTTCCGAAGCGTCCGCGGCCGCGACCGTCCCCGCCAGCGTCAACACGGCCAGCGCCAGCGCCGCCCTCTTTATGTTCTTCCGCATTTGGCCTCCTCGACCGACGGCCGGGCCGCCCGGATCCCCCTCATCATACCCATATTCGGTATTTTGGAAAGAGGGGGGCCGGCCCTCCCCTTGACCCCGCCCCCGGTTTCCTCTATTAATGAACGCGGACCCGCATGAAGCGCATCGTCGTCCCGGCCCTCTCTCTCCTCTTCGTCCTGACGGCCTGCACATCCTCCAAGAAATCCGGCGCGCCCGCCCCCGCCGGCGCCGGGCCGAATCTCCTCCTCATCACCGTCGATACGCTCCGCCCCGACCGGTTGAGCTGTTACAGTCCGAAGTACCTAAGTACCCCCGTGATCGACGGCCTGTCCTCCCGCGGCGTCCTCTTCGAGCGGGCCTTCTCCCACGCGCCTCTGACCCTGCCTTCCCATGCCAACATCCTGCTCGGGACGACCTCGCCCGCCCACGGCGTCGTCGACAACGGCCTGGCCGTCGTCCCCCGCGAGTTCCCCAACCTGGCGAAAACCCTCAAAGCCGCCGGCTACGCGACCGGGGCCTTCGTCTCCGCCTTTCCTCTCGACACCCGCTTCGGCCTGAACGAGGGCTTCGACGTCTACGACGACAAGTACCCGGCCCGGGCCGCCGGCGCCCTCGATTATCCCGAGCGCACGGCCGGGAAGACCGTGGCCGCCGCCGTCGATTGGCTCGGCGCCCAAACCGGTCCGTGGTTCCTCTGGATCCACGTCTTCGATCCCCACGCCCCCTACGCGCCGCCGGAGCCCTACGCCTCCCGTTTCGCCGCCGATCCCTATTCCGGCGAAGTGGCCTACGTCGATGCGGAGCTCGGCAAGCTCCTGGCCGCCGTCGACACCCGCGGCGAGACCGGCCGGACCGTCGTCGTCCTGACGGCCGACCACGGGGAATCGCTCGGCGAGCACGGCGAGATGACCCACGGCTATTTCGCTTACAATTCGACCCTCTGGGTCCCGCTCGTCGTCGCCGGGCCGTCCGTCGCCGCCGCGCGGGTCCGCGACTTCGTCGGCCATGTCGACATCTTCCCCACGGCCTGCGACCTGCTCGGGCTCGCCGCTCCCCCCGGTCTTTCCGGCCGATCGCTCCGCCCGCTCCTCGAGGGCCGGTCGCTCGCGCCGCGCCCCATCTATTTCGAGGCCCTCGAGGCCTCCCTCCATCGCGGCGCGGCCCCCGTGCGCGGCCTCATCGACGGCGGCCGGAAGTATTTCGATTCGCCGATCCCGGAGCTCTACGACCTCGCGGCCGACTTCGACGAAACGTCGGACCTCGCCCCCCGGACCGATCTCGGGCCCTTCAAAAAAGCGCTCGACCGGAAGATCGCCGCGGAAGGCGAGCTCCCCGGGGCCCGGGCCGTGCGCCGGACCGACCGCGAGACCGCGGAGCGGCTGCGAAGCCTCGGCTACGTCGCCGGGCCGGCCGTCGCGGCCGGGAAGTCCCATGGGCCCGCCGACGATCTCAAGACCCTCCTGCCCTTCGAGCAGAGGATGCTCCGGGCCAACCAGCTGGCCGCGTCCGGCCGGCCCGACGAGAGCGCCCGCCTCCTCGAGGAGATCATCAAGGACCGGCCCGACTACGCCCGGGCCTACGCCCGTCTGGCCGAGCTCCGCTTCGCGGGCGGCCGGACGGACCTCTACCTCGACGCCTTCGCCCGCGGCGTCAAGGCCAATCCCGGGGATTTCACGACGGTCTCGGCCTACGGCATCGCCCTCGTCGAACAGCGTCAGTTCGACCGGGGCATCGAGGTCCTCGGCCGGGCCCTGGCGCTTTTCGACGCCGATCCGAACGTCTGGGGCGCCCTGGCCGAGGCCTATTGGAAGAAGGGCGATCTCGACAAAGCCCTCGGGCACTTCGAGTCGGCCCTGGTCCTGGCGCCCGGCGACGCGATCCTCAACGGCAATCTGGGCAACTTCTACGTCGATCGGGGGCTCCGGACGAAAAGCGCCGAAGACGTGAGGCGCTCTTTCGCCTATTTCGAAACGGCCCTGGCCACCGATCCCACGCTCGCCTCCGTCCACAACGGCCTGGGCGGCGCCCGCCGGATCGCCGGCGACACGGCCGGGGCCATCGCCAGCTGGGAGAAGGCCGTCGCGCTCGACCCGACGTACGATCTTCCCCTCTATAACCTGGCCGTGGCCTGCCTCGAGACGGGGGACAAGGCCAAAGCCCTGGCTTACGGCCGCAAGTATCTCGCCCTCAAGGGCGGCGCCCTCACAGCCGAGGAGCGGCGAGACATCGAATCCCTCATCGAGAAGTGCCGTTGAGGCCATGACGTCCCGCGAGATCGTCAGGGACATCGTAGGCCTCAGGCCGGCGCCGCGCCGCGGCTTCTGGCTCGGCAATCCCCACCCGGACAGCTGGCCAGGGCTCCACCGCTACTTCGGGACGGCGACCGAAGAGGAGCTGCGGCGCAAGCTCGGGGACGATCTCCGCTGGATCTCGCCGTCCTTCGCCGAGTCGACCTTCCCGTCGTCAGCCGCGAAGGGCCTCTTCAACTGGAACTGGGCCGCGGGCAAGGCCAGCCACGGCCAGGCCGGGCCTCTCGCCGAGGTCGAGGACCCGGCCCGCCTCGCGGACTTCGCCTGGCCCGATCCGGACGTCCTCGATTTCACGGAAACCCTGGCCGCCCTCGACGCGGCCGGTCCCCACTACCGGGCCTCGGGCTTTTGGACGCCCTTCTTCCACGACCTCATGGATTTCTTCGGCATGGAATCCTACTTCATCAAGATGCGCACCCATCCCGAGGTCGTGGCCGCCGCGACCGACCGGGTCTGCGGCTTCTACCATGCGGCCAACGAGCGCTTCTTCGAGGCCGCGGGGGACCGGGTCGACGCCTACTTCTTCGGCAACGATTTCGGCACCCAGCTCGACCTGATGATCTCGCCGGCCCTCTTCGAGCGCTTCATCCTGCCCTGGTTCCGGAAGCTCACCGATCAGGCCCGCCGGCGCGGCCTCCAGGTCATCCTCCACTCCTGCGGCTCGATCCACCGGGTCATCCCCGACCTCATCGCCGCCGGCGTCAACTGTCTCCATCCGCTCCAAGCCCAGGCCGCGCGCATGCAAGCGGAGACGCTGGCCCGGGACTTCGGCGGGAGGATCGCCTTCCTGGGCGGGGTCGACACCCAGCGCGTCCTGCCCCTCGGCTCGCCCGACGAGGTCAAACGCGAGGTCCGCCGCGTCAAGGCCGTCCTGGGCCCCCATCTCATCGTCAGTCCCAGCCACGAAGCCATCCTGCCCGACGTGCCGCCCCGGAACGTCGCCGCCATGGCCGAGGCCGCGGCGGAATGACGAGACCCGCCGACCGCCGGCGCGCCTTTCCCTTCGGCCCTTGACCCTTGAGCCGGTTTCTTCTATTAATAGTCTTCACTTTTGACAAAGGACGATCACATGGCCGCCGCTCCGAACGGCAAGAAAGAGAACATCCTGACGTCGTGGAAGGAGATCGCCGCCTACCTCGACCGCGACGTCCGGACCTGCGTCCGCTGGGAGCAGCGCTACGGCTTGCCGGTCCATCGCCTGGACCGCGATTCCAAGGGCAAGGTCTTCGCCTACAGGGACCAGATCGACGAGTGGCTGGCCGCGCGGGCCGCCCATGGGGCCGCCCGCCCCGAAGGCGCGGCCAAGCGCTACCGGTTCCCTCTTCTCCTGGCTGGTTTCTTCGGCCTGATAGGCCTGGCGGCCGCCGCCTACCTCCTCTTCCTGGACGGGAGCTCCGTCCCCTCCGGGTTCGACATCTCCGGCTCCCGGCTCCTCGTCCTCAACGAGAAGGGCCGGACGCTCTGGCCGTTCGACACAGGCCTCGACGATCTCGAGTCCGCGGAGTTCTACCGCGAGCACTTCCAGAAGAAGGACGTGGGCTCCGGCTACGATGCCGTTTGGCCCATGATCATGATCAAGGACCTCGACGGCGACGGCCGTCGCGAGGTCCTCTTCAGCTTCCAAACACGGTCCGAGGACGGGGAGGGAATACTCGTCTGCCTCGACGACAAGGGCCTCGAGCGCTGGCGATTCACGGCCGGCCGCGAGTTGATGCTGGCCAGCCGGGCCTTCCGCCGCGAATACCGCGTCTTCGGTTTCGACGTCGAGGATTACGACGGGGACGGCGCCCTCGAGGTCCTGGCCGTCTCCATCCACAAGCCCGACTGGCCCTGCCAGGTCGTCCTGCTCGACGCCCTCGGCAAGCCTGAAGGCGAGTACTGGAACGCGGGTTACCTGATGGAGGCCAAGCTGGGGGATGTCGACGGCGACGGCGTAAAGGAGCTCGTCCTCGGCGGCGTCAATAACGAATATGCCCGGGGCTGCGTCGTCGTCTTCAAAGCGGGCGCGATGAGCGGCGGCTCGCCCCAGGAGCATCCCGGCTACCGGTGGCTCGATGTCGGCCCGGGATCGGAGGCCGCCTACATCCTGTTCCCGAAGACGGACGTCCACGAGGCCATCCGCAAGGCCGGCGACCCGGTCAATTATTTCTGGATCCACGAGGGAGACGGCTTGACGGCCGTGACCGTCGAAACCCAGGTCTTTTACGACCTCGACCGGACGCTGGCCTGCCGGGACGTCAACCTGGGCAACGATTTCAAGAATCTCCACGAGAAGTACCGGCTCGAGGGCAAGGTGCGGAGCGTCCCCGACGACGCCTACCGAAAGGCCCTCGGGGAAGCCATCCTGTACCGGCAAGGCGACTTGTGGGTGACCCGCCCCGCGCCGGCTCCGGCCGGCTCCGTCAACGGCGGGAAGTAGCGGCGGGCCCGTCCGAGGGCCGAAACCGCAGGATCAGCGATCCCTCCGTCGACCGGCCGGGGGAGATGTCCGCCAACATGGGTGCGGCCCCCTTCGCTCCCGCGCGGACGACGATCCTCCGCCGCACGGGTCCCGACCAACCGAGCTTAGCTCCGCCCCTCGCCGGCTCGAGCCGGAACTCCGTCCGGCCCTCCTCCTCGAAAAGCGTGAACCCGGACGCGCCCGCGGGATAGATCCCGAGCTCGAGGGGATCGATGAGCCCGTCCGGGATGCGCGTCGCCCTCCGCGTCATCGGGACGATGGCCCCCGCCCGCACGAAGAGCGGCAGGATGTCGAGCGGGGCCGGGACCTGGACCACGGCCGGTCCCCGGTGCGCGTATCCGGTCCAGTAGTCGACCCATTGTCCGGGCGGGAGATAGACGGGGACGAGCGGCCGGCCCGCCGGGCGTCCGCCCGTCCGCTCGAGCTCGGCCAGCGGACGGATGACCGGGGCGACGAGCAGCGACGGCCCGAACAGGTACTCGTGGTCCCATGACGCCCCGTTGGGATCGTCCGGAAAAGCCAGCGGCAGGGCCCGCAGGACCGGCATCCCGGTCGTCCCGGCTTCGAGCGCCGCGCTCCGGATATAGGGGAAGAGCCGGTATCTCAAACCGGCGAATTTCCGGATGATGGCCAGGGCCTCCTCGCCGAAATGCCATGGTTCACGCGGCGAGTCGCCGTGCATCCGGCTGTGGGACGAGAGCAGCCCGAACTGGGCCCAGCGGACGTAGAGCTCGGCGTCGGGCCTGCCGCGGTAGCCGCCGATGTCGTGGCTCCAGAGCGGAAGGCCAGACATCCCGGCCGACAATCCCCCTCGGATCGTCGCGGCCAGGCTGTCCCAATCCGAGGCCGGGTCGCCCGACCAGACGACCGGGAAGCGCTGGCTGCCGGCCGTCGCCGACCGGCCCCAGACGAGGCCGCGGCCTCTCTCCTCGGCCGTGACCTCGAAGACGGCTTCGTTGTAGAGGAGGGGGTAGAGGTTGTGGAGCTCGGCCCCGGTCCGCCCGTCGCGGAACACGGCGTCGGCGGGCACGTCCTCGCCGAAGTCGGTCTTGAAGACGTCGACCCCCATACGCAGGAGCGGCCGGTGGAGGTCCTTGAACCAGGCCCGGGCCTCGGGAAAGGTCAGGTCGACGATGGCCACGGGCGCGTTCCACGTCTCGCCCGGCCCGCCCAGCCGGACGACGCCGTCGGGCCGAGGCGCGAGCGACAGCCCATAGTCGATGACGTAGGTCGAGCCGTCTTGGCGGCGGACGAAATAGCCCTTGGCTTCCGCCTCCCGGAAAAGCGCGCTCTCGACCGAGACGTAGGGATGCTCCCAAAGGCAGAGCTTGAGGCCGAGCGCGTGGACGCGGCGGACGAGGCCCTCCGGATCGGGGAAGGCCCGGCGGTCCCACTCGAAATCGCAATAGCTCCTCCAGCGCATCCACCAGGGATCGATATGGACGACCCCGGCGGGAAGCCGGTGCCGCTCGATGCCGTCGAGGAGGGCCTCGATCGAGGCCTGGTCGCGGTAAGTCCCCCCGGAGGAGAGCCAAAGACCGAAGGACCAGCCCGGGACGGCCGGGACGCGCCCGGTGAGCGCCGTGTAAGCGCCGAGGATCCGGGCCGGCGCCGGTCCATGGAATAGGTAGAGGTCGAGGGCCGGAGTATCCGCCCGGAACGTCCAGGATCGGAGGGAGGTCGCGCCGAGGTCCCAGGCGATGCGCGCGCCCGTATCGACGAAGAGGCCGAAGCCCCGGTCGCTCCACAGGAAGGGCACATTCTTGTGGGATCGCTCGCTCGTCGAACCGAGAGCGTCGACCGTCCAGGACACGAATCGCCCGCCGGCCTTGTCGAGCCGGGTGAACTTCTCGCCGAGACCGTAGAGCCGCTCGCCCGGGGCGAGATGGAAGGCGGCCGTGACGAGAGGCTCGCCGCAGGGTCCCCGTCCTGCGCCCAACGGGGGGACGGCCGGGCGGCCCAGGCCGTCGACGTCGCCGGTATTGCCGGCCAGGACAACCCGGCCGTGGCGGTCGACGAAGCGCAGCTCGAAGGGATCGAGCCGGACGTCCAGCCGGAGCTCCGGACCGGAGACGGCGAGACGGCCGTTCGTCTCCCGCGCCGAAAGGCGGACCGGTCTCGTGCCGCGAAGGACGACCATGGGCGTCGGCCGCGGCTCGAGCGAGCCGTCCGCGGCGATCGAGATCTTCCACGTCTCCGGCGAGACCGCTCTCGCGAGGATACGGGCGCCCCGGCCGGAGGCGGTCATTACTTCGAGGACGAGTTCCGTTCCGGAGGAACGGGGACACGCCCCGGAGGTACAGACCTCCTGGGCTGTCCCGAGCGGCGAGGGACGGGTCCCCGTCAGTGTCCAGCCGGTCACGGCCACGAACGAGTTGTCCGCGACAACCGGGTTGTCCGCGACGACCGGGTCGGGACGCACGTTCCTGTTCTTCAACCGCGCTCCTTTGCCCCGCCTTCGGGCTTCGGCCAGGCCGGGTTCCCCGCGTCGAGGATGCCGTAGATCTCCTCGAGGTCGGTCTCCGGCCAATCGGCCGGAATGAGCCCGTTGGTGATATCGACATGGATGAACAAACCCCGGGGCGTCGGCGCGGCCGACACGATCCGCCTCACGAAATCGGCCATGCCGGCGAAAGTGATGTCGCGGTGGAGGCCGACGCGGCAGGCCAGGACGGTCTTTCCGCCGAAGCGCGCGAGCACCTTGTCGTAAGGCGCCTCGCTGGCCCCGAACTCGAGGCCCCGCAAGCCGCGGACCTTCTCCAGGCTCGGGAAGAGCCGCGTCCAATCGCCGCAGGAGTGGACGTAAATGCCGCCGAAGGCGTCCGAGAGCCTGTTGAGATAGGGCACGCCGAACTCGTCGTGGAGCTCGGGGGAGAGCATCACGGCGACGTCGTTGGCCACCGAGATGGCGCGGCCGTCGGGGAGCCAGGGCTGGAAGGCGCTCGGGACGAACTCCGCCCCGGCGGACCGGACGAGGTCGCGCTGGGCCCGGGCGAACTCGATCGTCAGGTCGGTGATCAGCCCGAGGAGCCGGTGGACCTCCCGCGGCGCGGTGATCAGGGCCTCGAGGAAGGCCGTGTGGCCGAAGATGAGCGCGGCGTTGTCGAGCGGGCCCTGGAGGTCGCCGAGCCGTATGGGCATCCGTCCGCCCGTTTTCTCCAGGAAGACGCGCGTGTGGTCGAGGATGCGGCCGAGCTCGCCGTCCCGCACGCCCGGGCGCTTCAGCTCGAGGACGGTCTCCGTCCTGTCCCCGATGAGCGGCCGGACGGCCGGGAAATCGTTCTCCCACCAGACGACCTCGCAGCCGAAGGCCGAGGGGACGGCCACGACCCCGAGCGTCGGGCAGAGGGCCGGGACGAGATCGCCCCGGAGCTTCGACTGCCCTTCGATCTCGGCCATTTGGGCCGCCAGGAACTTCTCCGGGTCGAGCAGTCTCTCCCGAACGGTGTCCTTGCCCTCGGTCGAGAATAAGGCGCTGCGCACGGGCTCGCCGCCACTGACCCGCGGCCCGACGTAGCCGACGAGGAAGCCGGGCCGGTCGTCGTTCCCGAGGTCCCAGAGCCGGGTCAGGAACTCCCGCGCGCTCACGCCCGCCCCCACCGCTCGGCTGCTTCCATCATGGCGTTGATGTTGGCGAGAGGGGAGCCGGGCGGGATGTTGTTGCCGTCCTGGACGATGAGGCCGCCGCGCGGGGCCAGCTTCTCGATGACCCGGCGCGTCGCCCGCCGGACCTCCTCCGGCGTCCCCGAGCGGATGAGCATGGGATTGACGTTGCCGATGAGGACGACCCGGCCGCCGAGCGCCTCGCCGATCCGGTCGAGGTCGACCTCGTAGCCGAAGCCCTGGAGCTCGTGGATGGCCAGGTCGTCGCGGAAGATCTCGAGGAGGTGGTCGCTCCGGCCGCACATGTGGAGGCTGAGGCGGCCGTCGAAATGGAAGCGCAGGCGCCTCTCCGACGGCAGGACGACGGAGCGGAAGTCGTCGGCCGAGAGCGAGACCGCCAGGTCGTCCGTCCAGGCGAAGTCCTTGGGCACGGGGAGCTTCTCCTCGGCCCAGCAGAAGTCGAGGTATTCGATGAGCTTGCCGGTGACGATCCGCAGGAGCTCGCGGACGAAGTCGGGCCGGTCCTTGACGGCCAGAAAGATCTCCAGCTTCCCCATGAGGTCGCCGGCGACGCCGAAGGGGCCGTCGGAGGTGTGGGTCAGGGCCGGGTTCGCGCCCGGATAGAAGACCTCGCCGCCGAGGAAGCGGACGGGGTATTTCTCCGCGACCTCCATCATCCGGCGGCGATAGGCGATCTGACGGGCGTTGAGGCCCGAGTGGACGAAGTCCATGGCCTCGAGCTTGCGCAGGTCGGCCTCGCCGGCCACCCAGCCGCGGCCGACCCAGGGGATGTCGTCGTCGGGGAAGACGACGTCGACGCCCAGGCTGCCGGCCTCGAAGGCGTTCTGGAAGTCGGTCCAGGCGCCGGTCCACGGCCCGGTGATGGAGTAGGCGTCCGTGCGGACGTTCTCGAGGAGCCACTTCTGGGCCAGGATCTGGGTCCGGAGCATGGTCTCCGGGTCGGCGTAGTAGTCGCGGAACCGCACCCCGACCTGCGGCACGAGGAAGCGGTGGGCGATGGCCGGGATGACGGGGACGCGGTCCGGGCGCTCGAACCGGCGGGCCTTTTCGACGCGCTCGCGGCGGGCCGCGATCTCTTCGACCGGGACGCCGATCTCGATCACGGGCACGACGCGCCCTATCTCCCGATCCTCCGGACGCGGGGGTCGGAGAACAGGTCGTTCCCGTCCGTGCTGGTCGACGAGAATTCCGAGACCACGGCTCCCCGGTCGCCCGCCTGGAACCAGTGCAGGGAGTTGGGCGGGAGCGTGTACTGGTCGCCGGGCCGGAGCACGATCTCGTGGCCGACGGTCAGGAAGGGCTTGTAGCGCCGCGGCACCCGCGCCTTCGGCTTCGGCGTCCGCTCGCCGGCGACGTAGAGATAGACCTCGCCGTAGCGGCAGCGGAAGGTCTCCTTCTTGCCGAGGTTCCGGCCGTTGATCCGGGGATGGCGGTGCTCCGGGCAGATCTGGCGCGGCAGGAGGACGAGCTCCTTGGCGCAGTAGCGGTCGTTGTTCTCGTAGACGATGACCTCGAGTCCCATGCGCCGGATGTCGCCCAGGCCCAGGTCGGCGACTTCCATGGCCTCGATCTCGGCCGGCGTGACCGGGATCCGGGCCTTGCGCAGCAGGGCCGCGGCCTCTGCCCTGGCACGCGCGGCGTCTTTCGGCTTCACTCGACCACCTTCTTGCCGGCCTTTCGCAGGTTGTACTGCTCCTCGATCCAAGCGTAGGTCCTGGCCAGTCCCTCGCGGAGCGGCGTCGACGGCTCCCAGCCCAGGACGCGCCTGATCATGGTGTTGTCGGAGTTGCGGCCGCCGACGCCCAGCGGCTGCGTCAGGTCGTAGCGGCGCTCGACCTTGAAGCCGGCGACATCCTCGATGATCGCCAGGAGCTCGTTGATCGACACCAGCTCGTGCGAGCCCAGGTTGATGGGCGTGGCGATGAGTTCGTCGCAGTGCGCGATCATGTCGATGCCCTCGAGGCAGTCGCCGATCCACATGAAGCTCCGGGTGCGGGTGCCGTCGCCCCAGATCTCGACCGCGCGGCTGCCGTTGTCCCGGGCCTCGATGACCTTGCGCGAGAGGGCGGCGGGGGCCTTCTCGCGGCCGCCGTCCCAGGTCCCGTAGGGGCCGTAGACGTTGTGGAAGCGGGCGATGGCCGTCTTGAGGCCGCGCTCGGCCCAGTACTCCTGGCAGACGATCTCCGAGAAGAGCTTCTCCCAGCCGTAGCCGCGCTCGGCGTTGGCCGGGTAGGCGTCGGACTCCTTGAGGGCCCGCGACTGGACCTCCTTCTGGAGGTCGATGTTGTAGGCGCAGGCCGAGGAGGAGAAGAAGTAGCGGTCGGCGCCGGCCTTCTCGGCGGCCTCGATCATGTGGGTGTTGATGAGGACCGAGCGCAGGCACTCGACGCGGTAGCGCTCGATAAAGCCCATGCCGCCCATGTCGGCGGCCAGGTTGTAGACCTCGACCGCGCCCTCGCAGGCCTTGACGCAGTTGTCGCGGCGGCCGAGGTCGAGGACCAGGTCCTCGACGCCGGGCGTCCGCCGGTACCATTGGTCGAGGGGCTTCTTGTCGACGGCCCGGATGCGGGTGAAGCCCTTGTCGTGGAAGTAGCGGACGAGGGACCCGGCGATGAAGCCCCCGGCCCCGGCGACGACGAGAAGGTCGTCCTTCTTGCGGCGATCCTCGATCCTCTTGGGACGGGTCTCTGGCATGGGCTGTCCTTTCGTGTCCGTTCGGGCCCATTATAATGCGGCCGGTCGGGTTCCTCCAACGGTTTTGTTGGGCCGCGGGACCCGCGCGGCCTGCCGGACAGGCCCGGTCAGTCGGCGATGTAGCCGAGCCGGTGGACGACCTTCAGGCCCTCGCCCTTGACCCGGATCTCGATCTTACGAAAGCCCCCGTCCGCCCGGTACGCGATCGGCCGGTAATACAGGAGATAATAGTTGCCGGAGGCCTCGGTCGCCTGGCGCAGGGCGAAGTCCGGGTTGGACGTGCTCTCGGTGAGCCCGCCCGTCGCGACGGCCATCTCCTTGAAAGCGGCGAAGATGTCGGACGACAGGTCTTGCATGCGGGCGGCCACGCCCGGGCGGCCGACGCTGAGGGTGTTCAGGGCGAAGCTCGGCGCCTTGGTGATGAACAGGGAATGGATGGTGATCGAGGCGTCCGCGAAATAGCGTTTGATGCGGTCCACGTCGAAACCCACCGTCTTGAGCAGCTCGGCCTGCCGGTCTTCGGAGAAGCCGTGCTCCGGCAGGACGTCCCGCTGGAAGACGAGGAAGACGTGCTTGTCCCCCTCGAGGGATTTCAGCGCGTCGGCAAAGCCTATCACCCGGGCCTCGGTGATCTCCGTCAGGTCCCGCATCTCCCGGGCGATGTCGAAGAGCATGGTCTCCTTGACGTCGGCCTGCTCCGGCGGGAACTCCTCCTCCTCGAGCTGGTAGAAGTTCCGCATCAGGCTGCGGTAGCGGGTGTTGCCGAGCTGGATGTCGACCTTGAGCTTGTCCCGGAGGGTCTCCGCGATCTTCTTCCGCGGCACGCGGGCCAGGGCCTCGGATTTGAACCGGTAGGTCTTGACCGGCGTGACCACGACGAGGGAGTCGCCCTCGCCGATGACCTCGGTGAAGAAATGGTCCAGCGCGCTCGCGACCTTGGGCAGGTACTCCTTGAGGTCGAAGTAGAGGATGTAGTGGCGGACGGTCCTCGGGGCGGGCGGGGCGGAGGGCGAGGCCCTCTCCTCCCGAAGGACCTGCCGGTCCCGGATCAGGTAGACGGCCTCGAGCGGTCTGCCGGACGCCGTCCTCATAGACCTCGAAGTCGGCCAGGGAGAGGCCGTCGACGAAGGCGTCCTTTTTCAGCACCCGGACGGGGACCTCGATGTTGACGACGACCGATTCGTGCTGCGGCGAAGGGACCGTCACCTGGGCGGGGAGCGGCGGCGGGCCCCCGAAAACGAACAGGAGGAGGGCCGCGAAAGCGGCCGCTCCTCCGAGGACCTTCATCTCGCCTCCCCGATCCGTGGGGCTCCTATGCGGAGTCCCGGGACCCTTCCCGGGATCCTATCTAGCTTCCGGCGGCGGTTACTGCTTCGCCGTCAGCTTGAGCTCGGTCTTGCTCGTCGAGGTCGAAGGGATGGTCATGCCGGCGGCGGGCACGTCGATGGACATCTCGGTCGTCGACTCGGACGTCGCTTTGATGTAGATCCCTTCCTTGACGGCGAAATACCAGAGGTTCTTGCCCTTGGTGGTCCCCGCCAGCGTCAGGTCCATGCCCTGCTGGGAGCCGGAGCCGGTGATGGTCCCGGTGACCGTCGAGGAGATCCGAGCGCACTCCAGACCATCGATCGTCTCGAATCCCTCCAGGGTGTGGACGGACTTGAGGTCGATCCGCAGGGTCATTTCGCCGATCTTCTCGTCGTTCCCGTCGGTCGAGGGCCAGGTGTCGCCGACCTTGATCGGCTTGCCCGGCATGTCCGGGAAGAACATCTTGAAGCCCGTCGCCAGGTTGCGGGTCGAGCCGCCGAACTCATAGGTGATGGCCTCGGCGCCGGCCACGTCAACTTCGGCTCCGAGCGGGGAGACGATCATGTCGAAGGACTTGCCCTTGACCGAGCTCAGGTCGGGGGACATGTCGCCCTGGGCGCTGCTGGCCACGGTCGAGACCATGTCGTCGATCGTGACGCCGAGGAGGAAATTCTTGTCCTTGAGGCCTTTGGACTTGAAGGTCACGGAGCTGGTGTTGGTCGATTGGGTATCCATCGACTGGCCCATGACCTCCATGACCTCGGTGCTTTCGGTCTTGTCCTGATAGGTCAGGGCGCGGCCGGCCGGCATCTTGTATTCGAGGACGGTCGCGGCGGCCGCGGCGGACTTGGCGGCGGGTGGAGCGGCCGTGACGGCGCCCGCGGCGAGGACGAGGATGGCGGCGACGGCCACGGTCAGGGTGGGCCGGCCGATGAGGGTGTTTCTTTTCATGGGATAAACCTCCTGTCGGTTATCCATACGATTTTATCATGATTGGGGTTATTTTCCTCATCGGCCCTTCCAGATCCCGAGCCCGTTTTCCCGGGCTTCCTTCTCCAGATCGTAGTAGTGTTTCAGGTCGTCTGGGAGGTATCGGGGATCGACCCGCGCGTATCCCTTCTTCAGCATGACCTCGTTGAAGCTCACGCCGCCGCCCTTCTCGCCGGAGATCCGGCCGTAGAAGATCTGGACCCGGGCATAGCCCTCCTCGTCGTAGACGATGCCGGCCGCGGTATTGTCCGTCGTCCAGGTGACGAGCCTCACCGTCTGGCCCTCGAGCTGCCGCTTGGCGAAATCGTAGATCTCGTAGCCCAGGGGCTCGTTCCGCTGGGGCGCCCGGATGCCGGTCAGCCGGGCGCGGAACGTGTCGCCGAACTGGACGAGGTCCCCGCCGAGGACCTTGCTGACGACCCCGATGTTGGCCGCGGCCGTGACGGCGGCGGCGAGAACGGCCGCCGCGGCCAGGAGCCGGACTCTGTTCGCTGTGGACATGCCTTCCTCCTTCTATCGGCCGGCCAATTTGACTTCGCTCTTGCGCGTCTGCGTGGCCGGGATGGTCATCGTTTGGGGACCGCTGACGGTGATGCTGATCTCGTTCGTGATTTCGCTGGTCGACCGGACGAAGATCCCCTCCTTGACCGCGAAGTACCAGACGTCGGTCCCTCTGAGCGTGCCGGCGAAGACGAGGTCCAGTCCTTGCTGCTCCCCGGTCCCCGAGATAGTCCCGGTGTTCGTGGACGCGATCCGGGCGCACTCCATGCCGTCGACGGTCTCGAATCCTTCGAGCGTATTGACGCTCTGGGCTTCGACACGCATCTTGGCTCCCCCGCCCTCGTCCTCGATGGCGAAGGACGACGGCCAGGTGTCCCCGATCTTGACCGGCTTCCCCGGGAGGTCCGGGAAGAAGACCTTGAAGCCGGGGGCGACGCTGCGCGGCCCGCTCACCAGCTGGTAGGTGATGGCCTCGGCCCCCGAAACGTCCACCTCCGTCCCGAGCGGGGATAGGACCATGTCGAAGCTTCGGCCCTTGACCGGCTCGGTGTCGGGAGACATATCGCCCCGGGAGCCGGTGATCGTGATGCTCAGATCGTCGATGGTCACTCCGACGAGGTGATCCGCGCCCTTCGGTCCCTTCGCCCGGAACGATAAGGACGATAAGAGGGTCGAGTGAGACTCGTTCGTCATGCCCATGACCTCGGTGACCTCGCGGACCTCGGTCTTGTCCGTGTATCGCAAGACCCGGCCCGCCGGCATCCGGTACTCGAGGACGATCCCGGCGGTTCCCGCCGCCGGGGCGCCGGCCTTCTCCGCGGCGAGAGGCGCCGACTCTTCTCCGGCAGGCGCCGTGGACCGGGCGGCGCACCCGGCCAGCCACACGAGCGAAACGAGATAGGCCGTGCGGGCCATGCGCCCCGATAAGTTCATTCTCTGTGTCATAGGGTTACCTCCCGGTGTGGATTTCATCCCTTGGGGGAAAGGATCGCGGCGATCACAAAGACCAGGGTCAGGACGATGGCCGTGAGGCACACGCGATAGAGCGGCCCCGGCCTGCCGGTCTCCTTCTCGGTGGCCTCGCGATAGGCCTTCAGGTACCTGCCGAAAAAGATGCGGGCCAGGAAGATGTTCGTCTTGTAGCCCCGGCGGTCGAGGTCCGCCATGATCATGATGTACGAAGCGACATGGACGAGCGCCGCCGCCGCTCCGAGGCCGAGGAAAACGGCACGGATGTTCACGATGCGGCTTCCTGTCCGTCAGCGGACCGCCGGCAGGATGCGGTCGTAGAAGACCTCGATGGGCTTACCCGATTCGGGCCCGGGCTTGGCGTCGCCGCCCATGGCCACGACCATGTCGTACTCGGGGACGACGATGACGTATTGGCCGCCGCGGCCGCGAGCCGCGAAGACGTATTGTCCCGTCTTCCCTCGATAGTCGGGGGCCCAGACCCACCAGAGATAGCCGTAGCCCGAGGGCGGCTGGCCGGCCACCGTCAGGTCGACGTGCATCTTGAGGGACGCTTCGACCCATTTCTCGGGCACGACCTGGACGTCCCCCCAACGCCCCTTGTTCAGGTAGAGCTGTCCCAGCTTGGCGGCGTCCCGGGCGGCCAGGTTGAGGCCGCCGCCCGTATGGGTATGGCCTTCCATGTTCCGGACCCAGAACCACTTCTCGATCCCGAGGGGCTTGAAGAGCAAGCGCGACGCGTATTCCTCGGCGTGCATCCCCGTCCGGGCCTTGAGCATCGCGGAGAGGAGGATGACGCCGCCGCTGTCGTAGCGGAACTCCTTGCCGGGCGGCCCGAGCATCGGGCGGTCGAGGTAGAACTTGTCCCAGCCCGTGGCCAGCGCGTTCAGCTGGTAATGCGGGGAAGTCCGGCCCGTTCTCGTGATAGTCGGTCCCGGTCCGCATGGTCAGGATGTCCTCGAGCCGCAGGACGGCCTTGCGATCGTCCAGGTTGGCTATCTCTTTCATATCGGGGAAGAAGTCCAGGACCTTCTCGTCGACGCCCTTGAACTCGCCGCGGGCGATGGCTATGCCGACGAGGGCCGAAGTGAAGCTCTTGGAGACCGACTGGAGGGTATGCAGCTTGCCCGGCCCCCAGCCGTGGAAATTCTCCTCGAGGACGAGGCGGCCGTGGCGCACGATCACCAGGTAATGGAGCCGCGGCAGGAGGTCCCCCGTACGGATGAGCTCCACGACCTCCGCCAAGACCTTGGGGTCGAGCCCCTGCTCCTCGGGCGTCGACAGGGGCCAGTCCCACGCGGGCGGTCCTTGGGCCGGGGTTTGCCCGGCGGAAGGAACGACCATCAGGCCGAGCGTCACTAACCAAAACGCGGTCACAAGCCTTCTCGGGATCGTTTTCATGGCCTCAATATAGGGCGGGAGAACGGCTTTGTCTGTAGGCAAATGTCCTATTTTGGGGCTTTTCGGGCCTCCCGCGCGTCGCCGCTGATCCGGCGTATGAGCTCGAGCCGGCTGCGGACCCCCAGCTTCCGGTAGATGTTGGAGATGTGGTTCCGGACCGTGCTCGAGGAGATGAAGAGGCGCTCGCCGATGTCCTTGTTGCCGGCCCCCCGGAGGATGAAGCGGAGGATCTCCTCCTCGCGAACGGTCAGGCCGTAGCCTCCGAGGACTCCCTCCAGGTCCTCCCCCAGGTGCTGAAGCGCGGATCCGGCCTTCCGCCGGGCTCGAACGGCCAGGGCCGCGCCGGAGGCGAGGAGGGCGACGACGGCGAGAAGGAATCCCCAGGTTCGCCAGAACGGACGCCGGACTTCGATCCCGACCGTGAGGCCTTCCTCGTTCCAGGTCCCGTCGGGATTCGCGGCGATGACCCGAAGCCGGAGATCGCCCGCGCCGAGGCCGACGAGGTTGATCCTGTGGTCGGGGATGAGCGAGGTCCAGGCGGTGTCTCGAGGCTCGAGACGGTAGGCGAACGAGTTCAGCTCGGGCGCCGCGAAATCGAGGGCGGCGAACTCCAGCGTGATCAACGCGGTCCGGTAGGGGAGCGTCAGAGCGCGGGCGGCGAAGAAGGAGCGGGGGAGCTCGACCTCGATGTTGTTCCGGGAGTACGCCGTCCAGACGACGGGAGGGACGAAAGCGCTTTTCCGGATGGCGCCCGGATCGAAGGCGTTGAGGCCGATCGTCCCGCCGAAGAACATCGGTCCCCCGGGCTGGGCGGCGAAAGCGCCGGGATTGAAGGCGCCGCTCTGAAGCCCGTCCCGGGGCCCGTAGCTCTTGGCGACGCCGCTTTCCGGATCGAGCCTGGAGAGACCGCGGTTCGTGCCCACCCAGAGCGCGCCTTCGGCGTCCTCCTGGATGCCGCAGACGACCTCTCCGGCCAGGCCGTCCTTCTGGGCGAAAACCCGCCATTCGCCCTCGGCGCGTGTCGAACCGGTTGAGGCCGGCGTTCGTCCCGATCCAAACGGTCCCCCGGACGTCGACGTGGACACAGTTGACGATATCGTCGCTGATCCCCGTTCCGGCGGGGACCTCGGGGCGGCTGACGAAGCTCTCGCACCGGCCCGTCGCTTTGTCGAGGCGGCTCAAGCCGCCTCGCGTGCCGATCCAAAGACGGCCGGCCCCGTCCTCCCGGATGGCCGTCACGATGTCGTTGCAGAGGCTCTCCGGATCCCGGGGATCGTGGAGATACCGTGTCCAACGGCCAAGGCCCGTCTCGAACCGGTTCAGGCCATGCTGCGTGCCTATCCAGAGCACGTCCGGACGGACTTCGTCGGTCCAAAGGGCGTTGACCCTGTTGTTCGATAGGCCGTTCGGCTCGTCCGGGGCGTGGCGGTAGCGGTCGATCCGTCCGGACACCGGATCCAGTCTCGCCAACCCGTCCGATTCCGTCCCGATCCATAACCGCCCCGAGGCGTCGCCCCGGAGGGCCAGGATCGCCGGGCCCTCGGGCTCGGACGCGTCCCCGGACCCGAGCTTGGATCGGGTCACCTGGCGGGTCATTGGGTCGATCCCTTCGATCTGTCCCGCTTTCGTTCCCACCCAGAGCCGCCCCCGACCGTCCGACCAAAGGGCGCGCACGTCGTTGTGCCGGAGGCTTCGGCGATCGGACGCGTTCCGCTTGTAGTGTTCGAACTTGACCCGGCCGGCCAGGCACTTGTTCAGGCCGCCGCGGACCGTGCCGACCCAAATGAGACCCGAAGCGTCCCGCGCGATCGAGGTGATGCTGTCGTCGCCCAGGGATTCGGGGTCCTGGGGATCATGCCGGAACGGGACCGACTCTCCCGACGCGCGGTCGAACACGCGCAGCCCGTCGGCGACCGTGCCCAGCCAAAGCCGGCCGGCCGTATCCTCGGCTATGGCCGATATCGTCTGACCGGCGAGATCGTTCGGCCGGTCCCCGTCACCGTAGTAGCGGACGAAGTCCCGCCGATCCGGATCGAACCGGCCGAGGCCGCCGTTCTTCGTTCCGATCCAGAGCGTCCCCTCGCGGTCTTCGAAGAGGGTCCAGACACAGTTGCTGCCGAGGCTGCGAGGATCGTCGGCCCTGGCTTGGAAATGGAGGATCTCCCCGGTGGCGGGATCGATCTTGAACAGACCGGCTTCGAGCGTGCCGACCCAGATCGCGCCGTTCCTGTCGGCGAGAACGTCCCACACGGCCGCCGCGCCCGGGCCGAGAGGCGCCCGCCAGGCCGCGCCCGTCGCCGGATCGAGCCGGAAGAGGCCGCGCGAACGGGTCCCGATCCAGAGGCGCCCCTGCCGGTCCTCCTGGACGGCCATGACGATGTCGTCGGACAGGCCGTCGGGGACTTCGGGAGTGAGGTCGAACGCGGTGTACGCCTCGGCTTCACGGGAGAACTTGAAAAGTCCCCGTCCGGTCGTCCCGACCCAGATCGCCCCGGACCGCGAGATCGTGACGGGATAGATCCCGCTCGTTCGCGCGGGGCGGCCCGGCTCCCCGGGAAGAGGGAAGAGCTTGAACCGGTAGCCGTCGTAGCGGACGAGCCCGGCGCTCGTGCCGAGCCAGAGAAACCCCTCCGCGTCCTGCGAGATGCTGGAGAAGCCGACGGTCGCGGTCCCGTCGAAATCGGGCTGAAGGCGCTCGAAGCGGAAGAAACGTCCGGGGAGTAGGTCCGCGCCGGCGAGGGAGCAGGCCAGGACCAAGATGCCCGGCAACAGGCGACCCACCCTCTTGAACATGAACGGGTGGATGATAACGCCGAGCCCTGGCGATGTAAAGGCCGGCGAGCCGGTCAGGTCAGCACTTGGTCTTGCCGGCCGCGTGGACCTTCTTGATGAAGTCCCAGACCTCCGGGGCGATCATGTTGTGCTCTTTCGGGATCGCGCCGGATTGATAGGCCTCGGCGATCTTGGTCTTGAGCTCGGGGTGGCCGCCGTAGGCCTCGTTGAGCAGGGCCGACCAGCGCCGGCCCAGGTCCTGGGCCTCGGGGCTTGCGGGATCGAGCCCGATCTTGGCCTTGACCTCGGCGATGAGGGCCGCCCAGCGGTTCTGGTAGGCGACCATGTCCTCCGGCGTGTACTTCTTGCCGACCTCGGCGAACTCGGCCATGTCCTTCTCGGAGAAGAACTTCTCGTGCCAGCCTTTCTTGATGTCTTCGCCCATTTGAATGACCTCCATGATCTTGATGAGTTTTTGCCTGTGGATGCGGCCGTCCTTCTCGAGCCGGGCCAGGACCTGCTCGATGGCCCGCGAGGCTTCGCGGAGCCGTGAGATCTCGTCCTTGACCGCGGCGGATTGGACCTTGAGGGCCTTCACCGCCTGGTAGCCTTTGCTGTCGAGGAGACGTTTGATCTCGTCCAGGGAAAAGCCCATGAACTTCAGGGTGACGATCTGCTGGAGCTTGAGCAGGTCGGCGTCCGTGTAGACCCGGTAGCCGTTCGGCCGCTCGAAGCTCGGAGCGAGGAGCCCGATCTGGTCGTAGTAGTGGAGCGTCCGGACCGTCACTCGCGTGATCTTGGCGAACTCCCTGATGAGATAGCTTTTGGTCTTCATGGCCTTGTCCACGCCCCCATTGTCCACTATGACGTAACGTCAGAGTCAAGGCTTTTGTGAAAATATTTTCAGGCGAGAGACCCGTGGGCCGGCCGGACCGGCGAAGGGCTATCCGGCCGTACCGCGGTCTCCGTTCACCAGCGGTCGCGGCGGACGAGGTCGGCGAGCAGGCGGCGCTTCTTCGGCGCGGCGGAGTCGGCCGGACAGCCGAGCGGCGTGAAGGCCGAGGGGATGACGTCCGGGGGCAGGCCCAGGACCTCGCGGGCTGCCGCGGGATCGAAGGCGGCGACCCAGCAGGTGCCGAGCCCCTCCTCGGCCGCGGCCAGGACGATGTGGGTCATGGCGATCGTCGCGTCGACCTCGGCCGCGTTCCAGCCGTCGTGCTTCCGGACCCAGCCCTCGGCTGGAACGGCGCAGACGGCCAGGAGGAGCGCGGCCTTGACGAACCACTCGCGCGGGTAGATGCGGGCGAGCTCCGCCTCGCGGCCCTTGGTCGGGATGACGATGACGCGGAAGGCCTGGCGGTTGGCCGCCGTCGGAGCCATGCGCGCGGCTTCGAGGATGCGGGCGAGCTTGTCTTCGTCGACCGGATCTGGCCTATAGGCGCGGACGCTGTAGCGGGCTTGTATCAAGGCTTGGAAGTTCATCCGTTATCTCCTTTCGGAAAAAATGGGGGACATGATACCTATTTCCTAATTATTGCCTCCGGTCCAAGAGGGTTGCCTGCGAACAAAAATGGGAAATAGGTATCATGTCCCCCATTTTAATCGCCCTCCAGGACGAACACGTAGCGGCCGCCGCCCGTTCTGACGCGGATGGCGCCGTCCTTGTCCACGGCGTCGACGATGCCGGGGGCGCCGGCGTGGAATTTCTCTCCCAGCCACACCGTCTGGCCGCTCTCCGTCAATTTGATGTTGCGTATGCCCAGCTTGGGAATGACGATCTCGGCCTCCGAGCCCATCGGCACGGTGACCTCGACGCGCACGGTCCGCTCCGTCCTCGACCAGGCGCAGGCGACCTCGCCGCGGACAGTCATCGTCGAGCCCGAGGCGTGGGTCAGGTCGCGGACCATCTGGGGCTGGATGAGGACCTTCTCGAACCCGGTCGACCCCGGGGCCAGGTTGATGCCGGCCAGGGCCTTATAGAGCCACGACCCGACGCTCCCGAACATGGGGTGGTTGTGGGAGTTCATCGACGGGCCCTCGCGCTTCTGCCACAGCTCCCAGAGGGTCGTCGCGCCGTTCTCGATCATGTAGCCCCAGCTCGGGTAGTCGGTCCTGCCCGCGATGTCGTAGGCCAGATCGGAGGCCCCGCTCCGGGTCAGGAGCTCCATGATGTACTTGGTGCCGATGATGCCCGTCGTCAGGTGCGAGTCGTGCTTGTAGACGATGTCGTCGAACAGCCGGCCCCAGGCGCCGCCCTGCTTCTCCGTGGGGAGCTCCAGGAAGAGCGCCAGGGTGTTGGCGGTCTGCGTGCCGTCGGCGTAATTGCCCGTCTTCGGATCGTAGAACTCGCGGTTGAAGGCCACACGGATCTCGGCGGCCAGCTTGTCGTAGAGAGCCGCGTCCGCGCTCTTCCCCAGGACGCGGGCGGCGTCGGCCAGGACCTTGGCGTCATAGTAGTAGTAGAACGACGAGACGATGGCCCCGGGGCACTTCTCGACGGCCACCCAGTCCCCGTAATGGCTCCACTTGAGGACGCCGTTCTCGGCGGTCGACTTCAGGAACTCGACGTACTTCTTGAGCCCGTCGTAGTGCTCCTCGAGAACGCGCGTGTCGCCGTAGTACTGGTACATGTACCAACAGATCAGGGGATAGGCCGTGCCCCAGGCCGGGTCGGCCGGACGCGAGCCCCAGATGTGGGGCACGGTATCCGTGATCCGCCCCTTCTCGTCCTGGACGTCGCGGATATCGCGCATGAAGTTGGTGTAGAAGGCGGCCATATCGAAGTTCATGATGGCTTCCTCGGCCGTGCCCTGGGCGTCGCCCATCCAGCCCATGCGCTCGTCGCGCTGGTCGCAGTCGGTCGGGATGCCGTGGAGGTTGGTCTTCTGGCCCCAGGTGACGAGGCGCTGGATGCCGTTGAGGACGTCGTTCGAGGCGGCGAAGCTGCCGATGGGCTTGACGGCCGAATGGACGACCCGGCCGCGGACGGTCTCGAGGGTGGGTGTCCCCGGGAACCCGGTGACCTCGACGTAGCGGAAGCCGTGGTAGGTGAAGCGCGGCTCCCAGGTCTCCTCGCCCTCGCCCTTGAGGATGTAGTGGTCCTCGGCCTGGGCCGAGCGCAGGTTCTCCTGGTTGAGCGTGCCGTTCTTGTAGAGGAGCTCGGCGAAGCGCAGGCGGACGTCCGTGCCGCGCGGGCCCCGGACGCGGAGCCGGGCCCAGCCGCTGAAGTTCTGGCCCATGTCGAAGACATAGGCGCCGGGAAGCGGGCTGGTCATGCCGAGCGGGACGACGGTGTCGACGACCTCGATCGGCGGCATCATCTGGGCCGAGAGAACGCCGGCCGGGCCCTTGACGGCCTCGGCGGCGGGCCAGGCCTTGTCGTCGAACCCGGGCCGGTCCCAGCCGGGCGTCTCGCGGCGGGCGTCGTAGGATTCCCCGTCGTAGACGCTGTCGGCGAAGATGGGGCCGTCGGCGGCTTTCCAGGTCGTGTCGCTGACGATGCTTGCCGTGGCTCCGTCCTCCATCTCGATATCGAGCTGGAGGAGGAGGACCCGCGACTTGTACCAGCCCTGGCCGAGTATCACGCCGACGGCGTTGGCGCCGTCGCGCAGGGACATCGTGACGTCGTAGGTCGCGTAGAGGACGCGCTTGTCGTAGGTCGTCCAGGCCGGGTCGAGGACGCGGCTACCGGCCTTGCGGCCGTTGACGCGCAGCTCGTAGTAGCCGAGCCCGGCGACATAGGCCCGGGCCCGCTTGACCCGGCCCTTGAGGGCGAACTCCTTGCGGAGCTGGTTCTTCTTGCCGATCCAGATGCCCTTCCATTCGCTCTTGGTGAAGAGGCCCGTATCGAACCTGGTCACGGCGCTCCAGGGGCTTTCCGCTCCGCCCCGGTCCCAAGTGCGGACCTTCCAGTAATAGGACTTGCCGCTTTCGAGGGCCTTCCCGGCGAAGACGACTTGGGTCGACTTGGGAGAGGCAACCTTGCCGCTGTCCCAAATGTCGCCGGCCGCGGCCTTGGGATCGGTCGAGACGAGGACCTGGTAGGCCGACTGGACCTGGCCTCGCTCCGTGTGTTCGAAGATCCAGAAGAAGCGCGGCTTGGCGATATCGATGCCGATGGGATTGTCGAGGTATTCGCAGCGGAGCGCCGCCGGGGCCGTTGGCCCGGAGCTCTCCGTGGCAGATGCGGCCGGTATCGCGGCAAAGACCAAAAACAGCGCGACGGCCATCAGGGCCAGGATCAAGCGGCTCTTCGGATCAGGGCGGCAGGCGAGGGGCATGGGGAACCTCCTGGACATTAGCGCTTCCTAATTACCACAGCGGCCGTTCGAGGGTCAACGGCAGTCCCTCTTCTATTGACGGCCGCTGTTTGCTGACCTATATTGCCGAGGGAGAGGCGAAGCTGATGAGGTGGGCGCGCGCAGGCATCCAAGGGACTTCTGTCGTCTTATGGGTTGTCTTGTGCCTGTGGCAGGCCTTCTGTGCGAATCCGATAGGACCTGACGATGAGCGGCCGATACAATTCCGAATTCACAACGGGTATTCGGTGATAAGCTCATTCGGCGACGAAGGCTCGACGAGCTGCGTCGTCTTCAGGGATAAGGCCAGTTTCGACGCAGTCTTCTATTGGATAGCCGACCATAATCCCTATGAACCGATACCGGACCAGGATCTGGAGACCAGGATTTTCCGGCCGTCATCAAGAAGGGGAACAAGTTCTGGAAGATGGACGTCGATCGTGTGACTTATGTTCAGAACGACAGAACCGTTCATGTCTACTTCAAATCGACGCTTATCGCTGATAACCTGACCTGGATCGCCGTTATTCCGCTCGTCCTGTCGATCGCATCCACTGAATGTTCAACGGTCAGCTTCTACGAAAACGGGAGTTTTATGAGCTCCGTGTCGTATTAATTGCTGGTCTCTGCCGCCCGGTCAATCTGAGGCCTTTGCCTTGACATGTCTCGAATGCGGCGCCCATAATGAGCTCGTCAAAGGGAGGAAGAGACCGATGAAAAAAGCCCACTATGTGGTTTCTATCTTGGCTTTCTTCATTCTGTTCGCCATCCCTTCCGTCCTTCATGCCGAATCGGCGTCTGGCGCCTCCGTCCAACAGATCGAGACGGCCAACGGCGTGCGCATCGTTCATAACATGAAAGGCGGGGAATGGGGGAGCGGTCCAAGGGTATGGATCGAGTTCGTCCGGACGATCGGCGATGTCGATACGGATGACGAGAATCTGGCGTTCAACTCGCCGATCGACATGACGGTGGATGACGCGGGGAGCGTCTATATCCTCGATAGCGGCAACAAACGGATCCAGGTATTCGGCCCCGACGGCCGATACGTCCGCACGATCGGCAGGAAGGGGCAGGGACCAGGCGAGTTCTCAGACCCGAATTCGATCGACATCGACCGCGAAGGGCAGCTCTATGTCCTCGATGATCGTCAAAAACGAATGCAGGTGTTTTCGACGAGCGGTGAAATGCTGAAGTCTATCCGGGTGGGCAATCTCGGGATCGGCCGGATGCGGCGGCTCGGGTCGGGCGCGCTCGTCATCCAAAGCTATATTGCCTGGGGCATGTCTGGCGCACCAAAGCAGAAGACCGTGCCCAAGCTCGTCAAGCTGTTGGCTCCCGACCTCGAATTTCGCCTGGAATTCGGCGACCCGATCGATTACGGCGATGAGATCACGAACACCGCCGGGAACTCGTGGCAGTTCGCGGTGGACGAGGAGGATCATATCTACCTGTGTTTCTCCAATCAGAATCGTATCGAGAAATTCTCGGCCGAGGGGCAACTCCTTTGGCGGGCGGACCGCGAGCTCAACTTCCCCGCCAAGATGCTCCGGAAAGGGGAACAAAGGATAACAGCGAACAGCGCAACGTATATCGCTCCCAAGTTCAATCGCGTGGCGGTCGGCATCGCCGCGGATGGCTCGGGCCGGGCCTGGGTGGTGACCTGCTACAGACAGATCAGGGAAGAGGAGATCGTCACGACCTTGGTTTCCGGTTCCCCGTCCGGAGAGACGCGGAAGACCGAGGGCAACACGGACCTTCGGAAGACGGATATGTATAAGCTCGAGGTCTTCGGGCCTGACGGCGTGCTCTTGGGGGAGATCCCAGTGACCCATTTCGTCGATATGATCTATATCCACAAGGACCGACTCTTCCTTCTCGATCGCGATCGGGGAGTGCAGTTCTATGAATACCGGATCAAGGAATCGACGAATCACGCGCCTTGACGGAAAAAGCCTCTTCCTGTAATATGAGGCGGTTTCCCGGTGGGGCTGTAGCTCAGTTGGGAGAGCGCTTGAATGGCATTCAAGAGGTCGCCAGTTCGATCCTGGTCAGCTCCACCACCGAAATAACCCCGTTTCCCATGGTATTCGACAATTCTTCCGGCTTTCTAGTATTCACTCCCATAACCTTTTTTTCAGCGTAATAGCCTCAGTTTAACGACACCACGGTGACATGAGAAGGAGTCTGTTCATTCAACAAGAGCGTGCCTGAATGTGCCTTGACAAGGCCCCTTGATCAGGTCGAAGATGGTCAGTATAAGGTTCGAGGGGGGAACGAAAATGAAGAAGACGATCTCCGTTGCCGTTGCCCTTGCCTTAGTAGGAATGCTGATCGGGGCTTCACACCCCGTTTTGAAAAACAAGAAGCTCCGAAACATCTCCATAGAGCTGGAAAAAGAGCTCACCCTTGGGGAGAGCCCTGGGGGGCAAACGGCGCTTTTCCAGTCGATCCGCTCCTTCAGAGTCGATTACTTGGGCAACATCTACGTCCTCGATTCGAGGGCGCCGAAGCTGATCAAGTTCGATAGCCGCGGAAACGTCCTCTTTTCGATCGGGCGAAAGGGGCAGGGCCCTGGCGAATTCATGGTCCCGACGATGATGGCGCTGGGGAAACGGAACTCCATACTCGTTTATGACGTCGGCAACCGCCGCTTGACCTATTTTTCTGCCGAGACGGGCGCGCTCCTCGAGGAGAAGTCAACGGCCCGCTTGGGCCGGCTGTTCCGTGTCGATGACGACTCTCAAGGCAATTTTTTCGGCTATCAGATCCTCTATGAGCCCGGCAAAAAGGTACTTATCATTTCGAAGTTCAGTCCTTCCCTGGAGCCGGTCAGGGATATCTTTCGGCTGGAGGACAAACAACTAGAGAATGAGGTGAAGCCCTATGCGCCGAACCTGCTATTCCGGATATTGAGCGATGATGGGTTGCTGGTGGCCGTCGACGGCGAGTATAAATTCTATTGGCATGATGCGAATAGTAGTCTGGTCAGAACGGCTCTCACCGATTACCGTCCGGTGACGTTCACCGCGGCCGACAAAGAGCGCTACCTCAAAGCCTTCGCCGCAGATGGCGGCCCCCCTCCCAAAGACCAGATCTTTGCATTTCCCGACAAGTTCCCTCCGATCGAGCACATGATAACGGACGATCGCGACAATATTTTTATCGGGACCTACGATACCGACAAAGAGGGCCGTCATTACTATGAGGCGTTCAGCAAAGACGGGAAGCCCCTGGGGAGGTTCCCTCTCAGCTTCAGCGTTTCCTGTGTCGTCGGCGACAAGATGTATTCTCTCGAGAGAGACGAAAACGGATTCGATCAAATCTGCCGGTATAAATATCGACTCAAAAAGTAATTAGCTACAGACAGTCTTCAAGAGGTCGTCCGTTCGATCCTGGTCAGCTCCACCACCGAAATAACCCCGTTTCCCGCGGTCCCGTCGTCGGGGATCTCCGCCGTTTTTCGTCGACTTATTGAAGGATCGCGGCCAGGATCTCGAGCTTCATCGGGTCGGCCTTCTTCGTCAACGGGGTCTCGAGCAGGATGCCGAGGTTCGTCGCTATGAACAGCCCGGTCTTGGCGGCCGGGATATAGAGGAGGACGCACCCGGCGCCGAGGCCGCCGCCGCCTGGCAGATCCGTTCGTCCGTCCGTCAGTGCTTCGGAACCGGCGGCGGACCGTCCGGCACGAAGGGCTTGTAGACGATACCCTTGGTCTTCTCCTTGAATTCGGCTTGGACGGCCTCGAGGAGTTTGGCGTCTTCATAGAGATCGACCATCGTCGTGGCCATGACCTTGGCGGCGTAGACGAGCCCCTTGTGCCCGATCGACATGCCCGCGCAAGCCACTACGGGCCAGGCGTGCCAGGGGGCGTCGACCGGCGCCGTCGTGGCGCCCAGACCCAGCATGGGAACGACCCAGCTGACATCGCCGACGTCCGTCGAGCCGCCGTCGGGGTCCGGCTTGGGCGCCCGCCAGGGCTTGACGGCCCCGTCGAGGCCCTTGGGCTCGACGCCCGTGGCCCGTTGGATCTCCTTGGCGAACTCCTGCTCCTCCGGCGTGAAGGCGATCGGGCCGAGCCAGCATCATGTTGTCGTGCATGGCCTTGGCCCCGGTCAGATTGACCAGGGTCTCCCAGTCGCCCGACTGGACGGTGATCTTCCAGCCGGCTTCGGCCATCAGTGCGGCGCCCTCGGCGATCTTGCGGGCCCGCTCGAGCAGCTGCTCGACCCGGGCGCCCTTCGAGTCGCGGAGCCAGCACCAGAGCTTGGCGTAGGCCGGCACGACGTTGGGGACGTCGCCGCCTTCGAGGATCGAGTAGTGCATGCGCACGGTGGGCCTGACGAATTCGCGCATCCGGTTGAGGCCGGCCGTGAAGAGCTCCAGGGCGGCCACGGCGCTGCGGCCGTTCCAGGGATCGGCCGCCGCGTGGGCTGTCCTGCCCCGTGAACTCGACGATGAAGTCGATGATGGCCTGCGAGCCGTCGAGCGCGACCCCGGTCTCCTCGCCGGGGTGCCAGGTCAGGCAGACGTCGAGGTCTTTGAAGATCCCGTCCCGGACCATGTAGACCTTGCCGCCCACCGCTTCTTCGGCCGGCGTGCCGTAGAAGCGGACCGTCCCTTTGAGCTTCCCGGCGGCCATCAGGTCCTTGACGGCCAGGGCCGCGCTCAACGCGGCCGTGCCGAGCAGGTTGTGGCCGCAGCCGTGGCCCGGGGCGCCGGTCTCCAGGACTTCCTTCGAGGCCTGGGCCTTTTGCGACAGGCCCGGCAGGGCGTCGTATTCGCCGAGGATGCCGATGATCGGCCGGCCCTCGCCGTAGCTGGCCACGAAGGCGGTCGGCATCCCGGCCAGGCCGCGCTCGACCTTGAAGCCCTGCTTTCTCGGCGTAGACCGCGAGCGCCTCCGCCGAGCGGACCTCGAGCAGCGCAGTCTCGGCGAAGCCCCAGACCTGGTCGCTGAGGGCGATGATCTCGGTCTTGTGCGTCTCGACGGCGGCGACAGCCTCGTCCTTCTTGATCTTGTTCTTGATCTTGACCGGCGCGGCGCCGGCCGCTTCCCGCGGGACCACGAGGAGGGCCGCCAGCGCGACCGCGGCCGCGATCGCCATCCCTGAACGTTGAGCGCTCATGGTCAACGGCCCTTGTCCGGGGAGGCCTGGGCGGCCGCCTTTCTCTCTCGCGACGCGGCCTGGTAGTTCAGCACGTTATAGACCATCGCTCCGATCCAGAACAGGAACCAGACGATGGCGAAGACGATGCGCAGGGCTTTCTCGCCCCCGCCGAGCTCGATCGTCTTGTCGCCGATGTTCAGGATGAAGAATCCGGCCCACACGCCGATGACGGACACGACGAGCCAGAAGATGGCGCGGACGCGGGACTTGCCCCGCCGGGCTTGTTTGGTATCGCTCATGGGGTGTCCTCCGTTTCCCCCCTATTTAGTCCTTTCCCGGAAGCCCTGTCAACCGTCCTTCCCCCGGGGAAAAGTATTTCGGGCCTGACGGCGGCCTGCGCCGACAAAACTTGAAAGGAGCAAGGCCATGAAGACCAGAAAAGACGTCCGCCAGGACGAGTGGGACGCCCGCACCGTGCCCCCGAGGGTCCGCCGCCGCGGCGAAGGCCGCCATGCGGGCCTCGTGTTGATCCTCCTCGCCATCGGCATCCCGCTCATCGCCTTTTTCATCCAGGTGGACGGCGCGCTGCGGTTCTCCGAAGTGGACAAGGTCTTCGAGCGGACCCTGACGGCCGCCGAGCAGCAGGAGATCCGGACCGCCATCGACAAGCGCAAGGCCGGCCTCGACACCGTCCAGCGGATCGTCGAGGAGATCAAAGAGACCTACCGCGGCGAGACCGGGGCGAGCTACGAGCGCGACGTCTGGGTCGTCCACGTCAAGGAGGGCCTGGCCATCCCATACAAGTACATCCTCGCCGTCGGCGCCCTCCTCTTCCTCGTCGGGATCGGAAAGCTTATACTCTAGCCGTCCGGCGCGCCGCGCGCCGGGAACGATCCCCGCGAGGAGGGTTCGCCGTGATCATCGTTATCTGCCTGCTGCTCGTTTTCCTGTCCCTGCCGGCGGCCGCCCAGGCCCCGAAAGCCCCGGACGCCGACGCGCTCCGGGCCGGCCGGAACTACATCGCCACGCCCCGCTTCACGGAAGCCGAAGACAAGGCCGTCCTGGCCCTGTTCAAGGGCCTGCGGGTCGCCGATGTCGTCGACGGGATGGACGCCGCCGGCCTCGTCGACACCGGCACGATGGACGCCGGGATCCATGCCCTCTGGCGCGACACCGCGAGCTTCACCCACCGCTTCGTCGGCATCGCCGTGACCGCGCGTTACGTCCCGACCCAGCAGCCGACGGCCGGCGCCCTTTCGACCGAGGCCTACGACGCCTGGGCGGGGGACTGGTATGACCAGCGCTCCCCGGAATCCTTCATCCCGCTCCTGCGGCCCGGCACGGCCCTGGTCATCGACGAGGCCCCCCTCGCCGACGTCGGCTCGATCGGCTCCTACAACATCCTCGATTGGAAATCGCGCGGCTGCGTCGGCGTAGTGACGGACGGCACGGCCCGCGACACCGACGAGATCATCACCCAGAAGGTGCCGCTCTACCTGAGGAAGATCGGCCGGGGCATCCGGCCGGGCCGCAATGAGCTCGAATCCGTCAACCGGCCCGTCGTCTGCGGCGGCGTCCTGGTCGTCCCGGGCGACGTCGTCGTGGCCGACGGCGACGGTGTGGTGGTCGTGCCGAGGGCCCGGGCCGCGGCCGTGGCGAAGTACGCCCGGAAGATCATGGACGGGGACAAGGACGGGCGGCGCGAGCTCTACAAGAAGGTGGGGCTCAAGCCCGACCCGTCGGTCAAGAAGTGAGCCGTCGCGGCAACCGGGACGCCGTCATCTCGCGGGCGTAGGGGGAGCCGCCGGAGGCGTGCCGCCCTGGAAGAGCCGGACGGTCTCCGGATTGAACAGCACGATCATCGAGTAGACGCCCAGGGCCGTTCCGAAGGGGACGTGCGGCAGGCTGATGAACGAGATGACCAACATCAGGATCCGGGCCCATTCCTTGTGCTGGATGAGGCCCAGTCCGCCGATCATCTGGGGCAGGCCGATGAGGCCCAGGAACGAGCTGGCGATGATGCCGATGAGCCGCAGGACCCCCGGCTCGATGTCGACGTTGGGGATCTGGGCGACGCCGAAGAAGACGAGGAACGCCAGGAGCGCCAGGCCCAGGCAGAAGGCTCCGAAGATGACCCACAGGAACCCGAGCACTTTCACGTGGTCTTTCATGCGGCACCGCCTTTCCTCCTCATTATACACAAGCCGGGGCCCGCGGGGCCACGGATCTCTTGCTCTTCGGCTGCCGATGGGGGAGAATAGCGGCGGATCGGACGGATCGTAGGGAACGAAGGAGAGGGGATGCTCGGGCTCAAGGCGGTTCTGCTCGCGGCCGCCGTGCTCTGTGCCGGGCTGGCCGTCGCTATCGCCGGCGCCGGGGACCGTTCTCTTTCTCCCATCCAAGAAGGTCCGGTCCAATGGGAGCCCGTGACCCTGTCGCCGGCCGAACAGATCGAGATCCAGGCCGGGCGGATCATCGTCAGGGCGGTCCCGGCCCCGGGATTGAAAGGCCGGACATACGAGGCCATAGGGACGTTCACGGCGACCTTGGACGAGGTTCTCAAGATCGTCACCGACTACCGCCACTACGGCGAATTCATGCCGCGCGTGGAGCGGACCGTCGTCACGGACGAGAGCGCCACCGTCTTCCTCGTCGAAGAGCACCTGAAGCTCCCCCTGGGCGTCCACCGGCGCTTCCGGCTGCGGTATACGGTTCGACAGGGGACGGAGGGATTACGGATCGATTGGGTCAAGGTGCCCTGGCCCGAGGTCCCGCTCAGCCATTCGGTCGTCGACACGTCGGGGCACTGGCAGATCGGGCATTTCGGCGAAGGACGGCTTCTCGCCGTCTACCACGTCTATACCGATCCCGGGAAAGTGCCTCTGGGGATGAAGGGACTGGCCCTCTCGATCTCAAAGCACGATCTGCCCAAGATCATCGAGCGGGTCCGCCAGCGCCTCAAGGCGCCTCCGGGCTCCGGCCCCATCAAGGACTGAGCGCGCCCCTCCGCTTCAGAGCTCCTCGCCGTAGCGGCCCGCCGAACCCAGGACCTCGCGGTTCTTCCTCTTGTACATCTCGATGAGGGCCGTCCGGGCCGGTCCGAGGTATTTGCGCGGGTCGAACTCGCCCGGCGATTCGGCGAAGATCTTGCGGATGGTGGCCGTCATGACCATGCGGCCGTCGGTGTCGATGTTGATCTTGCAGACCGCCGAGCGGGCCGCCTGACGCAGCTGCTCCTCGGGCACGCCGATGGCGTCCTTCATCCGGCCGCCGTACCGGTTGATGGTCGCCACGGCGTCCTGGATGACCGACGAGGCGCCGTGGAGGACGATGGGGAAGCCGGGAAGCTTCTTCTCGACCTCGGCCAGGATGTCGAAGCGCAACGGCGGCGGGACGAGGATGCCCCGCTCGTCGCGGGTGCACTGCTCGGGCTTGAATTTGTAGGCGCCGTGGGAGGTGCCGATGGAGATGGCCAGCGAGTCGGCCGTCGACCGCCGCACGAAGTCCACGACCTGCTCGGGGTGGGTATAGGTCGAGTGCTCGGCCTGGACCTCGTCCTCGATGCCGGCCAGGACGCCGAGCTCGCCCTCGACCGAGACGCCGAGCGGCCGGGCGTAGTCGACGACCCGGCGCGTCAGGGCGATGTTGTCGTCGTAGGGCAGGTGCGAGCCGTCAATCATGACCGACGAGAACCCGCTGTCGATGCAGGACTTGGCCAGCTCGAAGGTGTCGCCGTGGTCGAGGTGGAGGGTGATGGGGATGGGATGGGCCGCGCCCTTGGCCTTCTCCATCTCCCGGGCCATGCGGACGGCGCCCTCGGCCATGTAGCGGAGCATGGTCTGGTCGGCGTACTTCCGGGCGCCGCTCGAGATCTGGAGGATGACCGGCGAGCGCGTTTCGACGCAGGCCGTGATGATGGCCTGGAGCTGCTCCATGTTGTTGAAGTTGTAGGCCGGCACCGCGTACTGCCCGGCGAACGCGCGCCGGAACATGTCGTTGGTGTTGTTCAGGCCGATATCTCGATAAGACACGGGCATGGTCGTCTCTCCTCGAAGCGGGATGGGATGAGGGAATCATACCCCATCGTCACGGGCATTTCAAAGCCTTGTCATTTCGGGGGGCCTCTGGTATAACCCGGAGAGACCGTGTGCCCGACAATCCGGAGAGAGGGAAACCCCGCATGACCAAGCGCATCGCCCTGTCCGCCTGTCTCGTCCTCGTCGCGACGTCCGTCCTCGCCGCCCAGGCCCGGGTCGAGGCCGTGAAGAGCGGCGACACGTTCGCCTTCCGGGCCGGCGGCGCCGCCGTCGCCGGGATCGTGCCCTTCGCCGCGAAGGACATCGCCGCGACCGACGCCGTCCGCGAGATCGGGCCGGGCTTTTTCGAGTGGACCCGGACCTTCACCCACGGCGGCCAGGACTACGTCCGGCCCGTGCGGCTGACGATGGACCTCGAAGCGAATTACGCCTCGCGCTACAGCCTCATCCCGGCCGTCATGTACAACGGCAACGGCTGGGGCAACGGGCTCGAGCCCAAGGGCTTCGTCAAGGACGGGAAGCCCTGGACCTTCGCCTACCACCGCTCCTCGATCGCGGGGGCGAGCTACTCCGAGTCGGAGGCCTGGTCGGTCGGCCTGTTCGGCGCGCCGGACGGCGTCCTGGGCGGGTTCTCGGGCTCGCTCGAGCCGCTCGCGGATAAGACGGTCCACCGCCTCGTCTGGCCGGAAGAGGAGACGCCCCAGGTCTATGCCATGCGCGACGCCTACGCGGAGGCCTACCGGGGGGATCTGCGGATGTCGCGCGGCCAGACGATCACCGTCAAGGCCTGGATCGTCATCGGCCCCGTCGCCGTGCCGCGGCACGGCTGGCACGGACTCGTCGATGCCGCCTGGGCCCTTAACGCGAGGGCGGTCAAGCCGCGCTTCGAGCCGGAAGAGCTCTGGGAGCTCGGCGTCCAGTTCGCCGGCGACAGCCTCTGGGCCGAGGAGAAGGGCTTCAACGGCTTCTCCATCGGGCTGCGTTGGGACCCCCAGGAACAGGGCTGGATCCAGCGCCAGTCCTGGAAGTACGAGATCGGCTGGGCCGGCCAGAACATCTCTCTGGCCAACTCGATGCTGGCCGACTACCTGCTGTCGAAAGAGAAGAGCTCGCTCGACAAAGGCATCCGCTGCCTCGACACCTGGCTCCGCAACGCCCGGCTCAAGAACGGCCTCTTCCGTTGCCACTACGACTACCTCATCGGTCTCGAGGACCCCAAGACCGAGGTCCAGGACGCCTGCAACCTCGGCCACGCCGCGGCGGGCTACTTCGAGGCCTACGACCTGGCCGCCCGGTGCGGCCTGAACCGCCCCGAGTACAGGGCGGCCGCCCTCGGCGTCTGCGATTTCGCGGTCAAGGCCCAGCGGGCCGACGGGCGGTTCGGCAAGGCCTGGTCGAACGACGGCAAGGTCGTCGATCCGGAGGGAACGATCGGCGCTTTTCTCATCCCGCCGCTGGTCACGGCCTACCGGGCCACGCACAAGGCGGCCTACCTCGAGGCCGCGGAGAGAGCTTACGCCTTCTATATCGGGGCCTTCGCCCGCGACGGCTTCACCACGGCCGGGGCGCTCGACACGTATTGCATCGACAAGGAATCGGCGACGCCTCTCCTCAAAGGCGCCCTCGAGCTCTACGACGTCACGGGGAAGGAGGCCTATCTGCGGCATGCCGAGGACGTCTCGTACTACCTCGCGACCTGGCAGTGGTCCTACACGGTGCCCTACGCGGAGGGGACCGTCCTGCGCGAGATGGGCTACGACACCTACGGCGGCACGGCCGTCTCGACCCAGCACCACCACCAGGACCCCTACGCCCTGATCATCGTCAACGACTGGCTCAAGCTGGCCCAACTGACGGGCAAGGCGCAGTGGCGGGAGCGGGCCCTGGCGGCCTGGGCCAACGCGACGATCGGCATCTCGGGCGGCGACCTCGTCGTCATGGGCAAGAAGCGGCCCTACGGCAGCCAGGACGAGGGCTTCCTGCACACGAGGTGGCTGCAGCCGTTCGCCGTCAGCCAGTGGCTCGTGGCTTGGCCGGCCGCGTTCCGGCTGGAGACCCTCCGCCAGAACCGCAACTGGACCGTGTTCAATAAATGACCATCTAAAAATGGGGGACATGATACCCATTTCCCATTTAATTGCGGCGAAGATGGCCTCCTTAGGATCCGGGAATAATAGGAAATAGGTATCATGTCCCCCATTTTCCGGACGCTTGCCGCCCTTGTTCTCCTCGTCCCCGCGATCGCCTGCGGCCGGGCCGACCGGTCCTCGGCGCAGGCCGCGCCGGACCGCACGCCGCCCGCCCCGCTCTACCGTGATCCGGTCTTCGACGGCGCGGCCGATCCGTCGCTCATCTGGAACGACCGGGAACGAGCCTGGTGGGTCTTCTATACCAACCGCCGGGCGAACGCCGCCGACGCCCAGGACGGCGTCCGCTGGTGCCACGGCACGGACATCGGCATCGCCTCGTCGACCGACGGCGGGCTGACTTGGACATACCGGGGGACGGCGAAGGGGCTCGAGTTCGAGCCGGGGCGCAACACTTTCTGGGCGCCCTGCCTCCTCGAGCACGGCCGGACCTATCACATGTTCGCCGCCTACGTCCGGGGCGTCCCCGCCGACTGGAGCGGCGACCGGCACATCGTCCACTACACCAGCCGCGACCTCATCGAGTGGAAGCTCGAGGGTATTGTTCCCCTGAGTTCGGAGCGGGTCATCGATGCCTTCATCTGCGCAAGACCGTCCGGCGGCTGGCGGATGTGGTACAAGGACGAGGCGAACGGCTCCCATATCTACGCCGCCGACAGCGAGGACCTCTTCAAGTGGGCCGTCGCCGGACCGGTCGTCGCGGACAAGGCCCAGGAGGGCGCGGCGGTCTTCTGGTGGCGGGGCTCCTACTGGATGCTCGTCGATCGCTGGCAGGGGATGGGGGTCCTGAAGTCGCCCGACCTCGTGAATTGGAGCGAACAGCGGGGGACGATCCTCGGCACTCCCGGCCGGCGCCCCGACGACGGCGACATCGGCCGCCACGGCGAGGTCGTCGTCCAGGGCCCCGAGGCCTACCTTTTCTACTTCACGCATCCTGCCGGGCCCAAAGCGCATACCGAACCGGGCAAGCACCGCTCGTCGCTCCAGGTCGCCCGGCTCGAGCTCCGCGACGGCGCGCTCGTCTGCGACCGAGACGAACCGTTCCCGCTCGAGCTCGTGCCGCCGAGCGGATTCAAACCGGCCAAACGGCCCGCGAGCTCGCTCGCGCTCGAGACCTCGGACATCAAGCTCAAGACGGCCTTCGAGTGGGCCAAGGGCCAGGCGCTCGACTACGTCTTCCCGGCCTCCGTCCACGGCGACCCCGCCGGCGACTGGTACGAGGCCGCGCTGCCCTCCCGCTTCGCCTTCTGCATGCGCGACGTCTCCCACCAGGCTACGGGCGCCCACGCCCTCGGCCTGTCCGCTTTCAACCGTAACATGCTGGGCAAGTTCGCCCGGGCGATCAGCCCTTCTCGCGACTATTGCTCCTTCTGGGAGATCGACAAGTGGGACCGGCCGGCGCCCGTCGACTACAAGAACGACGAGGATTTCTGGTACAACCTGACGGCCAACTTCGATGTCCTCGACGCCTGCTGGCGGCAGTACCTCTGGACGGGTGACAAGGCCTATGTCGAGGACATGGCGTTCCTGGATCTCTACGGACGGTCGGTGAAGGATTATATCGAGGCCTGGGACAAGGACGGCGACGGCATCCCCGAGCATCACCCCGAATACGGCTATCGCGGGCTAGGCGGCTACGACGAAGGGCCGTTCTCGGACCGGGGCCTCTACGGATCCGACCTCATCGCCGCGATGGCCCGGGCCTTCGATTCCTACGCCGCGCTCCTCTCGACCCGTGGGGAAGGCGAGGCGAACGGCGGCTTTCGTGAACGGGCAGAAAAGCTGAGGACGCTCTACCAGCAAGGCTGGTGGAGCGCGGCGAAAGGTAAGTACGCCGACGGCCGCGTCCAGGGCGGCGCGCTCGTCTACCAGGATGTCATTTGGAACGGCGTCTTCCCGCTCTACTTCGGCTTCATCCCGGCCGGGCCCCGGCGCGACCTCACTCTACGGCGCATCGTCGACGCCAAGCCCGAGGGCATCGAGATCGAGTCGTACCTGCCGGAGATCTTCTACCGATACGGTCAGGACGAGGCCGCCTACGCCCGGATCCTGGCCCTCACGGACCCGGCCAAGGAACGGCGCGAATACCCCGAGGTCCCGTTTGCGGTCGTCGGCGCCATCGCGACGGGCCTCATGGGCGTCCGGCCCGACGCCGCGGCGCGGACGGTCGAGACCCGCTCGGGGCTGACGACCGCGACGCTTTGGGCGGAGATCAAGAGCCTACCCGTCTTCGATGCCGTCATCGACGTCCGCCACGAGGCCAGGCACAGCACAACGCTCACGGTCCGTTCGGGCCGGGCGTTCGTCTGGAGGGCCGTCTTTGAAGGCGCTTGGGACGATCTGACGGTCGATGGCATCGCCCGGAAAGCGGAGCGCGGGGTGGACGAGGCCGGCCGTCCGGTCTCCTGGGTGTCGGTCGAGATGTCCGCCGGAAAAGCGGCGACCGTTTCAGCGGAGAATAGGATTGTGTCCCCGAATTGATGGAGGCGTCATGGACGTAAGAAGGTTCCTGATTCTCGCCCTGATATTCGTGAGCTTGTCCGCCGGGGCGTCAAACGCGTTCTCCGCCCCGAGCGCCGACGCCGCGCCCCCGCGCTGGACGGCCGAGAAGGCGCGGGCCTGGGCCGGCTCGCAGCCCTGGGCGCTCGGCTGCAACTACATCCCGCGCACGGCTGTCAACACGCTCGAAATGTGGCAGGCGGAGACTTTCGATCCGGCGATCATCGACCAGGAGCTCGGCTGGGCCGAGGACCTGGGCTTCAATTCCGTCCGCGTCTTCCTCCATTACCTCCTCTGGCAGCAGGACGCGGGCGGCTTCCTGCGCCGCCTCGAGCGGTTCCTGGAGATCGCCGACCGTCATCACATCGGGACGATGCTCGTTCTCTTCGACGACTGCTGGAAGCCCAAGTTCGCCCTCGGCCCGCAGCCGGCGCCGCGGCCGGGCGTCCACAACTCGGGCTGGGTCCAATGCCCCGGCCCGGACCTCCTCGAGAACCAGGCCCGCTGGGGCGCCCTCGAGGCCTATACCAAGGGCGTTATCGGCTTCTTCCGCGAGGACCGCCGCGTCCTGGCCTGGGACCTCTACAACGAGCCCGGCAACTCGGACTACGGATCGCGGTCGCTGCCCCTTCTTCGGAGCGTCTTCGCCTGGGCCCGCGCCGCCGCCCCGGCCCAGCCCCTGACGGCCGGCATCTGGGACGAGTCGAAGGAGCTCGCCGAGCTCAATAAATTCCAAGCCGAGCAGTCGGACATCGTCTCGTTCCACTCCTACCAGGCGAAGGCCGAGGCCGAGAGCCGGATCGCCCGGCTCGTGACCTACGACCGTCCCCTCATTTGCACCGAGTACATGGCCCGGACGGCCGGCAGCCGCTTCGAGGACATCCTGCCGCTCTTCAAGGCGAAAGAGATCGGGGCCATGAACTGGGGTTTCGTCAAAGGCAAGACCCAGACGGTCTTCCCCTGGGGTTCGAAAGAGGGGAGCCCCGAGCCGGCGGTCTGGTTCCACGACATCCTACGGCCCGACGGGGCCCCCTTCTCCGCCGCCGAAGCGGATCTCATCCGGCAGCTCGCCGGGAAGGTCCGCCGGACGGACGACGGGAAGACGCGCGCCGTCGCCGCGCCGTTCCATGCCTGGGCCCTCACGCCGCCCCTCGGCTGGAACAGCTGGGATTCGTTCGGCCAGGCCGTGACCGAGACCGAGGTCAAGGCCAACGCCGATTTCATGGCCGCGAAGCTGGCCAAGCTCGGCTGGCGCTACGTCGTCGTCGACATCGAATGGTCGGAGCCCCAGCGGCTCGGCCCCGATTATCCCGTCCGCTCGAGATCGGAGATCGACGCCTACGGCCGGTTCGTTCCGGCCGTCGGGCGCTTCCCTTCATCCGCGGGCGGCCGCGGCTTCGGGCCGCTCGCCGACTACGTCCACCGCAAGGGCCTGAAGTTCGGCGTCCACATCGTCCGCGGCATCCCGCGCCTCGCGGTCGAGCGGAATACGCCCATCGAAGGCACGCCGTACCATGCCGCCGATATCGCCGACAAGACCGACCACTGCGATTGGAACGAGGACCAGTGGGGCGTCGACCTCGCCAAGCCCGGCGCGCAAGCCTGGTACGACTCGCTTTTCCGCCAGCTCGCCGGGTGGGGCGTCGACTTCGTCAAGGCCGACGACCTCTGCTACCGGGGCGCCGAGATCGAGATGATGCGCCGGGCCATCGACCGCACGGGCCGGCCCATCGTCCTGAGCCTGTCCTACGGCCCGATGCCGCTCGACAAGGCGGGCGACCTCGCCGCGAATGCCAACATGTGGCGCCTGCTCGGCGACCTCTGGGATTACTGGGACCAGGTCCTGCCGGCCTTCCGGCGGCTCCACGAATGGGCGCCTTCGGCCGGTCCGGGCCGCTGGCCCGACCCCGACATGCTGCCGCTCGGGCGCCTGCGGGCCCTCCCCGAGGGCTGGTCGAAGGCCGTGACCATGAACCGGGGCTACTTCGAGATGGTCTCCCACGGCGGCCGCGAGGACGTGGCCAATTTCCTGACCCGCGACGAGCAGCTGACGGTCATGACCCTGTGGACCATCGCCCGCTGTCCCCTGATGTTCGGCGGGCACCTGCCGGAAAGCGATGCCTGGACCGTCGGCCTCATCACCAACGCGGAAGCCCTGGCCGTCAACCAGCGGAGCCGCGCCAACCGCCAGCTCTTCCGCGCCAACGGCCTGGCGGCCTGGGCGGCGGAAGCGGCGGATGGCCGGACGGGCTACGTCGCCGTCTTCAACACGAGCGACCAGGCCGCCGGCGGGCTCGAGACCGGCCTCGCGGTCCCTGTCCGTCTGGCCGATGCGGGATTCACGGGAGAGGTCGTCGTCACCGACGTCTGGACGGGGAAGAAGGTCGGGACATTCCGGGGCGAGTTCGCGCCGGTCGTGCCGTATCACGGCGCCGGCCTTTACCGGCTCGAACAGGGGACATGTACCGGCCCGGTACGTGTCCCCTAAGAGAAGACGGGGACCAGGTCTTCACAGGTCCAGGGGGAAAGCCGGATTTGTGAAGACCAGGTCCCTACGCTAAAATAGGGATCGATATGCGCATCACGCTCGCCTACGGGAAGACCGGCCTGCCGCTCGAGCTCGACGACGCGCTCGACGTCACCGTCGTCGAACCGGTGTACGTTCCCGCCTTGCCCGACCCGGCCGCCGCCGTCCGCCGCGCTCTCGCGTCGCCCATCGGCTCGCCGCCCCTCCGCGACCTCGTCCGCCCGGGCCATCGCGTCGGCGTCGTCTTCAGCGACATCACCCGGCCCGCGCCGAACCCGCTCCTTCTCGGCGCCGTCCTCGAGGTCCTCGACGCCGTGCCCGGCCTCGAGATCGTCCTCTTCAACGCGCTCGGCACGCACCGGCCCAACACCGAGTCCGAGATGAGGGCCATGGTCGGGGACGCGATCTTCGAGGGGCGCCGCATCGTCCAGAACGACACCTTCGATCCCTCGACCCAAGTCCGCCTCGGCCTGACCTCGAAGGGCCACGAAACCTGGCTCAACGCGGAGCTCCTGCGCTGCGACCTCAAGGTCCTGACGGGCTTCATCGAGCCGCACCTCTTCGCCGGCTTCAGCGGCGGCGGCAAGGCCATCATGCCGGGCATGGCCGGCCAGCGGACCGTCCTCGGCAACCACGACGCCGGCATGGTCGGGCATCCCCGGGCCATTTGGGGCGTCACGCACGGCAATCCGATTTGGGAAGAGGTCCGGGAGGTCGCCGGCCAGGCCGGGGCCCTCTTCCTGCTCAACGTCACGCTCAACCGCGACAAGGCCGTGACCGGCGTCTTCGCCGGCGACCTCGACGCCGCCCACGCCGCCGGATGCGCCTTCGTCAAGGGCCAGGCCATGGTCGCCGTGCCGAGGCCGTTCGACATCGTGGTCACGACGAACTCGGGCCACCCGCTCGATCTCAACCTCTACCAGTCGGTCAAGGGCATGCGGGCCGCCGAACCGATCGTCCGGCCGGGCGGCGCCATCATCATCGCCGCGAGCTGCTGGGACGGCCTCCCCGAGCACGGGCTTTACGGGAAGATCCTGCGCGAGTCCCGCGATCCGCGGGAGCTCCTGGCCAAGATCTGCGCCCCGGGCTTTCTCGAGCAGGACCAGTGGCAAGCCCACATCCAAGCGCTCATCCAGCAAAAAGCGGACATCTATGTGAGGTCGGACGGCCTGACGGACGACCAGATCCGGTCCGCCCTTCTCCGCCCCTGCCGCCGCATCGAGGACACGATCGACGAGCTGCTCGCGAGATACGGCCGCGACTCCTCGATCTGCGTCATGCCCGAAGGCCCTCAGACCATCCCGTACCTCGCATGACCATGAGCCGGCGCCTTCCCCTCGTCTCTCTCCTTCTCGTCGCGCTCTCCGCCGGCACCTGCGCCAAGGCCCCCGTTTCCCCGGTCCCGGCGGTCGCCGCCCTCCTGGCCGAGCGGATCGGCGCCGAAGGCGGGACGGGCGTCGTCTATTGCCGGAGGGATCGGATCTGCGGTTCGGATGTCTTGCCGGCCTTCTACCGGGCCCGTGAGGGCCGTCCTGCCTGGATCGACGATCCCCTCTCTCTCTCGGATGCCGCCGCGTTCCTCGACGCCCTGCGCCAAGTCGCCGAGGACGGCCTCGACCCCGGGAACTACCACCTCGCGACCCTCGAGTCCTTGATCGAAGAGGTCCGGACCGCCCAGCGGAAGGGCCCGCGGAAGGTTCGCACCGAGACGCTGGCCGACCTGGAGATGCTCCTGACCGACGCCTTCCTCCTCTGCGGGTCGCATCTCGTTCACGGACAGGTCAATCCCGAGACCATCCAGTCGGAATGGTTCGTCAAGGGCCGCGTCGAGGACCTGGCGGCCGTCCTGGAGAAGGGCCTGCGGGACCGGGACATCCCCGGGGCCCTGGCCTCCCTGAGGCCGAGGGTTGCGGTCTATGAGGGACTGCGGAAGGCCTTCCGGGACCTGCGGGACCTCGCGGCCGCCGGCGGATGGCCGGATCTTCCGCCTGGGCCGAAGCTCGTCAAGGGCGACCGCGATCCCCGGGTCCCGGCGCTCAGGAAGAGGCTCGCCGCGTCCGGCGATCATCCCGGCGCGGCGGACGTTCCGGACCCGGAGCTCTTCGACGGAGAGCTCGAAGGATCCATCCGGGCCTTCCAGCGTCGTCACGGGCTCGATCCTGACGGCGTCGTCGGCGCCGCTACGGCGGCGGCCCTCGGCGTCCCCGCCTCCGGGCGGCTGAAACAGGTCCGGGCCAACCTCGAGCGCTGGCGCTGGATCACGCAGAACCTGGGCGAAAGGTTCGTCATCGTCAATGTGGCCGATTTCCGGCTCGGGGTCGTCGAATCGGGCCGGGAGGTCCTGTCCATGCCGGTCGTCGTCGGATCCGCCTACCGGCGCACGCCCGACTTCAGCGGGAAGCTGTCCTACCTCGAGATCAATCCGACCTGGACCGTCCCGCCGAAGCTCGTCCGCGAGGACATCCTGCCCAAGGTCCGGAAGGATCCCTCTTACCTCCGGAATAAGGGTTTCCGCGTCTTCAAGGATTGGAGCGAGGCGGCCGAAGAGATCGACGGGGACAGCCGTCGACTGGTCGGCCGTCGACGGGGAGACCCTGTCCTTCAGGTTCCGCCAGGACCCCGGGCCGCAGAACTCGCTCGGCCGGATCAAGTTCATGTTCCCCAATAAATTCGACGTCTACCTGCACGACACGCCCGAGCGCTGGCTTTTCGGCCGGGCGGAACGGGACCGCAGCTCGGGCTGCATCAGGGTCGAGCGCCCCCTCGACCTGGCGGCCTATCTCCTCGGCGACGACCCGGCCTGGACCAGGGAGAAGATCCTCGAGACGATCGAAAGCGGAGCGACCCGGGTGATCGTTCTGAGAAAGCCGCTCGACGTCCATCTCCTCTATTGGACGACCTGGCTGGATGGGGAAGGCCGGATCCAGTTCCGCAACGACATCTATCTCAGGGATGCGGCCCTCGACCGCGCGTTGGAGGAGAAGGCGTCGATGCCGCTGAAGTAGGTCCGGTCACCAGGTCCGGACGCGGCCGACGTCGACGTGGACGAAATTCGAGCCCGTATAGATCCCGACCCCGCCGCCGCGAAGATCGACCGCCGCCTTGTAGAGCTCCTTCAGCTCGAGGCCGGGCACGCGGATATCGACGGCCTGGCCCCGCAAGTGGAGGCTTTGGGCGGCCACTCCGTCGCCGTGCGTCCTGAGGAGCTCGTTGGTCTTGGCCGACCGGTATCCGGAAATGACGTGGAAGGGCTCGCCGGCCGCGATCGCTCCGGAGAGGCGCGTGAGGAGATCGAGGAGGCGGACGTCGATGCCCTTGATCTCTCCGGTCCGGTGGTCCCTCAGGATGCGGTCGATCTTATCGAGCGAGGCGGGGACGAGGCAGCCGGATCGGCAATAGGCGACGGTCGCCGCTTCGCCGGTGTGGGTATTGTAGAAGGACAGACACCGGTCGGGAGGCAGGGGCTCGGGCGAAGCGAAGGCGGAGAGCCGGGTCAGGAAGGGGAGCGCCAGTCCGGCGGCCCCCAGGGCGAGGAACCCCCGCCGTCCCATGAGCGGGACAGAAGTTCGGCCTTCGCGCTTGTCTCTCATCACACCTTTAGTCGGCCGAGGCATTATACCAGACGCCCTTTTTCCGGCCAAATGGGGGGGGGGGGGGTCGCCGGCCGATGCTTCTCAGGGGACGGCCTGCGGCCGGCCGCCGATGCGTCAGAAGTCGAGCGACAGCCCGGCCCGGAAGCCGCCGTGCGGCCCCACGCCCAGGATGAGCTCGGGTCCGAGCCCGCTTCCTTTCCGCTCCAGGTAGGATCGGTAGGCCCTCTCCTCGCGGCTCTTTACGAGTACGCTGAGGAGCGCCAGCCCGCCGCCGCAGGCTGCCGCGGCCAGGTTCGAGCTCGAATCGTCCGACCCGGACGAGGACAAGGCGGCCGTGAGCCCCAGGGCGCCGAAGACGACGGCTCGGACCGTCCGCAAGCGTTTCCCCTTCCGGGCCAGCCCCTCCAGGGCCGCGGCGCAGGCCGCTTCCCTCAGCCCGGGGTCGGCGATGCCGCGGATCCCCGCGTACCGGGACTCGGCCGGCGAGACGACGGCCAGGGATACGATGCCGCCGGCCATGGCGGCGCCTCCGGCCGTGATCATCAGGATGCCGCCGAGGGATCCCAGGGCGAAGAAAGGGTTCCATTCCTCTTCTTCCCCTTTGACCTCGTGCAGGATCGCCAGGCCCGTCCCGATGCCGACCGCCCCCAAGGCCAGGCCGAGGCCGCCGGCCAAGTGCCGGGACCGCCGCGATGACGCCGCGAGAGCGGACAGGTAGTACTCCGCCAGAGCCGGGCCCTCCGGCGACGGAACCTGGCGATCGGCCCGCAGGGCCGGGGCCGCCGGCACGGCGGCGATGACGTCATCGGACCAGACCGGGACCGCCGCCGCCGCGAAGGCGGCCAGGACGACGGCCGTGACGACGACTCTCTTTCGCTGGGTGTTCATTCGGGCCTCCCTTCAATCATCACGCGCCTATCATCGGCGCAACGGAAGAGGGAGTTGTCAAGACTCGGTCAAGGTTTTGTGAAAGGTCAACGGACGACGATCTCGTCGACGAAGACCCAGGAGAGGCCTCCGGCCGAGGCGTGCCAGTCGGGCAGGCGCTTGGTGCCCTCGATCCGGAAACGGACGTATCGGACCGAGGCTAGCATGCCCGGAGCGGCCATGTCCTCCGTCCAGGAGAAGTCCCGGACCCGGTCCTCGTCGCGGTGGTCGCCGGGCAGGGCCCTGGTCCCGGCCTCGCGGAACGAGAGGCCGTCGGCGGACACGGAGCAGGCGACGCTCGCCGGATGGAGGATCCAGCTGCGAAAGTCGGAGAGCGTGCTCAGCGCGATCTCGCGGGCCGCGACCGGTCGCCCGAGATCGAGCGTCAGCGTGAGATCGACGCCTTCCCAGCCGAGCCAATGGACCTTGAAGTCGGCCGCGCCCCGGACGCCGTTGGTCAGGACGGCCAGGTCGCCCCGGGCGTATTTCGCGGCCGGGGGCGGCTCGGCCGTGACCGGCCTGCGGAAGGCCAGGTTGCCTTCGACCTGGACGTCGATGAACCGCTTGACGGAGTCGTAATAGGCGTCCGGGGAGAGGCCTCCCTCGCTGAGCGTCTTGACGCCGCCGGTCCGGCAGCGCGAGGCGAACTCCTCGAGCCGGCGGACCATGGCCGGCCGGGCCTCGAACCTCCCGCCCTTCTCCTCGTAGAAGCCGCGAGGCCCGAACATGTCGTCCTTGGCGATCTCGAGCTCGGCGTACATCAGGGGCAGGCGGGCCGTCCGGACCCGGGCGAGGGCCGGGGGATCGCCGGCCGCGGCGGCCTCGGCCTTGTCGAACAGCTTGTTGTAGAGCGAGACGTCGGCGGCCGAAAGGTAGTCCGCGGCGTGGACCGCCGGCGGTTCGTAGATGTCGAGCCGGGCGCCGGAGCGCTCGAGCGCGTCGTGGAGGGCGTCGATGTAGGCGCGGAGGTGACGGCCGGCTTTGCCGTAATACCCGTCGAGGAAATCCTCGGTCACCGCGTCGATGTCCGCCTTCGGGTCCCAGAGCAGCCGGGCCAGGAGGTAGGACTTGAGCTCGCTCCATTCGTGGCCCGGCCCCGTGTTGGTCTGCTGGAAATGCCTGCGGACCCCGTGGCCGACGAAGAACCGGATGTTGGGCGCGAGCACGCGCAGGTTGGGGAAGGGGGAAACGTGGTGCGAGAAATTGACCGTGTAGTCCCAGAGATAGAGGCGGCCGCAGACGCGGCTCCAGTCCTCGATGTCGCGGACGAAGGAGGCGCCCTCCGGGGCCTCGGCGATGGGCCGGCTGCGGTCGAGCTCGATGGTGCAGAGCATGACCTCGACGTTGGGCGCGGGCCGTGTCCGCCGGGGCGCCGGGCGGGAATATTGGTAGGCCAGCGTGGAGATGGTCTTGTCGGGGAAGAGGGCGGCGACGCGGTTGACGAAGCGGATGATCAGGCCGGCCGGCGAGCCCTCCTCCTCGATGGCCTTCAGGCACTCGGGGCACTGGCAGTAGGAGAAGTTGTCGTTCTGGCTGACCGACCAGATCTCCTTCTCCGGTTGGGCGGCCATCTCCTCGCGGAGCTTGGCCACGGCGATGTCGAAGACCTCGGGCCGCGAGAGGCACGGCTGGTCGATGACGCGCTTGCCGTTCATCAGCGCGAAATACTCGGGATGGGCCGCGAACCAGGTCTGCCAGGGGACGAGCCGCTGGAATGTATGGACGTAGTATCCCTCGCCGTAGAGGTCGCGCAGGTCGTGGAGGCGCAGCCAGTCGCGCCAATCCGCGTCGAGGGCGAACTCGCCGTTGACGACGCGGACGTCGTTCACGGGGTTCTCGGCCTCGAAGAGGCAGCCGAGGGCGAGATCGTCCGCGGGGGGAAAGACCTCGACCGTGGGGCTGAAGCGCCGGCAGCCGAAGTACTTCTCGAGGACGTGGATGACGCCGTAGACGACGCCCCGGCCGTTTCCGCCCGAGACATAGAGGTTGCCGGTCGAGGTGGCGGCGACGAAGCCGTCGGGGCGGAGCGTCGGTAACGCGGAGGAGACCGACGGGGGCAGGTCCCGGGGCGGGAAGCCGATGGCGGCATGATTCGGCCGCCCGGGCTCGGCCACGGCGCGGACGGGGAGGTCGACGCCGCTCATCTTCAGGATCGAGGTCCGCAGGATCTCGGCGGCGCGCCGTTCCGGCTCCCCGGCGTCGAGGGGGACGACGATCGTCGCCGCGGGCCGGCCGTGGTCGACGAAGACGAACGCCCGTCCGCAGGGGCTGAGCTGAACAGGGCGAACGGCGCTCGGGTTCATGCCGCACGGCGCGCAGGCCGCCGCGGCGAGGAGGCAGGGGACGAGGAGAACCGTCGCAAAGCGGAAGGATCGCAGGGGCGTCATCACCCGGCACTCTAGACCAATCGTGCGCCCGCCGTCAATCGGGCCCGGTCACTTCCGGAAGCGGTCGAGATACTCGGCCTTGACCCAGAAGGTGTCCCGGCTCCCGTTGCGGGTCGAGGTGAAGAAGAAGTACCGTCCGTCGCGCGTGACGTACGGCCGGTTCTCAGAACCCGGGGAGTTGACCTCCTCGCCCAGGTGGACAGGCGATCCCCACGCGCCGTCCTTGCCCTTGAAGGCGATGTAGATGTCGTCCCCGCCCAGCCCTCCCGGCCTGGTGGAGCAGAAGAGGAGGTAGCTCCCGTCGGGGGCGACGAACGGGTCCCATTCCTGGGACTCCGTGTTCAAGGGACCCCAGGTTGACGGCTTCGCCGTAGGCTCCGTCCTTGAACGGGCAGGCGTACAGGTCGAACCGGCCCTTGCCGCCCGGACGGCCGCTGAAGAAATAGACGGTCCCGTCGGAGGTGTCCGAGGCGTAGCTTTCGAAATGCGGCGTGTTGACCGGCGCGGGCAGGGCGGCCCGGTCGCCCCAGCCGGAGTCCGTGATCTCCGCCCTCCAGATCTGCGAGGGCGGCCCGGAGCCCGGGTCGGTCCTGACTTGGTAGAGCATCGTCCGGTCGTCGCTGGAGATGACGAAGTCGCCGTTGTGGACCATGGTCTCCCAGAACGGGATGAGCGCGGGCGCGGTCCAGACCCCGTCCGCGAGCCGCGTGATGTAGGTGTGGCAGCGGCGGTCGCGGAATTTCTGAAAGAGGAAGACCGTGCCGCCCCGGGCGAAGCCCGAGCTCCCTTCTTCGTCGTTCGTGGTGATGATCCCCGGCGCGAAGGGCATCGGGGCCATTCCCGGCGGCTCCTGCCCCAGGTAGGGCCCGGTGAGGCGCGGGAAGTCCTGGGCGCCTCCCGCCGCGAAGCCGAGGGCCAGAATGAGAGCGGCGAGCGCCGCCGCGACGCGGATATGCCCCATGGCCCACCTCCGTTCAGAGGAAGATGAGGACGGCGAGCGCCAGCCCGCCGAGGACGAGCGACAAGCGGTGGAGCGAGCGCCAGACCGGGTTGCCCTCGCGCAGGATCTCGAATTCCGTGACGTAGACGACCTCACAGGCGCCGTTGCCGCGGTCGTTGCGGACCGTGCTGGACCCGCGGGCGTAGGGCGCGCCCTTGACGCCGTAGGAAACGAGCCAACCCTTGAAGCGCACCTGGTCGCCCGTGCGGGCCCTTTTGACGGCCGCGGCGACGCCCGGATCGGCCGGGAGCAGGTGGTTGTTCGACAGGGCGTTCTCGCTGAAGAGCTCCCCGGTCTCCCGGTCGGGATAGCGATAGAAGCAGGTGAAGTCGCGGTTGCGGAACGTCATCCGCTTGTAGACCCCCGTGGCCACGTTCTTGCCCCAGATGACGCAGATGTCCTTGGTGTTGATGTGATCGTTCCACTGCTTGTGGGAGATGTCGACGAAGGAGGAGGAGTCGTGATAGGAGACGACGAGGCCCCAGAGCTCGTACGAGAAGAGAGGCTCGATAGTGTAGGTTACGCCCTTGCGCGTCTCCTCGAACGGCTCGGGGACGCCTTCTTCGGTCTGGGCGGGCTGTTGCAGGAGCGGCTCGAGGATGAGGGTCGGGTCGGGAAGCCGGTACCGCAGCACGAGCGAAGCGACGAGGACAGCCGCGGCGGCGGGCAGAACGATGCGGGCCGCCCGTCGGAGACCCGGCGCTCTGTCCCGCATGCTACTTGACCAGGACGATGTCCGTCTGCGGCCGGCCCATCCATTCGGCGCCGTCCTCGGTCACGACGATCATCTCCTCGATGGTGACGACGCCGCGGCCGGGGACGGTCAGGCGCGGCTCGATGGTGAAGACCATGCCCGGCTCGAGCTTCTGGAAGGGTTTGCGGGCGTACTTCTCCCAGGCCGGCCCGAGCAGGGCCGTGCCGTCGTGGGCGTAGCGGCCGACCTGGTGGCCGAGGGCGTGGGGGAACTCGGCGTAGCCGTCGCCGGTGACGATCGAGCGGGCGACCGCGTCGATCTCGTGGCCGAGGACGCCCGGCTTGACGGCCTTCTTCGACTCCTCGACGGCCCGGACGATCGTCCGGAAGCCCTTCATGACCTCCTCGGGGGCGGAGGTCTCGCCCGGGGCGAGTACGTAGAAGGTCCGCTGCATGTCCGAGCAGTAGCCCTCGACCTTGACCCCGAAATCCATGTTGAGCACGTGGCCGGGCTCGACGGTCCGGCCGGTCGGGGAGTAGTGGGCCTGGGCCGTGTCGGGACCGGTGAAGACGGCCGGACAGGTGGCCTGTCCCCAGGCCGTGGGGAGCTGGCGGCGCGCGGCCTCGGCCAGGATGAACGCGGCGATCTCTCTCTCGGTGCGGCCGGAGGCGACGAAGCGGGCGGCCAGGCCGTAGATCTCCTCGGTCGCCCGCACGGCCTGCTTCATCCAGCCGATCTCGGCGGCCGACTTGCGCTCGCGCAGGGCCGAGACTATCCTCTCGGCCGGGACGAGGCGTTCGGCCAGTCCGGCCTCAACCAGGAACCGCTGGAGGGTCAGGTACATGCCGTGGGTCAGGCCGTCGCAGATCTCGCTCGCCTCCGAGTAGTTGACGGCGATCGTCCGGGGATCGACCTCGCGGAGGAACTCCAGGAGCGGCTCCTTGATGCCGGTGACGTAGCCGACGACCTTGTCGTAAGCGCCCGTCTCTTCGATCCCCTTCTGGTCGTAGAGGCCGACGACGGCCCGGGTCCGGCCGCCGGCGCAGACGATGAAGGCCGAATGCCAGGTGACGGGTCCCGGGGCCAGGAAGACGAGCGTCGGGTCGCCGCAGATCTCGCTCTCGCGGGTGAAGGTGATCCAGACGTCGGCGCCGAACTCGCGGCAAAGCCCCGCGGCCTGGGCGACCTTTTCCTGGATGAGGGTCATGGCGTCCTCCGGCGATCAGGTGGCGAAGCGCTTGAGCTTCTTGAGAAAGACGGCGACCAGCACGGCGGCCAGGAGCATGAGTCCCGCGAGGAGCAGGAAGAACTCGTGGTGGGACAGGCGGCTGTAGGACTTGCCGAGCAGGCCGCTGCCGTAGCTTCCGGCCGCGGTGGCCGCGAACCAGCCGCCCATCATCAGCCCGGCGATCCGGGGCGGCGCGACCTTGGAGACGAACGACTGGCCCATGGGCGAGATGAGGATCTCGGCCAGGGTGATGACGAAGTAGGTGCCGACGAGCCAGGCCGGCGACATGATGTTCACGTCGCGGTCGCCGCCGGCGAGCGCGGCGAAGACCATGATGAACATGGCCAGGCTCATGATGAGCATGCCGAGCAGGATCTTGACCGGCGTCGAGGGCTCCCGGCCGGCCCGGTTCAAGCGGCTGAAGAGCGTGAGGAGCAGCGGCGTCAGGGCCAGGATGAAGAAGGGCTCGAAGGACTGGTAGGTCTCCGGCCGGAGCCATTTCAGGACGACGGTCGAGCGCTCGGCGAACAGGGTCAGTCCGAAGAAGTTCTGGTAGAAGGCGATCCAGAAGAAGATGACGATGAGGAAGAGGATGACCAGGGTGGCGATGCGCGCGCGGTCCTCGCGCTTGTCGCGCGGCGCGTCGGCGGCGGCGGCGGCGAGGGAGGACGGCGACGAGGAGGACGAGGGTGACGGCGCCCCGGGCGTGGCGGCCCCGGCCCCGAGCTTGCTGTCCATGGGCCGGAGCAGGGGCTCGCCGGCCCGGAAGATGATCACGGCGAAGACCATGCCGACGGCCGCGATCCCGAACGAGAGGTTGTAGCTGTGGAAGACGGCGTTGTTGAGCGTGGCCACGAGCGGGGCGATCATGGCCCCGAGGTTGACGCCCATATAGAAGATGTTGTAGCCGGCGTCCTTGAGGTGGGGCTTGTCGGCGTAGAGGTTGCCGACCAGGACGGCCATGTTGACCTTGAAGAGGCCTGTGCCGAGACCGATGAGGACGAGGCCGAGGTAGAACGTGGTCACCCGGTCCGGGCCGGAGACGGCCAGGCCGACGTAGCCGAGGGCCATCAGGAAGGCGCCGGCCCGGACGGTCCGGATCTGCCCGATGACCTTGTCGCCGAGCCAGCCGCCGAGGAGCGGGACGAAATAGCAGAGGGCCAGGAAGAGGCCGTAGGTGTCGCCCTTGCGGCCGTCGGGCCAGCCCAGGACCTTGTCCATGTAGAGGACGAGGATGGCCATGAGCGTGTAGAAGCCGACCCGCTCCCACATCTCGGTGAAGAAGATGAAGGCCAGGGCGCGGGGGTGCGTCTTCGGCATGGGGCCGCCTTTCGCGGGTATGCTAATAAAAAAGGAAGATGGGGTCAAACGAGATTGACTTCGCCCCGCGGCCGGCGATATAGTCCGGGACTCATGGAGGCGAGATGAATCCCAACCCCTTCCTCGGTGTCATCCTCCACGCCCTCGGCGGGTTCGCCGCCGGGAGCTTCTACATCCCCTACAAGAACGTCCGCGGCTGGGCCTGGGAGGTCTACTGGCTCGTCGGCGGGACCTTCAGCTGGATCGTCGCGCCCTGGATCGTGGGACTGCTGACCTGCCCCGATCTTCTGGGCGTCCTCGGGTCCGCGTCCGGGAAGACGCTTCTCTGGACCTACCTCTTCGGCGTGCTGTGGGGCGTCGGCGGGCTGACCTTCGGCCTGAGCATGCGCTACCTGGGGCTGTCGCTGGGCATGGCCCTGTCGCTCGGCTTCTGCGCCGTCTTCGGGACGCTCGTGCCGCCCGTCTTCGAGGGCCGGATCGCAGCGCTGGTCTCGACGACCTCCGGGATCGTGGTCATCCTGGGCATCGTCGTCTGCCTCACGGGTATCGCCATGTGCGGGCTGGCCGGCATGAGGAAGGAGCGGGAGCTCTCCGACGCCGAGAAGAAAGCGGCCATCGCCGAATTCAGCTTCGTCAAGGGCGCCTGGGTGGCCGTGTTCGCGGGCATCATGAGCTCGTGCATGGCTTTCGCCTTCGCCGCCGGCAAGCCCATCGCCGAGGCCGCCGTCGCGTCCGGGGCCCGGCCTCTCTTCCAGAACTTCCCGGTGCTGATCATCGCCCTCTTCGGCGGGTTCACGACGAACTTCGTCTGGTGCGCCGCGCTGAGCTTCAAGAACAGGTCCTGGCACGACTATCGCCGGGTGAAGGCCGCGGCGGCCGCCGAGGGCGCGCCCGCGGCGAACCCGGCGCCGACCGTCCCCGTCAAGCCGATGCCGTCGCTCCTCTCCAATTACGTCTGGTCGGCCCTGGCCGGGACGACCTGGTACTTCCAGTTCTTCTTCTACGGCATGGGCACCACCAAGATGGGCAGGTACGACTTCTCCAGCTGGACCATCCACATGGCCTTCATCATCACCTTCAGCAGCCTGTGGGGGATCGCCTTCCACGAGTGGAAGGGGACCGGGAGGCCGACGCGCCGGCTGGTCGTGGCCGGGATCGTCGTTCTCATCCTGTCGACGGTCGTCGTCGGGGCGGGGAACTACCTTGCGACGCTTCCCTAGGGCCTCTCTCGCCGTCGCCTGCGCGGTCCTGGCCGCCGGGCTCTCGACCGGCTGCGGGAAGGGCCCGCGGGGCCGCCCGGCCATCGTCCTCGTCGAGGACGTCTTCGCCGAGGCGCCGTTCGCCCAATGTCACGCCTCGACGATCGCCGAGACCGGATCGGGGCTCGTGGCCGCCTGGTTCGGCGGGACCGCCGAAGGAAAGGCCGACGTGGGGATCTGGGTCTCGCGCCGGGAGCGGGGGAGATGGACGGCGCCCGTCGAGGTCGCCCGCGGGATCGGAGAGGGCGGCCGGCGCGAGCCGTGCTGGAATCCCGTTCTCTTCCGCCCGTCCGGAGGCCCGTTGCTCCTTTTCTACAAGGTCGGGCCGTCTCCCGCGACGTGGCGGGGCCTGATGACCCGCTCCGTCGATGACGGACGGACCTGGGCCGAAGCGAGGCCTTTGCCGGACGGCATCCTGGGACCCGTCAAGAACCACCCGCTCGAACTCGCCGACGGGACGATCCTCTGCGGCGGCTCCACGGAGCACGACGGCTGGCGCGTCCGTTTCGAGGCGACGAGGGACAAGGGCGCGACGTGGACGGCGACGCCTCCGGTCAACGACGGCCGGAGCCCGGGGCTCATCCAACCCGCGCTCCTTAGGGACGGGCCCGGAGGGATCGTCGCCCTGATGAGAAGCGACGCCGGACGCATCTACGAAAGCCGGAGCGTCGACGGGGGAGCGTCCTGGTCGCCGCCGGGCCCGACCGTCTTCCCCAATCCGAACTCCGGCATCGACACGGTGACTCTCCGCGACGGACGGCACCTGCTGGTCTACAATCCCGTTACGGAGGGAAGGGGCATCCTCGCGGTCGCCGTATCGGACGACGCGCGGAATTGGACGAGGGCGCTGACCTTGGAAGAGGAGAAGGGGGCGGAATTTTCATATCCGGCGGTCGTCCAGGCCCGGGATGGGTCCGTTCATGTGACCTACACACGAAATCGGCGGACGATCAGGCATGTCGTCCTGGACCCGGCTGCTCTCAAAGCCCGGCCGGCCGGTCCGCCGGATGGGGGCTCGATCTCGGGGAAATGCGACGTCGTGACCTCGCTCGGCACCATGGTCTTCGAACTCTTCGAGGCCGACGCGCCTAAGACCGTAGCCCAGTTCAAGAGTCTCGTCGCTAAGGGCTTTTATGACGGCAAGGACTTCTACCGGGTCGTCAAGGGACACGTCATACAGGCCGGAGGAGGGGACGCGCCGCCGCTCCCGCCGGAATTCAACACCCAGCCGCATATCTTCGGCACGATCGGCCTGGGCCGCGTCGGCGACGAGTGGAGCGGCGACTCCGAGATCTACATCTGCGTCGCGCCCCGGCCCCATCTCGACGGCCGGTATACGGTTTTTGGCCGGCTCATCGGGGGACACGACGTCCTCGAGCGGATCGCCGCCGTCCCGGTGAAAGAGATCTGGGAAGGTCCGGACAACAAGATGGCCATGCACAAACCGCTCGAGCCCGTGGTCATCCTCCATATTAATTGGTGAATGAGTATTGTGTCCCCGATTTGATTCGGGTATCCTCTGGGGCATGTTTTTCGGGGAAAACGACCGCCGGACGGCCGTCCTGGCCATCGCCCTGCTCGCGGGCTCGGCGATCCTCTCCGCCCAGACTCCGCCCGTTCAGGTCCAGGACATCCTCAGGCTGCCCCGCACCGAGCGCATCGTCGTCAGCCGCGTCAAAGGGCCGATCACCCTCGACGGCGTGAGCGGCGAGCCCGGTTGGGCGGGCCTCTTGCCGCTCTGCATGGTCATGCAGGCGCCCACTTTCGGCGAGGCCTGCTCCGAGCGCAGCGAAGCCCTGCTCGGCTACGACGACGAGTTCGTCTACGTCGCCGGGCGCCTCTACGACGACGAGCCCGATAAGGTCCAGGCGCCGACGAGGAAGCGCGACGCGATGATCGCCACCACGGACTGGTTCGGCGTCCTCTTCGACACGTTCAACGACAAGGAGAACTCCCTGGCCTTCTTCACGACCCCGGCCGGCCTGCGCTTCGACGCCGCGGTCTTCCGGGACGCCCAGCAGCCGCATCCGAACGAGATGCCCATGAACCTGAGCTGGAACACGTTCTGGGACGTGGCCGTCGCCCGGACCGGCGAGGGCTGGTTCGTCGAGATGCGCATCCCCCTGTCGAGCCTCCGCTTCCAGGCGGCCGCAGGCGGCGACGTCGTCATGGGCGTGACGGTCTTCCGCTGGCTGGCCCGCCGCAGCGAGACCGACACCTTCCCGGCCATTCCGCCGAACTGGGGCCAGATGAGCGCCTGGAAGCCGTCCCAGGCCCAGGAGAGCGTGTGGCCCGGCCTGCGGCCGCGCCGTCCGGTCTATCTCACGCCCTACATCCTCTCGGGCTTCGACCGCACGTATGAGCTCGACGACGCCGAGACCGCCTACGTCCGCGGCGGCTCCACGAAATTCGAGCTGGGCCTCGACTTCAAATACGGCTTGACCGGCAACCTGACCTTCGACGCGACCGTCAATCCGGATTTCGCCCAGGTCGAGGCCGACGACGTCCAGGTCAACCTGACGCGCTTCTCGGTCTTCTTCCCGGAGAAACGCCTCTTCTTCCAGGAGCGGTCGAGCAACTTCGATTACAACATGGGCGGCTCGAACACCCTCTTCTACAGCCGCCGCATCGGCCTCGTCGGCGACGTGGACGACGACGACCTGCAAACCGTCCGCATCTTCGGCGGCGCGCGCCTGGTCGGGCGCCTGGGCGGATGGGACATCGGCCTGCTCGACATGCAGACGGCCGCCCTCGACGAGGAGAACCCCTCCGAGAACTTTGGGGTCCTCCGGCTCCGCCGCCAGGTCATCAATCCCTATTCCTACTTCGGCGGCATCGTCACCAGCCGGGTCGGCGCCGGCGGCCGTTATGGGATCGACTACGGCCTCGATTGGATCTGGCGTGTCCGCGGCGACGACTACATCACCCTGCAGTGGGCCCAGACGTTCAAGGACGGGCAGGAGAACCGGGCCTTCGACCTCGATTCCGCGCGTTTCACCCTGATGTACGAGAGGCGGACGAACAAGGGCTTCGGGACGACGGTCCGCTTCGCCCGGGCGGGCCGGGATTTCGATCCCAGCATGGGCTTCATGATGCTCGACGACTACACGGCGTTCTACACGAGGAGCCTCTACGGCTGGTTCCCGGGCAAGGATTCGGCGCTGACGAGCCACAGCGCGTTCCTCGAGACGCGCTTCTATTGGGACAATGACACGGGGGAGCTGCTGATGGGCGAGATCGGGCCGGGCTGGGAGTTCGCGGCCAAGAGCGGCTTCGCCGCCTCGATCCAGCCCAAGCTCCACGTCGACAACCTGCTCGAGCCCTACGAGCTCACGGACGACGTCTCGGTCCCGGTCGGCCACTACGTCTATCCCGGGATGATCTTCACCCTGCAAACGCCGCAGGGCCGGCTGCTCAACACGGTCCTCATGGGGGAGATCGGCGGCTACTTCGACGGCTGGCGCGTTTCGCTGGGCGTGACGCCGACCTGGTCGGGCATCCCCGACCTCGAGATCGGCGGCATGTTCCAGTACAACCTGGTCCGGTTCCCGGAGCGCGGCCAATCCTACCTCGCCCCGCTCGGGCAGCTGCGGGCGCTGGCCACGCTCAGCGTCAAGCTCTCGGTCAGCGCCCTCGTTCAGTACAACGGGGCCGACGACCGGGCCGGCGCCAACGTCCGCTTCCGCTACAATCCCCGCGAGGGCACCGACTTCTACATCGTCTACAACGAGGGGATCTACACGGACCGGGCGGGCCGGGTCCCGTACCCGCCGGCCTCGAGCGGCCGCGCCCTCTACGCCAAATTCAACCACACCTTCAACTTTTAAAACGGGGACACAATACTCATTCCCCAATTAATTCGGAATTCGGGGACATGACCCATTTCTCTGGAAATGGGATCGTGTCCCCGAATTCCGGTAGGATAAATTGGTGAATGAGTATTGTGTCCCCATTTATCGGGCGGACTTGAGGCGGTCCCACACCCTGACGTAGAGGGCGTTGGCGGCGCCGATGTCGGCGATCATCTCGCTCTTGGCCCGGATCCCCGGCTCCAGGAAGATGCCGGGATCGTCGCGGATCGCCGCCGGCAGGAGCGGGTAGGAATCCTTGTTGGGGCAAAGGTACCAGATGAACTCCGTGTTCTCGGCCGCGACCGCCGGCTCGTGGAGGAAATCGATGAAAGCGTGGGCCAACCCCGGCTCGCGGGCGTCGGCCGGGATGACCAGGTCGTCGCAGGAAATGATCGTCCCCTCCTCGGGCACGAAGAAGCGCACCTCCGGCTTCTCCCGGCGCACCTGGAAGACGTCGCCGTTCCAGGCGTGGACCAGCAGGAATTCGCCCGAGGCCAAGCCGATCTTGTACTGCTCGTTGTCGTACTTGGCCAGGTTCTTCTTCCATTCGACGAGGAGCGCCTCGGCCTGGAGGAGCTCCGCCTCGCTCGTCGAGTTGATGCTGTAGCCCAGGGTCTTCAGGGCCGCGCCGATCGTCTCGCGCATGTCGTTGAACATCGTCATCCGGCCGCGGAGGTCCTCGCGCCCGAACATCCGCCACGAGGGGACGACGTCCGCGACCCGGCCCTCGAGGTAGGCGATGCCGGTGTTGGTGATCATGTAGGGGACGGAGTGGTCCATGGCCGGATCGAGGGCCAGCTTCAGGTAGTCGGGATCGACGTGGACCAGGTTGGGGAGCAGGGCGTGGTCGAGCCGCCGGAGCATGCCCTGGGCGTTCATCAGGCTGACCATGTAGCTCGACGGCGTGAGGAGATCGTAGCCCGACGCCCCGGCCTTGAGCTTGGCGTACATGGCCTCGTTCGACTCGAAGGTGTCCAGGACGACGCGGCAGCCCCGCTCCCGCTCGAACCGCTGGACGAGGCCGGGCTTGATGTAGTCCGACCAGGTGTAGATCCTGAGGATCGGGGTGGCCCGGCCGCAGCCGGCGATGGCCAGGAGGGAAGCGGCCAGAGCGGCGAAGGTGAGGCCGAGGACCGGGACGGGGCCGCGGAAAGCGCGCGTTCGTGTTCTCATCGGGATTTCCTGAAGGTCCCCTTATAAACCAGTTCGGCCGTCAATTCAACCGGCCGGCCCTTCGTTCAGGGCCCGGGCGCGGTCGCCGCGCCCTTCCGTCCCGTCAGCCGCTGGCTTGCCAGCACAGCGGTCAGCGTGACGGCCAGCAGGAGCGTCGACAGGGCGTTGATCAGCGGCGGCGCGCCGAACTTGATCATGCTGTAGATGCGCAGAGGCAGGGTGGTGGAGCCCGGTCCGGCCACGAAGAAGGTGATGACGAAGTCGTCGACCGACAGGGTGAAAGCCAGCAGCGCCCCGGCGACGATGCCGGGCATGAGCATCGGGATGAGGACCTTGCGGACGCTCTGCCAAGGGCTGGCCCCGAGGTCGCGGGCGGCCTCGAGGACCGAGAGATCGAAGTCCTGCAGCCGGCCGAGGACGGTCATGGCCACGTAGCTCGCGCAGAAGGTGACGTGGGCCAGGAATATGGTGAAGAGGCCGAGCGGCACGCCGGCCGCGACGAAAGCCATGAGCAGGCTGATGCCCATGAGGATCTCGGGCACGACGAGCGGCGTGTAGATGAGCGTGTAGTGGACGCGTTGCAGCCGGCTCTCCCCGTAGCGGTGGAGGGCGTAGGCGGCCGCGGTCCCCAGGACGACCGACACGGCCGTGACCGTGACGGCGATGACCAGCGTCGTCCGCAGGGCCTGCCAGATCTCGGGCGACTGGAAGAGCCGCTCGTACCAGACGAGCGAGAAGCCCTGCCAGCGGCTGGAGAAGCGGGCGGGATTGAAGGAGTTGACGACGAGGAGCAGGATGGGCAGGTAGAAGAAGGCCAAGACGAGCGCCGTGATGGCGATGGGGAAGCGGCTCCTCCTCACGGCGCTTCCCCGATGACGATGTCGGACTTCCGGTTCTTGCGCTGGAGGGACAGAATGGCGACGAGCGGGGCGAGCACGGCCAGGATGAGGACGGCCGAGAGGGCCGCCGCGTGCGGCAGGTTGCGGTCGGTGAAGACGCGCTGGGCGATCTTGTTGCCGAGCATCTCGCTCCCCGGCCCCCCGACGAGGTCGGGGATGATATAGGAGCCCAGGGCGGGGATGAGGACGACCAGGATGGCGGTCAGGACGCCTCGCCGGATGCCGGGTAGGAAGACCTTGCGAAAGGCCCCGAACGGGCGCGCCCCGAGGTCGCGGGCGGCCTCGACCAGCCGGAAATCGAACTTCTCCGCCGCCGCGTAGATGGGCAGGATGGTGAACGGCAGGAAGGTGTAGACCATGACCAGTACGACGGCCGACGGATGGTAGAGCAGGGTGGCGGACGGATCGACGAGCCCGACCGCCTCGAGGACCTTCTTGATCGGCCCTTCGGGATGGAGGAGCGACTTCCAGGCGAAGACGCGGACGAGAAAGCTCGTCCAGAACGGGATGACGACGAGCATCAGCAGGCGGTTGCGCCACCGCTCCGGCGCCCGGGCGATGGTGTAGCCGGCGGGCAGGGCCAGGGCCAGGCAGATCACCGTCGTGACGACGCTCATCCAGAGCGTCCGCCAGGCTATGGCCAGGTAGCTCGGCGACGCCAGCGAGCGGATGGTGTCCAGGGTCCAGCCGGCGCCGATGCCGCCGTAGGGGGTGGCCGGCCGGAAGGCGATGACGAAGACGAGCAGGGTCGGGACGACGACGAGGAGCCCCAGCCAGACGAGCGTGGGCAGGGAGACGAGCCACTCGGTACGGCGGTCGTGCCGGCGGGCCCGCGTGTTCGCCTTCACCTAATCCCCGTCGCCGCGCCCGCCGCCGTTGAGGGGCTCGCCGACGCTCTGGGGCGGCACGGCCAGGAGGCCTTCGTCCGCCTTCCGGAAGCGGTCGAGCATGAAGCCGTCGTCGGCGTGCCACCGGATCCAGCAGGCGTCCTTCCAGCGGATGGGCTTTTCGTCGAGGAAGTAGCGGTCGTGCTGACGGAGGACCTGGACGCGGTAGCCCCCGGTCCGGACCCAGTACTTCGTGTTCGCGCCGAGGTAGATGACGTCCTCGACGACGGCCGGAAGAGCGTTGTGCAGGGCCTTGTCCGCGGGGCGGTCGTGGGAGATGTGGATCTTCTCGGGCCGGACGCTGAGGGTGATCGGCTGTCCGGGCTGGATGGCCTTGTCGTTGAAACAAAAAATGGGCGGCCAGCCCTCGATGGCGATGCGGACATAGTCGCGCTCAGGGCAGTCCTCGACGCGGCCCTCGAGGAAGTTGGTGTCGCCGATGAAGGCGGCGACGAAGCTCGACCGCGGCGACTCGTAGATCTCGGCCGGGGTCCCGATCTGCTCGATCCGGCCGCGGTCCATGACGGCGATGCGGTCGCTCAGGCTCATGGCCTCGGCCTGGTCGTGGGTGACGTAGAGGAAGGTGATGCCGACCTCGTCGTGGATGAGGTCGAGCTCGATGAGCATCTTCTGCCGGAGCTTGAGGTCGAGGGCGGCCAGCGGCTCGTCGAGGAGGAGGACGTCGGGCTTGTTGACCAGGGCCCGGGCCACGGCGACGCGCTGCTTCTGGCCGCCGGACAGCTGGCCGGGCTTTTTGGCGGCCTGGTCGGTCATGCGGATGAGCTCGAGCATGCGGTCGACCTCGGCCCGGATCTCCGCCTTGGGCCGCTTGGCGATGGCCAGGCCGAAGGCGATGTTGTCGCGCACGGTCATGTGGGGGAAGAGAGCGTAGCTCTGGAAGATGGTGTTGACCTTGCGCTTGTCGGGCGGCAGGTCGGTGATGTCGCGGCCGTCGAGGAAGACGCGGCCGGCGTCGGGTTCCTCGAAGCCGGCGGCCAGGCGCAGCATGGTCGTCTTGCCGCAGCCGCTCGGGCCGAGGAGCGAGAAGAACTCGCCCTTCCGCAGGCCGAGGGAGACGTCGTCGACGGCCCGGACCTCGCCATAGCGCTTGGAGACGCCGCGAAATTCGAGAAAGTCTGTGCTCAAGGCCGCTCCATTATAGAAGAAGGGACCTGGACTTCACAACACCTGTTCTCAAGAGGCCGTATTGCGGCCTCGCGCCGGTTGTGTTAGCCTTTTTTTTCAGGTCCCGAAGGAAGGAGACAGCCATGAGAACTCACAAACCCGCCTCCGCCGCCGTATTCGTCGCCTTGGCGTTCATCGCGCTCGGCCTCGCCCAGGCCGCGCCGCCCCAGGACCTCGCCGGCCACTGGGAGGGGGCGATCGAGCTGCCCGGCACCAAGCTGGACGTCAACCTCGACTTCGAGAAGCTCCCCGACGGCGCCTGGAAGGGCGACGTCTCCATCCCGCTCCAGGGCGCCAAGGACCTGCCCCTGGCCGGCATCAAGATCGAAGGGGCGAACGTGACGTTCGCTATCTCCGGCATTCCCGGCGAGCCGGCTTTCAAGGGCCAGATGAGCCCTGACGGGGCCAAGATCACCGGCCAGTTCACCCAGGGCGGCGGCAGCTTCGCATTCACGCTGACGCGGGGCGCCGATCCCGTCGCCCAGGCCCGCAAAGCCCTCGAGGGATTCGACGAGGTCGTCGCCAAGGGCTTGGCCGCTCTCAAGGTCCCCGGCGTGGCCATTGCCGTCGTCAAGGACAAGGAGGTCATCATGGCCAAGGGCTACGGCTTCCGAGACGTCGACGGCAAGCTGCCCGTGACCGCCGATACGCTCATGGCCATCGGCTCCTCGACCAAGGCCTTCACGGCCTTCACGCTCGGCACGCTCGTCGATAAAGGCCAGGTCGAGTGGGACAAGCCGGTCCGCACCTACATTCCCTGGTTCAGGCTCTACGACGCGCAGGCCGGCGAGCGGCTGACGCCGCGCGACCTGGTCACGCATCGCTCGGGCCTGCCGCGCCATGACCTGGTCTGGTACAACAACACGACAGCGACCCGCGAGGACCTCGTTCGGCGGCTGGCCTATCTGCCGCCGACGGCCGACCTTCGCGAGAAGTGGCAGTACAACAACTTCATGTTCCTGACCGCGGGCTACCTCGTCGAGACGATGACCGGCAAGAGCTGGGAGGAGGCCGTGCGGACGCTGGTCTTCGCGCCGCTGGGCATGGCCCGCAGCAACTTCTCGGTCCTCGAATCGCAGAAGGACAGGGACTTCGCCCTGCCCTACGACGAGCGCGACGGCAAGGTCGTCAAGATCCCGTTCAGGGACATCTCCGTGATCGGCCCGGCCGGCTCCATCAACTCGAGCGTCAACGAGATGAGCCGCTGGGTCTCGGTCCACATCAACGGCGGCAAGCTCGGGGACAAGCAAGTCATCGGCGCCGACACCCTGGCCGACCTCCACAAACCCTATATGACGACGGGCGGCGTTTCGACGCGGCCCGACATCACGGCGCCCGATTACGCCCTGGGCTGGATGGTCGACAACTACCGCGGGCACGGCCGCGTCCACCACGGCGGCAATATCGACGGCTTCTCGGCCATGGTCAGCCTGTGGCCGAACGACGGGCTCGGTTTCGTCGTCCTGACCAACAAGAACGGGACCGGCCTGCCCGAGCTCCTCATCCGGGTGGCGGCCGACCGGATCCTGGGCCTGGCGGCCGAGGACTGGATCGGCGACGCGGCCAAGAAGATCGCCCAGGGCGACGAGGTGGGCAAGAAGGCCGAGGAGAAGAAGGCGACGCGCCGCCGTCCCGGCACCGTCCCGGCCCATAAGCTCGAGGAGTACGCGGGCGATTACCGCCACCCGGGGTACGGCGACCTCAAGGTCACGCTCCAGGCCGGCAAGCTCGGCTTCGCCTACAACGGCATCGCCACGCCGCTCGGCCATTGGCACTACGAGACCTTCAACGGCCTGAAGGCCGAGGACCCCGTCTTCGAAGACATGAAGCTGACCTTCCGGACCGACGCGAACGGCAACGTCGTCGGCGTCGCGATCCCGTTCGAGGCCTCGGTCGACGACATCTATTTCGTCAAGAAGCCGGACGCCCGCCTGTCCGATCCGGCCTACCTGAAGACGCTCCTCGGCGCCTACGCGCTGCCTACCCAGACCGTGACGGTCGGGCTGAAGGGCGGCGTCCTGACCCTGTCCATCCCCGGCCAGCCGGTCTACGACCTCGTGCCCGAGGTCGGCGGCGAGTTCTCGCTGAAGGTGGCCAAGGTCGTCCGGGTGAAGTTCCTGGAGGACGCCAAGGGCCAGGTCATCGCCCTCGAGGTCAGCCAGCCCGGCGGCGTGTTCGAGTACAAGAGGACGAAATAGGGATAGGAAAAAGAAGGGACCAGGTCTTCGCGTCGCCAGGGGAAACCTGGCGTTTGCGAAGACCTGGTCCCCTCGTGTTGACGGGGGGAGGCCGGAGGCCTAGAATGGGAGGCGAAGGCCAGAGACGATGATCACCCGGTTCGCCGTTCCGTTCCTCATCCTGGCCGTCGTCTTCCTGCCTCTGCCTTTCGTCCTCGGCCTGCTCCTCTTCGCCGTCCTGCTCGCGGTCCGGCCGCGCGGCGAGCCCGCCCTCGCCGGAGCGCCGATCGCCCGTCCGGCCGGGCTTCCCCTCCTCAGAAGCCCGCCCCGCTGACCTCCTCTTCATCCGCATCCGCGCCCGCGGACCCCGTGAACACCCGAGAGGAGGACCCCCATGAGCAAGCTTCGGACGGCCTTCAACAGATTCCGCGGCCATCCGGTCGAGGACGACCTGTCCGCCTACCTAAGGACCGTGCGCCAGATCAGGGAATTCCACGAGAGCGCCGCGCTCGACCGGATGACCGACGCGGAGATCGGGCGCCTGTCGGCGGCCCTGCGGAAGGGTTTCGACAGGACTGAGGCCTTCGCCCTGGCCATCGAGGCCGCCCGCCGCGCGACCGGCCTCGCGGCCCACGACGTCCAGATCGTCGCCGCGCTGGCCATGGCCGACGGCAAGATCGCCGAGCTCCCGACGGGGGAGGGCAAGACGCTGTCCGCGGTCTTCACGGCCTCCTCCCTCGCGCTCTCCGGCCGGCCCGTCCACGTCCTGACCTTCAACGACTACCTGGCCCGCCGCGACGCGGCCTGGATGGGCCCGGCCTACCGGCTTCTCGGTCTCTCCGTGGGCGTCGTCCAGGAAGGCCAGGACAAACCGGCCAAGAGGTCTGCTTATGCGTGCGACGTCGTCTACGCCACGGCCAAGGAAGCCGGCTTCGACTACCTGCGGGACCGGCTGGCCTACGAGCCCGGGGAGCTCGTGCACCGGCCTTTCTCCGTCGCCCTCGTCGACGAGGCCGACTCCATTCTCATCGACGAAGCCCGTATCCCGCTCGTCATCTCCGGCGCGGCCGGCGCCCTCGCGGACGAGGCCCCGCGCCTGGCCGCGATCGTCCGCCTCCTCGAGCCCGGCCGTGACTTCGAGGTCGACGCCGAAAGAGCCAACGTCTTCCCCACGGACGCCGGTATCCGACGGATAGAAGCCGCGCTCGGGTGCGGCAACCTCTTCGCCCCGGAGAACGAGACGCTCCTGGCCGCCGTCCACTGCGCCCTCCACGCCCGGGTCCTCCTCGAGCGCGACGTCGACTACATCGTCCGCGACGGCCGCGTCGATATCGTCGACGAGTTCACCGGCCGGGTCCAGGACAAGCGCCATTGGCCCGACGGCCTGCAGGCCGCCGTCGAGGCCAAAGAAGGCGTCCGCCGCGGGTCCGAAGGCCGCATCCTCGGCTCGGTCACGCTGCAGCATTTCTTCCGGCTCTACCCGGCGCTCTGCGGTATGACGGCCACGGCCGCGCCCTCGGCCCGCGAGCTCAAGGAGTTCTACGGCGTGGGCGTGGTCGTCGTCCCGCCGCACCGGCCCTGCGTCCGGGCCGACCTCCCCGACGTCGTCTTCACCCACAAGGCCGCCAAGCTCGAGGCCCTGGTCCGGGAGATCGCCGGCGCCCACGCCGCCGGCCGGCCCGTCCTCGCCGGCACGGCGAGCGTCCGGGAGTCGGAGGAGCTCGCCGCCGCCCTCGTCCGGGCCGGCGTCCCCTGCGAGGTCCTCAACGCCAAGAACGACGAGCTCGAAGCGGCCGTCGTGGCCCGGGCCGGAGCCACCGGGGCGGTGACCATCTCGACCAACATGGCCGGCCGCGGCACGGACATCAAGCTCGGCGGGCCGCGCGAGGAGGAGCGCGACCGGATTGCCTCCCTGGGCGGCCTCTACGTCATCGGCACCAACCGCCACGAGAGCCTGCGGATCGACAACCAGCTCCGCGGCCGGTCGGGCCGGCAGGGCGATCCGGGCTCGTCGCGCTTCTTCATCAGCCTCGAGGACGACGTCTTCGAGCGCTACGGCCTCGGGCGCCGTCTCTTTTCCCGCTACCGGCTGGAACGGCAGGAGGGGGAGGTCGACGACGCGCTCCTCCGCCGGGAGATCGTCCACGGCCAGCGCGTCATCGAAGGCCGCAACCTCGACATCCGCCGGGCCCTCTGGAATTACTCCACCCTGGTCGACACGCAGAGGCGGATCGTCGCGGGCTGGCGCGACGCCGTATTCGCGCCGCGGGCGGGGGAGGAGCCGCCGTTCCGGCCGTCGACGGAGCTCGACGCCGCCGGGGCCTCCCGGTTCGGGCGCGGGGCCTTCGACCGGCTGGCCCGCCGGGCCGCGCTCTTCCACATCGACCGGATCTGGGCCGATCACCTGGCCTGGCTCGCCGACCTGCGCGAGGGCATCCACCTCGTCTCGCTCGGGCGCCAGGAGCCGCTCACGGAGTTCCAGAAGGCGGCGACCGACGCGTTCCTGGGACTGGAGAACAGGATCGGCGAGGCGACGGCCGCCACGCTCGGCTCGCTCGTCGGGCGCCGGGGCCCCGTCGACCTCGACGCCGAGGGACCGAAGGGGCCGTCCTCGACCTGGACCTATCTCATCAACGAGGACCAGCTCGGCTGGGGCGTCGAGCTACTCAAGGGCACGAACGTCGGCTTCACGTCCGCGGCCGCCGCCCTCTACGGCCCGCTCTTCGTCCTGACCATCCTGGCCAAGCGCTTTAAAAAAAGGGACCGGGTCTTACAAAGAAGGGACCAGGTCTTCGCAAGCGCGGAGTTTAGCCTGGAAACGCGAAGACCAGGTCCCCTCCGGATCAAGACCCGGTCCCTTCCGGATTGACAGGTTCCGCGGCGGCGGCTAGAGTAGAGCCTCGGCCCGCGGCGGGAAACGGTATCCGCCCCGGCGTCGTTCCAAGAGCGAATACGGTGAGAAAAGAACCGACCGCCGCCCCCTGCGCCGCGCCCCCGGTCCCCGCCAACGGCCTGGAGCGCAAGCTGGGACTCTTCCCGTTGACCAACATCGTCGTCGCCAACATGATCGGCGCCGGCATCTTCACGACATCGGGCCTGCTGATGAAGGACCTCCACAATCCCGGCGTCATGATCGCCCTGTGGCTCTTCGGCGGCCTCATCGCCCTCTGCGGCGCCCTCAGCTACGGCGAGCTCGGGGCCGCCTTCCCCCAGGCCGGCGGCGAGTACGCCTTCCTGTCACGCCTCTACCATCCCGTTCTCGGCTTCCTCTCCGGCTGGGTCTCGTTCTTCGTCGGCTTCTCCGCGCCCATCGCCGCCTCGGCCATCGGCTTCTCCGAATACCTGACCCGGGCCTTCCCCGGGCTGCTCCGGGTCGGCCTCTTCTCCGGACCGGCGGAAGCGGCGGTCATGAAGAAGCTCTACGCCGTCGTCATCATCGCGGCCTTCACCTTCCTCCACACCCGCGGGCTCAAGACCGGCGCCCGGGTCCAGAACGTCCTGACCGGCCTCAAGATCCTGCTCATCGTCGGCCTCGTCGCCGCCGGCTTCGCGGTCGGCAAGGGCAGTCTGGCCCATTTCGCCGCGGCGGCTCCCTTTCGCTTCGACTTCGGCGGCCTCAAGACCATGGGCCTCTCGCTGATGTGGATCATGTTCGCCTACAGCGGCTGGAACGCCTCGGCTTACGTCGGCTCCGAGGTCCGCGATCCCTCGCGCAACCTGCCCCGCTCGCTCCTCCTCGGCACCGCCATCGTCGCCCTTCTCTATGCCGCCCTGAACGTCTTCTACGTCTACGCCATCGCCCCCGCTTCGATGGAAGGCGTCATTTCCGTCGCCGGCCTCGCCGCCGGCAACCTCTTCGGCCCGTCCGCCGAGACGGTCCTCTCGCTCCTCGTCTCGTTCGCCCTGTTCTCCTCGCTCAGCGCCTACCTCATCCTCGGGCCGCGCGTCTACTATTCGATGGCCCGCGACGGCATCTTCTTCAAGTCCATCGCCTATGTCGATCCCAAGTGCGCCGTCCCGACGCGCTCGATCGTCCTCCAGGGCGCGATCGCCGCCGCCATGGTCTTCCTCGGCACCTTCGAGCAGCTCCTGACCTACATGAGCTTCTCGCTCGGCATCTTCCCGCTCCTGGCCGTGCTCGGCGTCTTCAAACTCCGGCGCACCGGCCGCAGCGCCGTCAAGCTCCCCGGCTACCCCGTGGCCTCGGCCGTCTATATCCTCGCCGGGACGGCCATCCTCGCGCTGTCTTTCCTCGAACGCCCCAAGGAATCGCTCGTCGCCCTGGCCACGGCGGCGGTCGGCATCCCCGTCTACCTCTTTTTCAAGAGCCGGTCCGCCCGCCGGGGCTGAGACCGCCCGTTCTCCCGCGTTCGCCGATTTGACTAATCCCGCCGCCCGTCCTATCCTTGATGGGGAAGGAAAGGGGAGTCCGTGGGCGGTCCGAGGACGTCAGAGGCCTGGGCACGGAGGACGCGAGTGATGAAGCGGGCGAGCAAGGCCGCGGCGGCGCCGTTGGCGCTCGTTCTGGCCCTCGGACTGGCCTCCTGCTCCATCGAGAAGCTGGCCCTTAAGAAGGCCGCCGGGATGCTCTCCGGCTCCTCCGCCTCGGGCGACGTCTTCGCCTCGGACAACGATCCCGACTTCGTCGCCGACGCCCTGCCCTTCGCCATCAAGCTCTACGAGACGCTCCTGGCCTCGCTCCCCGGGCACGACGGGCTCCGGCTGCGCACCGGCAGCCTCTATATCATGTACGCCAACGCCTTCGTCGAGACCCCCGCCGACATGACGCCGCGGGCGGAGCTCGAGAGGAAGGAGTACCTGCTGGCCCGGGCCAAGAACCTCTACCTGCGCGGCCGCGACATCCTGTTCGTGGCCCTCGAGAAAAAGAACCCCCGCATCCGCCAGCAGCTCAAGGACCGCCGGTACCAGGAGGCCATGGCCCCTTTCCGCAAGGCCGACGCCTCGCTCCTCTACTGGACGGCGCTCGGCTGGCTGGCGGCCTTCTCCGTCGATCCCCTGGACATGACGCTCGGCCAGACGGTGCCCCAGACGCGGGCGATGATCGAGCGGGTCGCCGTGCTCGAGCCCGGCTACGGCAACGGCTCCCTCGACGCCTTCTATGTCGGCTATTACGGTTCGCTCCCGGACTACCTCGGCGGCGACGCGGCCAAGGCCCGGGAGCATTTCGCCAGGGCCCAGGCGGCCGTGGGCCGGACCGACACTTCGGCGCTTCTGTCCCTGGCCACGACCGTCTGCGTCAAGGAGCAGAACGCCGCCGAGTTCAAGCGCCTGCTCGACGAGGTCCTGGCCTTCGACCCGACGACGAGCCCTCCGAACCGCCTGGTCAACATCCTCAACCAGCGCAAGGCCCGCTGGTACCTCGCCCACATCGACGACTTCTTCATCGAACTGGAACGCCCATGACCATCGCCAAGCTCGGCCTCGCCGCCGCCCTCTTCGCCGCCGCTCTCCCCGCCGGGGCCGCGCCGGACGCCGCTCCCGTCCCCGCGCCGTCCTCTTCCGGCGCCATCGTCATCAAGATCGCCAGCATCGCCCCCGCCCGCTCGCCCTGGGACAAGGCCCTCGAACAGGTCGCCCGGGACTGGGAGCGCATCTCGAACGGGGCCGTCCAGGTCAAGATCTTTCCCGGCAGCATCGCCGGCAGCGAACAGGACATGATCCGCAAGATGCGCCTGGGCGTCCTGCAGGGCGGCGTCTTCTCCAACATGGGCCTGGTCAAGATCGACCACTCCCTGATGGTCCTCAGCATCCCCTTCCTCTTCCATTCCCGGGAGGAGTTCAACGGCGTCTTCGACCGGGTCAAGCCCTCCTTCGAGAAGATCCTCGAGGACAAGGGCTACAAGGTCATGCTCTGGACGCTGGCCGGCTGGGTCAACTTCTTCACCAAGACCGCAGTCGCCGATCCCGACGACATGAAGAAGCTCAAGTTCTGCGTCACCGCGGACTTCCCCGAGCTCGAACAGGTCTGGAAGCGGATGGGCTACGAGACCGTCACGGGGGACGCCAACGACCTGATGATCCAGCTCCAGAGCGGCGCGGTCTCGGCCGCCTACTTGCCGCCCCTGGTGGCCGCTTCGGGCCAGTACTTCGCGCTCATCCCCCACATGCTCTCGCCGCCGCTGGCCCCGCTCGCCGGCGGGCTCCTCCTCAGCGACAAGGCCTGGGCCTCGGTCCCGGCCGAGTTCCGGCAGCCCTTCCTCGACGCCGTGGCGGCCGCGGCCCGCGGGCTCTACGACGAGACCATGCGCCTCGAGGCCGACGCCGTGAAGATGATGAAGGACAACGGCCTGGCCGTCCACGATCCCTCGGCCGGGAGCCTCGACAGGTGGCGCGAGGCCGCCGGGCGGGCTATCGACAAGCTCATCGGGCCCGTCTTCTCGAAGGAGAGCTACGACCTGATCGTCGGCTACCTCCAAGAGTACCGGAAGGGCCGTGGCGAGTAGGATCGTCCGCGCCGTCCGCCGCGCCGAGGATTCGCTGGCTTTCCTGTCGATCTTCGCCCTGGCCCTGTTGCTCCTCGTCGAGGTCGTGGCCAGGCGGCTGCTCAACACGGGCCTGCGGAACTCGACCGTCTGGGTGGAGCACCTCGTCCTCGCGGCGACCTTCATCGCCGGCGCCGTGACCTCTCGGGAGAAAAAGCACATCGCGCTGGCCACGGGGATGTTCCTGCCCAAGTCGCTGAAGGGGCCGGCGGAGGTCCTCGCGGCCGTGCTCGCGTCGGGCCTGACCCTGGCCTTCGCCCTGAGCTCGCTGTCCTTCGCCTGGACCGCCTTCTCCGCGGCCGACCGGATCAGCTTCGTCCCGAAACGGCTCCTGGTGCTGGTCATGGCCGCGGGCTTCCTGGCCATGAGCGTCCGCTTCGTCGGCGCGCTTGAGAAGAAGAAGGCGAGGACGGGCGCGGCCGTCGCGGCGGCGGTCCTGGGGCTTTTCCTCGGGTTCGATCCCCTCGCGCAGCTGCTGGCGGGTGGCGGAACGACGCCTCTGCCGGCGCTCGCGGCGGTCCAGGCCTTCCTGCGTCCCGCGCTCACCGCGGCGGCCGGGCCGATGATCGTCCTGCTCATCGTCGCGGCCCTCCTGGGGCTGCCCATCTTCGCCGTTCTGGGCGGGATCGGCTACCTCCTCTTCGCCAAGGCGGGCCAGCCGCTCGAGATCATCCCCAACCAGGCTTACAGCGTCCTCACGGGGAGCGCCATCCCGGCCATCCCGCTCTTCGCGGCGGTCGGCTTCTTCCTGTCCGAGAGCCGGGCGGGGGAGAGGATGGTCCGCTTCTTCCAGGCCGTGTTCGGCTGGTTCCCCGGGGGACTGACCGTCATGGCCGTCCTCGTCTGCGCTTTCTTCACGACCTTCACCGGCGCCTCCGGAGTGACCATCCTGTGCCTGGGCGGGCTGCTCGCGGTCATCCTGGAGAAAGCCGGCTACCCCAAGCGGTTCACGGTCGGGCTGCTGACCGCGTCCGGCTCGGTCGGGTTGCTCTTCCCTCCCAGCCTGCCCGTCATCATCTACGGCGTGATCTCCGCGACCAGCATCAAGGACATGTTCATCGGGGGGCTCGTGCCGGGCGTCTTTCTGGTCGTCTCGGTCATGGCCGTCGGCGTCCTCTATTCGTGGAAGAAGAAGATGCCCCGGCACCCCTTCAGGGTCCGGGAGGCGGCCCGGGCCTTCGGGGACTCGTTCTGGGAGCTGCTGCTGCCGCTGCTCGTCTTCGGCCTCTACTTCGGCGGGATCGCCAGCCTCCAGGAGAGCGCCGCGGTCGCCCTGCTCTACGTCTGGGCCGTCGAGACCCTCGTCAAGAAGGACCTGAAGATCCGCGAGCTGCCCGGGATATTCCTCAAGGCCGTGCCCATCATCGGCGGCGTGCTCATCATCCTGGCCCTGGCCAACGGTCTGTCCTACTACGTTATCGACGCGCAGATCCCGCAGAAGCTCAGCGCCTGGGTCGCGGCCTCGATCTCGTCGAAGTACGTCTTCCTGCTCCTGCTCAACCTGGCCCTGCTCGTCGTCGGCTGCTTCATGGACATCTACTCGGCCATCCTGGTGGTCGTGCCGCTCATCATCCCGCTGGGGAGCCTCTTCGGCATCCACCCGGTCCACCTGGGGATCATCTTCCTGGCCAACCTGGAGCTCGGGTACCTGACGCCGCCGGTCGGGCTCAACCTGTACCTGGCGTCCTACCGGTTCAACGAGCCGATCACCCGGATCTACAGGGACGTGCTGGTCTTCCTGCTCCTGGGCCTGGCCGCGGTGCTGCTGATCACCTATGTGCCGTTGCTGACGACCGCCCTGCTTTGAGGCAGGGACCTGGTCTTCACAAACACAGAGGGACCAGGTCTTCGCAGGCGGCCGCGCGTTGGCGGGGATGCGAAGACCAGGTCCCCGTTTGTGAAGACCTGGTCCCTTCTTTGGTCCTTCTTATTTGTCGCGGTCGAAGTGGGGCATGTCCCAGGGGATCTCGAACGCCAGCTCGACGAAGCCGGCGTAGACGCCGTCCCGTGGCCAGGGCGCCTGGTAGATGAGCTTCTTCTTGCCCTTCTTCTGGATGGTGTAGACGCTCGTCCGGCGGTCCTTCATCATCCCCGCGAGCTTCGAACGGCTCGGCTCGGGATGGCAGTCGAGGACGTTCGTCCCGACCAGGGCGGCCCCGCCGTCCGCGGCGAAGACCTCGCGCGACTTCTCGTTCATCTCGAGGATGCGGCCCTCCGTGTCGCAGACCGTCACCGACACCGGGAATCCCTCGATCCATTCGTATCCGCTCATGGCCGCTCCTTCGCGTCCGTCCTCTTGGCCGGCTTTCGGAGGAGCGCGCCGAAGGCATACCCGGCATAGCCCGAGAGCGCCGCGGCCAGCGCCGCGACGGCCGCCGTGACGGCGATCATCAGGCCCGACGCGCCCAGCCCGAACATCCCGGCCATCCGCGAGGCGATGATCCGGCTTCCCGTGAGATAGAGCCACAGGCTCGCGCCGAGCCACAGCAGCCCCCCCGCGAGGAGGCCCGTCCGGAAGGCCCGCCATCCCGTCCGGGCCGCTCCCGCGCCGTAGGCGAAGGGGACGATCATCACCCACCACCAGTAGGGCGTCAGGAGCTCCAGGACCAGCATGATCAGAAGACACGCGAGCGCGGCGATCATTTCCCACCTCTCATCACGGTCCGCTCCGCGACGCGCGGGTGCGGCTCGTCGGCCGACTTCAGGAACACGAGCTCGTACGGACGGCCCGCCGCCCAGTCGTCGACCCGGTCCTTGTAGAACTTCGATCCGGGATTGCCCGACTGCCCGCCCGGATAATTTCCCCAGGCCCTGACCTCGGGCCCCATCTCGACGACCATGCGCCAGGACGGCGCCCAAACGGCGCCGATGGCGTCGATGACCTGGGAGGCGCCGTCCGTCTCGATCTTCAGCCCGAACGCCGGGATGCGGGCCAGGTGCCGGATCTGGGTCCCCTTGGCCGCGCCCCAGCGCCAGGCCTCACCGAACGGGCCGAAGCGCTTCTCCAGGTTGGCCACGGCCGAGCGGAACGCGGCGACGGCGATGTCGTCGAGGGTCTCGACCGTCCCGGCCGTTCCCGTGTCGTCGAACCACGCGGCGTCGGGGCGATTCAGGACGAGGTCGACCATGATCTGGCTCGCCGGCCGGGGCATCCGGCCCATCTCCGCCTTCGTCTCGTCGTCCCAGGTCAGGCGCTCGAGCTCGTTCCAGAGATCGCGCCAGACGCTCGGCGCGATGAGGGCGGCCCGGGCCTCGAAGTCCCAGGCCCGGAGCTCGGCCAGACACCGCTTCTCCGCGTCCGATGCGGCCGCCGGCCCGACGATCCCGAGCAGGCGCGGCAGGACGGCCCGGGCCCGGATGTCCAGCACGTCGGTCTGCATCTGGACCATGTCCTCCGGCGTTATGTCGCGCGCCTCGCGCAGGATCTCGTTGATGCGGGCGCCGCGCTCGTATGAGGCATAGTCCCAGCCCAGATAATAAGGGTACGTGGCGTCGACCGCCGCCTGGTTCGCCGAGCTGACAAAACCCCGGTCCGGATCTTTGACGTGGGGGATGTGACCGTGCGGCAGCCAACCTCGCCACTCGTTGGCGGGATCGGCGCCGTCCATGACGAAGCGGCCCTGGCCCTTCCAGCGCAGCGGGAACCGCCCGTTGTGCCAGAGGGCGATCGTCCCCTGCCGGTCGGCGTAGACGAAGTTTTGGGCCGGACAGATCCAGGTCTCCAGGGCCGCGACGTACTCGCCGTAATCGCGGGCCCGGTCGAGGGCGTAGAGCGTCGTGAACTCGTTCGACGGGTCGTGGCCGAGCCAGCGCAGGGCCGCCCCGGCCGGGACGTCCATCGCGGCGAAGGCCGGCTCGTCCGGCCAGCGCACGATCGGGCCGTGGTGGGTGGTGACGACCTTGTCGACGACCGTCGCGCCGCCCCGGACCTTGATCGTCTCCTCGCGCACGTCCGCTTTCCGCCACTTGCCGGCGTAGAGATATTCGGCGCGCGTATCGTCCTTGAACCGGACGTCGTACCAGTCGAGGACGTCGTCGGTGCCGTTGGTGAAGCCCCAGGCTATGTTTTCGTTATATCCGGCGACCACCAGGGGCGCGGCCGGGAACGAGACGCCGCGGACGTTCATCCCGGGCGCCGAGAGCTGGACCTCGTACCAGACCGCCGGGAGCGCAAGCTCCAGGTGCATGTCGTTGCAGAGTATGGGGAAGCTGGCCTTGGTCAGGCGGCCCGCGACGGCCCAGTTGTTGCTGCCGACGCCGGGCTGGGTCCGGTAGGAGGGCGGCTCGAAGAGGCCGGGCCCGGGCGGCGGCGCGCCGTCCGCGCGGCCGGCTTCCCTCCCCGGCGGGGCAGGGGCTTCCGTCGCGGTCGCCGGACCGTCGCCCTGTCCGGGCGCGCCCGGCACGGCGAGCGGCGTGAAGTCGAGCGGGGTTCCCGGCGGCATGACCGGATCGACGAGAGGGGGATAGTCCGGGAAGAGGGCCTTGAGGGACCCGGCCCAGCCGCCGCCCCAGCCGCTCATCCGCGTCATGGCCGCGTCCTGGTTGTAAGAGGTCAGGACGTTGGCCATGGCCTTGAGGAGGAGGGCGCAGGTGTAATCCGACCAGGGCCCGGGGCGGTAATCGAGGATCTTGAACTCGACCGGCAGGCCCTTGCGGCCGAGGTCGGCGATGCGGGCGTTGACGCCGGCCGCGAAGGCGTCCAGCGCCTCCTTCGTCCGCGCGTCGTCACGGAAGGCCCGCGCTGCGTTCGCCGCGGCCCAGGGCAGTCCGAACCGCCGGGTGAAGATGTCCTGGCGCAGGGTGGCCGGCCCGACGACCTCGGAGATGCGTCCCGCCGTGTAGAGCGATTGGAAGTCCATCTGCCAGAGCCGGAGCGTCGCGGCGACGTAGCCCTGGGCCAGGAAGAGGTCGTGATCGTTCCCAGCGAAGATATGGGGCACGCGGCGGTCGTCCCAGACGACGCTCACCTCCCCGCGCAGGCCGGGGACCCGGAGCGTTCCGGGGAGGGCGTCGGCTCCTTCCCCGTTCTGCCAGAAGCCGGAGAACGGATCGAGGAGCTTGCCGAGCGCGGGGAACATGCCGTGCCGGTTGTCGAGCGCCCAGAAGGCGGCGCCGGCGAGGAGCAGCGTGACGATCGCCCGGACCCATTTCATGTGCGCCTCCGTGCCTCTCTCTATACCATAGCGACTTCGGCCGTGGCAATTTGATAGAATACCCGCCGGGAGGACGACATGAGCGACGCGCCCGTTTTCGCCGGATTCGGCAAGGAGACCGTGCGTTTCTTCTCGGCCCTGCGCAAGAACAACAACCGCGACTGGTTCGCGGCGAACAAGGAGACCTATGAGCGGCAGGTCATCGGCCCGGCCAAGCTCTTCGTCACGGCCATGGGGGGGAGGCTGAAGGCGCTCGCGCCCCGCATCGTGGCCGTGCCCGCGGTCAATAAGTCCATCTTCCGCATCTACAGGGACACGCGCTTCAGCCTGGATCCCGCGCCCTACAAGACGAACCTGGGCATCTACTTCTGGGACGCGGGGCGGCCCAAGATGGAGTCGTCGGGGTTCTACTTCCAGCTCGAGCCGCCCGACATCTACCTCGGCGCGGGCATGTACATGATCCCCGACAGCCTGCTCGGGAAATACCGGAAGGCCGTCGTCGATCCGAAGGCCGGGGCGGACCTGAGGAAGATCGTCGCGACGATCCGGGCCCGGCCCGGCTACGAGGTCGAGGGTGAGCGCTATAAGCGCGTTCCGGCGGGATTCGACGCCGCGCATCCGAACGCGGAGCTGCTCAAGCACAAAGGATTGTGGGCGGGTTACAGTGCCAAGGTGCCGGCGGAGTTCTATTCGGCCGAGCTGGTCGATTACTGTTTCGAACGGTTCGAGGCGACCGCTCCGCTCCAGCGCTGGCTGGCCAAGCTCCTCGGGTGAATAATGGGGGACATGATACCTATTTCCGATTTTCCTGCCGCCGCCCGCCCGAGGAACGGCATCGAAAAAATAGGAAATAGGTATCATGTCCCCCATTTAATCCTGACCGCGGCACTCGCGGCGGCTTTGGCGCTTGGGACCGCGTGCGTCCGGAAGGCCGCGACGCCGGCGCCGGTATCGCGCGGTTACTCGATCCCGCTCGTCGACCTGGCGGCCGACACCGCGCGGCAGGTCGTCGTCGACCGCGAGCCCGGCCAGTACCTGGGCCACCCGACGACCGTGTTGCTCGAGGACGGCAGGACGATCGTCGCCGTCTATCCCAAGGGCCACGGCCGGGGCGCTATCCAGATGAAAAGGAGCGGGGACGGCGGCCTGACCTGGAGCGACCGCCTGCCCGTTCCGGAGAACTGGGCGACCTCGCTCGAGACGCCGACGATCCACAGGGTCGTCGGGCCGGACGGAAAGAAGCGTCTCATCGTCTGGTCCGGGCTCTACCCGGCGCGCCTCGCGGTCTCGGAAGACGACGGCGCGACCTGGACGCCGCTTGCGGCGGCCGGCGATTGGGGCGGAATCGTCGTCATGTCGGCCCTGGTCGAGCTGAAGCCCTTCGGCGGCGGCCGCTATATGGCCATGTTCCACGACGACGGCCGTTTCTTCGCCAAGGCGCCGCGCCGGGAGAACCCGGTCGTCTTTACGCTATTTAAGACGGTCTCGGAGGACGGCGGGCTGACCTGGTCCTTCCCCGAAGCGGTCTATCGGGCGAGCGATGTCCAGCTTTGCGAGCCGGGGATCGTTCGCTCGCCCGACGGCCGGACGCTGGCCGCGCTCCTGCGCGAGAACAGCCGGACCCGCAACTCGTTCGTCATGTTCTCGAAGGACGAGGGTCGGACATGGAGCGGGCCGCGCGAGCTGCCGGGGGCCCTGACGGGGGACCGCCACACCGGGAAGTACGCCCCCGACGGCCGGCTCCTCGTCTCCTTCCGCGACATGACGCACGAGAGCCCGACGAAAGGAGACTGGGTGGCCTGGGTCGGGACGTTCGACGACATCGTCGCGGGCCGGGAAGGACAGTACCGCGTCCGGCTGATGGATAACACGAAGGGCGCCGATTGCGCCTACCCCGGCGTCGAGGTCCTGCCGGACGGCACGTTCGTCCTGACGACCTACGGCCACTGGACGGCGGGGGAGGAGCCCTATATCGCGAGCGTCCGCCTCAAGCTCGAGGAGCTGGACAGGCTTACCCGATAATTACCCGATTTATTTCCGGGCGGGCGCGGCCGGGAAGAGATCCGCATCGCGGATGCGGTACTTGCCGATGAGACGAACCCGTCCTCCTCCTGCTCCGGAATGACGAAGACGCCGTCATCGGAGAGGAGGGTCCAGCGGGCCAGGAAGCGGTGGTTCCTGGCACCGGCCGGGTATCTCAGGACGATCCGGTCGATGTAGCGGCCTTCCCCGTCGAAGATGTCGACCTGCTGATCGTCCCCGTCCGGCTTCATCACCGACGTGAACACCCAGAGCCGGCCCGCGGCGGCGTGGATCCTGTCGATGTCCCAGACGTAAGGATCGTCCGGGAGCTCGACGCCCTTGGTCTCCGGATCGGGATCCGGCCCCGGACCGGCCTTGGCTTTGACGCGGTCGTAGGCCCTGGAGATCGACCGGCTCGCGGCGCCCGAGGCGAGATCGACCTGCGTGACCCGGTATTCGGCCGTATGGAGGATGTAAAGCGTCGTCCCGTGGATCGCGGCATCGATCGGATCCAGGCGAAAGGCGCCGCGCGACCCTTTCAACACCATGCGTACGGGGAATTCGTGGATCTTTTTCCAGGACTTGAAATCGGGCGAGATCTCGTAGACGACGTTCGGAACGTCGAAGACGCCGGAGCCGCCCATCGCGCCCGTGTTGAAGACCTCGTCCCGGATGCCGTAGATCTTCCCCCCGGCGGCGCCGAGGAACCACAATCCGTGCGAGTTCTCCTCGACCCTCGATTCCCTCAGGTAGCGCCCATCGTCCAGGCCGAGGTCCATGATCTTGGGCGGGACCCAGGAGAGGACCCGGACCCGGTCGTCGGCGACGATGAACCCTGCCACGTATTGGCACTCCCCGGGCCCCTGCCCCGTCTTCAGGAACTTGGTGAGGAGCCGGCCGTCCGGGCCGAACCGGTAGAGGCGGTCGCCCTCGGCGAAATCGACGAAGAACAGGGAGCCGTCCCCTCCGAGCTTGAAGAAGCGGGGAGACCTGAAGATCACCGCTTCCCCGTCGTCCCGGATCCGCAGGACCTCTTCGAGCCGGACGATACGGCCGGCGTTCTTCGACAGGGCGCGGCCGGGATTGTCGACGCGCGTCTGGGCCGCGGCGGGAGGAACGGAGAGAGAGACGATGGCGCCGGCGGAGAGGATGGCGGCGATCGTCGCGATGAGGCACCGGCGGCGAGAGACCATGGGACTCACCTCGCTTCCATCATAGGCCCCCGCAGGCGGCCCGGCAAGTCCGTCGGGTCATAGGGATCGAAGGCGGTGCCAGGTCTTCGCATCTCCAGGGGAAAAATGGCGTTCGCGAAGACCTGGTCCCTTCTGGGTGGACGAGGGGCGGCGGAGGGCCTAGAATGGAAGGGAGGTCCGTGATGCTGCGCGCGGGACGATCCGTTCTCTGGGCCATGGTTCTCTCCGCCGCCGCTCCCGCGCTCACCCCTAGCCCGGCTCGATCCCAAGATCTGACTCCCGGCCGGATCGTCGAGCGCGTGGCCTGTGTCGCCGACGCCGGCCGCAGCTACGCGCTGTACTTGCCATCCTCGTTCGGCCCCGGGAAGTCCTGGCCCTTGCTCGTCCTGTTCGACCCGGCCGCGCGAGGCCCGCTCGCGGTCGAGGCGTTCCGGGAGGCCGCCGAGACGCATGGCTGGATCCTGGCCGCCTCGAACGATTCGCGGAACGGACCCCTGCAGGACAGCGCGCGGGCGGCGTTCGCCGTGTGGGTCGACGTCTCGAAGAGATTCCCCGTCGACGAACACCGCGTCTATGCGACGGGCTTTTCGGGTGGCGCCCGGGTGGCCTCCGTCTTTCCCCGCGTCGTCGGACGCTCCATCGCCGGGGTCATCGGCTGCGGCGCCGGCCTCGCCTCCGGCCTGGAGCCCGGGACGCTGGGCGCCGCGGCCTATTTCGGGCTGGCGGGCCTCGCGGACTTCAACTACGGCGAGATGAAGGCCCTCGATCGGTCCCTCGATCCTTCCGGCATCCCGCACAGGTTCCACTATTTCGAAGGAAGCCACGCCTGGCCCGATCCGGCGTCCTGCGCGCGGGCCCTTGCCTGGATGGAGATCATGGCGATGAAACAGGGCCTGCGCCCGGCCGACCGGGAGCAAGCCGCGGCGTTTATCCGCGGGGACCTCGAGGAGGCCGAAGATCTCGAAGAAGCCGGCCGGGTCTTCTGGGCCGCCGACAAGCTCGAAACCGCCGCGCGCCTGGCCGAGGGCCTGGACCTGGATATCGCCGGCCTTTCGGACCTACCCGCCCGCGTCGAAGGCCTCAAGGCGCGTAAAGAATACGGGCGGTTCATAGAGGCCGAACAGAAGCGCGACCGGAGGGCCGCCGAATTCCGCGAAGCGTTCGGCGGCGCTTTCGGCGCCGTCGAGGACGCCGGGACGGGCGGCGCGCCGGCCGTCCCCAAGGTCTTGCGCGAAGCGGGCATCGTCTTCCTCATGAAAGAGGCCAAAGGGAAGGGTTCGATCGAGGACCGCGCCTTCGCTTCCCGGCTCCTCTTCGATTTTATGTTCGCCGCCCGGGTCCGGGCTTTGGAGCTCTACGGGAAAGGCGATCTCGTCCGGGCCGCGGCCTACCTCGACCTGGCCCTCGCCGCCTGCGAGGAGGGGTTGACCATGGAAAGGGCCCTTCACTACGACCGGGCATGCCTGGCCGCGCGGATCGGCGACAAGGAGCTGGCCCTGCGCCACTTGGCTATCGCGGTGGACAAAGGGGTCACGGACCTCGCCCTTCTCGAAAAGGACAAGGACCTCGATCCGATCCGGGACACCGACGCGTTCCGGGAGATCCTGCAACGCGCGGGAGCCCCTCGCGTTATCAAGTAGGACGGCATGTTTTATTGGAATATTTCTGCCGGCACCGGAGTATACTCATTCGAAGCCTGGCCGGCCGCGTCCGTGACTGTCTCGGGGGGCCGGGGAATCGGAGCGCGGCCAGAAAGGGAAGACCATGAAGAAAGCCATTGCTGTCCTCGCCGTTCCCGGTCTGACCGTCATCCTCGCGGCCTGCACAGGCGGTCAGAAGCCCGCCGAGGCTGCTTACCCGGTCAAGATGGAGACCGTTGAAGGGGTCAAGACCGTCGTCAATCCGGCGTTCCCGAAAGAGGGGGTCTTTCGCTACGCCCTCGCGGACGAGCTGACCATCGGCGGGGAGGCGGGGGAGCTGAAGCCGTCCTCAACCGGCCGATCGACCTCAGGGTCGACGGCCAGGGCAACATCTTCGTCCTGGACTGGGGCGACGTCCAGTTCAAGGTCTTCGCGCCGGACGGCCGCCTGCTCCGGGCTTTCGGCAAGGACGGCCAGGGCCCCGGGGAGTTCGCCATTCCGGCCTATTTCGAGCTGGCCGCCGACGGCCGGATCTTCCTGCTCTCCGCCCGCCAACACCAGATGGTCCTCCTCGACGGCGCGGGGAAGTACCTGTCGAGCTTCCGGCTGGACGGCTTCTGCCACAAGCTGGGCGTCGACCGGCACAACAGGATCTATTACAGCCAGATGCTGACGCCGGAAGAGGGCGGCGGCGAGGAATTCAAGCTCATGCAGAACCGGATGGCCCTGTTCAAGTCCGACGAATTCGGCAAGGAAAAGACCCGGCTGGGTGAATTCCTCGACGTCACGATGATGAGGAAGGTCCAGGGGCAGATGATCTCGAGCCTGACCTCGCGCGAGTCCTACACGACCGCCTGGCTCGTCGGTCCCGACGACCGGGTCTACATCGGCTACAACGAGAACTACCGGCTCGACGTCTACGACGCGAGCTGGAAGCTCCTCTTCCGGTTCGGCCGGGAGTTCACCCCCGTCAAGCATCCCGAATTCAAGGCGGACGGGCCCCATCCGGAGTTCTACCCGGCTTTCTCCGACTGGCGGAAGTCTTTCGACGGCGAGGGCAACCTATGGCTGGAGCAATACGTCGAGAAGGGCGTCAAGGACCACGTCTACGACGTTTTTTCGCCGGAGGGGATCTACCTGAGGCAGGTCCGAGTGCCCCAGACGCTGTACTTGGTCCGGGGCGACCTGGCCTACAGCATCATCCGCCAGGAAGACGAGTTCCTGGTGGTGAAGCGGTTCAAACTTGTGCCGGAAAAAAGGGGGACATGATACCTATTTCCCATTTATTTTTGCTGGGAATACGGTACTCGTTCCCGTTTCGTGAGGGTCCGCCATGGCCCCTCACCCTGAGAAAATGGGAAATAGGTATCATGTCCCCCATTTAACGGAGGACGAGGAGCCAGCCCTGGCCGGGCTCGACGCGGATAGGGTCGCCCGGTTTGAATTCCGCCGCGTCCTGGAACTTGTCGATGGCCGGGGCGCGGAGCACGGCTTTCTTCGGATCGAGGCCGAGCTTCTTCCAGTCGATGGCCAGACGCACGTCGGCCGGCCCCTTCGTCCATGACGCCAGGGCGATCATGGTCCCGTTCCCGCCCTTGCCGCGCCTGATAAAGCTCGTCGCCAGGACGTTCGGGTTCCCCGTCTTGACCGGGTTCGTCTCGACCCACCAGCCGACCATCTCGCTCTCCGCGATCCCGAACTCGTCCCAGACCTTCCACAGCGGCCGCGGGTCGCCCGCCCAGGGCAGGCGGGCCGTCATCCCGAAGACCAGGCCCCGCCACGGGTTGCCGCCGTCCTGGAGCATCTCGCCCATCAGGCCGAAGGGGATGCCCGAGGTCTCGACCAGCCAGTAGTCGGCGCCGCTCCCGTTGTAATCGAAGTATTCCCCGAACCAGAGCCTGTTGAGGTAGGGGAAGTGCTCGAGGTAGAGGTTGGCGCTCGAGGCGAACCCGTCGCGCACGTTGTACTGGTTGGCGCTGTGGAGGTCGATGAGGGCCCCGTCGCGGTTGCGGTCCAGGACCTTCCGCACGCGCTTCATCGTCGTCCGGTCGAAGGCGACGTCGTCGAGGTAGAGGCCGTCGATGCCGACGTTCCGGGCCACCCAGTCGAGCCCCTCGATGTAATAATTGTGCCAGCGCGACATGCCGCTGTTGATGACCGCGGCGTCCTTGAGCTCGGGCACGAACCAGGCCGCGATGTAATCGCCGCCGAGGTGCTCCTGGAGCCAGGAATAGCCGCCGCCCGGCCCCGTCGAGAAGATCTCGTGGCCCAGGCTGCGCAGGGCGAAGAGCTCGGGAGCGCGGTTGGAGAGCTCCCTCACCGTGTCGTAGATCTTGACCTTGAAGCCGCGGCGGTGGGCGTCGTCGATGTAAGCCTTCATCTCGGGGACGCGCAGGAACGGATAGTTGATGTACGGGTTGACGGCGTTGGCGTGGTGGACGTTGACGACGTTGGCGCCCGCCGCCTCGACCTTTTCGAGCGGCTCGAAGGCGTGGAAGTAGCGCTCGCGGAAGTGGGCCGGCGGGTCGATAGGCTTGAACGGCGTGATGAGCAGGGTGAAGTCGAAATGGAGCGTCTCGCCGGCCCGGACCGCCCGGGCCCCAGAGGCGGCTCTGACGACCACGGCGCGCGTTCGGCGTCCGTCCGCCCCGCCGGTCCCGGTCCGCACCGTCACCGCGCCCCGACCCCCGTTCGCCCACGACGGCGGCATGTTGAGCGGCTTCGAGAGGTAGAAATTGGTGTTGAGCGGCCGCGCGTAGTTCTCCGCCCGAAGCGCGACCTGCATTCCGGCGTGGACGGCCCCGAGCCAGAGCGCGTCCTGGTTCTTCTTCGGGTCCCAGGTCCAGTCGAAGCTCGCGGGCCGCGCGCCGCCCTTGAAGCCGAGGCCCATCATGTACGTCGCGCTGGCCTCGTTCCAGGGGACCTCGAGCCGGATGTCGGACACGGCGACGTCGCGGCGGGCCGTGACCGCGACCCGGTAATCGACGAAGCCGTCGAACTCCATGCGGGCCTCGAGCCGCATCAGGAAGTCGCCGTTGCAGTTGTCGGACTCCCAGACGACGGCCCCGGGACCGCGCCGCGAAAGCCGCGGCCCGGTCAGGCTGGGCGTCCATTCGAGCTCGCGCCCTTCGCCGTCGACGACCCGGAGCGCGATGGGGGAGGCCAGCACGTCGACGGCCTCCTTGCGGAGACGGGTCATCTCGGGCGCGAAATAACTCCGGATGCGGGCCGGGAAGCCGTCGCGGCCGATGGCCAGCGACCGCCCGAGGCAGCTCACCGTGAACTTCTCGACCTCGAGGGGCGTGTACGGCGGGACGACGCCGTCGTCCTGGGCCAGCCGCGAGTCGAGCCAGCGCAGGCGCGTCAGCCGGTAGGGATCCGAATCCCCGTGGTCCTCGAGGACCGCGTCGGTGACGCGGAGCTCGATCCCGAGGATCGTCTCCGGCAGGCCCGCGGGCGCGACGGTCGCGGTCCCCTTGTAGACACCCGGGCGGGCGCCGACCGGGACCGGGACGCCGCACCAGAGGGCCTGGACCCGGCCCAAACCGACGGACACGGCCTTCACGAGAGGGGACCCGTCCCAATCGACGCCGCCTTCGTTGAAGCAGGTCATGTCCTTGGCGGGGATCGTCGTGACCGGCGCGCCGTCGCCGTTCCCGGCTCCGTCACCGGATAGGACGAGGTCGGAGAACTTCACGTCGAGGTCGGAGACCGCGTGCCGGGCGGCCCAGAGGCCGATCTGGTAGGCGAAGTACTCGCCGCGGGCGGCCTCGCCCCGGAAGGCCCCGGACGGTCCGGACGCGGCCCAGCGCCCGGGGATGTCGCCGGTCATGCGGACCGAGAGCGAGCGGTCCTCAGGGAAGAGGAGATAAGGCGCGCCGGGATGGGCGGCGAGCAGGGCCGTCGTCTCCGCGGCCGTGGCGATCCGCTCCATCGGGGTGAAGGCGCTGAACGCGTCGGCCGACTGGAATTCGATGACCTCGGCCCGAAGGAGCTTTTCCGAGGCCCCGGCGGCCGTAGCGGAATCGCTCGAGTACAGGCCGGCCGCCCGGGCGGCCAGGCCGGGATCCGCCGACCATTCGGGCGGATCGTACTTGACGTTGGGATAGTTCTTGCGGCCCTCGGACCTGTAGGGCATGATAATAGAAATAATAGTCGCCCGGTACGGTCCTGGGCTCGAAGAGGAATTCGCCGTCTTCGCGGTCCGATCCTGACGGGCAGGACCTCGAGGACGCGCTCGCCCGTCGAGGCGTCGATGACGATGACGTTCTTCTTCTCCGGGTCGGCGTCGCGCCTTCGCCAGTCGATCCTGACCCACGCAGCCGGGGGGAGGGCCGGTCCGATCGCCATCGCGAGCGTCCGGGAGGCCTTCCCGGGCTTGACGGGAACGGGAGCCGCGGGCGCCTCGACCCGTACGATGACCCGGTGATTGCCCAGCCCCGTTTCCGGGTCCCAGGTCCCAACACTGGATTTCACGCTGTCCGACCGGCCTTCGCTTGAGGGGACCGGCCCGGCTATGAGCAGAAGCAATAGAAGCGCGCAAAGGGAATTGACGGCCGGCCGGTAGGGCTCGGATATACCGTGATCTCTCTTCATCTTCCCCTCCTGGGAAAAGGGGGACAACCATCGAGTCCCGGAATTCAAAAGGGGACGATACCGGGGGGCAGGGAGGATGTCAAGGTACGATCGGGGTAAAAAGGGGGACACAATACCTATTCACCAGATAAATAATAGGGAAATAGGTATCATGTCCCCCATTTTAAGAAATAACTTGACAAACATACTACTATGTATTACATTGTATTTGGTTATAACATGGAAAACAAAATCAACGCAGTTGAGAAAGGGGATCCTGGAGCTGGCCATCCTGGGCGCTCTCTCCCGGGGCCGCCACTATGGGTATTCTCTCGTCAGGACGATCTCCGGAGCGAGCGATATCGACCTTACGGAAGGGACGATCTACCCCATCCTGGGCCGTCTGGCCAAGGAGGGATTGGTCCGCTCCGATTGGGTCGAGTCGAGCCAGGGCCCGCCCCGCAAATACTACACGTTGACCCCCAAGGGAGAAGAGGCTTTCCGGGTGCTCGACGGGGAATTCCGCAAGCTGGCCGCGATCGTCGACAACGCCCAGCGCGGGCCCCTGGCCGAGCCCGATAGCGCGAACGTCAGCGTCCTCACCGTGACGAAGGAGACCACCCATGGCTAACGGATTCAGCGGGCCCGTCGCCCAGATCGTCGACAACTACCTCGAGCGGCTGAAGAAAGGGCTCAAGGGCATCTCCGCCAAGGACCAGGACGAGCTGGTCAGGGAGATCAACTCTCACATCTACGAGTCCTTCCGGAACGACCCGACCCCGGACGAGGTCGCGCGCATCCTCAAGGTCCTCGACAAGCTCGGCGAGCCGGCCGCCGTCATCTCCGCCCGCATGCCCGAGGCCATGGTGACGCTCGGCAAGAAGAGGAAGCTCCCGTTCCTGATCCTGGCCGGCGTCCTCATCGCCTTCTTCGGCGTTCCCCTCGGCCTCGGCGGCCTGAGCGCGGCCGTGGGCCTGATCATCGGCGTCCTGGCCCTCGTCCTGTCCTTTTACATCGTGGCCTTCAGCCTGATCCTGACCGGCTGGCTGGGCGCCGTCATCCTGATCATCCGCCTCTTCAGCCCGGCCTTTCTCGATCCCTGGATGAACATCTACCCGCTCGTCGCGGACCCGACCCTGAACACGGCCATCTACATCCTCGGGGCGCTCCTCATCGCCGCGGTGGGCTTCGGGATGCTCTGGCTGGGGTCGCGGATGATGCGGGGCGTCCGGTTCGTCTTCCGGCTCCTCATCGGCAAGATCAAGACCTGGCGCAAGAAGGCGCCCCTGACGGCCGTCCAGCCTCAGGCCTGATCCGGGCCGTGAGGTAAAAAAACGGGGACACAGTACCTATTCACTAATTAATAATTGGTGAATAGGTACTGTGTCCCCGATCCATTCACAGGGGACTGTGTCCCCGAATTAAATCACTTCTCCTTGATCTCGGTGAAGAGCGACGGGGCCTCGCGCTTGCTCTTCCAGATGGCCCAGATGGTCGCGCCCAGGAGCACCGCCACGACGGCGGCCAGCGCCGGCGTCATCTTGTTGTACTTGACGATGATAGGCGCCGCGAGCAGGCTGACGATGTTGGTCACCTTGATCATCGGGTTGAGGGCCGGCCCGGCCGTGTCCTTGAGCGGGTCGCCGACCGTGTCGCCGACGACGCCGGCCTTGTGGCGCTCCGAGCCCTTGCCGGTGCAGGCGATGACGTCCTTGGGCTCGTCCTCGATGGACTTCTTGGCGTTATCCCAGGCGCCGCCCGCGTTGGCCATGAACACGGCCAGGAGCTGGCCGCTCAAGATGATGCCCACGAGGAATCCGCCGAGGGCCTCGACCTGGAGGACCAGGCCGACGATGAGGGGCAGGAAGACCGAGATCAGGGCCAGCGGGACGAGCTCCTTCTGGGCCGCGACCGTCGAGATCTTGACGACCCGGGCGTAATCCGGCTTGACGGTGCCTTCCATGATCCCCGGGATCCTGAACTGCCGCCGGACCTCCTCGACGATGAGCCCGGCCGCCCGGGTGACGGCCCGAAGCGACAGCGAGCTGAAGAGCCAGGGGAAGGCCCCGCCGAGGAGCAGCCCGATGAAGACCTTGGTGTCGGAGACCCGGATCGAGGTCATGATCTCCTTGAAGCCGAGCTGGAGCTGCACCCGCCCGACATCGGTGATGTACGAGGCGAACAGGCTCACGGCGGCGATGACCGCCGAAGCGATGGCCACCCCCTTGGTGATGGCCTTGGTCGTGTTGCCGACGGCGTCGAGGTCGGCCATGATCTGGCGGGCCTTGACCGTCTCCTCGTCGCACTGGCCGTGCCAGGACATCTCGGCGATGCCGTTGGCGTTGTCCGAGATCGGGCCGTACGAGTCCATGGCCACGTTGTTGCCGGTGTGGCTGAGCATGCCGATGCCGATCATGGCCACGCCGTAGAGGACGTAGAGCGCCCCGGCCGTGCTGTAGAGGGCCAGGGCGACGATGAAGCTGACGCAGATGATGACCACCGCCCAGACGCTCGACTCCATGCCCACGGCCAGGCCCGACAGGATGGTCGTCGCCGGACCGGTCTTGGTCGACTTGACGATCTCCTTGACCGGGCTCTTGCGGGTCGAGGTGAAGTAGGAGGTCAGGGGGTTGAAGGCCACGGCCAGCCCGACGCCGACCGAGGTCAGCATGGCCAGCCGCCAGTCGTGGGCGTAGTAGACGGCCACGATGAAGGACCAGGCGATGGTGTTGACGCTGGAGACCTCGTAGGACCGGAACATGGCCTCCTCGGCGTCTTTGGCCCGCATGAACTTGATCGGAAAGCGCTCCCAGATCGGGACGGTGAAGGTCCCCAGGATCGAGGAGATGACGCCGATGGCCCGGATGATCAGGGGATAGACGATCCACTTGAGGGCGTGGGTCGGATCGAGGGCCATCAGGGCCAGCCCCAGGATCAGCCCGGAGACGATGGTCACCTCGTAGGACTCGAAGATGTCGGCGGCCATGCCGGCGCAATCGCCGACGTTGTCGCCGACGAGGTCGGCCACGACGGCCGCGTTCCTCGGGTCGTCCTCGGGGATGTCCTTCTCGACCTTGCCGACGAGGTCGGCCCCGACGTCGGCGGCCTTGGTGAAGATGCCGCCGCCCACCCGCATGAACAGGGCCAGCAGCGTGCCGCCGAAGCCGAAGCCGAGCAGGGCGTCGGGCGCGGCCGTGCCGAAGACGATGAAGATCAGCGTGCCGCCGAACAGGCCCAGTCCGTCGGTCAACATGCCCGTGATGGTCCCGGCGTAGTAGGCGATCGACAGGGACTCGTTGAAGCCCCGCCGGGCCGCCGAGGCCGCCCGGACGTTGGCCTGGATGGCCATGCGCATGCCGAGCTGCCCGACGAGCAGGGAGAACGTCGCGCCCATGATGAAGGCGATCGTCCGCCCGATGGCGATGATGATCTGGGCGCTCTTGGCGCCGAACTCGGCCACGGCCTCGCGGCTGGCCGGCACGACGTAGACGCTCAGGAACAGGGCCACGGTCAGGACCCCGATGATGGGCAGGATCTTCTTGAGCTGGGTCTTGAGGTAGCTGTCGGCGCCGATGCGGATGGCGTTCCAGACCTCCTGCATCTTATCCGTGCCCTTGTCCTTCTTGAGGACCACCTTGCGCAGCATCCAGGCGTACCAGAGGCTGATGAAGGCCGTCAGCATGACGCCGCAGATGGCGATCTGCTCGAACGAGTTCAGCCCGTGACGGGCCAGGCCCAGGATGTTCATGCGTATCTCCTTATGATCGGACGAAGGCCCGGCGGGAGCGCGGACGGCCCCCCCGGCGCCTCGGGAAGCGCCTATTTTACACATCCGCGGCCAAAAATCAACCCCGGTTCTATGCTATAATGCCCCTCTTGTCCCCGGGGACGGGGCGGGCCCATGAGCGAATACGACCTCCTTTTCAAGCCTTTCGCCGAGATGACCCCGGACGACTACGCCGCGGTCGGCTTCCGTTCCGGCCTCGAGATCCACCAACAGCTCCTGACCGCCAAGAAGCTCTTCTGCCGCTGCCCGGCCGGCCGCTACAGCGACGCCTACGACGCCGAGATCCTCCGCCACATGCGGCCGACCCTGTCGGAGCTCGGCGAGTACGACGGCACGGCCCTGATGGAGTTCAAGACCCGCAAGGAGATCATCTACCGGATCAACCGGGAGACGGTCTGCACCTACGAGATGGACGACACCCCGCCGTTCATGATCGACGAGCAGGCCCTCGACCAGGCCCTCGGCATCGCCCTCCTCTACGGCCTCAACCTCGTCGACGAGCTCCACATCGCCCGCAAGCAATACCTCGACGGCAGCATCCCGACCGGCTTCCAGCGCACGACCATCGTCGGCGTCAACGGCTCCATCCCCTACAAGGACCGCCGCATCTCCATCGTCCAGCTCGGCCTCGAGGAGGACGCCTGCCGCGAGGTCAGCGACGTCGGCCACCGCCGGACCTACCTCACCGACCGCCTGGGCATGCCGCTCATCGAGACGGTCACCGGGCCGGACATGCGGACGCCGCAGGAGGTGGCCGAGGTGGCCCAGATCCTGCGCCGCCTCGTCCGCAGCACCGGCCACGTCCGCACCGGCCTGGGGGCGGCCCGCGAGGACGTCAACGTCAGCGTCCGCGGCGGCACCCGCGTCGAGATCAAGGGCGTGCCGCGCATCCCGCGCATCCCGCTCCTGACCTACCACGAGGCCATGCGCCAGTGGAACCTCCTCCGCCTGCGCGAGGAGCTCCGCCGCCGCGGCATCACCCCGGAGACTTTCGCGTCCGGGTCCGAGGACGTCACCCGGGTCCTCCACAACACGAGCTATCACCCGATCCGCGAGGCCCTCGACGCCGGGCACGTGGCCACGGCCGTCGTCCTGCGCGGCTTCCGCGACCTCCTGGCCTGGCCGACGCAGACCAACACCCGCTTCTCGCGCGAGATCTCCGACCGCGTGCGGGTCGTCGCCTGCCTGACCAAGCTGCCGAACATCGTCCACTCCGACAGCTCCGCGGAGACCCTCTCGAGCCCCAAGTGGGAGGCGGTCCGCAAGGCGGTCAAGGCCGCTTCCGACGACACGGTGGTCGTCGTCTGGGGAAGCCCGGAGGACGTCCGGACGGGCGCCCAGGAGATCGTCATCCGGGCCCGCGAGGCCACGGCCGGCGTCCCGTCCGAGACGCGCCAGGCGCTCAAGGACGGGACCAACGGCTTCGAGCGCATCCTGCCCGGCCCCGACCGGATGTACCCCGACACGGACCTGCCTCCCAAGCGGATCGCCGAGGAGCGCCTCGCCGGCATCCGCAAGACGATCCCCGTGCCCGTCTGGACGCGCGAGGCCTGGTACCGCGAGCTCGGCCTGCCGGCCGACGTCATCGAGCCCCTGGCCGTCTCGCGCCTGGCGGGCTTCTACGAGGACCTGGTCAAGGACTGGAAGATCGACCCGAAGGCCGCCGCCGTGGCCCTGATCCAATATCGCAAGAGACTGAAAAAGAAAGGCTTGGACCCGAGCGCCGCCGGCGAGGAGGCCCTCCGCCGGATCTTCGCCCTCTACCGCGACCGCCGGCTCTCGCGCGAGGGCGTCTTCGCCCTGATGGAGAAGGCCGCCCGCGGCGAGGCCCTGCCCGCCGCCGGCGACGTCCGTCCGGCGACCGAGGAGGAGATCTACGCCCAGGTCGCCGCTTCGACCGCCCTGCTCGGCGGGATGAAGGTCCACAACCCTGATAAGCGGGCCCACGTCCTTATGGGCCTGGTCATGACGGCCCTGCGCGGCCGGGTCGAAGGTGCCGCCGTCGTCGAGCGCGTCCGGGCGGCCGCCGAGGGGAGATGCTGATGGCCGGCGACGATTCCTATAAGGGATACCGGGGCGAAGCCCTGGAGACGCTCAGGCGCTTCGGGGCCATGGTCTGGAGCGATGTCGAGATCAAGACCTCGCGCGGCTCCTACACCGGCATCATCCTGCCTCGCTCGGAGACGGCCGACCCCCTTCACGTCGTCATCAAGCTCCGCTCGGGCTACAACATCGGCCTGCTGGCCGGCTCCATCGAGGCCGTCACCATCACCGGCCGCAAGGAAGCCCACTACAAGATCCCGGAGAAGGAGTTCCCCTACGATCCGGTCAAGCCCCGGGTCAAGCTCCTGGGCACGGGGGGAACGATCGCCAGCCGGCTCGATTACCGGACGGGCGCCGTCATCCCGGCCTTCTCGCCGGGCGAGCTCTACGGCTCGGTGCCGGAGCTGGCCGACATCTGCAACCTCGAAACGGAGAAGCTCTTCGGCGTCTTCAGCGAGAACATGGGCCCGGAGCAGTACATCGCCACCGCCCAGGCCATCGGCCGCGAGATCGAGAAAGGCGTCCAGGGGATCGTCATCGGCCACGGCACGGACACCATGCATCACACCGCGGCCATCCTGTCCTTCATGGTCCAGGACCCGCCCGTGCCCATCGTCATGGTCGGCTCCCAGCGCTCCTCGGACCGGCCCTCGTCCGACGCCGCCCTCAACCTCATGCACAGCGTCAAGACCGCGGCCGAGAGCGACATCGCCGAGGTCATGGTCTGCATGTTCGGGCCGACCTCGGACACGTACGGCCTCCTCCACCGGGGGACGCGCGTCCGCAAGATGCACTCGAGCTACCGCTCGACCTTCCGGACGATCGGCGACATCCCCATCGCCATGGTCAGCCGGGAGAAGATCACGCCCCTGCGTCCGGACTACAAGCGCCGCCGCACGGACCGCGCGGTCAAGATCGACACCTCCTTCGAGGAGAAGGTCTCGATCGTCTATTACTACCCCAACATGAAGCCGGACATCATCGACTCGCTCATCGACAACGGCTACCGGGGCATCGTCATCGCCGGGACCGGCCTCGGCCACGTCAACAAGCCGCTCTATCCCGCCCTCAAGCGGGCCCGGGACAAGGGCATCGCCGTCTTCATGACGGTCCAAACGCTCTGGGGCTACGTCCAGATGTACGTCTACGACACGGGCCGCGACATGATGGAGCTCGGGGTCATCCCGGCCGCCAACATGCTGCCCGAGGTGGCCTACGTCAAGCTGGCCTGGGCCCTGGGCCGGACGACGGACCTCGAGGAGGTCCGGAAGATCATGCTGACCCCGGTCGCCGGGGAGATCACGGAGAGGGAGCCGTCCAACGGCTATCTCATTTTCCAGGGCGGCATCCCCGAGGTCGAGGAGTTCATCTCGACCATCAAGAAATAGCCCCGCTCAACAGGGGCGGACCCCCGCGGGACAGCCCTCCTCAGAACTCGAAGCGGACCCCCAGCCGGAAGATCCTCGGATTGAGGATCTCGTTCGACAGCCGGCTGTACGGATTGGCCGCGAATACCTCCGTGTCGACGTAGTACGTCCCCAGGTAGGCGTCGTAGGCCCGGTTGACGGTGGCCGAGTTGAGGACGTTGAAGACGTCGGCCATGAGGTAGATCCGGCTGGTCCCGAGATTGAGGCTCTTCTCGATCCGGAAGCTCAGGTTCTTCATGACGGGCAGGCTGTCCTTGTCGATGGCCTGGAGGTAGACGACGCCGGCCCGGTAGAGCCCGGCCCAGGATTCGGGATTGGCGTATGCCAGGGTGATGTAGTTCGGGATCTTCCAGCCCTCGCGGGCGGTGAGGGTGGCCGAGACGGAAAAGCCCAGGGGCAGCTGATAGAGGCCGCTGAGCTTGGCCGCCCAGCGGGCGTACATCAGGATGGAGGTCTTGCCGTCGTAGGCCGTCCCCCAGTTCCCGTAGGCCTGGCCGTCCTGGGCCCACAGGTTGGTCGGGTCGATATAGGAGTCCTTCCAGTGGACGCGCTGGTCCTGGAGGGTGAGCGAGGCGTTCAGGAACCAGCGCTTGGCCAGCCGCTTGGTCACGGCCAGCTCGAGACCGAGGTAGGTCCGGAAGGACGTGCTCTTGTCGACCATCCGGTAGGGCGTCTCGCCGGGGAAGCTCGCGGAAGGCAGGTACCAGGTCCGGCCGCCGGCGTCGAGAAGGTCGTAGGTCACGGCGTCGTCGTCCTCGCCGACCGTGATCGAGGCGGGCACGGTCCCGGCGGGCACGTACCACGTCGCCGTGTTGTCGACGACCAGGTCGGGCGTCGACGGATAGACGTCGGCGGGGTAGAAGAGCTTGGACCAGTCGAAGTTGTCGTAGCGGCGGAAGGTCGCGGTGGCCGAGGCCGTCAGGTCGGGCGAGAGCTCCCGCTCCAAACCGAGGGCGATCTCCCGCGTCCGCGGCGAGGTCTTGACGTTCTTCGCGTCGGGGTCGACGTCGCTGCGGTAGAAGGTCGTGATGTTGTCGTAATCCACGGCGTCGTTGTTCGCCCAGTCGTAGTCCCAGTAGTTGCCGCCGAGATAGGCGTCGCCCGTGAAGCCCCCCGTGAGGGCGTCGGTCGCCTCGTCGGTCAGCGCCCCGTCCTCGTCGAAGAGGGCGTAAAGCTGGTTGGGGGTCTCGGCGTGGACGGTGGAGTATTTCCAGTACATCTCGCCGAGCTCGGCGAGGTTGTCGGCGTCGGAGTCCTTCCACCAGAAGCCGAAGCCGCCGTCGAGGCCGAGCGGGGAGGAGGTGCCGTACCCGGCGGGCATGACGTCGCCGTACTGGGCCAGGGACAGCTTGACGATGGTCCGGCCGTTGCCCTTGACGTCCCAGCTCAGGCCGATCCGCGGCGACCAGGTGCTCCACTCGTACCGCGAATTGACGGCGGCGACGTCGATCGCCGGGAAGTAGGTGGCGATGGAGCTCATGGCGTCGCTATCGACGATGTCCGTCCAGGCCGTGGTCGAGGTCAGCGTCGCCAGCTGGACCGCGCCCCGGGACGGCCGTTGGAGGTCGTAGCGCAATCCCAGCGTCAGCGTGATCCGGCCCTTGGTGACCGTGTCCTGGATGTAGCCCGAGGCCTGCTTCCCCAGAAGGACCTGGGTGTTGTCGCGGCCGATCCGGAAGTACTGGTAGTCCGAGGGCGGCACGACCAAGCCCTCGCCCAGATCGATCAGGGGATCGACGAAGTTGCGGGAGATGAGGAGGTTGTGCGCGTAGCCCGACTGGCTCGTGGACCTTTTGTCCGCGAACTCGAGACCGGCCTTGAACTCGTGGGACATGCCGAGCAGGGAGTCCTTGTACAGGCCGCCCAGGAACTGGAAGGATTTCCGCTTCCGCTCGATCCGGCTCGAATCCCAGGACCGGTAGAAGGACGACGAGAAGGGCACGTAGGCCGCTTCGGCGACGTCCCAGACGACGGGGTTGGTCAGGGACTCGTCGACCATGGGCACCGTGCTCGTCCCGGTGTGGCTGCTGACGTACTTCATGGAGAGATAGGCGTTGCTCCCGAAGGTCTGCAGGTCCTGGACCTTGAGGACCGGGTCGCCGAGCTTCTTGAAGCCGAAGACGTGGTCGCCCTCGGGCTTGGCGTACTCCGCGTTGTCCCCGTAGCGCTCCCTGCCGCTAGCCATGATCTGGGCCTCGAACTGGTTCCCGGCGAACGGCTGGGCGTTGAGCTTGAAGTTGAGGTTGTTGAAGAGCGTTCGGTCGGGCTCGTTGTAGATGGTGGTGTTGTAGAGGTCCTGGCTGCCGAAGGCGCCCCACAGCCAGATCCGGTTCTTGACGATGGGCCCGCCGACGCTGAATCCGTAATCCCGGAGGTGCTCGAGCCGGTTGGTGCCGATGACGCCGTCCGAGCTGAGGGTGCTGGTCATGTTGGAGCTCTGGAAGGCCTCGTCGGAGAGGTAGAGGCGGGCCGTCGCGGCCAGGCGGTTGCCGCCCCGGCGGCCGACCAGGGTCAGGGCGATGCCGTCCGTCTGCCGGGTGACGTCGGCGGCGCCGCCGGTCGTCACGGCGATGGTCTCGATCGCGTCGAAGTCGAAGCGGATCGACGAGGTCCCGATCTCCAGGGGATCGGTGACGTCGATGCCGTCGACGATCCAGACGTTGTCCGCGCCGTTGGTGGAGTCGCCCTTGGCGACGAGAGCGGCCTGACGGCCCGACTCGTTGCCGCCGACGTTCTCGCGGTCGATGAGGATCCCCGGGGCGAGGGCGGCGATGGCCCAGGGATCGCGGACCGTGGGCAGGGTCTGGAGCTCGGTCCGGCCGAACTGCATCCCGAGGGACATCGTCTTGCGGTCGATGGCCGGCAGGGTGCCGGGCGCGGCGGCCTGTTCCTCGGCCTTGCCCGGCTCGAGGACGAGGTCGACCGTGACGTGTCCGCCGACGAGGACGGCCACGCCGGACCGGACGGCCGTCTTATGGTCCAACCGCTCGGCCTTGACGGCGTAGTCGGGGCCGGGGTAGACGGCCGGGAACCGGAACCGGCCCGAGGGGTCGGTGGTCGTCTGGCGGTCCGCGTCCTGGCCCTTCGAGAGGGTGACCTTGACCCCGGCGAGGGGCTTGCCTTCCTTGTCGGCGACGCGGCCCTGGACGTCCCCGGACACGGGCTGGGCCGCCAGGGTGAGGGACAGGGAAAGCGCGATGACCAGGATGGCCGGGATGAGCACGGCTTTCTTCAATGGAGCCTCCTCTGAGCTACCGGGACGCGATCGTATGTTCCAACTCGTCTAGGGACGGTTAGGTTCCAGGCAATTATAGCAAAAAGCGGGCTATTTCGCCTTGAGGAACTGCAGGGTCCGGGGTTCCCGCTCCATGTGGTAGACGATCATGGCCTGGAGGGCCCTGCGGATGGCTTCGATGCGGTCGGGCGGGAAGGGGGGCGCGCAGCCCCCGGGAGGAGGGTTCTTGCGCGTCCAACGGAGGAAGGCCGCCGTCTCGGCGGGAAGCTCGTCCTTCTTGAACGGGGCGCAGTCCGGGCAGTAGGCGCCGTCCCGCTTGGGGGAGAGCCAACCGGAGGCCAGGGCCTTGCGGCACTTCCTGCAGCCGGCGAGGTCGGGCAGGAGCCCGTTGGCGTGGAGGAACCAGGCCTCGAAGTAGGCCGCCGCGAAATCCCGGTCGCCGCCGTCCTTGAGGCAGCGCAGGACCGAGAGGAGGAGGCGGTAGAGGACCTCTTCGTGGGCCCGGACGGGGGCGAACTCCTCGACGAGCTCGGCGAAGTAGGTCAGGAGGAAGGCCGTCCGCGGCTCGGCCTGGATCTCGAAGAACGATTCGAGGAGGTCGCATCCGGAGACCGTGACGAGGTCGCGGCGCTCCTTTTCGTAATAAAAGACCCGGACGACGGACATCGGCTCGAGGCTGCTGCCGAAGCGGTTGCCGAACTTGCGGGCGCCCTTGGCGACGCCGCGGAGGATGCCCCGGTCGCGGCAGAAGAGGACGGCGATCTTGTCCTGGTCGCCGACGTTGGTCGTGCGCAGAACGATGGCTTCCGCCTGGTCGGTGGGCATGGAGCGGAGGTCAGCCCTCCGGGACGCCGGGCGTCCGGACCTCGAGGAATTCCTGGTAATTCTCGGGCGTGATCTTGATGTCGGTCAGGACCTGGCCGGATCGGCCGAGCGGCTTGGCCGGCTTGCCGTTGAGGAGGAAGGTGAAGCCGCCGGCGTTGCCGGTATGGATGACGAGCTTCGCCTCGGCCTGGGCCCGGGCCGTGGCGCCCGGCGGGAAGACGCCTTCCACCTTGAGGACGCCGTCGGCGAGGACGTTGATCCAGGTCTCGGCCTGGAAGGAGATCTCGATCTCGATGCCCTTGCGGACCTCCTCGGCGGCGGGAGTCTGGGCGGGGGAGGGCGCGGCGGGGACGGGTTCGGCGGCGGTCGGAGGGGCCGTCACGGTCGAGGACGGAGGCCTCTGGGTCTGGGGCTGTGGGAGAGCGCCGGACTCGGAGCCGGCGGGCGTGGAGAGGCCCTGGCCCGGGACTCCGGAGGCGGTCGTCGGCGGGATCGCCGCGGCCTCGGCGGGCGCGACGGTCGCGGGCTTTTCCTCGGGCTGCCGGGGCCTGCGGTTCGACCACAGGACGATCAGCACCGCGATGAGGGCGAGGGCGACCAGGCCGCGCCAGATCCAGGAGAACAGGCGCTTGCGGGCGGCCTCGGACAGGCGCGGCCGCGGCGCCTCTTCGATGACGATCTCGGGCTCGTCCTTTTTGACGGCGGCGGGGGGCGGTTCGGACGGAAGGACGGGTTCGCCCGGAAAAGGGGGAGCGGGCGCGGGCCCGAGGGCCTTCAGGCCGAAGCGCCGTTTGGGCTCCGGATCGCCAAGGAGCCCGGACGCTTTGTAGCGGGCCAGGATCTCGTCCGGATCGAGGCCGATGGCCTTGGCGTAGGTCCGGATGATGCCCTTGATGAAGAATCCGCCGGGCATGAGGTCGAAGCGGTCGTTCTCCAGGGCTTCGAGGTAGCGCGAGACGATCTTGGTGGTCGAGGCGATCTCCTCGAGGGAGATGTGGCGCGCCTCGCGCTCTTCCTTGAGGGCCTGTCCCGGCGATGCCATTTGGCCCGATTTTAGCATAAGCGGCCCGGTCTTCGCAAAACGCGGTCTTCAGACCTTCAGGAACTTCGACACCGACGTCGCGCTGCCGATGAATCCCGTCCCCGCCCCGCCCGCGAGCAGGAGCAGGGACTGGGTCAGGTCGGGATAGCGGAACTTCAGCAGCTCCTGGAGCGCGCCGAGCGACGCCCCCAGGTAGACCGGGAAGAGGTTGACGACCAGGAAGAGCAATCCGAGCGAAAGGAGGCTTCCCAGAAGACCCAGGGTGATGCCCTCGAGCCAGAAAGGGATGCGGATGAACAGGTTCGTCCCGCCGACGAAGCGCAGGATCTCGATCTCGTTCTTGCGGGCGAAGACGTTGAGCTTGACGACGTTGGAGATGATGAAGAACGAGGTCAGGATCAGGATGCCTCCCAGGAAGGCCCCGACGGCCCCGGCCAGCCGGCTGAAGCCCTGCATCTTCTCGACCCAGTCCTGGTTGAAGAGGACATCGGTGACGCCCGGCCGCTTCTTCATGGCCTCGACGAAGGCGACCACTTCTTTCGAGGCCGAGGCCCGGGCGCTCACCCGAAGCTCGATCGAGGCCGGGAAGGGATTGGTCTTGAGCCCGGTGACGATGTCGGCCAGCTCCGGGAAGCTGGCCTTGAACCGCTCCAGGGCTTCGTCCGGGGTGACGACCCGCGCGCTCTCGACGAAGGCCGGCGTTCCGATCTCCTGGCGGACGGCTTCCACGCCCGCGGCCGCGAGCCCCTTGTCGAGATAGAAGGCCACGGTCATGTTGCTCGAAAGCTCCCGGGCCGTCGCCCGGAGGTTGTTCGTGAGCGACACGAAGATGCCGACCGTCAGGAACGACAGGCAGATGATGGTCACGCTGAAGAGGTTCCGCGTCCGGAACTGCCACAGGTTGTTCCCCGTGACCGACAGGAAGAACTTCAGCTTCTCGATCACGCGTGGGCTTCCTTCCCGACGATCTTGCCTTTCTGGAGGAACAGGATGTTGTCGCCGAAGTGCCGGATGAGCTCCCGGTCGTGGCTGCCGATGATGACCGTAGCGCCCTGTTTGCTGATCTCCTTGAACAGGGTGATGATCTCGAAGGCCAGCTCGGGGTCGAGGTTGCCGGTCGGCTCGTCGGCCAGGATGATCTCGGGATTGTTGACGACGGCCCGGGCGATGGCCACGCGCTGCTGCTCGCCGTAGGACAGGCGCCCCGGCAGCTCCCACATCTTCTGGTGGAGGTTGACCTTCTGGAGCGTGGCGAAGACGCGCCGGCGGATCTCTTTGCGCCCGACCCCGACGACTTGGAGAGGCACGGCGACGTTGTCGAAGACCGGCTTGTGGAACATCAGCCGGAAGTCCTGGAAGACGATGCCCATCTTCCGCCGGAGCGTGTAGATGCGGTTGTCGTGGATCTTCAGGATGTTGATCCCGTTGATCAGGATCTGGCCCTCGGTCGGCAGGATCTCCCGGAAGATGGTCTTGAGGAGCGTCGACTTGCCCGAGCCGCTCGGCCCGGTGATGAAGTAGAAATCGCCGTCGTTGATCTGGAGGGTGACGTCCGAGAGCGCCCAGTACGGCTTCTGGTACTGCTTCCAGATGTGAAAGAGCTCGATCATGGCGTTGGGGCGTCCCTGCCGGCCCGGGCCGCGGGGCGGCCGGCTATCTCTTGATGAACAGGAACATGAACCAGCCGAAAGCCAGGGCGCCGCCCGTCATGACAGCGAACAGGAGCAGGCCGTAGCGGAGGCGGGCCTTGGTGTCCGCGCGCCGGACGAGGGCCAGGACGAGCGCCACGAAGAAGGCGTAGACGACCATCGACAGGAGGTGGCTCTCGAAGATCATGACTTCTTCCCCGCTCCGATGTCGTAGGCGTCCAGGGCGACGAGGAAATTGAGGAGCCCGGCCCCGGCGATGTAGGCCGTGCCGAACTCGAAGGTGGCCCGCTCGAGCGCCCCGCCGCCCCAGTGGAAGTACTGGGCCAGGCCGTAGAACAGGCCGTTGCCGACGTCGGCGAAGAAGGCCAGGATGGTCAGCGGGTTGTCGGTCTGGAACGGATAGACCCGGCCGCCCATGGCCAAGCCGAGGCCGGTCATGGCGAAGATGGAGACGAAGAAGAGGAGCGCCCTCCCGTACTTCTTCTGGACGGCGTGGCCGAGACCGGGGACGGCCCAGCCCAGGACCAGGGCGACGATGCCTTTGATCTTCATGAGACAGCATATTAATGGAATCTCCCGGTCAAATCAAGGGGACATGTACGTCCTGTACGTGTCCCCTTGATTTGACCGGGCGTGTTAAAATGTCCCCATGCCCGAGCTGCCCGAAGTCGAGACCATTGCCCGCTCCTTGGCCCCGCGCCTCACGGGCCGCCGGATCGCCGCGATCGAGCTCCTCTATAAGCCGCTGCTCCGCACGGGCGGGCGAAAGGGTCTCGCAGCCCTGCGCGGCCGCCGCGTCCTCGGCGTCCGCCGCCGCGGCAAGATGCTCCTCGTCGAATGCGAGGGGGCCCGGACCCTCGTCTTCCACCTCAAGATGACCGGCCAGTTCCTGTTCGCGGCGGCGGGGACGCCGCGCGACAAGCACGTCCGGCTCGCCGTCCGCTTCGAGGATGGGACGGACGAGCTCCGCTTCCGCGACGTCCGCAAGTTCGGCTTCCTGCTCTGCCTGGAGGGCCGCCCCGAGGCCGCTTGCGGCGAGCTGGCTTCGCTCGGTCCCGAGCCGCTCGAGGTCGGCCTCGCGGAGTTCCGGGCGATCCTGGGCGAGCGCAAGGGCCGCATCAAGGCCGTCCTGCTCGACCAGACGAGCCTCGCCGGCATCGGCAACATCTACGCCGACGAGACCCTCTTCGATGCCCGCATCCATCCGGAGAAGCCCGCGTCGTCGCTCCGGTCCGATGCCGTCGAGCGTCTCTATCGTTCCATGCGGAAGATCCTCGCCTCCGCCGTCGCGGCCGGAGGCTCGACCCTGGCCGACGCCGGGTATCGCGACGCGGACGGCAACGCCGGCGACTTCCAGTTCTCCCACAAGGTTTACGACCGGAAAGGGGAGGCCTGCCTGGCCTGTGGCACCCCGATCAAGATGAAGCGCGTCGCCGGCCGCTCGAGCCATTTCTGCCCGAGATGCCAGAAGCCGGCGGCCTCGCGCAAGCGTCCGTAAGCCCGTCGTAATGAGGGAGGAGCCCTGACGGATTGAAAACCCGTCCCCGTTCGGCTATAGTAAGGGCGCTTCCTCTGAGTGCCCCTGTAGCTCAGTATGGATAGAGCAGCAGATTCCTAATCTGTTTGTCGCCTGTTCGAGTCAGGCCAGGGGCATTTGTTTCACCTCCTGCCGCTTGATGCGCCCGGCCGTTATGGCTAAACTGTTCCCGCCATGTCCGATAACGGTCGATCAGGCGTCACGGTCCGCTGGCCCGTTCTCCGGGTCCTCCGGCGAAATCCCCATCTGCTCAAGGTCCGCCCCGCGATCGGGCTTTTTTTCTTGAAGTATATGCGGAAGTTCAGGGTCCGAAAGGTCGGCGAGAACCTCATCCTCCATTCCCATCTCCCCCCGCTCAACAGCCCCGCGTACGCGGGGTTCGTCCGCGAACAGCTCGTCGAGGGGCGCGCCGCTCCCACCCACGCGCAGGTCGGCCTGACCAACGCCTGCCCTCAGCGGTGCGTCTATTGCTACAACCGCGACCGGACAGGCCGTCCCCTGGACACCGCGGAGATCCTGTCCGTCGTCCGCGATCTGAAACGCCTGGGCGTCCGCTGGCTGGGTTGGACGGGCGGCGAGCCGCTCCTGAACAAAGACATCGTCCGCATCACCGGGGAGGCTTCGGACGGCTGCGCCGTCAAGCTCTTCACCACGGGGAGCACGCTGACCGCGGAGCTGGCCCGCGACCTGAAGAACGCCGGCCTGTTCTCGGTCTCGGTCAGCCTGGACCACTGGACGGCGGCGGTCCACGATGCGAACCGGGGCTTTCCGGGGGCCTTCGAGACGGCGCTCAGGGCCATCGACATCTTCCGGAACGTGGACGGCCTCCATGTGGGCGTCTCCGCGGTCCTGTCGAAGGACATGATCCGGCGCGGACAGACCGAGGAGTTCCTCGCCTTCCTCGAGACCCTGGATATCCACGAAGCCTGGCTGAGCGAGGTCAAGCCTTCCGTGCAGGCCTTCTGGAACGACGGACTGGTCATCGGCGAGGAGGACCGCGTCCGGCTCGTCCGGCTCCAGGACCGGTACAATACGCGGAGAGGCCTGACGGTCAATTACCTCGGCCATTTCGAGGGCCGGGAGCACTTCGGCTGCAACGCCGGGCACAAGATGATCTATGTCGACGCCTTCGGCGAGGTCAGCCCGTGCGTTTTCACGCCCATGACCCTCGGCAACGTCCGGGAGCGGCCGCTCGAGGAGCTCGTCCGCGACATGACGGCTCGATTCCCTTCGGAAGGCTCCTGCTTCGTCAATCGGAACTACAGGGAATTCCAAGCCCGTTCGAACGGCGTGATCCCGATGCCGCGCGAGGCTTCCCTCGAGCTCCTGGAGAGCGTGAAGTTCGGCCCGCCGGCCGACTTCTTCAAGATCCTGAATCCCTGAAGGATGGCCGACATGAACGAACGCTCGGAAGCGCCTTATAAGGCCCTCAGCCTGGGCTTGGCCCTGGTCTTTGCCGCCGTCGGAGTGATCTTTCTCGTCCTGCCCCGGGAGACGCTGGCCTTTTTCAACGGGATCTCGCGCCGCTTGGGAATGATCGAAGGGCCCGCCGAGCGGTCGTTCTTCGGGGTCCTGGCGGCGGCCTATATGTATGTCGTGACCGTCCTGGCCTGGCTCATGTACAGGTTCCCGCGGGAAAAGGCCTATCCCATGCTTCTCGCGAACGCCAAGTTCGCCAGCGCCGCCCTGTCCTTTCTGTTGTTCGCCGTCCACGCCCCCTGGCTGATCTATCTCGTGAACGGGATCCTCGACGCGGGGCTGGGCTTCGTCGCGCTGTTGATGGCCGCCCGGGCCAAGGCCGGCCGGTGAGCTTCCGCCTCCGTCTGGCCCGTCTCTATCTGCCCGCCGGCCTGCAAAAGCGGAAGCTCGCGGAGCTCGTGCGGCTGACGGCCCGGGCCTTCGATACCGCCCCGCCCTCCCTCGAAGGCCTTTCGCTCGGCGAGATGCGCCGCCTCTACGCCGGATTCTCGCGGGAGATGGCCGAGCGGGCTTTGAGCGATCCGTCCGGAGCGACGGCGGTCCGGCGTCGCTTGTTCGACGAGGCCCTTCGTTTGGGCCGGGACATGCGCCGGGAGCTCGGCGTCTCCACACCCCGGGAGGTCATGGCCGCGGCGCGAGTCCTCTACCGCGGCCTGGACATCGATCTCGAAGGAAGCCCTGCGGGCGAGATCGTGGTCCGACGCTGTTCGTTCAGCCGGCATTATCCGGCCGAGGTCTGCCGGCTGATGTCCTCTCTAGACGCGGGCGTCCTCGCCGGGCTGGCCGGGGGCGGAGAGCTGGAATTCAGCGAGCGCCTGACCGAGGGCGCCTCCCGCTGCCGGGCCCGGTTCACCTTCCCCGGAGCGGCTTGATGCGGACCGCGATCGTCGTCGGCAGCGGCGCCGGGGGCGCCACGGTCGCCAAGGAGCTTCAGGGCCGCTTCGACGTCCTGGTCCTCGAGGCCGGGCGCGAGTTCCGCCCGCTCACCATGAACTTGGCCATCCCTGAGCGGCTCAAGCGGCTGGGCCTGCTCTTCGACGAGCGCCACATCCGGCTCCTGTTCCCGGCGATGAAGGTCCAGAAGACGGCCCGAGGGATGGTCCTCGTGCGCGGCATCGGGACGGGCGGGACGACGACGCTGGCCACGGCCAACGCGCTGCGGCTCGACCAAAGCCTGCGGGCCATCGGCGTCGACTTGGATGAGGAGTTCGCCGAGCTCGGCCGCGAGGTCCCGGTCTCGACGGCCCATCGGGCCCGCTGGAACGAAACGACGCGGAGGCTGTTCTCGGTCTTCGAAGATATGGGGCTCGAGCCGCTCCCGATGCCGAAGATGAGGCGCCGGGAAACCTGCGGGAACTGCGGCCGCTGCGTCCTCGGCTGTCCCTCCGGAGCGAAATGGGACAGCCGCGAATTCCTGCGGACCGCGCTCGATCGCGGCGCCCGCCTGGCCACCGGCTGCCGGGTTACCGAGGTCCTCGTCGAGAACGGCCGGGCTACCGGGGTGGCGGCCCGGGTCGGCTCCCGGCGCGCGACCTTCCCCGCGGATGTCGTCGTGCTCGCCGCCGGGGGCCTCGGCACGCCGGCCATTCTCGAGAATTCCGGCATTCCCTGCGAGGCCGGTTTGTTCGTCGATCCCGTCCTCTGCGTGGCCGCGCCATGGACCGCTGCCCATCAGGATAAGGACATCCCCATGCCCTTCGTCTCCGAGCGCGGCCCGTACATCCTGTCGCCCTATTTCGACTACCTGAGCTACTTCTTCAACCGCGATTGGCCGCCGGGGGCCGGGAACATCTTGAGCCTCATGATCAAGCTGGCCGATGCCGCGTGCGGCACGGTGACGAACGCAGCGATCGACAAGGATCTCACGCCGCACGATACGGAAGCGCTGGGATCCGCCGTCGACGCGTGCGTGGACATCTTGAGCCGGATGGGCGTCGCGAAAAGCGAGATGTTCTTCGGGACGCTCAACGCCGGGCATCCCGGCGGGACGCTCCCGTTGACCTGCGAAAGCGCCAAGACGCTCCACCCCGGCCGGCTCCCCGCGAACGTCTTCCTGGCGGACGCCACGCTCCTCCCGGAGGCCCTTGGCAAGCCTCCCATCCTGACCATCATGGCCTTGGCCAAGAAGGTCGCGAGCGTCATCCGCCAGGAATTCGGCTGATCCCGGCCCTCCGCTAGAGCCTGATGCGGATCCCCGCCTGGAGGCAGAACCCGCTCAGATCGAACCTCGGCTCGCTGAAGCGGGCGGGGCTATTGCGCGATGCGGACCGTGATCACCGCATAGGGCCCGCTGCCCGCGGCGAAGGGCGATCCGGCGACGGCCACGAGCGCGCCCGTCGCCGCGTCGATGGCGAAGGCCGAGACCGTGCCCGAATAGGAATGGACGACATAGGCGAACTTGCCGGCGTGCTCGAAGGCGATGGACCTGGGGTAGGTCCCCTCGGCCGGGAAGGGAGAGCCCGGGACGGCCGTGAGGGCGCCTGTCGGCGCGGCGATGGCGAAGGCGGAGACGGTCGAGCCCGCGTTGGCCACGTAGGCGAAACGGCCCGCCGGTTCCACGCCGACGAAGGCCGGCGCCGTGCCGCCGGCGGCGAAGGGCGAACCGGCAACGGCCGTCAGGGCCCCCGTCAAGGGATCCAGGGAAAAGGCGGAGAGGTCGTTGGTCGCCCCGTTGGTCACGTAGAGAAATTTTCCCGTGGGATCGATCCCGGCCGTGCCGGGCGAGAGCCCTCCCGTCCCGAAGGGCGAACCGGCGACCGGAGTGAGCGCGCCCGTGGCGGCGTCCACGGCGAACGCCGAAACGGCGTGTGAGCCCGTGCAAACCGCGTAGACGAATTTCCCGGACGGGTCGATCGCCAGGCAGGCCGGAGAGATCTCGGTGGTGAACGGCGAACCGCCGAACGGCGTCAGCGCCCCGGAGGGCGCGTCGACGGCGAAACCCGCGATGCCGTTGGCGGCCGAATCGGCCACGTAGAGGGACTTTCCCGCGGGCTCGACCGCGATCCAGGCCGGAAAGACCCCGCCGGTCGGGCGGGGGGAACCGGGCGTCGCCGCGAGCGCGCCCGTGGCGGCGTCGATGGTCAGGATCGAGATGTCCCGGGACGCATAGTTGAGCACGTAGAGGAACTTGCCGGAAGGGTGAGAGGCCAGGCGCCAGGGGTACGTCCCGCCGGCCGCGAAGGGGGAACCCGTGATCTCGGCGAGCGTTCCCGCCGCGGGATCGATCGTGAACGCGGAGATGGTCTGCGATTCGGCATTCGCGACGTAGGCATACTGCTTATAAACCGGCTCGGGCGGCTCGATCGTGTAGAGGGCCGAGGTCACCGACGAGGTCGTCCAGCCCGAGCGGTAGGCCAAGGCCCTGAGCGTCAGCGTGTCCGCGACGTGGACGGGGGCGGTGTAGACCGTCCCGACGGATTCCGTGGGCGTGGTGCCGTCGACCGTATAGCGGATCGTCGCCCCCGAGGTCGAGGTCGTGATGGCCACATCCCTGGCGGAATCGTAGGTCCCGGCCGGGGGATCGAACACGGGAGCCGCCACAAGGGTCGAGATCGTATAGTCGCCGGCCGTCACCGGCGAGGGGGTCCAACCCGCCAGGTAGGCCACCGCTTTGAGCGTCGCCGACGTCCCGAGGCGGACCGGACCCGTGTACAGCGTGCCCGTCGTTTCCGTGGGATCCGAACCGTCCGTCGTATAGCGGATGGACGCTCCCGCCGTGAGGGTCGAGAGGACGATATCCTGCGGACCCGCGTAGGAGCCGGGCCCGGGGGTGAACACCGGCGCCGTGACCGCGGGCCCGATCACGTACTGGCCCGTGGTGACCGGCGACGTCGTCCAGCCGGCCTGGAATGCCGCGGCCCTGAGGACCAGCGTTTCGGCGACGGCCACCGGTCCCGCGTAGAGCGTCCCGGTCGTGGCCGTCGGCGTCGAGCCGTCGGTCGTGTAGCGGATCGACGCACCAAGCGTCGCCGTCGTGATCGCGACGTCCTGGGCCGCGAAATACGAGCCCGGTCCCGGGGCGAAGGCCGGAGCGGAGACCAGGGGCATGATCGTGTATTGTCCCGAGGTCACGGACGAGGTCGTCCACCCGGTCCGGTATGCGACGGCCTTGAGGGTGAGCGTCTCGGCGACGTGCACCGGAGCCGCATAGAGAGTCCCGGTCGTCGCGGTCGGCGTCGAGCCGTCGGTCGTGTAGCGGATCGAGGCCCCCGGCGTGGTCGTCGCGAGGACGATGTCCATGTCCGCGGAATAGGTCCCGGGCTCTGGGCTGAGCGTCGGCGCCGCGACCGTGGTGTCCGGCGGCTCGGGGCTTTCGGCCGCGCAACCGGCCAGGATGAGGAGCGGCGCCAGGGACCAGACGGCGGCTCGCAGGGATCTTGTCATGTCGTTCCCCTCGGTGACAATCATAGTCCCGTCCGGAGAAGCCTGTCAACGCGAGGAACATTGACTTCCCCGCGCCGGCCGGCGTATCCTCGCTGGACGAGAGGAGGCGCCGTCCCTTGAAACCGCGCTACCGGAGCATGCTCAAGAAAATGGAGATCCGGGAGAGCCGGGCCCCGGTCCCGGCGGGCGCCTCGGATTGGTCCCTCTACATCCTGAGATGCGGCGACGGGTCCTTCTACACGGGGGTGACGAACGATATCGACCGCCGCTTTCGGGCGCATCAGGAGGGCAAGGCCTCGCGGTTCACGCGGACCCGGCGGCCCGTCGCCCTCGTCTATCAGGAGCCCTGCGGCACCCGCTCGCAGGCCTTGTCGCGGGAATGCGCGGTCAAATCCATGGGCCGGAAGGGCAAGGAGGACCTGGTCGCCAAGGGGCCCGCCAACGGCCCCGGGTCCTGACATCCGCGCCCTTCCGTACCCAACCCTCCCGAGGGGGGAGAATTCACCCCGCGGATAGCCTTTGGGGGTGATTGACCGCCCGTCCACCCGGTCCGAGAATGGGACTTTGCCGGACACATACGTTCATCCTCGGAGGAGTGGCAGTGGAACACCGGAAGGACAAGAGATTCGGAGAACGGGACAGGGTCATCATCCGCGACGCCGGCCGGGCCCCGGCGCATCCCACGAAGAACGCGATCAATGCCTATACCTACGACCTGTCCCTGACGGGGGCCCGGATCGGCTGCAAAAAGGAATTCGCCGTCGGCGCGATCGTCCATATCGTCATCGACCTCGAGCGGTCCGAACAATTCCTGAAGGTGGACGGCCGGGTCGTCTGGGCCCAGACCGGTCCGGGCAACGAGCCGTACGAGATCGGCGTGCAGTTCCTGCACAACATCCCCGACACGATCCTGGCCCTGATCAGGCACTTCTACGGCAAGAACGTCGGCATCCCTTCGCTGATCTGCTGATCCCGGCCCGCCCGGCCTTTGGGCTTGACTTCCGGCCCCGCCGAACCCAATACTGGGACTCATGATCCGTCCCGCCCATGGTGTGAAAGGCAGGTCCCGCGTGAAAACCCCCGTTCGTTCGCGATCCGCGCGCCCTATCGCTCTTCTCGCGCTCCTGGCCGTCTTCGCTAGTCCGCTCGCGGCCTCGCCCCAGAGCGACCCGAACGGCTCCGGCCAAGCCGCCGTCACGGCGGCCAAGCGCGCCTCCGAAGAGAAGCCCTCTTACTTCACCGAGCTCTGGCAGCTCGACCGGACAGCGCGGACCGCGAAGCCCGGCATCACCTTCCACCGCTCCAATTACGGGCTGATGGTCTCGTACAACGACCGCCCCAATCCGGCGCCGCTCCAGGAGGTCGACCCGGCCAAGACCCTGGTCAAGCCGGAGGTCACGTTCCAGATCAGCTTCAAGGCCCGGCTCTGGCGGGACATGTTCGGCAAGGACATTTGTCTGTGGGCCGCCTATACCCAGCGGTCCTTCTGGCAGCTCTACAACTTCGACGACAGCTCGCCTTTCCGGGAAACGAACTACGAGCCCGAGGTCCTGCTGAACTTCGGGACCCGCTACAGCCTTCTCGGCTTCCAAGGCCGCTTCGTCCAGATCGGGGTCAACCACCAGTCGAACGGCCAGTCGGAGCCCCTGTCCCGGAGCTGGAACCGGCTCGTGGCCAATGTCGGGATCGAGCGGGGGCCGCTCTCCCTGCTCCTCAAAAGCTGGTGGCGCGTCCCGGACACCGACGACGACAATCCCGGCCTGACCCACTACGTCGGGAACGGAGAGCTCTGGGCCTATTACTTCATCAAGCGGCACAGGCTGGGCGTCATGCTGCGCGACAACCTGAACTTCCGGGAGAACCGCGGCGCCGTCCAGGTCGAGTGGAGCTTCCCGGTGTTCGCCATGGTCGCCGGGTACGTCCAGTATTTTCTGGGCTACGGAGAGAGCCTGCTCGATTACGACCACCGCGTCCACAGGATCGGGGTCGGCTTCATCCTCTCGGATTGGTACTGACGGAGGCGTCGGGCCCGGACCGGCTCATTCGAGCCGGGCGTACCACGAGCGGAGGACGTCCTCGGCCGGCTTGCCGTGCGGCGTGTAGCCGGTGTCGTCGACGCCGCCTTCGTCCGGATCGGGCGACCACTGCCACCAGTACATGCCGCGGAGCCAGCTCCGGCCCTCGACGGCGCGGCAGGCCGCCTCGGCGAACGCGGCCTGGACGTCCAAGTCGACGGCCCCCTGTCTTTGCCAGTCCCAGGGATTCTGGGCGCCGCCGGCGACGCTGCGGCAGCCGATCTCGGTCAGGATGAGCGGCTTGTCCCACCTCTCGGAGAGCTGCTGGAGCCTGGCCCGGAAGGCCGTCCAACCGCCGAGCAGATCGTCGACCGTCGGCTCCGCGACCGGGGTCAGCGTCGGGTAGGCGTCCTGGCCGATGTAATCGACCGCGTCCCACCAGGTGACGGCGTCGAGGCTCGTTTCGACCTGGTTGTCGGCGTAGGTCAGCGGTCCCGAATACACACCCTTGACCGCGGCGACGATCCCGCGCCACTCCGAAGCGTGGACGGCCGTCGTCCCCAGCTCGCAGCCGACGCAGAAGAGCTCGCACCCGGTCCGCTCGGCCATCCCGGCGTAATGGAGGATGAAGGGACGATAGGCGGCGAACCAAGCCGCCCAGTCGGCGGCCGTGAAGCCGGGCCCGATCTCGCCCCGGTAATGAGCGGCGTCGTCGGAGAGGTCGACGTGGGGCTTGAGCATGACCTTCAAGCCCTTGCCGTGCGCGTAGGCGATGGCTCGCTCGAGCGAGGCGTCGCCCGGTGTCCCCGGGCCCGCGTATTCGATGGACGTGGTGTGGATCGTCTCCTGATAGCCCGTGACCAGGAGGCTGATCCATGAGGCGTTCGTCAGCGCCAGCTCGTCCAGGGCGAGGAGCGGGCCGTTTCCCTCGTAGGCCGTCGCCGAATAGCCCGTGTAGGCGATGCCCTTTTGGAATTCTCCGATCCCGTCTCCGTCGGGCATCTTGTGGCAGGCCGCCATCGCCAGGAGAAGCGCGGCCGCCGTCGCGACGATCCCGAGCCGGCCGGCCATGGTCATGGGCGTGCGCATTTCGGCTCAGTCCGTCGTGAGCATTTCCGTGTAAGTGGCGTTCTGGCGGATCTGGTCGATGGCGTTCTTGGCGTAGATGCCGACGCAGACGCCGTCCTTGCGCCGGATGTGGTTGAAGGCGTACTCGAACCCTTCGGCCGCCGTGAGCCTTCCGGCCGCCAGGATCTTGTAGGCGACGACCGGCTTCCCGATCCGGGCGATCGTCGCCGCGGCCTTCTCGCGCTCGGCGGCGCTGTAGTCGCTCGACTTGGAGGCGTTGTACAGGCACTGGTAGTAGAAATCCGTCGGGAAGCCCCGCCGCTCGAGCTCCGGGTGGATCTCGGGCCAGTGGGCGGCCGCGCCCGCCGGCAGCCCCGCTTTCCGGATGTGCTCGATCCAGGTCCGCAGGGTGTCGAAGCGGCCCTTGCCGAACTGTTCCTCGACCCGCGCCCCCTGGATGAAGACGGCCTTGGCCCCGGCCTCGACCGAGCGGTCGATCTCCGAGAGCATCTGTTCGGGGTTGCCGTGGCACTGCGAGATCCAGATCCCGAGCCGGCCTCCTCCCGCCGCGTACCGGGTCCAGAGCTTCCGCCAGCGCTCGTCGGGCGGGCTGGCCACGGCCGTGACGCCGCACGAGGCCGCCTCGTCGAGGATCTGCATGATCCGCTCGTCCGTGTGGTGCCGGCGCATCTCCTCGTCGAGGGCCGCCGACTTGTGCGAATAGCCCCAGAACGGATTGGAGCCCAGGATGAGACGCGAGACCTCGAGCGTTCCCAGGCGCACCGCGGGGAGCCCGGCCGGGGCCTGGGCCCGGGCCGTCGCGCCCGAGAGCGGCAATCCGGCCAGCGCCGCGCCGCCCGCGGCCAGGGCCGCCCCCGACTTCAGGAACTCGCGTCGTTTCACGCCGGCCTCCCTTCGAGGACGCTATCGCTTTGACCCTAACGCGACAATATCCCAGGGCCCCGCCCTTCGTCAAGATGGGGATCGCCGCATACCCCGGGCAGGATCGGCCGGCGATCAGCGGTTGCCGGGAACGCGGGCGTAGGTCCGGAGCCTGGCCAGGATGGTCAGGATCTCCTCGGGGGACTTCCCTTGGAAGTTGTAGACCTCTTGCTTTTTTTTCTTGGCCAAGAGATAACCGCCGCCCCCGCCGACGATCCCCCCGATGGCGGCGCCGCCGATCGTGAACGCGGTTTCAAAGTCGACCAGGCTGCCATCGGATTTGCCGAGCTCGTGGCCGACGAGAGCGCCCAGCCCTCCCAGGGCGAGGAACCCGAGGGTGGCCGTAGGCAAGGCACTCCCTTTCCTCGCGACCTTCACGGATAGGGAGACCATATCCGGGATCTCGACGGAAACGTCTCCCTTGGTGGCGTGATCCAGAACGACGATCGAATGGTCTTTGACGGCGATCAGCTCTCCTCGGACCGTCCTGGCGTTCTTGGTGACGATGACGAGGTCCGCCCCGCGCCTGTCCTTGGCCGGGAGGCTTGAAGTGACCGTCGCCAACAGGAGGATCCCGAACAGGATCGAAAGCTTTCTCATGACCGTTCTCCTTCCGCTTTGTTCTCTCGGCCGTAATCTAAGGGAACGGCGCGGACGAGTTGTCAAGAGAATGTGAAGAATCGGTTAAGATCCCGCTCCCGGGGCCGCCTACCGGGCCGCGTTCTTTTCCAGGCTCCGGTAGACGAGCTCGAGCCACCGGGGGCCGTTCATGAAGCCCTTGGCCCACGGCTCGAGCCCGGCGGGCAGGCCCGCGGCCTTGATCGCCTCGAGCGTTTTCCCCGCCTTCATCTCCTTCCCGACGTAGGACGCCGAGTCCGCCAGCATGTCGCGGAAGGCCTTGAGCTCGGTCGCCCCCCCGAGCGGGCCGTGCCCCGGGATGATCTTCGCGCCCTCGGGCAGGCCGCCCAGCACCTTGTCCAGATGCTTGATCCAGCTCTCGATGTCGCCGCCGTGGGCGACATCCATGAAGGGGAATATCCCGTTGAAGAACATGTCGCCCATGTGGACGACCTTGCCCCCGTCCATGAAGACGGCCGTGTCCCCGTCGGTGTGGGCGTCGGGAAAGTGGACGAGCCGGATGGCCTGTCCGCCCGCGTAGAAGGTCATCCCGTCCTTGAAGGTGACGTTCGGCCGGGCGTCCTCCGGCAGGGCCTTGGTGACCCCGCCCATCAGCGGCTCGTCCCTCGCCAGGACCGCCCGCACGTTCTCATGGGCGATGATCGTCGCGCCGGGGCCGAAGGCCTTGTTGCCGTCGGTGTGGTCGGAGTGCCAGTGGGTGTTCACCAGGACCCGGACCCGGCCGCCGCCGGGCAGCCCCTTGACCGCCTCGCGGACGCCGTCGGCGACGCGCTCGAACATGGCGTCGATGAAGACCAGGCCCGTTTCGTCGGCCAACACGCCGATGTTGCCGCCTCCGCCCTGGAGCATATAAACCGGTCCCGCGACCGGCACCCGCTCGATCTTGGGCGGGGCCTGCTGCGCGGATAGGCCGACGACCAGGCACGCCGCGGCGAACACCTGAACGAGAACGGTTCTTTTGCTCATTTCGGACTCTCTCTCTCTCTCTCTCTATCGATGGGCCCCGATGGCCTTCTTCAATGCTTCGAGCTCGGCCGTCGCGACCCGCTCGCCCTTGGCGACGATCGCCCGGGGCTTGGAGAACTGGAGGACCCCCTGGTCGACCGGGATGCGCAGGACGAAATCGGCGTGCCGGGCCCGTTCCGTGAAGGACGCGGCGGTGGCCACTTCGACCGTTCGCTGGACGATCTGGATCGCGCTCTTGAGCTTCTCCCGGGGCATCCGTTTCAGAGGCCGGTGGATGTCGACGAGGACCGCGACCTCGGCCCCGGCCGCCCGGGCCGCCTCGACCGGCGCGCTGTTGAGGATGCCGCCGTCCATCAGGACCATCCGGTCGTGGCGCACCGGCTCGAAGACGATCGGCAGCGACATCGTCGCCCGCAGGGCGCGATAGAGCTTGCCCTTGGTGAACACGACCTCGCGTCCGGACGTCAGGTCGACGGCGTTGCAGAGGAACTTGACCGGCAGGTCCTCGATGCGGACCTCTCCGACGCAGCCTTTCAGGTAGGCCTCGATCGCGTCTTCCTTGTCGAGGCCGATCTTGGTGAAGAATCGATTTTTATAGTCCGAAAGGAGGATGTATTCGAAGAGGTTCCGGGACCGCTTGAAGAGCCGGCGCAGGCCCGCCTCGTCGGCGGCCGCCCCGAGGTCCATGCCGCCGATCATCTCGGTCATCCGGGTCCCGGAGACGCCGGCCGCGTAGAGCCCGCCGACGAGCCCGCCCATGGACGTGCCGGCGACGATGTCGGGGACGAGCCCGGCGCGCTCGAGGACGCGGATGACGCCGACATGGGCGAGGCCCCTCGCGCCCCCGCCCATGAGGACCAAGGCCCAGGTCTTGGAAGCGTTCATGGGGACGGTCAAAGGATAGCACCCCGCCCCGGGCCCGTCAACGGGCGGGGAAAGGGTGGGAAATCACCGCCCGAATCACCCCTCGGGGTGATTGCGCGCCTCGGGGCCCCGCCCGAGAATGGGGGCGGAACGAGGTGCGAGCACCCGGGAGCGGGACATGTACGAAAGACGCAAGAGAAACCGGTTCATGGAACAGAACGGCGTCCTCATCCGGACGTCGGTCGACAAGTACCAGGGCGCCGGCATCGCCGCCCATACCTACGACCTGTCCACGGGCGGCGCGCGGATCGTCACCTCGAAGAGCTACACCGTCGGGACCATCATCCGCGTCCGGCTCGACCTGGCCGGCACCGATCAGTTCGTCAACCTCGACGGCGAGGTCAAGTGGGTGAAGGCGCGGCCGAACGAGGACATCTACGAGATCGGGGTCGAGTTCCAGCGCCTGACGTCCCAGGCCGTGCTCAGCTTGATCCGCCACCTCTACGGCCGGCAGAACGGCATCCCATCGATGGTCGCCTGACCGCTCCGGTCACTTCGTCTCGGCCAGGAAGAACCCCGCGAGCTTGAGCGCCAGGTCCGTGGCGTCGATGTCCGACCGGTTGGCGAGGACGATCACCGTGAGGCCGTCGGCGGTGAAGCGGTGGATGGCCGTCCGGAAGCCGACCGTCTCGCCGTAATGCCACATCCGCGGCCGCCCCTCCCAACCGTTCAGGAACCAGCCGAAGCCGTAGTCCGCCGGCCGTCCGTCGGGTCCGGTCGGGCCCTTGCCCGGCACCCGCACGGGCGTCAGGGCGGCCTTCATGTCCGCCTCGCCGAGCAGGAGGTGGCGACGGAGCGCTTCGTCCCACAGGGACAGGTTGTAGATCGAGGAATAGACGCCGCCGTCGCCGAGGGTCGCCGAGGTCGCGCTCTGGTCGGTGAACCGCCACTTGCCGCCCTCCTTCGTGTAGCCGAAGGCGCGGTCGGCGACGGTGTTCCGGCCGCGGACGAAGGCCACCGTGCCCGTCATCTTCAGCGGCTCGAAGACGCGGTCCCGCAGGAAGCTGGCGAAGGCTTTGCCCGAGATCTTCTCGACGATGAGGCCGAGCACGACGTAGCCCGAATTGCTGTAGCGCCAGAGGGCGCCCGGCGTGAACCAGCCGGCCGGTTGCTTCTTCAGGAGCTCGAGGACCCCGGCGTCGTCGATCTGGGCTCGCTCCGGCGGGACGGCCGGATCGGCCGGCGGCATGAGCTCTTCGTAATCGGGCAGGCCCGAGGTATGCTGGAGGAGGTGGCGGACGGTGATCGTCCGGCCGTACCCGGGGAAGTCCGGGAAGATCTGGCTCAGGGTGTCATCGTAGCCGAGCCGGCCGTCCCGGACGAGCAGCATGACGGCCGCCGCGGTGAATGCCTTGGAGACGGAGGCCAACCGGAAGTTGGTCCGGCCATCGATCGGGCGCATGGCCTGCATGTCGGCGACGCCGCGGCTGCCGATGTAGAGGAACCGTCCGTCCTTCTGGACCATGACCGCCGCGCCGGGCTCCCGGTCGGTGCCGAGGCTGGCCAAGAGCTCGTCGGCCAGCTTCGACGCGGATTTTTTCGCCCTGTCGGAGGAATGGGACGAGAGACCCGCCAAGAGAAGCGGCGCGGCCAAACCGAGGACGACGGCCATTTTCGCTACGGGTCCTGCGGCGATCCCCATTTCGAGCGCATCGTAATGCAAGAGCCGGGCGAATTCAAGTACAATGGGGACGGCCATGAGATCCCGCGCCGCCTGTCTCTCTCTCCTCCTGCTCCTCCTCGCCCCGCTCGCGCGCGCGGCCGGGCCCTCCTATTTCACCAGGCTCTGGGAGCTCGACGAGGCGACGCGCCGGGTCAAGTTCGCTTTCACGCCCTACCGCACCACCTACGTCCTGCCTTTTACCTCCAACAGCTCGCCCCATTCCGAGGTCTTCCGCGAGGTCGATCCGGAGCGGACGCTGATGAGGTCGGAGGCCGTCTTCCAGCTGAGCATCAAGGCCAAGCTCGGGCAGGACCTCTTCGGCGGTCCGGTCGACCTCTGGCTCGGCTACACCCAAAAGGCCTTCTGGCAGCTCTACGACATCGACGGGTCGGCGCCCTTCCGGACGATCGACCACGAGGCGGAGCTCATCGCCAGCCTCCGGACCCGCTTTCGCCTGCTCGGGTTCGACGGCCGCTTCCTCCAGGTCGGCCTGAGCCACCAGTCCAACGGCCAGGCCCGGCCGCTCTCGCGCAACTGGAACCGGCTCACGGCCAACGTCGGCCTCGAGCGGGGGCCGTTTGCCCTCCTCGTCACCGGCTGGGTCCGGGTGCTCTTCGATCCGGGGCACAACGAGACCCCGGGCATCACCCGGCAGCTCGGCTACGGCCAGGTCCAGGGCTTCTGGTTCCACAAACGGCACCGCGTCGGGCTCATGGTCCGCGACAACCTGAACTTCCGCTTCAACCGGGCCGCCCTGCAAGCCGACTGGAGCTTCCCCCTGTTCTCCCGGGTCGGCGGGTTCGTCCAGTGCTATTTCGGGTACGGGGAGAGCCTGCTCGACTTCGACCATCGCGTCGGCCGCGTCGGCGCCGGCATCGTCCTGGCCGACTGGTACTGACGCCGCTCAGTCGAACTTGAACTTCTTCTCGTTGAAGAGATGCAGGCAGGCGTCGACGACGTCGCGGTCGTAGAGCAGGCCCCGCTTCCGGGAGACCTCGTCCAGGGCGGCGAAGATGCCCAGGGCGGGACGGTAGGGACGGTGGGAGGACATGGCCTCGACGACGTCGGCGACGCACAGGATCTTGGCCTCGAGCAGGATGTCCTTGCCGACGAGCCCCTGCGGATACCCGGAGCCGTTGATGAGCTCGTGGTGCTGGTGGACGATCTGGGCGATCGGCCAGGGGAAGTCGATCTTGCTCAGGACGGTGTAGCCCGCCTGGGCGTGCATCTTGATCATGGCGTACTCGAGATCGGTCAGCTTGGTCGGCTTGCTGAGGATCTCGGCCGGGACGTAGAGCTTGCCCAGGTCGTGGACGATGCCGGCGATCTCGATGGCCTCCACGCGCTCCTCGTCGAGCCCCATTTCGACGGCGATGGCCCGGGCCAGGCGGGTGACGCGCTCCTGGTGGCCGGCCGTGTAGGGGTCCCTCATCTCGATGGCCGACGACAGGGAATCGATGGAGGCCTTCAGGGTCGTCCGCAGCTTGACCAGGCCCTGGCGGAGGCTCTCCTCGGCCTGCTTGCGCTCGGTCATGTCCCGGCACAGGTAGACGACGCCGTAGGGCTTGCCTTCAAGACCGCGAAGGACGGACCCCTCCACCTCGAACCGGACGCACGGTCCGCCCGGGAAGACCAGGCCCAGCTCCTGCGATCCGATCTTCTTGTCGAACATCCGCGCCGCCGCCGAGACGGCCCTCTCGCGCTCCTCCGCGACGACGAAGGAGAAGATATTGCGACCGACGAGGTCCTCGACCCGGGCGCTCCCGCTCCGGCGGACGGCGACGTCGTTGGCGAAGAGGATGTTGCCTTCGAGGTCGGTCCGGACGATCATGTCGGGGATGGCGGCCACGAGCCGCCGGTAGAGCTCCTCGCTGTCGCGGAGCGCGACTTCCGTCCGCCGCCGCTCCGTGACGTCCTGGGCCAGCGAGGCCACCCCCGTCACGCGGCCTTCGCCGTCGACGAGCGGGGTGTTGTACCACTCGCAGGCGATGGTCCGGCCGTCCTTGGTGACGTTCTCGTTGGCGCTTCGCTCGCCCGACGTGTTGGCCATCAGGCCGTTCCATGATCTCTTCCGTTTGCTCCCGATAGCTCTGGGGCACGATGAACGAGGCGTGGCGTCCGATGGCCTCCGCGGCGGCGTAGCCGAAGATCTTCTCGGCGGCGCGGTTCCACTGGAGGACCTTGAACTCCGTGTCCCATTCGATGACGGCCAGCGGGGTCTGTTGGATGTGATGGGACAGGCGCTGCTCGTTGCGGCGGAGGGCCTCCTCGGCGCCCTTGCGCCAAATGGACCGGGCCACCTGCGACGAAACGTACTCGAGCATGCGCAGCTCGGCCGGGCCGTAGGCCGCCGGGTCGCTGTAGTGCTGGACGACCATCGCGCCGATGGTCACGCCGTCCACGATGAGGGGGACGCCCAGCCAGATGGCCGAGGGAGCGCCGATGAGCCCGACCTCGCCGCGGCCGCGCAGCTCGCGGTCGGTGGCCTCGTCGCAGAGGAGCGGCCGGCCCGTCCGGATGACGTATTCGGTCAAACCCTTGCCCGGCTTGATGGGCTCCGGCGGGGGGTCCTCCTCGTCCCGGAAATAGGGGAATTCGATGAGCTCCGCGGCCCGGTCGTAGAGGGCGATGTAGAAATTCCCCGCCGGCATGACCGTGCCGACGGTGGCGTGGACGGACTTGAAGAGGTCGTCCAGCCCGGCCGAGGTGTCCGCGGCCTGGGCGATCTTGTAGACGGCGCTCTGGAGGAGATCGGCCTGCTTGCGCTCGTGGATGTCGTTCATCATGCCGATCATCCGGCGCAGGTTCCGGTCGTCCTCGATGAGGAAGAAGCCGCGGTCGTGGAGCCAGCGGTAGCCGCCGTTCTTGTGGCGGAAGCGGTAATCGATCTCGTAGACCTCCCGGTTCTTCTCGCACTCGTCGAGGAGCCGGAGGGCCTCGTCCCTGTCCTCGGGGTGGATCCGCTCCGCCCACTCCTCGATGCCGCCCATCTCCTCGGGCAAATAACCCATGACCTGTTCGAGGTTGCCGCTCCAGGCGATCTCGCCGTTGGCCATGTCGTAGTCGTAGACGACCTGGCCGGAAGCGGCGATGATGAGCTCGTATTTCTTCCGCTCGTTGATGTAGGGCGTCTTGTAATACTTGGCTTCCGTCCGGGGGGAAGGGACCGGGGCGGATGCGGCGGAGGGGACGGCCGTCGCGCCGGCCGTCCGGACCTCAAGGCTGGCTGCCGAGAGACCTGGCAGGTCGGGCTGGGCGTGGCCGAAGAGCCGCATCATTTCCTCGGGCCTATTTTCGGCGGGGGAGGGGTCCCGGTCCATCCCCTCCGGGAATCATTCGCGGGGTGATAAACGCCCCACCCGTCTCACCTCCGGCGGGGAGGGTCAGATGCGGAGCAGGTACGAAACCTTGAGGGTGACGGAGTAGCCTCCGACCCAGCCGAGGAGGTCGTTCCTGTCGCTCTTCTTGAAGGCCAGCTGGACGATGTTGCCGGCCCCGAAATAATAGCCGACGAGGAAGTCCAGGCTGTACTGGTTGTCCCGGGTCTCGCCGAGGAAGCGGGTATTGAGGAAGAGGCTCCGGGTGAGCTGATAGTGGAGCGCGGTCTCGTAGGCCAGGCCGTTGAAGGCCTCGGCCCCGGTGCCGTCGACCGTCTGGCGGATCCAGTCGCCTTCGATCGACCACTCCAGGTTGGAGCGCGGCCGGAGGACGAGCTGGCCCTCGACGCTGGTCTGGGTGCCGGGGACGACGGCGGTCCAGTCCTCGTTGTAGACGCCGCGCTTCTCCCAGCCGCCCTCGAGCCCGATCTCCTTCAGGAAGCCGCCGCGCTCCCAGCTGAAGTCGAGGTTGCCGCCGTAGGTCTTGACGTAATCGGCCGTCCAGGTGAGCCGGTCGTCGGCGCCGACGACCTGGTACTTGCTCCGCCCGAATTCGAATCCGCCGTGGACCTCGATGAGGTTGAAGAGCTCGGACCAGACGAACACTTCGGTGTTCTCGCCCGTGGCGTTGCCGTACGAATCCTGCCGGATGGTCCCGCCGAGGTCGAAGCTGAGGCGCTTGAACAGGCCTTTGTCATAGCGCCAGGCGTAACCGGCCATGAGGTCGAAGGACTGGATGTCCCGCTGGTCGGCGTAACCCGTGCGGATGTCGACGTTGTCCTCGATGCGCTGGAAACCGGACATGATCTGCAGCCCGGCGTCGGGCTCCCTCTGGAAGCCGAGCTGGTAGATGCCGTTGCGGGTGCCTGACGCGCCCCCGTTGAAGGTCCTCGCGGCCAGGCCCCGGAAGTAGTAGAAGTCCTTGAAGTTGAAGCTGAAGTCGAGGGCCACGTTCTGGTTGCGGACCTCCCCGTCGCGGACGCCGGCGTAGTAGAGGCCGACCTGGGAATTCTTGAAGATGTCCTTCTGGACCCGGAAGACGCCGAAATAGGAGTCCCGGGGGTCCTCGCCCGCGCCGACCTCCTCCTTGTTGATGGCGCCGAGGATGCCGAAGCCGAACCCGCCCGTCTTGCCGGAGACCTTGGCCGCGAAGCGGGGGTTGCGGACGCGCCGCGAGTAGAACAGGCTCGTCCCGCCGTCGTGGTACTCGTCCCCCTGGGACAAGCTGAAGTACTGGCGGCCCTCGGTGAAAAAGGGACGGTTCTCGTCGAGGTAGTTCTCATACGGGGACAGCTGGTAGATGAAGGGATCGGACTCGACCTCGCTGAAGTCCGGGCTGGCCGTGACATCGAGGTAGAGGTTGGGCCGGATGCCCCACTTGGCGTCGAGGCCGACCGCGGCCTGCGTGTCGGTCTCGTCCTCCCACTTCGTGGTCCGGACACCGGCGTAGGGGAAGAACTCGAGGTTATAGCCGGGCTTGAGGCCGGCGAGGCCGCAGAGCTCGCCCGATTGCTGCAGCCGGGGCAGGTCGCGGTCGACGTCGGTCCAATAGTCGGTCTCCTTGAGGCGGGGAATGTAGCGCTCGAAGTTGACGCCCCAGACGTCGAGCTTCTTCGCCGAGAAGCGCAGGGACTTGAACGGGATGGCCATCTCGGCGCTCCAGCCGTCCTGGCGCACGGCGGCGCCCGACTTCCAGATCGTTTCGACCGAGTTCTTTTGGACGCCCCTGGGATTGAGGGCGAAGGTGATGCTCGTCCGCTTGTCGTTGTAGGCGTCGAGGACGAGCTCGATCGAGTCGTTCTCGTCCCACTCGTTGCGCGGCGTCAGCTCGGCCCAGATCTTGCCGGGCTGGGAGTCCTTCATCAGGAAGGCGAAGTAGAGGTAGTTCTCGTCGAAGGCGGTCCAGACGAAGGTCTCCTCGGAGGCCTTGGCCCCGTTGATGGGATCGTACTGGAAGAAGCCCGAGACCGGCTTCAGGGCCTGCCAGCAGGGGTCGTCGATGAGGCCGTCGATCTTCGGGGGCGGCGTGACGAGGCAGCTGACGTCGAGCTTTTTGGCCGGTTCCTGAGCGAGGAGAGGGACGGCCAGGGCCAGGATCAGACCGGCCGCCAGGACGGCGAGGGCCGGCCCGGAGATGGTGCGGTGTCGCGGGAACGGCATCGTACGGACTCCTAGGGAATAAGATCCATCGCCTGTTTGGACGAGAGCGCGGGGATTTTCTTCCGGAGGAGAAGGGGCCCCGCTGTCTCAGGGGCCCCGGCGGCGCGCGCCCGGGGATCAAGGAAGGGAACGGGAAGGAGCGGCTCCCGCGGGGGAGGAGCCGCCCCTCTCCGGACGTTCGGTCGGACTACTTCTTCTCGGCCGCCTGCTTGGCCTTCAGCTCGGCCTGCCGTATCTCCTCGACCTTCTTCTTGAGGTCTTCGCTCTCGGCCTGGAGGGCCTTGAGCTTCTTCTCCAGCTCGAGCTTCTGGGCGGGATCGCTGACCTTGGCCATCTCCATCTCGACCTTCTTCATCTGGAGCATGCGCTCCTTTGCGCCGAGCTCGATGGACATCAGCTTCTGCTCCTTGAGGGCATGCTCGATCTTGGCCTTGGTCTCGGCGTCGGTCGCCGCCGCGAGCTTCTCCCGGAGCTTGGCCACCGTCTCGGCGTTCTTCTGCTTCATTTCTTCGAGCTGGGCCGCCTTCTCCTTGATGGCCTTGACCATTTCCTCCTCGGTCATCTTGAGCGTGGTGCCGCCGCCCTTGGCCGGGGTCTCCTGGCCGCTCTGGACCGACGCTTGGGGACCGGGCTGGACGACCGTCTTGGACTCGGCGAAGGCCAGGACGAGGACGACCGCCAGCGGCAGGATGAAGAGCGGCTTCCACCGCGCCAATCCTCTTGTCTGCTTCTTCGTCAACATGAAAATTCTCCTTTTGATCTGGGATGTCCGGAAGCTGCTCGCGAGTTCGAGCAGCCTTCCGCCCACGGACTGCTCGACGATGAGCAGCTGGTACCGGGCGAGCGGGCAGCCCTGCGCTATGACCGCCCGGTCCGCCAGGTATTCGTGGGTTTCGCGCAGCGATCTTTTGTATGGCCATACAAAAGGATTGAACCATTGGACGACGGACAGGACCTCCGCCAGGACGACGTCGAGCGAATGGAGCTGGCGGACATGGGCCAGCTCGTGGGCCAGGACGCGGTCGATGTCGGCGCCGCGGGCCTGGGAGCGGTCGACGAAGACGAAGCGAAAGAACGAGAACGGCTCGCCGGAGTGGCCGCAGAGGACGATCCTGAGCCCGCGGTGCCGCTCGCAGCCGCAGCGGACGGCCATCCAGGCGATACGGCCGACGCGGACGAGGAAGAGCCCGAGCGCGAGCGCGGCCCCGGCGGCGTAGACGGCGAAGACGAGGTCGAGCGGGGCCGGGCCGGAGGGCATCGCGGGCGCCGGGGCGGCGGCCGCGGGCAGGGAGAGCGCCTCGGCCGGCACGATCGTCGTGAAGAACGGCGATTCGATCCGGAGGAGGGGGAGGGCCAGGGACAGGACCGCCGATCCCAGGAGGAAGACGCGGTTGAGCCCGAAGTTGGCGTCCCGCATCAGGACGAGGCGGTAGAAGAGGGTGAGAGCGGCCAGGCAGGCCGCCGACCTCAGGAGATAGGTGACGAGCTCAGCCATTCTTTTCCGCCTTCTGCTTCCGGATCTCCTCGCGGAGGGCGCCGAGGATCTCCTCGAGCTCGGACAGGCTCATCTCCCGGTCCTTGGCGAAAAAGGAGACCAGGTCCTGGTAGGAATTGTCGAAGTAGTTGCGGACGAAGGTGCGGAGGAAGGCCTGGGTGTAGTCCTCCTTGGCCACGAGCGGGCGGTAGAGGTGGGTCTTGCCGAAGGCCTCGTGGCCGACGAACCCTTTTTTCTCCAGGATGCGGACGATGGTCGAGACCGTGTTGTAGGCGGGTTTGGGTTCGGGCAGCCGCTCGATGATGTCCTTGACGTAGCCCCTCCCGAGGAACCATAGGACGTGCATGATCTGTTCTTCGGCGCGGGTCAGTTCTTTCATGGCGCTCCTAATATAAAACTAATTCGTTAGTTTGTCAACTAAAATATTAGTTAATGGTAAAAAACACATCCTTGTCATTCAACTTTTTAACAGGCCGCGCTCGCTTTGGCCGATCTTCCCTCGAGGACCGCAATGACCGCCCTTAACGCTTGAGAATGCAGCAAACGGCATGCCATCTCCGACTAAAAGGTCAGGATCGTAGAGAGGTGTGTCTCATGAAAAAAACATTCGTTCTCGTTTTGATCGCCGCCGCCCTGGGCGCGGGCCCGGTCCTGGCCGCCCAGGTCGACCTCGGCATCTCCATTTCCGACGGCCGGCTCCGGAGCTTCTATGTGGCCGTAGGCGACCACTATCGCGTGGCCCCGCGCGCCGTCGTCGATCTCCGGACCCGTTCCCGCCTGCTCGACGAGGAGCTGCCCGTCGTCTACTTCCTGGCCGCCCGGGCCCACGTCGGCCCGCAGGTCGTCGTCGACCTCCGGCTGGGGAAGAGGTCCTGGTTCGACGTCGCCGTCCGCCTGGGGCTGTCGCCGGAGATCTTCTTCCTGCCCGTGCGTATGGAAAAGATCGGACCGCCTTACGGCAACGCCTACGGCTACTATCGGAAGCACGGCCGCGGCGGCGACTGGAAGACGCTCGTCCTGGCCGACCGGGAGGTCGTCGACCTGGTCAACCTGCGCTTCATGTCCGAGTACCACGGCCTGGACCCCGACGAGATCATGGTCATGCGCGGTCGACAGACGAGCTTCGTCCGGATCCACGACGAGATCGGCCGCGGCCGGTCCAAGGGCGCCCCGGGGAACGCGCCCAAGGGCGGGCCGGCCGGCAAGGGCCAGGCCAAGACCAAGAAGAAGTGACCGGGCGGACGGCCTCTCCTCTCAGTATCTCCAGCTCTTGAGGTCCGCGCCCTTCGGGGCCGTGGCCTCCATCCTTCGGACCGCGCGGGGGATGTACATCTGGTGGTAGCGGAGCCTCGAGATGGCGTTCGGCCGCTCGGCATCGCCGTTCCAGCAGTGCTCGGCCCGGTCGCCGTATTTGACCTCGCCGGCGTAATACGGGTCCTTGGTGCTTTCCAGGAACGTCTCGGCCAGGTAGACGGCGTTGTTGAGGTAGTAGTTGTCCATGTCCCCGACGTAGATGTGGATCTTGCCGGCGAGCTTGGGGCCGAGCGTCTTCCAATCGCGCTTCAGGATGTCCGTCAGATCGTAATGCTCTCTCCAGTAGAGGGCGACGTCGCGGTCGATCTCTCCGGTCAGCTTGTCCCAGATGGGCTTGGGATAGCCGTCCGGGCCGACGGGGCCGAACACGGCCTGCCAGATGTCCCACTGGTCGCCCGAGCGGGCGTGCGTGCCCAGGGCCAGCTCGCGGTGGTTGGCCTCCTCCATCGTCGCGCTGACCTCGCCGAGCCAGTTGCGGAGGGCGGGCCGGGGCGTCTTCTTCCAGGGGCCGTCGACATAGTAGGCGTTCCCGTGCTCGTAGATGTTGACCAGGCCGTAGGCCCGGAAGTCGATCGGGTCGGGGCAGGCGGCATAGCAGCCGTTGAACTCGTCGGGGTAGAAGACCTGGGCGGCCAGGGCCTCCCAGCCGCCGGTCGAGCCGCCGTAGAGGAAGCGGGCCCAGCCCTGGCCGAGGCCGCGGTACTTCTTCTCGATATAGGGGATGAGCTCGCGGACGATGGCGTCGCCGTACGGCCCGAGATTGGCCGAGTTGACGGCGTAGGAGTCGTCGTAGTACGGGTTGGCGTGCTGGATCTCCATGACGATGACCCGCGGGAAGCCCGGCCCGGTCCACTCCTTATAGAAGGCGTGGGCGTACTCCTGCTGGACGCGGTTGTAGCCCTCGAGACGGAAGCGCTCGCTGTAGTCGGGCTTGAGGGCGGGGTCCGGCGGCTGCTCCCGGAAGCCCTCGATCGTGTACGGAAAATGGCCGTGGTTGACGATCAGGGGATAGCGGGCTTCGGGGTGCTCGTCGAAGCCCGCCGGGAGGAGCAGGCAGGCCCCGAGGAACATCGGCCGGCCCCAGAACTTCGTCAGAAGCGCGCTTTGGATGCGCTCGTGGCGGATGTACTTGGTGTCTTTGGCCGGCGGGATGGGCGGGATCTCCCGGTCGAGGACGACGCGCACGGTCCCGTCGGCGGACGGATCGAGGACGATCTTGCGGGGCGCGCTGTAGAGGTTGCCGGGCGCGGCGTTCCAGCGCTGGCCCTCGCCCCGGTCCATGGGCAGCTTGACGACGTGGCCGTCGGCGCGGCGGAAGGTCTCGTAGCGGTGCAGGAGCGCCTGGACGAAGTATTCCCCGGCCGGGAGCTCGGCCAGGCTCCGGACGGGATAGCCGAAGGCGGAGGCGTCGAAGACCGCCTCGGCGCCGGGGGCCAGGCCGTCGACGTCGAGGCCGAAGACGAGCTGGGTCGCCGCGCCGTCGGAGATCTGGAAGCGGGGCTCGGTCCGGCCGTCGGTCGAGACGAGGAGCAGCATCCGGCCGTCCAGAGGCGCCGTCGAGCGGGCGGCCGGGAAGGACACGGCGAAACGGACTCCGGCGGCCGCCGTGAGCGGGACCGCGAGCAGGACGGCCGTGGCGGCGAACCGGGCGGCGCGGCGTCGGGATGCGGGGTGCGGGAATCTCATGGGGTCCTCCTGGACCGGACGGGACCGGTCATCTGGCCCGGAAAATAGCACAGAGAGGAGGCCCTTGTCGACGGCTAAGCGTTTCCGTGCGGATGGCAGGTCAGGCAGGCCAGGGAGCTGTAGGAATAGCCGGCCCGGCCCTGATGCTCGGCGTCCATGGCCGATCGCTCGTGGGCGTGGCAGTCGAGGCAGTTGAACTGCTGATAGCTGCTCGTCGTATGGCAGTCCGTGCAGCTCAGCCCCGCGTGCCGGCCGCTCGTGATCGGGAACTCGTGAGCGAACGCGGCCTGGTCCCACGAAGAGTGCGAGGGCAGATGGCAGGCGTCGCAGGTCGTGGGGAAGCCTGCGGCCCGATGTTCCGGGTCCGAGGCCCGGTCATAATCGTCGAGATGGCAGGAGGCGCAGTCCGTCGGGGTCCCCGCATAGATCCCGTTCCCGTGGCAAGCCGAGCAATCGAGGCTGGTGTGCCGGCCCTGGAGCGTGAAGCTCCCGTGGTCGAACGACGCGCGCGACCAGGCCCGCTCGTCGTGACAGTCGGGACAGTTCGTCGGAAAGCCGGCCTGCACGTGATCGGGCTCCCGGGTCCCGAGATAGTCGGCCTCGTGGCAGGCGACGCAATCCGTCGGCCGGGGCTCGAAGCCGCCGGCGCCGTGGCAGGCCTCGCAATCGAGGGCCCGGTGGACGCCCCCGAGACGGAATCCCGTCTCCACCTCGTGGGACCAGAGGGCCGGATCGACCTTCTTCCAGGACTGCGGCGTGTGGCAGTCCGCGCACCGGGCGCCGAGCCGGAGCTGGTAGCGGTCGTCCTGCCGTCTTTGCCAGTGGCAGGCCTCGCAATCGGTGGGTGTGCCCTCGAAGACCAAATTGACGTGGCACTCGCGGCAGTCCAGGGTCCGGTGCCGTCCGACGAGGGGAAAAGCCGTCCCGTCATGGGACTCCGCCGTCCACTCCGGGACGGGCTTTCCCGACGGGGAGGCCGTTCCGGCCTTCTTCTGCCCGGCGTCCTTCTGGGCGCCCAGGAGGACGAGGAGCGGGACGAGCAGGACCGCCAGGACCAGGGCCGGCCCGATCCGGCCCGGGTGACGGCCGGAGAGATCACGGGTGTTCCGGTGTGGGGGCATGCTTTCCTCAGCGGGTCCTGTAGATGAGACGGACGAAAAGGAAGTGGTCGCTCAGGCCGGACTGGAGGAAACCGCCGTACTCGATCGAGGCCGTGAGGCCCCGGCCGATCCGGACGAGGGTCCCGAGCGACACGTTCCGCGCGTCGGCCAGGTGGACGATCTGGGGATCTCCGCCGTTCGGGTCGTAGCGCAGGCCGTTGTAGGTGCTGGAATAGCTCCCGGTCAACGAGAATCGCCCGAAGTCCTTGGTCGCGGAGATCCGGTAGGAGTCGGATTCGGAGAGGTCGCCGCGGTTCATCGCGTAGTCTCCGGTGAACGATAGGCCCCGGGCCAGGAGGTTCGCTGCCGAGGCGGTGAAGCGCCAGGTGTGGTTGAGGACGCCTTGGTCCTTCTGTTCGCTCCGCTGGCGGCTGACCGAGAGCCGGAGACGGGACGTCGGCTTGAGGCTCAGGCGGACACTGGCGTAGTTGGAATAATAATACCGCTCGATGTTCTGGTCGAAGAGGCTCGGGTCCTGGGAGGCCTCGAGCAGGTAGCGGTGGAAGTCGAGGCCCTTGCCCTGGCTGAAGCTGGCGCTGAGGTCGGCCCACCGGCCGAGGTCCCAGCGGGCGGTCCCGAACAGGCGAGACAGGCGGTTCTCGCCGGCGACGTGGCCGCCGAGCTCGTATTCCGCGTCCCCGTAGAAGGAAAAGACCTTATCGATCCCCGTGAAGGCGTTGGCGTAGAGGAAGCGGCGCTCGGTCAGGCCGCCGTAGAACAGCTGGTTGTAACCGAGGCTTGCGGTCCGGCCCTTCGGCCCGAGCCAGCGGACAAAGGCGCCGGCCTTGAGGTACTTGGGGTCGAGACGCGAGATATAGGGAGAAGACTGGAGGCCGCCGTAGCCGCCGACGGAAAAACCGCGGGCGACCTTGAGGGCCGCCGCTCCGCCGAGAAGGGACCCGATGCCGGCCGTGTCGTAGAGGTTCATCTGGCCGATCATGAGTGTGAAGGGCGATCCGGCCTTGTCGTAAGTCAGTCGGGCGCTGTACACGATGGCCGCGTTCCTCGCGGACCCCGCGAGGCCGACCCGGTCGCGGGCGTCCAAGGTCAGAGTCCAGCCCTGGCCGGGCCGGGCGATGAGGTCGAATTTTACCCGGAGGGAGACCTGGTTGGCGAGCATCCCGTCCGCAAAGCGCGAGCCCTGCCAGTCGAGATAGACCGCGCCGCGGCTGTAGAACGGGGTGCCGGATGACTGGCCGGCCGCGGTGCGCCCGGCGGCCGCGAAGAACGAGGCCGCGACGGCGAGCGCGGCCGCGAAGGTCCGGGAGCTCATGGCCCGACGCTCCCCGCGCGGCGCGTGACGCGCCAATTGTCCTGGCCGTGGCACTTGAGGCACGCGTCCTGGCGTCCCGGGTGGGGCGTTGCGTGGCAGACCCGGCAGCCCGAGCGTAGGAAAAGGTAGGAGCGGCCCTTCGTCCTCGGGAGCGAGTTGGCCGGGGTATGGCAGGCGTCGCAATCTTTGGCCCTCGTGTGGGCGCCGCGGAGGTCGGCCCCCGTCTCGGCGTGATCGAAGGAGACGCGCTCCATGGGTACGAGACCGGCCTCGCGGCCCTGGTGCTCGGCATGACAGAGGGCGCAATCCTGTCCCTTGTCGCGATGGTATCCCGTTCCCGCGGCGACGCGCTCGGCGATCTCCTTGTGGCAAGCCAAGCACTTGGCCGGCGACACCTGATCGGGGGAGGCGTGACACGCCGCGCAATCGGCTTCGCCGGGCTTGGCGGCGTGAGCGGCGCTTAGGGGACCGGGGATCTGCGGGATGTCCGAGGGCTTCCCGACGGCGGACAGGACCGCGAGGGCGGTGAAGGCGGCGGCGGCGAGCTGGGCTTTCATTCCTATTATATACATAAAACCTATAGTAATGATAAGAAAAAGTCAAATCCGCGGAGACGGACCGAGATCGGAATGGCCGGCCCCGGCGGCCGGAGAATCCTTCGCCCCCGTCCGCGGGGGGATTTCCTCCCGGGGTTCACCCCAAGGGGTGATTGACGGGGAGGGGGGCTAGCCTGATAATGGGCTGGATTTCCACGAAGGAGCCGTTCCATGGCCAAGATCCTGCTGCTCGATTTCCCGCCGGCCGACCGCGACCACCTCGTCTCCCAGAAATACGACGTCGAAACGCGCTCCACGGCCTGGGCCACGGGGATCGAGGGACCCCTCGACCCTGCCGGCGACTGCGAGATCGTGTTCTATCAGATCGGCGCCGGAGCCGCCAACGGCGGGGCCGATCTCCATGCCGGGGCCCACGAGGGGCTCGCGGCCAGGCTTCGGGACGGCCTCCGGTTCGTCTGCTTCGTCGGCGGAGGCGATACGGCCCGGATCACCAATATTGTCGGGCCCGTCGACGGTCTCCGGATCGAGGAGAGCGTCCGGGGCGACGCCGTGGTCTTCAATCCCCGGGCCCTCTTCCACGTCCCCTTCGAACGCTACAAGCCCTATATCGCCAAGGCCTACCGGCTCCTCGGGGAGACCCTCGGGGACGGCGTATGGGAGAAGGACACGCCGGCCAGCGGCAAGATCGAGGTCCTGGCCAAGACGCTCGACGGGGCGCCCGCGGCCATGGCCGTGACCCGGGGCAAGGGCAACGTCCTATTCCTTCCGTCCTTCGGCGCCAAGAACGTCGAGGTCGTCGAATACATCCTGAAGGACCGCCTGACGCTCGGCTCCGAGCCGGCCGCGGAGCCCGCGACCGACTGGCTCGACGGGGAGGAGTACGTCTTTCCCGACCTCAAGACGCTCGTCGCCCGCCGGGAAGAGGAGAAGAAGCGGTTCGAAATGGTCATGGCCGACTACGACCGCCAGCTGAAGGAGCTCAAGGCCGGCGGCCAGGAGGAGTTCCACCGCCTGCTCAAGGCGGAGGGCGCGGCCCTCAAGAAGGCCGTCGTGCACGCCTTCCGCTACCTCGGCTGGGGGCGGGTCGTGGACGTCGACGAGTATTGGAAGAACACCATCCGGAATAAAGAAGAGGACGCCTGGCTGCTCGAGCCCGGCGACACGCCGGTCGAGGCCGGCATCCGCAAGGGCGAGCTGGTCATCGTCCTCGTCCGGGGCGGCAAGAACTGGGCCACCGACGACGATTGTTCCCTGCTGCAAAAGTACAAGGGCCGCCGGATGCAGGAATTCGACAACACCCGGATGAAGGCCATCCTGGTCGGCAACTACTTCTCCGCGGTCCCGGCCAAGGAACGGCAGTGCCCGTTCTCGGCCGCCCAGATCGAGGAGGCCCAGAAGGACGGCAACGGCCTCATGACGACCTGGGAGCTCTTCCGGGCCGTCCGGGCCGAGAAGGAGAACCGCATCTCCAAGGACGCCCTCCGCGAGCAGATCCGGCTCAAGACCGGCCTCATAGCTTTCGATATCTGAGACCCGGATGGGGAGGCCTGGACTTCTCCAGGGACTTGGTCTTCGCGTTCCCGCCATTCCGCTTGCATCCGCTTTTCTTTATCTGTAGGGGCAAGGCGCTATCCCAAGAACGGGTGGCCGGGGCGGCGGGGAGCGGAGTCCGCGAAGCGACCTGCAGAATCGCGGCCGAGCGCTCGAGGCTGCGATTCTGATAAATATCTTGAGAAAGCGGCTTTCTTAAGATGTTTCCCAGATGCGCCGCTCCGAGTTGCTCCGCGGCGCACCTGGTCCTCCGCTTCGCTTCGGGTAGGCCAACCGGACAGGACCCGTTCGGGGATAAGCGCCTTGATATTCCCTCCCTCCCCATATAGAATCTCCTTCCGTCTCGAAGCCCCGGTGACGCGAGGAGGCCTGCGTTGAACCTGACCTGGATCGACTGGGCGATCGTCGCCGCCGTGTTCGCCTTCATCATCGGCGTCGTCATCCTCAGCAAGCCCCTGATGCGGAGCGTGTCCGACTTCCTGGCCGCCGGCCGCACCGGCGGGCGCTACCTCATCTCCCTCTCCCAGGGCACGGCTTCGCTCGGGGCCATCACCATCGTCGGCATGCTGGAGATGAATTACATCGCCGGCTTCAACATGCGCTGGTGGGAGATGGTCATGGCCGTCGTCGTCGTCGGCATCAGCGTCTCCGGCTGGGTCCTCTACCGCTTCCGCCAGACGCGGGCCCTGACCATGGCCCAGTTCTTCGAGATCCGCTACAGCCGGTCGTTCCGCGTCTTCGCCGGGGCCTTGGCCTTCGTCTCGGGCATCATCAACTTCGGCATCTTCCCCGCCGTCAGCGCCCGCTTCTTCATCTATTTCTGCGGCCTGCCCCGGACGGTCGGCGTCTTCGGCCTCGAGGTCTCGACGTTCGCCCTGGTCATGATCGTCATCCTCTGGATCCCGCTCTACTTCGTCTTTTCGGGCGGCCAGATCGCCGTCATGATCACGGACTTCCTCCAGGGCATCTTCGTCAACACGGTCTTCATCGTCATCGTCATCGTCCTCATGCTCCAAGTGGATTGGGCCCAGATCTTCCAGGCCTTGTCCCAGGCCCCGGCCAACGCCTCGCTCGTCAATCCCTTCCACACCGGGAGCACCAAGGACTACAACTTCTGGTACTTCTTCATCGGCATGATCGGGGTCATCTACGGCAAGCTGTCCTGGCAGGGCACCCAGGCCTACAACGCCTCGGCCAAGAGCGCCCACGAGGCCAAGATGGGCGACGTTCTGGCCAACTGGCGGGGCATCCCGCAGTGGGGCCTGTTCCTGGTGTTCGTGCCCATCGTGGCCTACACCTTCTGGCACGGCGAGGGCTTCACCGAGGCGGCGGCGTCGGTCCGCCCGGTCCTCGACGGCCTGGGCTCCGAGGCCTTGAAAAGCCAACTGACCGTGCCCCTCGCCCTGACCAAGCTCCTGCCGGTCGGGCTGATGGGGGCCTTCGCCGCGGTCATGCTGGCCGCGGCCATCGGCTGCAACGAGACCTACCTCCACTCCTGGGGCTGCATCTTCATCCAGGATGTCATTCAGCCCCTCCGTAAAAAGCCCTTCGCGCCGGAAGATCACATCAAGGTCCTCAAGCTGGCGATCCTGGGGGTGGCCGCCTTCAGCTTCGTCTTCAGCCTTCTCTTCCAGCAGAGCGAGTATATCTTCCTCTTCTTCGCCATCACCGGGGCCATCTTCGCCGGCGGCAGCGGGGCGGTCATCATCGGCGGCCTCTATTGGAAGCGCGGCACGACGGCCGCGGCCTGGTCGGCCATGATCGTCGGCGCGGTCGTCGCCGTGGGCGGCATCGCCGTCCAGCAGATCGTGCCCGGTTTCCCGATCAACGGGCAGATGTTCTGGGGCCTGGCCATGGCCCTCTCGAGCGTCGTCTACGTCGTCGTCTCGCTCCTCACGGGCGGCGGCCGAAAGGCCTTCGACATGGACAAGATGCTCCATCGGGGCGCGCATGTGGTCAAGGAGGAGTACACGGTCGTCGACGCGGCTCCGCTCAAGGGCTGGAAAGTCCTGGGCATGGGCCGGGAGTTCACCCGCTGGGACAAGGTCATCTATGTCGCGACCTACGCCTGGACGGCCAGCTGGGTCGTCGTCTTCGTCGGCGGGACGGTCCTCAACCTGACCCGCGAGGTCTCGACGGCCGCCTGGCTCGGCTTCTGGAGGACCTACACGATGATCTTCCTGGCCGTGTCCATCGTCGTCATCGTCTGGTTCTCGGTCGGCGGGATCATCAACCTGAAGGAGATGATCGCGACGCTCAAGGTCATGAAGCGGGATCACGGCGACCAGGGCTTCGTCGAGAAGGACGGCGTCTGATCCCATGGAACACGGGCGCTTCTCTCCCGACGGCCGCGAGTTCCTCATCGCCGACGTCCGGACGCCCCGCCCCTGGATCAACTACCTCGAGAACGGGCGCTACTTCGCGACGATCTCGGCAAACGGCGGGGGGATCTCCTACGACCGGACCCCGCTCCACGGCCGGATCACCCGCTATCGCATCAACGACGTGCCGCCCGACCGGCCCGGGAAGTACATCTACGTCAAGGACCGGGACAGCGGAGAGATCTGGAGCCTGACCTGGCAGCCGGTGGGGCGGGAGCCGAGCGCGGCCTACCGCGTCGCCCACGGCTTCGGCTATACCCGGGCCGAGGCCGAGGTCGAGGGCATCGCCTCGTCGGTCGTGTTCTTCGTGCCCGTCGACGACGACCGGGAGATCTGGCGGGCGACGCTGCGGAACGCGTCGGGGCGGCCGCGGCGGCTCGCGGTCGTCGGATATGTCGAGTTCGCCCTAGGCCACGCCCTGGTCGATCTCATCAACCAGTGCGACGACCAGCACTTCAACCGGGTCCGGTTCGACCGGGAGCTCGGGGCGCTCTTCGCCACCAAGACCTACTGGGTGACGGAGACGCGCGGGACCCAGCACCAGGAGAACAAGGAGTGGGACCGCTGGGCCTACTTCACGGTGAACAGGCCCGTCGCGGGCTACGAGACGGTCCGCGAGCGGTTCATCGGGGCCTTCCGCAGCGAGTCGGACCCGGAGGGGCTGGAGAAGGGCCTGTCGTCGGAGGACATGGACTGCGGCAACGCGGTCGGGGCGCTCGAGGTCGGGATCGAGCTCGAGCCCGGGGAGTCGACGGAGGTCATCTTTTCGCTCGGGGTCATCGCCAAGGACGGATTCGAGCGGACGAAGACGGACATCCTCGGACGGTTCCGGACGGCGGCCGAGGCCGACGCGGCGTTGGCGCTGGTGAAGGCGGAGTGGGACCGGTTCCTGGGCCATACCCGGGCCCGGACGCCGGATCCCGAGGCCGACGTCTTTCTCAACTATTGGATCCCCTACCAGGCCAAGGTCGCCTTCGACGTCGGACGCGTGGCCAGCTACTATTACTGGGGCATCGGCCGGGGCTTCGGCTATCGCGACACGGCCCAGGACACGATCGCCATCGTCATCGCCGATCCGGCCAAGGCCCGGGCCCGGGTGGGGCTCCTGGCCCGCCAGATGAGGCGCGACGGCAAGGTCTATCACCACTTCTACGGCGACGGCCAGGGGGAATTCACGGAACACTGCGACGATCCGCTGTGGTTCATCCTGGCGGTCACGGAGTACCTCAAGGAGACGGGCGACTTCGCGCTGCTCGAGGCCGGGGAGCCCTTCCTCGACGGGGGAGAGGACACGGTCCTCGAGCACCTGATGGCCGTCGTCCGCTTCGCCGGGGCCGGCCTCGGCCCCCACGGCCTGCCGAAGTTCGGGCGGGGCGACTGGAACGACACGCTCGACTACATCGGCGGCAAGGACGGCGGGGAGAGCGTGTGGGGCGCGATGTTCTACGCGGCCATGCTCGGCCGGCTCGCCGATCTCCTCGCGTTCGTCGGGAAGGCGGCCAGCGGCGCCGGGGCGCGGGAGCTCCGGGACCGGCTGGTCGCGGCCATCGAGACCCACGCCTGGGACGGCGAGTGGTACCTGCGGGCCTTCGGCGGGGCCGGGCGGACGATCGGCTCGCGGACGAACCGCTACGGGCGCATCTTCATCAACACCCAGAGCTGGGCCGTCCTCGCCGGACTGCCCGACCGCGGCCGGGCCGTGCGGGCGATGGACAGCCTGGCCCGCGAGCTCGACACGCCCTACGGGCCGAAGATCTGCGCCCCGGCCTTCCGCGAGATCGACCCGACGATCGGCCTCATCACCCGGTGCGTCTGGGGCAAGAAGGAGAACGGCGCCGTCTTCTGCCACCCGGCGGCCTGGGCCGTCCAGGCCGAGTGCCTGCTCCGGCGGGGCGGACGCGCCTTCGCCTATTTCCGGAAGCTCCTGCCGGGACGGATCGATCAGTCGGTCTTCTGCGCCGAGCCCTATGTTTATTCGCAATACATCACGAGCGACGAGCACGAGACGGCCGGCCGGGCCAGCCATTCCTGGCAGACGGGGACGGCCGCCTGGATGTACCGGGTGGGCTACGATCACATCCTCGGCATCCGGCCGGACTACGGCGGCCTGGTCGTCGATCCGGTCATCCCGGGCGAGTGGCCGGGCTTCCGCGCCGAGCGCGTGTTCCGGGGCGCGCGCTACCTCGTCGAGGTCCGGAACCCGGACGGGGTCGAGTCGGGGGTCAGGTCGGTCGAGGTCGACGGCCGCCCGGTCGAGGGCGGCGTGGTCGCGCCGCGGCCGGCCGGGTCGGTCTGCCGCGTCACCGTCACGATGGGCGAGGCCCGCTGAGGCCGGAAGGAGGGAGTGCGATGCGCCGATATCCCAGGAACCCGATCCTGACGAGAGCCGACATCCCGGACATCCCGCCTCAGCTCACGGACGTCACGTCGGTCTTCAATCCCGGCGCGGTCCGGATGGGCCGCCGCACCTTCCTGGCCCTGCGCGTCCAGGCCCGGTCGCGCGAGACCTTCCTGCTCATGGCCAAGAGCGCGGACGGGATCCATTTCACGGTGCGGCCGGGGATCGTCGAGCTCGACGGCATCGCCAAGGTCCGCAAGAGGATCTACCACATCTACGACGCCCGGATCACCAGGCTCGAGGAGGCCTTTTTCCTCATGTTCGCCATGGACATGGACGCCGGGTGCCGGCTGGGGCTGGCCCGGACCGAGAACTTCCGGGATTTCGAGTTCCTCGGCATCTCGGGGGATGAGGACGCGCGCAACGGCGTCCTCTTCCCGGAGAAGGTCGGCGGCCTTTACGTCCGGCTCGAGCGGCCCAACACGTCCAAGCTTGCGGGCGGGCCGAGGACGGGCAGCGAGATCCGGCTCGCCGGCTCGAAGGACCTGGTCAAGTGGAAGTCGCTCGGACGGGTCATGGGCGGCCGCTTCCACTATTGGGACGAGTATATCGGCTCCGGGCCGCCGCCGGTCAAGACGCGCCGGGGCTGGCTTCACATCTATCACGGCGTCGCGACGCATTTCGGGAGCGCCAACATCTATCAGGCGGGCGTCGTCCTGCTCGACCTCAAGGACCCGACCAAGGTCCTGGGCCGGTCGCGCTTCAACATCCTCGAGCCGCGGGAGCCGTACGAGCTCGCGGGCCAGGTCCCGAACGTCGTCTTCCCGTCGGGGATGGTCGTCGAGGACCACGACGACGAGGGCTTCGCCAAGCCGGGGAGCCCGGTCAAGGTCTACTACGGGGCGGCCGACACCTCGGTCGGCCTGGCCCTGACGACGGTCGGCGAGCTCCTGGAAGCCGCTTCCGAGCCGCCCCTCGATTGACCCCTTGCAGGTAATATGCTAAAAAAGACTGTCCATTCGACCGCTTGGAGAGACACATGAAGAGAACGGAGAGGCATCACCTTCAGGAAGACGGCATGGTCCACGGCCTGAGCTGGCTGGTCGATCTCGTCAAGAAATACCGGCGCGAGATCACCCTGGTCGCCATCGGCCTGGTCGCCGTGGCCGTCATCTTCGCGGCGCTCGTCCTTCTCCGTTCCCGCGGCAGGAGCGTGGCCAGCCGGGCCGTCGGCCAGGTCACCGAGCTCAGCGCCGAGGTCGCCCAAAAACCCGAGAGGCTGCCCGAGCTCGAGAAGCTGGCCGCCAAAGGCCGCACCGCCCGCCTGGCCACCCTCGAGCTGGCCAAGTACTGGGCGGAGAAGGGCGACTGGGCCAAGGCGGGATCCTATCTCGCCGGCCTGGCCGACGGCCGCAAGGACCTCATCCACTACCAGGCCGAGGACCTCAGGGCCCAGATCGCGCTCGGCCAGAAGGACTACGACAAGGCCATCGCCATCTACCGGAAGGTCGTCGACGAGAAACCCGACGTCTATCCGCTCGACGCCGTCCGGTTCAACCTGGCCGAGAGCCACGAGCGCAAGGGGGATACGGCCGCCGCGCTCGACCTCTATAAGAAGCTCCAGGAGGAATTCCCCCAGTCCTACTACGGCTACGAGGCCTCCCTCAAGGTCAGCAAGCTCTCGATCAAGCGATAGGAGCGGGTTGTCAATTCGTCCGAATGGGATATAATATCCCCTAATATTTCGAGGAGGGATCCGATGGCTTTCATGATCACCGAGGAATGCATCAACTGCGGCGCCTGCGAACCCGAGTGCCCCAACCAGGCCATCAGCGCCGGCGAAGAGCGCTACGTCATCGACCAGACCAAGTGCACCGAGTGCGTCGGCCACTTCGACGCCTCCCAGTGCGCGGCCGTCTGCCCCGTCGACGCCTGTGTCCAGGACCCCGAGAACAAGGAGACCAAGGACCAGCTGATGGCCAAGTTCCACAAGCTGACGGGCAAGTGACCGCCCGCTAGCCGGAACCGTTCCGAAAGGGGAGTGACCCGGTTCGCTCCCCTTTTTTTTCACCGACCATGAACGACGCGGCGACGCCCGAACGGACCTGGCTCAACGGGCTCCTCTTCGTCCTGACCGTCCTGACCGCCTGCTACGCCGGGCTCTCGTGGAGCGCGAGCTTCCTCTACGCGAGCGCCGGTCCCGGCGCCGATGTGTTGACCGCGCCCGGCCGGGTCCTCCAGGATCCCCGGCTCTTCCCCCTGAGCGGGCTCTACGCGGCGGTCCTGATGACCATCCTCCTCGGCCACGAGCTCGGGCACTACCTGACCTGCCGCCGCTACGGCGTCCGGGCCAGCCTGCCGTTCTTCCTGCCGGGCCCGCCGTTCCTCGGGACTTTCGGGGCCTTCATCCGCATCAAGTCGCCCCTCTATTTCAAGAAGCAGGTCTTCGATGTCGGGGCCCTCGGCCCCCTGGCCGGTTTCGCGCTGACCGTGCCCGCCCTGGCCGTGGGGATGGCCCTGTCGAAGGTGGCTCCCTTCACGCCGTCGGCGGACACCCTCAGCTTTGGAGAGCCCCTGCTGTTCAAGCTCATGGCCGCCCTCATCCTCGGCCCTGTCCCTTCGGGCTCGGAGATCATCCTGCATCCGATCGGCTGGGCCGCCTGGGTCGGCCTCCTGGTCACGTCCGTCAACCTGGTCCCGCTCGGCCAGCTCGACGGCGGGCACATCGCCTACGCCGTTCTCGGCCGGCGGGCGCGCCTCCTATCCTGGATCATGGTGGCCTTCATGGCCGTGATGGGCGTTTTCTTCCATCCGATCTGGCTGATCATGGCCGCCGTCGTCCTCGTCTTCGAATTCAAGTCGAAGCAGCGCCTGAAGCACCCCGAGGTCGTCGACGAGGCCGCGCCGCTCGGTCCGAAACGTCGCCTTTTGGCGTTCCTTATCCTCGCGATCTTCGTTATGTCCTTCATTCCGGCTCCGGTCGAAGGCGTCTCGCTCATCGACCTCGTCGTGGGCGCGCTGTGAGCGGACATATTCACACAATGTGTGGAAATACTGTGGATAAGGCCGGGTTTCCCGGAGCCAATCCCCGGCCCTGCTTGAACTTGCGTCGGATTGCACAAGAACCTGTCACGGCCGCATGTCCTTCCTTTTCAGCGAGTTAATAACTCGTTGAAAAGACAGACGTTGTGGCGTTAAGATAGAGGGGACATCCGAGGAGCGACCGATGACCGATCCTTTCCGCGAAGCCGAGGCGACCTTCAGCCGCCTGCTCGAGCGATTCAACGACAAGAAGATCTCGCCGCAGGAGTTCTCCGACTCCCTCAAACAGCTGCGGATCAAGGACGACGAGGGCCGCTTCTGGGTCATCGGAGCGCGCAGCGGCAAGTGGTACGCCTACGAGAACGGCGAGTGGATCGAGGCCAAGCCGCCGTCCCAGATGGAGAAGAAGGCCATCTGCATCGCCTGCGGCTTCGAGAACGACCTCGAGGCGGATTTCTGCGCCCGCTGCGGCAGCGGTCCGGGCGACGGAGACCCCGGGGCGCCCGAGGTGGCCTACGACCTCGGGCCCGAGCCGCGGGTCGAGGCCGCGGCGCAGGCCGCGGACCGACCCCCAGGCCGGCGGCGAGGTCGTCGTCCGCTCGCTCGACGTCAGGTCGTTCTTCTGGTTCTTCGGCGTCCTGGGGCTCTTCAGCGGGCTCCTCCTCGGCCTCCTGGCCGGCGTGACCGGGCTCTTCGCGGGCTTCGTCGCCCGCCTGCCCGGCTTCTTTGTCGAGCACCAAGGCGACCTCTGGGGAGGCTTGTCGTTCTCGCTCTGCGGCGCCGCGCTGGGCTTCGGCTCGGGCGGGGCGTTCGGCGCGGCCGCGGCCGCGATCTCCAACGGGATCCTCTCGCTCGTCGACGGGCTCAGATTCCGCCGCTCTTGACGAGCGCCAGTCCCCGCGCGATCTGTCCGAGCGACAGCGACTCGTCGTTGGGGGAATAGGCCAGCGGCCGGAAGACGCGGAACCCCGCCGCGGCCAGCTTCTTCTCGGTCCGTTCGAGCAACCGCCGGTTCAGGAACACCCCGCCCGCGAGCGACACCTCGTCCGTGCCGCGCTCGCGCCGGGCCTTCTCGGCGACGCGGACGATGAGACCGGCCAGGGAATCGTGGAATCGGGCCGAGACCGTCGCGACGGGGATGCCCTTCTCGAGATCGCGGACGAGGGCCCGGACGAGCGGCGCGAACGAGATCTCCGCGGGAGCTCCCGGCCGCGCGTCGGCGAGGCCGACCGGGTAGACGCCCCGGTAGGCCCGGCCGGCCGCGGCTTCGAAGCGCATGGCCGCCTCGGCCTCGAACTCCAGGCGCTCGGGCGCCGTGCCGCAGAGGAACGAGACGGCGTCGAAGAGCCGTCCGCAGCTCGACGTGAGCGGGCTGCGGAGCCCGGCGCGGGCCATGGCCAGGACCGGCGAGACGCGGCGCCGGCCGATGCGGCGAAGGACGGCGAGGTCGGGGAGGTCCTCGCCGAAGGCCCGGTCGAGCCAGGCCAGGGCCATCCGCCACGGCTCGCGGGCGGCCAGGTCCCCGCCGGGCATGGGCACGGCCTCGAACCGGGCGAAGCGCTCGTAGCCGTCGTAGTCGGCCAGCAGGAACTCCCCGCCCCAGGCCGTCCCGTCCTCGCCGTAGCCGTAGCCGTCGAGGGAGACGCCCAGGACGCGGCGGCGCGGCGCCTGCCCGTGCTCGAGGAGCGGGGCCAGGACGTGGGCGAAGTGGTGTTGGACGCGGACGTGGGGCAGGCCCATTTTCTCCGCGAAGCGGGTCGTCCGGAAGTCGGGGTGGAGATCGGTGACGACGGCCTCGGGCTCGGCGTCGAAGAGGCCGAGGAGGTGGCCGAGCGTCTCTTCGAAGTAGCCGAAGTTGCGGTAGTCGTCGAGGTCGCCCAGGAACTGGGAGGTGACGACGTAGCCGTTCTTGTAGAGGGAGATGGTGTCCTTGAGCTCGCCGCCGAGCGCGACGAGGACGCGCCCGGAGCGCAGGGCCTCCGGGACCGGCTGCGGCGCGGGAACGTAGCCCCGGGCCCGGCGGACGAAGAGCGTCCGGCCCGCGACGGACTTGACCACGGAGTCATCGGCCCGGGTGGCGATGGGCCGGTCGTGGGTGAGGACGGCGTCCGCCAGGACGCGGATGCCCTCGGCCTCGTCCTTGATGATCGGCGCATCCTTGGCGTTGGAGCTCGTGGCCACGACCAGGCCGAGCTCCTCGAGGAGCAGGCGGTGCAGGGGCGTGTAGGGCAGCATGACGCCGACCTCGTCGAGGCCCGGCGCGATGAGCGGGATGTCCGTCTTCTTGCGGAGAAGGACGATGGGCCGGCGCGGCGAGAGGAGCAGCCGGCGCTCGGCCGGGCCGGCGACGGCGTAGGGCTCGACGACGGCCAGGTCGCGGGCCATCAAGGCCAGGGGCTTGGTCCGGCGGGCCTTGGTCCGGCGGAGACGGGCGACGGCGCGGCGGTTGAACGGATCGCACATGAGATGGAAGCCGCCGAGCCCCTTGACGGCCAGGACCTTTCCGGCGCGGACGAGGGCCGCGGCCTCGCGGACGTCGCCCTTGAGCCGGCGGCCGGTGCGGGCGTCGTGAAGGGAGAGGCGGGGGCCGCAGGCCGGGCAGGCGATGGGCTGGGCGTGGTGCCGGCGGTCGAGCGGGTCCTCGTACTCGCGGCGGCAGTCGGGGCACATGGGGAAGCCGGCCATGGTCGTCCGGGGGCGGTCGTACGGCAGGCCGCGGACGATCGTGTAGCGCGGGCCGCAGTTGGTGCAGTTGGTGAAGGCGTAGCGGTAGCGGCGCTCGCCGGGGGTCTCGATCTCGGCGAGGCAGTCGGGACAGGTGGCGATGTCGGGCGAGATGAAGACGAAGCCCGAGGCGTCGCGCGTCGCCCGGATCTCGAAGCCGCGGAAGCCGCCGACGGGCGCGGGACGCGCGTCGAGGCGCTCGATCGAGGCCAGCGGGGGAAGGCCGGCCCGCAGGGCGGCCGGGAAATCGTCGCGGACGGCGCCGGCCGGGCCCTCGACGTGGATCTCGACGCCGGAGCCGGCATTTTCGACCCAGCCCGCGAGGCCGAGGCGGAGGGCCAGTCGGTAGACGTAGGGGCGGAAGCCCACGCCCTGGACGACGCCGAAGACGGTCAGGCGCGCGGCGGCCCGGCGCCCGGGCCTCGCGGCGGCGGCCTTGGTCACCGGGCCGGCCTCCGGCGGGCCGCCTCCAGGCTGTAGAGGCAACCGCAGTAGTCCTGCCGGTAGAGCCCGTGGGCCTTGCTGAGGTCCACGCTCTTCTTGAAGCCGTCCTTTTTCTTGAAATCGGCCGCGAGGAAGGCCAGGCCCGGATGGCGGGCGGCGAACTGCCGGCCGATGCGGTTCATCACGGCGGCCTTCTTCCAGGGACTGAGGCTCATGACCGTGGCGAAAGCGTCGAAGCCCTCGCGGGCCGCGCGCTCGGCCGCGCGGGCGAGGCGGGCGGCGTAGCAGACGTCGCAGCGGCGGCCCTTCTCCGGCTCGTCCTTGAACTTCCGGGTCAGGGCGAGCCAGCCGTCCGGGTCGTAGTCGTCCTCGATCAGGGGCACGCCGGCGGTCCGGGCGACCTTGCGGGCCTCTTCGAGCCGCCGCTCGTACTCGGCGCGGGGGTGGATGTTGGAGTTGGAGAAGAAGCCGGCGACGTCGTATTCGTCCCGCAGGACGCCGAAGACGTAGAGGGCGTCGGGAGCGCAGCAGACGTGGACGAGCAGGCGCGGTTTGGGCACGGGGATCACTTCAGGCGCTCGAGCCTGGCCTCCAGCTCGGCGATCGTCCGGTCGACGACGTCGATCTGGAAGTAGAGGACGGTCAGGTCATCGTGGCCGACGCGGGCCTCGTCGAGGATGCGGCCCGTCGTCTCGAAGACCGGCTCCATGAGGCGCTTGATGTCGACGATCTTGTCCTGGACGCGCTCCTTGGCCCTCTGCCATTCCCGGATCTCTTTTTCGCGGGCTTGGAGGCGGTCGCGGAACTCCTCTTGGATGCGCTGGATGGCGGCGTTGAAGACGCGGACGCGGCCCTCGACCTCCTCGAGGCGACGGTCCAGGCGGTAGCGCTCCTCTTGGAGGACGGGCGTCCGCTCGCGGAGCGTGCGAACGGCGGCGGCCAGCGAGGCCGCTTTCTGCCGGACCCGGTCGAGGCGGGCGACTCGCTTGTCCCCGCCGGCGCGTGCGCAGGTGGCCGGGTCGTCGCCGACAACCCGCTTGTCCCCGCCGGCGCGTGCGCAGGTGGCCGGGTCGTCGCCGACGACCCGGTCGCCGCGGGCAACCCGGTTGTCTCCGGACTTCCGGTCGGCCTCCGCGAGCTTGGGATCCTCCCCGATCTCATGGGCGTCCTTCTCGACGGCCCGGAGATGGGCTTCGGTGTCCTCGGTCTCGCGGAGGCCGGCTTCCAGGGCGTCGAGGATCTCCCTCTTCCGGCCGGCCAGGGCGACCATTTCCTCCTGGTGGGGCCGGCGGGCCTCCTCCTGCTCCGCGATGAGGGAGCGGAAGCGGGCCAGGGCCTCGTCGTGCTCGCGGCCGAGGACCTCGATGCGCGAGAAGACGTCGTGCCAGGTCTTTTGGTGGCGGCCGATCTCCTCCTCGAAGGCGGCCAGCCGGGCGCAGGGCTCCTCGATGCAGGAGGCCCGCACGTCCTCGCTCCAGGCGAGCTTGCCGAGCTCTCGCCAGAGCCCCGCCTTCTTTTCCTTCTCTCTCTTCAGCCGGACTTGGAGGCGCAGGCGCGACATGTGCCGGCGGGCGCCCGAAAGGAAGGAGCTGACGCGCCGGCGGAGGTCCTTGTCCCGGAGGAAGATGAAGGCGATGAGGAGCAGGATGACGCAGAGCAGGAACCAGAGCAGCCAGAAGGGGAGGCCCCCGTCGACGGGCGTCGGCGCGGGCGGCTGCGGCGGGATGGTCTGGACCACGGCCCTATTATGTCACAGCCGCCCCCCGGAAAGAAGGGACCTGGTCTTCACAAACCCGGCTTCCCGCCTGGGGACGTGAAGACCTGGCGCCGGGGGCCTTGGCTATTTGAAGCGGTTGAAGAGCTCGACAAGGGTGTCCTTGTCCATGAGCTCGGACTGGCGGTGGCGGATGACGCCCTTGCGGTCGATGACGATGGTCGCCGGGATGAACTCGCCCGGCCGGTAGGCCTCGACGATCTCCGGCGTGACCAGCGCGATCGGGTAGTTGATGCCGGTCTTGCGGACCCAGTCGAGCAGGGCCGGGGCCGTGGTCTGGTCGACCGAGACGCCCAGGATCTCCAGGCCCTCGGCCTTGAGCTCCTTGTAAGCTTCGATGAAGTCGGGGATCTCCTTGCGGCACGGCGGGCACCAGGTCGCCCAGAAGTTGAGGAACAGGACCTTGCCCTTGTAATCCGCCAGGGTCACGGTGTTGCCCTGGAGGTCGGCCAGGGAAAAGTCCGGGGCCGTTTCGGCCTGGGCCTCGGGCCGGGCCTCCGTTCGTTCCGGCGTGCACGCGGCCGTAACGGCCGCGGTCAGGGCGAAGATGGTCAGGGCCGCGGTCGCGGCGATCGTTCTCTTCATCGGGCGCTCCTGGGCGTTGAAATCAGATAAATACTATAAAAATTATAGTGAATCGGGCGGTTCAAGTCAAAAGGGCGGCGGGAGAGGAGAAGAAAGAGGGACCTGGTCCCTTCTTTTCCGAAGACCAGGTCCCTTCCGGAACTCAGGCGCCGGCCAGCTTCTGCAGGCGCTCCCAGCGGGCGTCGACGTCGGCCTGGACGGCGGCGATCTGCTCGGGCTTCAGGTGGCGGAACCGCCCCTGCAGCCGGACGTAGTCGTCGACCGGCTTCTTGTCCTTGAGCTTGAGGTTGATGCGTGTAGGTCTCGCCGTTCTCGATCTCGAACAGCGGGAAATAGCCGTTCTGGACGGCCATCCGGGCCAGCTTGACGGTGTCCTCCGGCCGGCTCTTCCAGCCGGTCGGGCAAGGCGCGTAGACGTGGAAGAACCGCGTGCCCTTGATCCCCTTGGCTCTCTTGACCTTCTTGATGAAGTCCTCCGGGTGCGAGACGCTGGCCGTGGCGATGTAGGGGATGCGGTGCGCGGCCATGATGGCCACGATGTCCTTCTTGGGCCGGGTCTTGAAGTGCTTGACCGGGGTCGTCGTCGTCCAGGCCCCGTAGGGCGTCGCCGACGAGCGCTGGATGCCGGTGTTCATGTAGGCTTCGTTGTCGTAGCAGACGTAGATGATGTCCTCGTTCCTCTCGGCCGCGCCGGACAGGGCCTGGAGGCCGATGTCGAACGTGCCCCCGTCGCCGGCCCAGGCCACGACCGTCGTCTCCGTGTCCCCGGTCATCTCCAGCCCGGCCTTGACGCCCGTCGCCGTCGACGCGGCCGTCTCGAAGGCGCAGTGGTAGACGGGGCAATCCATCGACGAGTAGGGATAGGGCCCGTCGATGACCGCCCAGCAGCAGGCGGGGATGCAGAGCGCCGTCTTCTGCCCGAGGGCCTTGAGCATGTAGCGCATGGCCAGCGTGGCGCCGCAGCCCTGGCAGGCCAGGTGGCCGCAGGCCATCAGCTCCTCGGGCGGGATGGTCAGGGTCATCTTCTTCTCTTTTTTCGCTTCTTGGCTCATTTCTTGACTCCGATCCAGACGATCTCTTCCTCGGGCCTGTCATTGGCCTGCGCGTGCGCGGCCACTTCCTTGAACGAGTCCACGGTGATGTCGCGGCCGCCGAGCCCGGCGACGTAGCCGAAGACCGCCGGCATGCCTTTCCGGCCGTAGACCGCGGACTTGACCTCCTGGCAGAAGATGCCGCCCGCGCCGTAGGAGCAGTTCCGGTCGACGACGGCCGCCTTCTTGACCTTCCCGAGGACCTCCCGGACCTTGTCGAAGGGGAAGGGGCGGAAGACCTTGATGCGCAGGTTCCCGGCCTTGAGGCCGGAGGCCCGCAGTTCGTCGACGGCCACCCGGGCCGTGAAGCCCGCCGTGCCGGACGTGACGAAGACGAACTCGGCGTCGTCGCAGCGGTAGGCGTCGACGAGGTCGAGGCGGCGGCCGAAGATCTTTTCGTATTCGCGGCCCGTTTCCTCGATCAGGGCCGGGGCCTTTTCCATGTCCTTCTCGAGCTTGTAGCGGAGCTCCATGTAGTGTTCCGCTCCGGTCAGGCCGCCGAAGGCCCGCGGGTCGGCCGGCGTCAGCCTGATCTCGGGCTGGAACGGAGGCAGGTACTTGTCGACGAGAGCCTGGTCGGGGACGTCGACGACCTCGTAGGTGTGGGACAGGGCGAAGGCGTCGAGGATGACCATGACCGGGATCATCAGCGCCTCGGACACCTTGAAGGCCTGGATGACGGTGTCCACGACCTCCTGGTTGGAGGCGCAGTAGAACTGCATCCAGCCCGTGTCGCGCTGCGACAGGCTGTCGTTCTGGTCGGCCCAGATCGACCAGCCCGGGGCCATCGACCGGTTGATGTTGCCCATGACGATGGGGTGCCGCCCGCCGGCCGCCCAGTGGAGCATCTCGTGCATCAGGGCCAGGCCCTGGGACGAGGTGGCCGTGAAGGCCCGCGCCCCGGCCACCGACGCGCCGATGCAGGAGGCCATGGCCGAGTGCTCGGACTCGACCTTGATGAACTGGGCGTCGAGCTTCCCGTCGGCGCACATCTCGGACAGCAGCTCGACGACCTGGGTCTGGGGCGTGATCGGGTAGGCCGCGATGACCTGCGACCGCGCCAGCATCGCGCCGTACGACAGCGCGTGATTGCCCATGATGACTTTTTTCATCGGCGTTCCTCCACCATGACGATGCACTTGGACGGGCATTCCTCGGCGCAGATGCCGCAGCCCTTGCAGTAGTCGTAGTCCACGACCGGCCACTCGTCGACGATGTCGATCGACGGCTCGGGGCAGAACTTCCAGCAGATGCCGCACTTGATGCACTTGGTGCGGTCGATCTCGGGGCGGATGTTCCGCCAGGCCCCCGTCAGGTTGTGGGTCTGGTGGCCGACCGAGCAGATCATCAGGGGCATCTCTTCCGCCGACTTGAAGACGATCTTCTTGGCTTTCTTGGGTCTCATGGCGTCCTTCCCTCAGGCCCTTTCGTACGCGACCTGGGCCGCTTTGACGTTGTCCTCGGCCTTGATGGGGACCCCGTCGCGGATGGCCGCGGCCAGGGACTCGAACTTGGCCAGGCCGAGTATCTTGATGACCGCGCCGGCGATGGCCGTGTTGACGATCGGCGCGGCCAGGCTGCCCAGCTTGTGCTCGACGGCGATCGCCGTGGCGTCGATCGTCCGGACCTTGAACTTGCCGTGGAACGGGAATTCCTCGGGCCGGCGGTCGCTGTTGACGATGATCGTCCCCCCCGCCTTGAGGCCCTCGGTGATGTCGATGGCCTCGACCAGGGTGGGATCGACGACGACGACGTGGTCGGGCGCGTAGATCCGGCTCTTGTCGTAGATCTGCTTGTCGTCGATGCGGATGAAGGCGACGACCGGCGAGCCCCGGCGCTCGACCCCGAACTCGGGATAGGCTTGGACCCATTTGTCCTCTTTGGCGATGGCGTCGGCCAGGATCTTGGAGGCGACGACGGTGCCCTGGCCGCCGCGGCCGTGGAAACGGATTTCGACCATGTGCCTCTCCTTGTCGGTGATGGATGAGGCGCTATTATATGCCCGCCCGGGCCGAAAGGGAAGGGTTCACGGGCGGCCCGGACGACCCGCCGGACGGGCCTTGACAGCCTTCGGCGGCGGGCGATATATTCGGAGCGCTCGACCTGTCGTAGGGGAGGGATCCATGAAAAGATACGGTGCGGAGTTCTTCGGGACCTTCTGGCTCGTCCTCGGCGGCTGCGGCAGCGCCGTGCTGGCCGCCGGGTTCCCCGAGCTCGGGATCGGCTTCGTCGGCGTCGCCCTGGCCTTCGGCCTGACCGTTCTGACCATGGCCTTTGCCATCGGCCACATCTCCGGATGCCACCTCAATCCGGCCGTGTCCATCGGGCTCTGGGCCGGCGGCCGCTTTCCGGCCAAGGACCTCTTGCCTTACATCGTCGCCCAGGTGCTGGGCGCGATCGCGGCGGGCGGCGTCCTCCTGTCCATCGCCGCGGGAAAATCGGGCGGCGGCTTCGACGTCGCGGCCGGTTTCGCCTCGAACGGCTACGGCGCGCATTCGCCGGGCGGCTATTCGCTCCTCGCGGCCCTCATCTGCGAGATCGTCATGACCGCCATGTTCCTCATCGTCATCCTCGGCGCGACCGACAAGCGCGCTCCGCAGGGGCTGGCGCCCGTCGCCATCGGCCTCTGCCTGACCCTGATCCACCTCATCAGCATCCCCGTGACGAACACCTCGGTCAATCCCGCGCGCAGCACGGGAGTGGCCGTTTTCGTCGGTGGCTGGGCCGTCGCCCAGCTGTGGCTCTTTTGGGTGGCGCCGATCGCCGGCGGCGTCCTCGGGGCGATCGTCTACCGTTGGATCGGGGCTGCTAAAAGCTAGAACGGGACGCGGTCAGAGGACGGCGGCGCCGAAGGTGTCGCCCTGTTCGATGTCGCCCGTCTCGAGGCCCTTCCTGAACCAGCGGACGCGCTGCGCGGAGGTGCCGTGGGTGAAGGCGTCCGGGACGACATAGCCCTGGGACCGCTTCATGATCCGGTCGTCGCCGACGGCGCTGGCCGCGTTCATCCCCTCCTCGATGTCGCCGGCCTCGAGGAAGCCCTCTTCCAGGTTGGCGTAGTGGGCCCAGACGCCGGCCAGGAAGTCGGCCTGGAGCTCCATGCGGACCATCAGCGCGTTGAAGTCCTTCTCGCTGAGGCGGCCCCGCCGGGCCATGACCTGGTCGTTGATGCCGAGCAGGTTCTGGACGTGGTGGCCGACTTCGTGGGCGATGACGTAGGCCAGGGCGAAGTCGCCCGGCGCCCCGAGCTGGCGCTGCATGTCCTCGAAGAACGACAGGTCGATGTAGACCTTGGAATCCCCGGGACAGTAGAACGGCCCGGTGGACGATCCCGCCGTGCCGCAGGCCGAGTCGACCGCCCCCGTGAAGAGGACGAGCTTGGGCTCGACGTAGGTCTCGCCCATGGCCCGGAAGCGCTCCCGCCAGACGTCCTCGATGCTGGCCAGGACCGTGGAGACGAACTCCCCCATCTCCTTGTCCTTGGCGCCGAGCGGCTCCGACGGACCGGCCGCGTACGGCCGATCGACTTGGAGCGACTGGGTGACGTCGGAGGGATTGCCGCCGAGCAGGAAATAGAGGATGGCGATGACGATCCCCAGACCGCCCACGCCGCCGCCGATCTTGAGGCCGCGGCCGCCGCCCGCGCCCCGGAGGTCCTCGACGTTGTCGCTCCGCCGCCGGCCTTGCCATCTCATGGTTCCCTCCTCAGGATGGGGTCAAACCTCGACTTTTTCGCTTATATTCATATTACGACAAGATCCTGGGGCGGTCAGCAAAAAAAGCGAAAAAGTTCAGGTTTGATCCCGCGTTATTCGGCGGCCTGGGCCTGGTACAGCTTTTTCAGCATCACCGCGTCGCCCTCGAGGTTGGGGCTTTCGCAGACGATCATCCCCTCGACGCCGAGGTCGCGCAGGACCTGGAGCCACTCGTCGTAGCGGAACTCCGTTTCCTCGAGGTTGAGGTGGCGGATCTCGCCCTTGTCGCCGTATTGGATGCCGGCGATGTGGATGTGGACGTTCCGCAGGGCCCGCGGCCCCAGCTTGCGGGCCACCTTGGCCCAGACGCGGTGGAACTCGTCGTAGGAGTTGATCTTGCCCTCACGGGCGTAGAGGTGGGAGAAGTCGAGGCAGGGCTGGAGCCCGTCGACGTCCCGGCACAGGCCCAGGACCTCGTCGAGCGAGCCGAACTGGGAGCGCTTGCCCATGGTCTCGACGCGGAGGACGATCGACAGCCGCTCGCTCCGGACGATGGACATCACCGTCTTGAGCTCGGCCTTGACAGCCTCGTAGGCCTTCTCGGGCGGGTCCTGGCCGTAGAAGGCGGCGTGGAAAACGACGCTCGCCGCGCCGCAGGCGTCCCCCACCCGGGCCGTCTTGAGCAGCCGCTCCTGGCTGGCCAGGCGCTTGCCGGGGTCAACGGAGTTGAGGTTGATGAAATAGGGCGCGTGGACGCTCAGCCGAACCCCCTCCGCCCGGGCCTTCTCGCGGACCTTGGCGGCCGTGTCGAGGCCCATCTTGACGCCCTGGACGAATTCGAGCTCCAGACAGTCGAGGCCGAGCTCCTTGATGCGCTCGATCCCGGCCAGGCTGGAGTCGTCGGCGGAGGAGAAGGGCACGCCGGCCGTGCCGAAGAGAAGGCCCCTAGGAGCAATCGCCATCGGCCTTTCCTCCGGAACCGAGGAACTCGCCGACGATCCTCATGGCGCAGAAATCGCCGCACATCGAGCAGGCCTTCGAGCGGGACCGCCGCCGCTTCCGGACGGCCGCGAACTTCACCGGGTCGATGGACAGGCGCCGCTGGGTCTCCCAGTCGAGGCGCTTGCGGGCCCGGGCCAGCTCGAGGTCGCGGGCCAGGGCCCCGGGCACGCCTTTGACGATGTCGGCCGCGTGGGCGGCGATCCTCGAGGCGATGAGCCCTTCGCGGACATCGTCGTCCGTGGGCAGGCCGAGGTGCTCGGCCGGCGTGACGTAGCACAGGAAATCGGCCCCGGCCGCCGCCGCGACCGCCCCGCCGATGGCCGAGACGATGTGGTCGTAGCCGGGGGCGATGTCGGTGACGAGCGGGCCGAGGACGTAGAACGGCGCATCGTGGCAGACCCGTTTCTCCAGGCGCATGTTCATCTCGATCTGGTCGAGCGGGACATGGCCCGGGCCCTCGACCATGACCTGGACGCCCGCCTCCCGGGCCCGCTTGACGAGCTCGCCGAGGGTCAGCAGTTCCTCGATCTGGGGCCGGTCGGTGGCGTCGAGGATGGAGCCCGGCCGCAGCCCGTCGCCCAGGCTGAGGGTGACGTCGTGGCGCCGGGCGATCTCGAGCAGGCGATCGAATCGGGCGTGGAAGGGATTTTCCTTCCCCGTGTGGAGCATGCAGGCCAGGTGGAAGGCCCCGCCCCGCGAGACGACGTCGGCGACGCGCCCCTGGCTCTTCAGTCGGTCGATGGCTTTGAGCGTCAGCCCGGCGTGGACGGTCATGAAGTCGACGCCCTCGCGGGCCTGCGACTCGATGGCCTCGAAGAGGTCGTCTTCGGTCAGGTCGACGATCGTCGCGCCACGCTCGAGCGTCTTGACCGCGGCCTGGTAGATGGGCACGGTCCCCAGGGGGATGGGCGTACGGGCCAGGATGGCCTTGCGGATGCGCCGCAGGTCGCCGCCCGTGCTCAGGTCCATCAGGGCGTCGGCGCCGTACCGGAGGCTGATCGCGACCTTGCGCAGCTCGTCGGCCAGCCGGGGGAAGTCGCGCGACGTGCCGAGGTTGACGTTGACCTTGGTCCTGAGGCCCCGGCCGATGCCGGCGGGCTTCGCCGGCGCGTGGCCGGGATTGAAGGGGATGACGACGAGGCCGCGCCCGACGAGCTCGGCCAGGCGGTCCGGGGCCATATTCTCGGCCGCGGCGACCTTCTTCAGGGCCGGGGAGAGGAGGCCTTTCCTCGCTTTTTCGAGTTGTGTCATGATGATGGATACGCGGTCCGCGAAACGGAAACTAGAGTATAGAGGACGGTCCCGGGAGTGTCAAGGAATCGGACGGGCAGCCGGGGGATTAGCCCGGTCCCGTATTCCCTCACCCCTAGGGGCTACCTCCGGGGGTGGTTTTTCACCCCCGGATTCATCCGGGCCGACGATTGCCCGTCAGGGGAGGCCCGCCATATGATGGACCCGCTATGAGACGCCATGCTCCCGTCATGTCGCCGCCCGGCCTTCCGGACGGGATCGGGGAGCCGCGTCATTCGCAATAGCCGATAAGACGCCCGAGAATCCCGCCGCGAGGTGCGGCGTTTTATCCAACGGCGGTAGCCTGCCGCGAAAAGTCTAGCTTCATGCCCATGGACGTCCGAAACAGCCTGCTAGTCAGGAACACGGCCCTGAACCTCTTCGGGCTCGTCGTCCCCCTGGCCGTCGGCTTCTTCTCCATCCCGCTCGTCGTCCGGGCCCTGGGGAACGACCGCTTCGGCATCCTGGCCCTGGTCTGGGTCGTCTTCGGCTATTTCGGGCTGTTCGACCTCGGCCTGGGCCGGACGACGACGCGCTATATCGCCGACGCCCTGGGCCGCGGCGAGACGGAGAAGCTCCCCGGCTACCTCTGGACGACGGTGCATCTCCAGACGGCGCTCGGCCTCCTCGCCGGCCTCCTCTCGCATCTGGCCGCGCCCCTGATCGCCCGGCGCGTTCTCAACATCCCCGACGCGTTCGAGCCGGAGACCATCCTGACCCTCAGGCTGGTCGGCTGGTCGCTCCCGGTCATGTTCGTCAGCTCCTCCTTCCGCGGCGTCCTCGAGGCCGCCCAGCGGTTCGACCTGGTCAACGCGGTCAAGGTCCCGACGAACGTCCTGTTCTACCTGTTGCCGCTCCTCGGCACCGCTCTGGGCCTCGAGCTCCCGGGCATCGTCGTCCTCCTCGTCGTTTCCCGGGTGGCCGCCCTGGCCGCCTGGGGCGCGTTGGCGCTCCGCGTCTTGCCCGCCCTGCGGACGAAGCCCGTCGTCCGCCGCGAGCTCGTCCGCACGCTCTTCACGTTCAGCGGCTGGCTCGGGCTTTCCAGCATCCTCTACGCCGTGACCTCCTCGATGGACCGCCTGGTCATCGGGTCGCTCATCACGATCGCGGCGGTCACCTTCTACAGCGCGCCCTACGAGGCCATCAACCGCATCGGGGTCGTCCCCGGCAGCCTGTCGATGGTCCTCTTCCCGGCTTTTTCGTACCTCGACGCGGGCGGCCGGCAGGAGCGCGTCGAGATCCTGTTCGCCCGCTCCGTGAAGTTCCTGCTGCTCACGACCGGCCCCGTCTTCGTCACGCTGATCTTCTTCGCCCGGCCCTTGCTCCGGCTGTGGCTGGGCGCCGAATTCGCCGCCGAGAGCGCCTTCGTCGTCCAGGTCCTTTCGGCCGGGTTCCTGGTCAACACCGTCATCGCCGTTCCCAACAACTACCTGATCGGCATCGGCCGGGTCGACGTCGCGCCGAAGTATCAGGCTTTCGAGATGGTCGTCTTCACCGCCGCGATCTGGGCCGGGGCCAAGCTCGGCGGGATCGGGGGAGTCGCCGTCGCCGCGGCCGCCCGCCTGGTCGCGTTCACCGTCTTCCTTCTGGCCGTCTCGTTCGCCGCGGGGCGCGTCCGCTTCGGCTTCGTCTGGAAGAAGGGCTTTTCGGGCGTGGTCGCGGCCCTGACCCTCCTCGCGGCCGGGCTGGCCGTTTCGACCGCGCTCGGCGGGGGGGCTTGGGGCGCCGGCATCCTGCTCCTTGTCTTCGCCGCGGCCGCCTGGGCGCGCGTCCTCGACGCCGAGGAGCGGGCTTTCTTCGCCGGGCTGCTGAAGTCCCGGCACCGGCGCGCCCCGGCCGAAGGCCCGGACCCGGAGGGGCTGGCATGAGGCCGCGCGTCGCCGTCGTCCATCCGAGGCTCGTCCCCGGCGGCGGCTCCGAGGCCTGCGCCATGTGGACCGCCCAGGCCCTCCGCGGGGACCATGAGGTGACCCTGATCACGACGGGCCGGCCCGACCTGGCCGCCCTCGATCGCAGCTGCGGGACGTCGCTCGACGGGACCGGTCTCGCCGTCCGGACGGTCGCCCTCCCGCCCGGCACGCGGACGCGCTTCGACGCCCTCCGGGGCTTCCGGCTGGCCCGCTTCTGCCGCCGGCACGCCCGCGAGTTCGAGGTCATGATCTCCGCCTACAACGTCATGGACTTCGGCGTCCCCGGCATCCAGAGGATCGCCGACTTCTCCTTCGACGACGCCCTCCGACGCGAGCTCCACGCCGGCTCGGGCGCGGCCGCGGACGACACGCCAGTCCCCGCCGGCGCGTGCGCAGGTGGCCGGGTCGTCGCCGAACTCGTCCACGGCGCCTCGGCCGGCCGGTCTCTCTATCTGGCCTTGGCCAGGGCCCTGGCCGGCGGGACGCGGGACGGATGGAAACGGAACCGCACCGTGGCCAACTCCGAATGGACGCGCCGCCTGCTCGAGGAGCGCTTCGGCGTGCGCTCCGAGGTCGTCTATCCTCCCGTCATGCCGTCCTTGGCGACGGCCGGGAGTTGGGACGAACGCGAGGACGGCTTCGTCTTCATGGGCCGTCTCGTGCCCGAGAAGGGCCTCGATCTCGTCGTCGACATCCTCTCCCGGGTCCGCGAGAAGCGGCCCGTCCATCTCCACGTGCTCGGCCGCGAGGTCCGGTCCTCGTACACCCGGGCGATCGAGGCGCTGCGCCGGCGCCACGGCGACTGGATCCGTCTCGAGGGGCCGGTCTACGGCGCGGCGAAGAGCGCGTTCCTCTCCGGCCACAAGTACGGCCTCTCGGGCTGCCGCAGCGAGGCCTTCGGCCTGGCCGTGGCCGAGATGGTCAAGGCCGGCGTCCTCGTCTGGGTGCCCGACGGCGGCGGGCAGACCGAGATCGTCGCCCATCCGGATCTCGTCTATCGCGATCCCGGCGGGGCCGCCGGATCGATCCTCGGCGCGCTCGAGGACCCGGCCCGCCGGGACGCGCTCCGGCGGCACCTCGAAAGCCGGGCCGCCGCGTTCTCCGCGGACCGTTTCGCCGCCGGGATGCGGGCCGTCGTCCGGGACTTCCTGAAGGACACGCATGGCCGACCGTAGCCGGATCGCTTTCGTGGTCGCGACCAAGGACCGGCCGGAGGAGCTGCGGCGCCTGTGGACGAGCCTCCTCGCCCAGACCCGCGTTCCCGATGAGGTCGTCGTCGTCGACGCCAGCGTGCGGCCGACGCCGCGCCTCCCGGGCGGTCGCTCCGCCCCCGTCCTGCGCCTCGTCCGGACCGACATCGCCTCGGCCGCCCGCCAGCGCAACCTCGGCCTCGGGGCCGTCGGGCCCGAGGCCGGGCTCGTCGGCTTCCTCGACGACGACGCCGTCCTCGAAGCGGGCGCGGTCGAGGAGATGGTCCGCTTCTTCGAGGCCGCCGGGCCCGAGGTCGGCGGGGCCGCCTTCAATATGGTCAACCATCCGCCGCTCGAATGGCCGAACCTCAAGACCTCGTCCCTGGCCGCCTCCCTCGGTCTCTACGACCGCCGCGGCGGGGCCGTCACGGCCTCCGGCTTCCAGACCATGATCGGGCCGGTCGACCGGACCACCTGGACCGACTGGCTGCCGAGCACGGCTTCGGTCTGGCGGCGGGACGTCGTCCGGCGGTTCCGCTTCGACGAATGGTACGGCGGCTACAGCTACCTCGAGGACCTGGACTTCAGCTACCGCGTCGGCCGGACCGCCAAGCTGGCCGTGGTCGCCGGCGCGTACTTCCTCCACCTCCAGGCCCCCGGCGGGCGGGGCGGGGGATACGCCTTCGGCGTCCGGGAGGTCCTCAACCGGATCCATTTCGTGAAGAAGCACGACGAGCTTTCGCTCGGCAAATGCCGGACCGCCCTCGCGCTCCGGATGGCCATGAGCCTCGTCCTGGCCGTCCGCGACGGCCACGCCGGCTACCTCTCCCGGGCCTTCGGCAACGCCGTCGGCCTGGCCAAGTCCCTGCTCTGAGCCCGAGACAAACCCGATGCCCCTGCTGTCCGTGATCATGCCCGTCAAGGACGGGGCCGCCTACCTCGAGGCGTCCGTCGGCAGTCTCCAGGCCCAGGCGATCCGGGACTGGGAGCTGGTCATCGTCGACGACGGCTCGACCGACGGCACGGACCGCCTCGCCGCGGCCCTCGCCGGGTCCGATCCGCGCGTCCGTTTCACGGCCAGTCCCGGGGCCGGGCAGGTCCAGGCCATCAACTTCGGCTTCGGCTTCTGCCGCGGCGACCTGGTCAAGGTCCTGGACGCCGATGACCTGCTCGCGCCCGAGTTCTCCGCGGCCGTGCCCGTCCTCGCCGGGGCGGAGGCGTCCTACCACGACGCCCTGCTCCTCGACGAGGGAACGGGCGAGCGGCGGCGTCTCCGCGTCGGCCCGCGCTTCCGGGACATGGACCTCGAGACCTCGCTTCGCCGGATCATGGTCTCCCCGCCGCGGTGGTCGTGGACGATGACGCGCCGCGTCGCCGAGCGGGTCTTCCCCCTGCCCGCCGGCCTGCCCTCCCCCCACGAGGACGTCTTCCTCGGGCTGATGGTCAAGAGAGCCGGCCGCGTCGCCTACGTTCCGCGGGCCCTCTACGTCTATCGCCAGCACGCGGGGCAGTTCTACGGCGGGCTGTTCAACCATTCGGCCGCGGCGGTCGCCCGCCGGGCCAAGGCCATGCTCGGGATCATCGACTTCGTCTCGCGGAGCGAGGTCGTGCGCGGCGTCGAGCGGGCCGACGCGCTCCTCGCCGGCCCGAGGGCGTATTACGAGCTCCTCGGCCGCGACCGGCTGTCCTGGGGCGGCCTCCTCCGGGCCCCGTTGGGCCTCTCCGACAAGGCCCGCGTGGCGGTCATCCGCAAGGCCCCGGCCCTGGCCTCCCGGCTTTCACGGTGGCGGTCGACCGGAGGGAAGGCGTGAGCGCGATGCGCCCCAAGGTCCTGGTCTCGGCCTACGCCTGCCACCCCCGGCCCGCCGCGGCCCACTTCCCGGGCGAGGCCATCCTGGGCTGGTCGCTGGCGCGGGAGATCGCCCGCTTCGCCGATCTCCACCTGATCACCTGGGCGTTCAACCGGGACGGCGTCGAGGGGACCCTCACGGACGACGCCGGCCGGCCCGCGACCGTCCACTACGTCGCCCTCCCGGACCGGATCCACAAGGCCCTGCGCGACCGGCATTACGGTGTCCGCTTCGACTATTTCCTGTGGCAGCTCCAGGCCGCCCGGCTGGCCCGGCGCCTCGCGGACACGGAGTCCTTCGACCTCTTCCACCAGATCACGTTCTCCAACGACTGGATGCCGAGCTTCATCGCGCCGTCGCTCCCCGTGCCCTTCGTCTGGGGCCCGATCGGCGGCGGCCAGAAAGTGCCCGCGGACTTGATGGGGACGCTCGCCCCGCGCGAGCGCCGGCAGGAGCGGTCGCGGACCTTCCTTCAGAACGTCTGGCGCGCCACCCCGGCCCGCCGGCGCTCGGCCCGCAAGGCCTCGGCCATCCTCGTCTGCAACGCGGAGACCAAGGGCGTGCTCGCGCGCTGGGCGGATAAGATCGTCGATTTCCCGGTCAACGGCATCCGCCGCGAGGACGTCCTCGACGGGCCGGTCCCGGCGGCCGGCGGCGAAGGCCTGCGCATGCTCTACGTCGGCCGGTTCGACGCCATCAAAGGGCTGCCGCTGGCCTTCGAGGCCCTGCGCATCCTCGACGGGATCGCCCCGCCCGTGACCCTCGAGCTCGTCGGCGAGGGGCCCGAGCGGCCGCGCCTCGAAGCGATGGCCGCGCGCCTGGGGATCGCCGGTCGACTCGTCTGGACCCCCTGGAGCCCCCGCCCCGAGGTCTTCGCCAAGATGCGCCGAAGCGACGTCTTTCTCTTTCCGTCCCTGCGCGACGGGGGCGGGGCGGTCGTCGTCGAGGCCATGGCCTCGGGCCTTCCCGTTGTCGCCCTGGACGTCGGCGGGCCGGGCTTCCACGTCCGGGACGACTGGGGCGCCAAGGTCCCGCCGGGGCCGCCTGACGTCGTCGCCGCCGCGCTGGCCGCCGCCCTCGGGCGCTTCCGCTGCGATCCGGGTCTCCGGGCCCGGCTGGGGAGCGCCGCCCGCGACCGGGCCGCCTCCTACTACGAGTGGAGCCGCCTCGGCGAGAGGCTCCGCGCGATCTACCGCGACGCCCTGGCCGGGGCGCCGCCGCGCCGGGAGGACCGCCCGTGACCGCGTCGCTCGTCCTCTGGCTGATGGCCTGGGCCGGCGTCTTCACGGGCCTCTACAACCTCGTGCCCCTGCCCTCGATCCACGATCCTCTGGCCGTCTTCCAGGCGGTCCGGGCCGTCCTGCCCGTCGCCGCCGCCTACCTCTGCCTGCTCTGGGCCCTGGCGACGAGGTCCCGCTTCCGGTTCGGGACGACGACGCTCGGGCTTTTCATCGTCTACGGCGCGCTCGGCATGATCGCCTCGGTCGCCCTATCGCCCGACGTCGCCACGTCCCTCTACTGGGGCTCGGCCTATCTCGCGCCCCTCTTCGTGATGTGGTTCGTCATCGAGCGGCCGGAGCCCCTGCCGATCCTCCGGAACGTGCTGCGCCTGAACGCCGCGATCGTCGTCGGCCTGCTCCTGGCCGTCCTGCCCGAGGCCGCCCGTTTCGGGTTCGGCCGGTCGACGCGGTTCGAGATCTACCGGATGCCTTTCGGCCTCGGCGAGGTCCGGGCCAACGGCGTCGGCCGCTACGCCGTCCTGGTCCTCCTCATCGCCGGCGTCTCGCTGGTGACCTCGGCCTCGAAGAAGCGCCTGCTGTGGCTGCCGATCGCCGTGCCGTCCCTCTTCGTCCTGATGCAGACCCAGTCCCGCTCGGCCCTGCTCGGACTGGCCGTGGCCGGCATGCTGTTCGTCCTCGTCCGGGGCATCAACCTGCGCTTCCTCATCGCCGGGCCCGTGGCCGCCTACGCCATCTGGACGTCCGGCGTGACCTGGCGGGCCAAGGGCGCCCTGAGCTCGCTGGTGTTCCTGACCGGACGCGAGGCGACCTGGCAAAAAGGCCTGGCCAAGATCGGCGAGTCGCCGATCTTCGGCTGGGGCTTCCACGCCGACCGGCTCCTGCTCGACGCCGAGCACATGCACAACTCCTACCTGCACGCCGCCATCCAGGCCGGCGTCCCCGGCGCCCTGGCCTTCGCCGCGGGCCTTCTCGTCCTGTGGCTCTTCCTTTGGAAGGAAAAGGTGCTGCGCCGGATCCGCTCGGCCGCCGCCCCGGACCAGGCCCTGCTCATGCAGGCGGTCCTCGTCCTCGGCTTCTTCACCGCCCGGAGCGTCTTCGAGTCGACCGCCGCGTTCTACGGCGTCGACCTGCTCATCCTCGTCCCGGCCGTCGCCTACATCTACCAGTGGGCCCTGGAGAACCCGGAAGGGGAGACGGAGGAGGCATGAAGATCTTCCTCCACACGATGTACTACCGGCCGGACTTCGGCAGCGCGCCGGTCCTCATGGACGAGATGGCCCGCTTCCTGGCCGACGCCGGGCACGAGGTCGAGGTCGTGACGACGCTGCCCCGGACGCGCGGCGAGGAGTTCCAAGGCCTCGTCTACTCCCGGCGGCGGACGGGCCGGCTGGTCGTGAAGAGGCTCTGGACGAACACGGCGCCCTTCCCGCTCGGGCGCCTGCTCGCCTGGAACCTGTACACGGCCGGCGCCCTCCTCAACCTCCTGACCGTGCGCAAGGGCGACATCCTCGTCCTGCGGACGCCGCCCCTCCAGCTCGGCCTGCCGGCCTTCTTCGCCAAGGCCCTGCGCGGGGCCAAGGTGCTCGTCAACGTCCAGGACATCCATCCCGACCTGGCCATCGAGTCCGGCATCCTCCGCAATCCGGCCGGCATCCGCTTCGCCAAGGCCCTGGAGAAATGGGTCTACGGACTGGCCGACCGGATCGTCGTCATCAGCGACGGCTTCGCCCGGAACCTCCGGCGGAAGGGCGTCCCGGAGGCGAAGCTGGCCGTCCTGCCGAACTGGGTGGACACGGACTTCATCGCGCCCCGGCCCAAGGACAATCCCGTGGCCCGCCGCTTCGGCCTGGCCGGCAAGTTCGTCGTCATGTACTCCGGGACGATCAGCATCAGCAGCAACCGGGCCCTCGAGCGGGCCCTCGATGCGGCCGCGCGGCTCGCGGACGACCGGGACATCGTCTTCGCCGTCGTCGGGGAAGGCCTGAAGAAGGAGTCCCTGAGGGCGAAGGCGGCCGCGCTCGGCCTGGCCAACGCCGTCTTCCTGCCCTTCGTGCCGTACGCGGAGCTCCCGGACCTGCTCGCGGCGAGCGACGTCCTGCTCGTGCCGCTCGACGGGTCGAAGTCCGACCTCTCCGTGCCCTCGAAGCTCTACACCTTCATGGCCGCGGGGCGGCCCATCCTCGGGCTGGCCGCGCCGGACTCCGAGGTCGCGCTCATCCTGCGCGCCAACGCCTGCGGCGTCGCCGTGCCTCCCGACGACGCGGCGGCCGTCGCCGGCGCCGTGCGGGTCCTCGCGGCCTCGCCGGAGAAGCGCCGGGAGCTCGGCGCGAACGCCCGGGCCTACGCCGTCCGCCGTTTCTCCCGCGAGGGGATCCTCCGCCGTTATGACGCGCTCTTGAGGTCCATGGTATCCTAATGGCCAAGACCATGACCGCCGCGAAGAAGTTCGCCCTCTACGGCCTGCCGCCGCTCCTGTGGATGGCCTTCATCTTCCCCGTCGGCAATCGGGCCTTCGCCTCGAGCCGCATCTTCGAGATCTTCGCCGAGGTCTTCCGGTGGCTCGCGCCGCGCGCCTCGGACGCGACCCTCGGCGTCGCCTACATCGTGTTCAGGAAGACGCTCCACTTCGTCGAATACGGCCTCCTCGTCTTCCTCCTCTACCGGGCCTTCCGCGGCGGGCGCGGGCCGTTCTGGTCGAAGAGGGCGGGGGCCCTGGCCGCGGCCGGGGCCGTCATCTACGGCTTCCTCGACGAGTTCCTCCAGTCCTTCGTGCCCCGCCGCACCGGCAGCGCCTTCGACTGGGCCGTCGACACGGCCGGCGTCCTGACCGCCCTCGCCCTCCTGGCCTGGACAGGGGCGAGGCGGGCGGCCGATCCCGCGAGCCGGGCCGGCCGGGCCCTCTTCCTCAAGCGGCCCTTCGACGTCCTGCTCGCGTCCCTGGGCCTGCTCGTCTCCTCGCCGCTCTGGGTCGTCATCCCGGCGGCCATCCGGCTCGAGGGCCGCGGCCCCGTCTTCTACGCCCAGGAGCGCGTCGGCCGGAAGGGCCGCGTCTTCAGGGCCCTCAAGTTCCGCTCCATGGTCGCCGACGCCGAGACCGCGAGCGGGCCGGTCCAGGCCGTCGCCCACGACCCGCGGGTGACGAAGGTCGGCCGCGTCCTGCGGGCCACGGCCATGGACGAGCTGCCCCAGCTCGTCAATATCCTCCGGGGCGACATGAGCTTCGTCGGGCCCCGGGCCCTGCGGCCGAACGAGAAGGAAGTGAACGGGGGGGCGGAGGCCGTGGCCCTGTCCTCGATCCCGGGCTACGAGGCGCGCCACGCCGTCCGGCCGGGGCTGACCGGCCTGGCCCAGGTCTACCTCCCGGGCGAGGCGCCCCGGCGGAAGAAGTTCCGCTACGACCTCCTCTATATACGCCGCATGAGCTTCTGGGCGGACCTCGGGCTCATCGGCCTGTCGTTCTGGATCACCCTCCGCGGCAAGTGGGAATCCCGGGAGCCCAAGGTATGAGCACACGGTCGTCGGCCCTTTTTCCCACGCGCTTTTGCCCGCGCCCTGGGAGTTTCTCCCTTTCGGCCGCCAAGGGACCTCGGGGATCGTCTCCGCTCGCTGGGCTGATTTTTTACGCCGTTCCGTTCGCCGGACTCGGCGCCAGGACACCGAGGACATGTACCTTCGGTACGTGTCCTCCAAAGAATTCGGGCTTTCTCAAGATATCTATCAGAATCGCGGCTTCGAGCGCTCAGCCTCGATTCTGCAGGTCGCTCCGAAGATTCCGCTTCCGCCGCTACAGCCTCGCTCAAACACGTTTTGTCGGTTTCCGGGGAAACTTCCCTCGTCCGTCTCCGGAACGGCTAAATCAGCCCAATGCTCACTCCGACGATACCCCTCGGTCCCTTGTTCGGCGGCCTTCTCGGGGGATCGCCCCCGGGCGCAATTAAGCGCGCGGGAGAGAATATCGACGTCTTGTCAACAGATGCTCAACTTGGGCGATAAATAACAGCCAAATGAATAAAGTGGATGTGATCGTGGTCGGGGCGGGGCCGAGCGGCCTGCGCACGGCGGCGCGCCTGGCCGGGGCCGGGCTCGAAGTGCGGGTCCTCGAGAAGAAGCCCCGGGCCGGGGCCGGCGTCGTCTGCACCGGCATCGTCGGCCTCGAGGTCTTCGACGACTTCGGCCTCGACCGCGGCTCGATCGTCGAAGAGCTGCGGACGGTGCGGCTCGTCTCGCCCCGCGAGACGGAGCTCCTCTACGAACACCCGCGGGCCTTCGCCGGCGTCGTCGACCGGGAGCGCTTCGACGGCGCCCTGGCCGCGGCGGCCGTCGCGGCCGGCGCGACCGTCGCCTGCGACGCCCGGGTCGAGGACATCGCCGTCGGCCCGGACGGCGTCGAGGTCGCGGTCCGGTACGCCTCGGGCGGCCTGGCCCGCGAGACCGCCGAGGTCGCCGTCCTGGCCACGGGCGTCGACTTCGGCCTGTCGAAGAAGCTCGGGCTCTCGTCGCCGCGCGACTTCCTCAAGGGCGCCCAGGTCGAATGCGCCTTCCCGGGCGCCGAAACGACGACGCTCTTCTTCGGCCGGGACGTGGCCCCGGGCGCTTTCGCCTGGTCGGTGCCTTCCGGCGGGGGACGGGCCCGGATCGGCCTCCTGACCCAGAAGGACCCCAAGGCCTGCCTCCACCGGCTCCTCGACCGGAGCTTCGGCGGCGTCCGCGGCGCCTTCGAGGAGTGTTCCGTCCGGACCAAGCCCGTCGCCCAGGGCCTGCTCCCGCGGACCGTGGGCGACCGCGTCCTGGCCGTCGGCGAAGCGGCCGGCCAGACCAAGACGACGACCGGCGGGGGCATCAGCTACGGCCTGGCCTGCGCCGACCTGGCCGCCGCGGCGATCGTCGAATGCTTCGGCCGGTCGTCCTTCGGCCGGTCCGATCTCGCCGCCTACGAGCGCCGCTGGAAGGCCCGGCTCCAGAAGGAGATCCTGATCGGCCAGTACACCCGGAAGATGTGCGCCCGGCTGAGCGACGGGCGCATCGAGAGCCTGTTCCAGCTGGCCCGGACCGACGGCATCGTCCCCATCATCCGCGAGAACGCGGATTTCGACTGGCACAGCGGGCTCATCTTCGCCCTCCTCCAGCGGCTCTCGTTCATGAGGTTCTTCCGCGACGTCAAGGACCGCCTCGGACCCTTCAGCGCGTCCTGATCATAGGGACCGCCCGACAACAAGCTGCACGGATCTCGAGAACCGATGACCAAGAAAACGATCGTCACAGCCGGCCTCCTCCTGCTCGCGGCCGTCCGCCTCGGGGCCCAGTCCTACCGGACCTTCCGCGAGGAGTACGACGGCATCCGGGAGCAGGCCCGGCTCCGCCTGGGCCCGTTGCGGCTTCAGCCGGTCTTCCGGCTGTCGGAAGCCGGCTATGACTCGAACGTCTATTTCCGGCCCGACGGCGGCGGCGAGATCGTCTCCGACGCCACGGCCACCCTCTCGCCCGAGCTCCGGGCCCACTGGCTCTTCGGCCGCTCCGTCATCCTGACGGCGACGGAGAATCCCGAAGTCCTCTTCTACGCCCGGGAGAAAGGACTGCGGGCCTTCAGCAACAGCCTCTTCGGCGGCCTCCGGGCGCTCGTCCTGCGCGACTTCTCGCTCTCGGCCGACTACCACGTCCTCAGCCACGTCCGCCGGTCGACGAGCGAGCTCGACCGGCGCGTCCGCGACACCGTGACCGGAGGCTCGGCGCGGCTCTTCTTCGAGACGGCCCGCGGCACGGCCTTCGGGGTCACCGCGGCCGTGGACGACATCCGCTACAAGGACGTCGCCTCCGACGCCCCCGAGGATGTCTACGCCCGGGCCCTCGACCGGCGCGAGACCTCGGCCGGGGTCGAGCTCTACTACCGGGTCTTCTCGCGCAGCACCCTCGTCGCGACGGCCGGCTGGACGCGCTACGCCTTCGACGACGCGGCCTCGGCCTGGCGCGACGGCGAGTCCATCGAGGCGGCGGGCGGCTTCCGCTTCCCGCTCGCCGGCCGGGCCAGGGGAACGGTCCTCTTCGGCTGGAAGTCGTTCCGGCCGGATTCCCCGGACCGCGAGCCGTTCTCCGGGCTCATCGCCGCGACCGAGGTCTATCTGCGCCTCGGTCGCCTCGCCGTCACCCTGGGCTACGACCGCGACAACGCCTTTTCCTACAACGAGAGCGCCTACTACTACATCGACGGCCGGGCCCGGGCCGGCCTGTCCCTCTACCTCGCCCCCTTCCTCCGGATCGACGGCGGGATCCAGTACGGCACCATGACCTACCCCGAGCCGCAGACGGTCTGGTCCGACGGCGCGCCCGTCCTCGTCGAGCGCCGCGAGGACGCCCAGCGCAACATCTCCGTCGGCCCGGTCGTGCGGATCGCGGGGACGGTCGGGCTCGGCCTGACCTACAATATCTACAAGCGGACGTCCAACGCCCCGGGCTTCGACGTCCGGAGGAACTTCGCCGGAGCGTTCCTGACCTACGAATTCTAGCCTTCCGGCCCAAGGAGTCGACCATGTCCAAGACCTTCACCCTCGCCGGGCTCGTCCTCGCGGCCCTCGCCCTCGGCCTCGCCGCGGCGGGGCCGGCCTCCAGTCCCGTAGCTTCAACGGGGCCGGCTTCCAGTCCCGTAGCTTCTACGGGGCCGGCTTCCAGTCCCGCGGTTTCCGCGGGGCAGGACGTGAGCGCCGAATACAAGATCGGACCCAAGGACCTCCTGGAGATCACCGTCCTCGGCGTCCAGGAGATCAGCAAGATCGTCGTCCGCGTCTCCGAGGAGGGCCGGATCACCCTGCCGCTGCTCGGCGAGATCGAGGTCGGCGACCTGACCAAGTTCGAGGTCGAGAAGAAGCTGGCCCAGCTCGCCGGCGAGAAGATCGTCATCAAGCCCCAGGTCACCGTCCACATCCTCGAGTACCTCAGCCGCCGCGTCTCCGTCGTCGGGGCGGTGGGCAAGCCCGGGCCGTACGAGCTCCTCGGCCGGCAGACGGTCCTGTCGCTCGTCTCCGAGGCCGGCGGCCTGACCCAGGACGCGGGCGAGGAGATCATCGTCATCCGCCAGCTCGCGGCCGGGGAGAGCACCTCCATCCGCATCTCCATCGACGGGCTCTTCGTCCAGGGCGATCCCAAGCTCAACCTGGCCCTCGAGCCGGGCGACGTCATCAACGTGCCCGTCGACAAGGCCGTCCCCATCTACGTCTTCGGCCAGGTCCGGAACCCGGGGGCCCTGCAGGTCCGCCGGTCCAGCCTGCCGACCCTGACCCAGGCCATCGCCCAGGCCGGCGGCTTCACCGACCGGGCCAACAAGAAGCGGGTCCAGATCCGGCGGAAGGACGCCTCGGGCAAGGAACTCGAGTTCACGGTCAACGTCCGGAACATCCTCAAGGGGAAGACCAAGGACATCCCCTTGAAGGTCAACGACACGGTCTATGTCCCGGAGAGCCTCCTCTAGCCCGGGACATCGGGGAGAATCGCCATGAAAGGTTTCGCCAGCAAGACGGAACGGAAGGAGGTCGACCTCCTCGAATACGTCCGGGTCGTCCTCAAGCGCAAGTGGGTCCTGGTGACGTTCGCCGCCGTCCTGGTCGTCCTCGCGGCCGTCGTCTCGTTCACCCGGACGCCGCTCTACCGGGCCACGGCCACCCTGCTCATCGACGAGCCGGGGTCGAGCCTGCTCAACATCCAGGACGTCCTCAACGCCGGGGCCTACTACCGCAACGACTTCATGGGCACCTACTTCAACACCCAGCTCCGGCTCCTGACCAGCCGGTCGCTTTCCGAGCGGGTGGCCAAGAAGCTCAACCTCGGGTCCCGGCCCGAGTTCCGGGCGGCCGCCGCGCCCCGCCGCAGCCTCGGCGGGAGGATCAAGGACGCCGCGTCCTTCCGCTGGCTCTTCGGCCGCGGCAAGGACAAGGGGAAGGGCGCCGCCGCGGCGCTCCCCGCGCCGCCCACCGCCAGCTACGCCTTCGCCATCCAGGGCGGGTTGAGCATCGCGCCCATCCCCGAGACGCGGCTCGTCTACGTCAGCTACGTCTCGCCCCACGCCTCGCTGGCCGCCGACGTCGTCAATGCCCTGGTCGAGGAGTTCGTCAGCTTCTCCGTGGAGACCCGCTACGAGGCCACCAAACAGACCTCGGAGTTCCTGACCGAGCAGGTCGCCCTGCTCCGCGAGGACCTCAAGCGCAAGGAGGAGGACCTCCAGAAATACGGCCAGGAGAAGAACCTGCTCTACCTCAGCGACAACGAGAGCACGGTCGTCAACAACTTCGCCTCGGTCAACACGGCCCTGACCGCGGCCCAGATCGAGCGCTACACGAAGGAGTCGGCCTACCTCGAGCTCAAGAAGCTCAGCGTCGACGCCCTGCCCGAGTCCGTCAACAACCCGACCATCCAGGCCCTGCGGACGACCTATTCCCAGGTCAAGTCCGACTACGAGGAGAAGGGCAAGATCTACCGGCCCGATTACCCGGAAATGGTCCAGCTCAAGGCCCGGCTCGACGCCACCCGCAACACGCTCCAGGACGAGATCCGCAAGGCCGTCGGCACGGCCGAGGCCGACTACCGCGCCGCCCTCAAGAAGGAGAGCTCCCTCCAGGGGCTCCTCGACGAGCAGAGGGGCGACGTGACGAAGATGAACAAGAACGCCATCTTCTACCACACCCTGAGGACCGAGGTCGAGAATATGCGGACCCTGCTCAGCACCCTGGTCGCCAAACAGAACGAGATCCAGGTCTCGAGCCAGCTCGGCGGCCTGCGGACGAGCAACATCAAGGTCGTCGACCACGCCCTGGTGCCGGGCGGGCCCTTCACGCCGAACGTCAAGCGCAACCTCCTCATGGCCCTCATGCTCGGCCTGTTCGGCGGGCTCGGCCTGGTTTTCCTCGTCGAGTACCTCGACAACACGGTCAAGGGGCCCGAGGACGTCGAGAAGCTCGTCGGCCTGCCCTCGCTCGGCGTCATCCCCTTCCTGACGGCCGACGGCGGGCGGAAGAACGCGGACGTCTACGGCGGCTATCGCACCTACGGACAGGAGGAGTCGAAGACCCCGGAGGCCGTCCCCGAGGTCCGGGAGATCGAGCTCATCAACCACCTCTACCCGAAATTCTCGATCGCCGAGGACTACCGGACCGTCCGGACCTCGATCCTCTTCTCCCACGCCGACACCTCGCCCAAGACCATCTGCTTCACCAGCACCCTGCCGCAGGAGGGCAAGACGGCGACCGTGTCCAACCTGGCCGTCTCGTTCGCCCAGCTCGAGGGCAAGGTCCTGCTCGTCGACGCCGACCTGCGCAAGCCGCGCCTGAGCAAGGTCTTCAACCTGAGGAACTCGCTGGGCCTCAGCAGCTATCTGGCCGGCAAGAACACCTTCGACGAGGTCGTCCAGAAGACGAGCATCGAGAACGTCTGGACGATCCCCAGCGGCCCGCACCCGCCCAATCCGGCCGAGCTCCTCAACTCCCGGCGGATGAAGGAGCTCCTGGCCCAGGCCAAGGAGCGGTTCAGCGTCGTCCTGCTCGACACGCCGCCGGTCCTGGCCGTCATCGACCCGGTCATCGTCAGCTCGCTCGCCGACGCGACGGTCTTCGTCGTCCGGGCCGGCAAGACGACCCGCAAGCCGCTCGTCCGGGCCATCGGGGAGATCCGCAAGTCCAAGGCCGACATCCTCGGCGTCGTCTTCAACGAGGTCCGCATCGGCCGGCAGGCGATCGGGACGCCCTTCTACCACTACTACCAGTACGAGTACGAATCCAAGGAGCCCTCCGGCGGGAAGACGGACGCGAAGCCATGAAGACCAAGACCCTCGAATACGGGCTCCTGGCCCTGCTGCTCTGGAGCCCGCTGCCCGCCGCCTCGGTGGAGGACTGGGCCGTCTTCGCCGTCCAGCTGGCCGTGGCCGTCCTGGCCGCGGCCTGGGTCCTCCTCGACCCCAAGCCCGGGCTCAACCCGAACCTGCCGCCGCTCCTGAAGAGGCTGAGGCCGTTCGCGGCCGCCTTCTTCGGCTTCCTGGCCCTCCAGGTCCTGCCGCTCCCGGTCGCCGTCGTCCGGCTCCTCTCGCCGGGGAGCGTCGAGTTCCGGCGGCTCTACGACCCGGGCTTCGCCGGCCGGACGTTCACGACGCTGTCGATCTCGCCCTCGGCGACGGTCCGCGAGGCCCTTTTCTTCGCGGCGCTCTTCATCCTGGGCTTCCTCGTCCTGCGCACGGTCGGCCGCGGCCGCCGCATCCGGGCCCTCATCACCGCGCTCGTCTGTTCGGGCGTCTTCCAGGCCCTCTACGGGCTCTTCGAGCTGACCCGCGACGAGCCCCGCCTCCTCTTCTATAAGAAGGTCTTCAGCCCCGACGCGGTCACGGGCACCTTCGTCAACCGCAACCACTTCTCCGGCTACCTCGAGATGATCATCCCGCTGGCCCTCGGCCTGGCCGTGGCCCGGATGAACATGATGACCTTCGGCGTCCAGGGCTTCAAGGAGAAGGTCCGGCTCTGGACCTCGAAGGGCGTCCTGGGGACGGTCCTGCTCCTCGGCGCCGTCGCGGTGATGGCCTTGGCCATCGTGCTCTCGAACTCGAGGTCGGGACTGGTCGTCATGGCCTTCACGGTCTTCCTCTTCCTCGGGCTCACCGTCGTCTCCTACAGCCGGCTGGGTTTCCGCCAGCCCTGGATCGGGAAGTCCATCCGGGCGACCTTCCTGATCGTCACGGTCCTGGCCGTCACGGCCGGGATCGGCTCGACCGTCAAGCGCTTCGCCCTCGACGACCTCCTCCACGAGGACCGGCCGCTCTACTGGGCCAATACCGCCGACATCGTGGGCGACTTCCCGGTCTTCGGGACCGGCCTGGGCACGTTCGCCTCGGCCTACAACGCCTACGAGACCCGGCCGGGCGGCGAGATGGCCCTCGTCCACGCCCACAACGAGTACCTGGAATTCGTCGCCGAGCTCGGCGTCGCCGGCGCGGTCATCCTCTTCGGCGGCCTCTTCTATCTCGCCGTCCAGTCCTATCTCGTCTGGCGCCGGCGCCGGAACGCCCAGGCCCGGGCCCTGGCCCTCGGCGGCCTCGCCTCGCTCGCCGGGGCGGGCGTCCACGCCTTCACCGACTTCAACCTGCACATTCCCGCCAACATGGTCCTCTTCACCGTCATCCTGGGCCTGACCGTGGTCATGGCCTACTACCGCAAGAGCTGAGGTCTCCCTTGAAGAAACCGCTCCTTCTCGCCGGCCTGGCGGTCCTGGTCCTCCTCCAGGCCGCCGTCGCCGTCAACTCGCATCTCGGCTGGAAAGGGAAGGCCGTCGTCGCCGACCCGGAGGCCAGGATCCGCGTCCTCCGCCGGGCCGCGGCCGTCTATCCCTGGAACGCCGCCGTGGCCGCCGAGCTCGGCAAGGCCTGGTTCGAGAGGGGGGCCGAGGCGCTGGCCGAACCGGCCAAGCGCGATACCTGCTTCCGCTTCTCCGCGGACGCCTTCCTCCGGTCGATCCGCCTCGATCCCGGCGTCCCGGCGACCCACTTCCACTTCGCCCAGACGCTCCTCTACATGAGCTACCTGTCCCTGCCGGTCCCGCTCCCGCCCTTCGAGGAGTACGAGCGGGCGGCCCGCCTCGCGGGCCACAACAGCCAGATCCATTACGAAGTGGGGCGCATGATGGTCGGGCTCTGGCCGAGCCTCTCGGCCGGGCAGAAGGACTTCGCGACCGACATCCTGAAGAAGACCCTGGCCTCCGGGAACGAAGAGCGCCTGCTCGGCATCCTCGAAACATGGTTTCTCCAGAGCCGCGACCAGGCCCTCATCGACCGGATCCTGCCGGACGATCCCGGCTCGCTCCGGACCTACGCCCGGTTCCTGGGGGAGCGGTCGCTCGCGCTCGAGGCCCGCCTGTCCGCCCTGGCCAGGGCCGAGCGGCTCGACCTCGTCCGGGCCCAGGGCGAGCTCGACCGGGGCCGGCGCGAGGCCGAGGCCTTCCGCCCGGCCGAAGCCTCGGCCCGCTATGCCGCCGCGCTCGAGGCCCTCGGACGGATCCGGTTCTACCAGGCCCTCACGGGAACGGAGCTCTTCGATCCCAAGGAGCACGGCGCCGCGCTCAGGACCGTCCGCCGCCTCCTGGCCATGAACCGGATCGAGGAGACGCGGTCGCTCGCCGACGAGGACGGATCGATCGCCGCCTACCTCGCCGTCGAGGACGACTTCACGGCGCTCGGCGAATTCGAGGGCTTCCTCAAGGACCGGGGCCTTCTCGGCGAGGCGCCGACGGCGGCCGCGCCGTTCAAGGACCTGCACACGCTGGCCTTCCGGACGGCCCTCGATTTCCTGCTGAACCGCTACCGGGACATCGTCCGGACCGGCGACCTGCTCGAATCGAGCTCCCTCGTCATCGCCCCGGCGGGCCGGGCGGATTACGCCCGCGTCCTCGGCCTCGTCGGCGAGTCGAACCTCAAGCTCGACTCCGTCTACGAGGCCGAGCGGTTCCTCCGCAAGGCCCTCGAGGTCGAGCCCGGGAACCTGGACTTCCTGCTCTCCCTCGAGCGCTGCTACGGCCGCGTCAACGAAGAAGCCAAGGCCGCCGAGGTCCGCCGGGAGATCGATCGGCGGGCCGGCCCGGCCGCGATCGACCTCGGAGGGCGGGCGGTGGGCAAGGGAGCGTCGGCCGCCGTCGATTTCGTCTCGGACGGCCGGCCGAGGACCCTCCGTCTGGAATTCGAGCCGGCGGCGGCCGGCGGGCGTCCGCTCCTTTCGCTCTTCCTGAACGGCCGCGTCGTCTGGGAAAATATCGGGGACACCGGCTCGGTCAGCTTCGGGATCAGCCCCCGGGCCGGCCGGAACACCCTGGAGATCGCCGCCGTCAGCGAGTCCGTCCGTCTGATCGGCATATCTTTTGCCGAATGAAACGCTTACAGCCCTTGACTTTTCGAAGGCAAGGCGCCTATCATATCTGTTGCCAAGGAGGAAGCCCATGAGGCGAGGTGCCAAGGTCTTGGTCTCATGGGGATCGGCTCTCGCGCTGATCCTCGTACTGTTCCCGTTCGCGCTGACCGCCCAGGAGCCCGTTTCGGGCAGCCTGGTCGGATTCGTTTACGAGCAGGACGGCTCGACCCCGGTCGCGGGGGCGGTCGTCGTGGTCAAGAACGTGACGTCGGGCGCCGTCACCGAAGCGGGCCGCTCCGACGCCCTGGGCGTCTTCAAGGTCCCGAGCCTGGGTCCCGGTCTCTACGCCCTCGGCGTGACGTCCGATCGGGGGAATTTCAACTCCCAGGACTTCTTCGGCGTCACCGCCGGCAAGACGTCCAAGATCACGGTCGCCCTCAATCCCTACGATCCCGAAGCGGCCACGGCCGCCGCCGCGGTCATCAAGGACCAGCGGGACAAGGGCGAGGCCTTCATCGGCAAGGTCGTCAAGTACCTGCCCGACACGAAGGAAGCCGAGGTCCTGGTCGAGATCGGCCTCATCCAGGCCGAGGACCGCATCCACATCAAGGGCCAGGTCACGGACTTCTATCAGGACATGCGCGTCCTCAAGGCCTACGGGGCCAAGGCCAAGCGGGTGACGTCCGGCTATACCGCCGTCATCAAGACCGCCAAGCCGTGCGAGCAGGGCGACTTCGTCTATATCGTCTGCAAGCGGGGCGTGCCGCCCTTCTTCCTGGCCCCTCTCGGGATCGCGGCCATCGTGGCCGGCCAGGTCCCCCTCGAAGCGATCTACGACGACATCCACGTCTCGCCCTACAAGATCAGGTAGCGCCGGCCAGCCCGGATCCCCGGCCGCCGCGGCCGGGGCGTCGGATCGAACACCTTGAGCGAACCTCTCCCGTCCCGTCTGCTCGTCCTCTGTTCCCGGCCCGCGCCGGACGCGGAGACCAGAGAGGAGGTCCTGCGCCTGGCCGGATCGGTCCGCGATTGGGACCGGGCCCTGGCCCTGGCCGGGGAGGAGGGGGTCGCGCCGCTCCTTTATTGGAACCTCCGTGACGACCCGGGCATCGTGCCCGGGGACGTCCTGGACAGGCTGCGCGTGGCCTTCCTCCGCAACCTGGCCCGCAATACCCAGCTCTACCGCGAGCTCGAGCTCTTCCTCGGCTCGGTCCGCCGCGAGGGGTTGCGGGCCGCTCTGACCAAGGGCGGCCGGCTGGCCCTCGACGTCTATCCCGATATCGCCCTCCGTCCCTTCTGGGACGTCGACTTCGTCGTCCACCCCGCCGACTGGACGGCCGTGAGCCGGATCCTCCGCGGCCTGGGCTTCGAGGAGGCGGAGGGGGACGCCGGCCTTCCCGCTCGGACGCGGGACCGGGCCCTCGACTGGACCTACTCGCCTTATTTCAAGAAAGGGCCCCTGTTCCTGGAGTTCCACTCGAGCCCGCTCGGGCTCCACTTTCCCGGCCGCGACGAGGACGGCTTCTGGTCTTCGGCCGGCCGCCTCGCCGTCCGCGGCACCGAAGCCCTGATCCTGCCGGCGGCGAACGAGCTGTGCTATCTCTGCGTCCACGCCCAGCAGCACTCCTATGAGCGGCTCATCTGGCTGGCCGACATCGCTCTGCTCGCCGGGCGGGCCGGCCTCGATTGGGACTGGGTCGTTCGCATCGCCCGGGAGGCGCGGATCAAGGGCCCCGTCCATCACGGGCTCCGTCTCGCGGAGACGCTCTGGCCCGGCTCCGTCCCCGGGGCGGCGCTCGACGGCCTGAGGCCCGGGCCGTTCGAGTCGGCGGCGCTGCGGCGGCTCTGGCCCGCGGCCTCGATCGCCGGCCGCCGCCGCGTCCCGGCCTGGCCCTACTATATGCCCTCGATCCTCTCCCTCTATGAGAGGAAAGACCCCGTCCTGACCGTCCGGACCCTGCGCGACATCTTCTTCCCGTCCCGGGCCTGGCTCGCCGCGGCGACGGGGACTCCGGAGCGGTCCCTCAGGATCTACGGCCGCTATGTCGAGCGACTGGCCCGGCCGGCCCTCGTGGCGGCGCGCCGGCTGATGGAGCCGAAATGAGCGCGGCCCCCGCGGTCCGGGTCGAGGCCCTGGTCAAGAGGTATCCCGTCTTCCGGGGCTTCCGGGACCTCGTCCGCCACCCGTTCGACCGGCGCGCGGTCACGGCGCTCGACGGGCTCGACCTCCGGGTCGAGCGCGGCCGCGTCTTCTGCCTGCTCGGCCCGAACGGCGCGGGCAAGACCACGCTCATCAAGATCCTGGCGACGCTCGTCCTCCCCGACGGCGGCCGGGCCTTCGTCGACGGCCGCGACGTCGCGGCCGAAGCGGGGGAGGCCAAGCGGGCCGTCGGCTACGCGGTCAACGACGAGCGCAGTTTCTATTGGCGGCTGACGGGCCGCCAGAACCTCGAGTTCTTCGGCGCCCTCTACGGCCTGCGCGGAGCGGTCCGCGAGCGGCGCATCGCCGAGGTCCTCGAGCTCGCCGGGCTGGCCGCGGCGGCCGACCTGCGCTTCAACGGCTATTCGACCGGCATGCGGCAGATGTTGGCCTTCGGCCGGGCCCTGCTGGCCGACGCCGCCATCCTGCTCGTCGACGAGCCGACCCGCTCGCTCGATCCCCAGGCCGCCGACCGGATCCGCACGTTCCTCCGCGAGGAGCTGGCCGGGAAGCAGGGCAAGACCGTGCTCTGGGCCACCCACGATCTCGGGGAGGCCGCCGATCACGCGGACGACGTCGCCGTCATCAGCCGGGGCCGCATCCGCCTCGTGGGGCCGGCGTCTTCGCTCGCCGCGGCCGGCCGCGCCTCGCTGCGGGAGGCTTACGAGCGGGCCGTCTCCGAAACGGAGGCCGGGCCGTGACCGGTCCCCTCCGCGCCCGTCCGTCCGGCCCGGCCCTCTACGGCGCGTTCCTCCGCCGCGACCTGCGCGAGGCCCTGACCTACAAGCTGTCGTTCGTCTCCTCCGCCGTCTCCATCCTGCTGTCCTCGGCGACGTTCTATTTCGTGGCCAAGCTGGTGCCGGACGGCGTGCCGGCGCTCGGGCCCTTCGGCGGAGATTATTTCGGCTTCGCCGTCGTCGGGGTGGCCTTCGCCAGCCTCCTGGGCATGTTCCAGGAAGGCCTGCCCGCGGTCGTCCGCAGCGCCCAGATCTCGGGGACGCTGGAGGCGCTTCTCGTCACCCCGGCCTCCGTCCCGTCCATCCTGTTCGGCTCGTCGCTCTACTCGCTCCTCGTCCAGACCGTCCGGACCGCGCTCCATCTCGGCGTGGCCGCGGCTCTCTTCGGCCTGGCCTTCGGGCGGGTCAACGTCCCGGGCCTTCTGGCCGTCGGCGCGCTGACCGTCCTCTGCTTCCTCAGCGTCGGCGTCCTGTCGGCCAGCTTCATATTGGTCTACAAGTCCGGCAACCCCTTCGGCTGGCTCCTGGGCACCGTTTCCGGCCTCTTCGGCGGGGTCGTGTTCCCGGTCGCCCTGCTGCCGGCCTGGCTCCGCTGGATCTCGTCCCTCCTCCCGGTCACCTACGCCCTCGACGGCATGAGGAAGAGCCTGCTCGCCTCCGCGGGTTTCGGCGAGATCCTGCCCGACGTCGTGGCGCTGGCCGTCTTCGACGCGGTTCTCCTGCCGGTGAGCCTGGTCGCCTTCCGCCTGGCCGTCCGCAAGGCCAAGAAGGACGGCACGCTGGCGCAGTTCTGAAAAACGGAACATTCTGGTAACATACAGACGGTAGCCCGCGAAAAAACCATGAGCAGGAAACGGACCTTCCCCACCTTCGTCGCCGCGATCCTGGCGACGATCGCCGTCGCCGCGGCGGCCCAGGTGCCGCCCGAGGTCCGGGACCGGGCGGCGGGCATCGTGGCGGCCCTCGACCGGATCGAGAGCGAGGCCAGGCCGTCGTCGCCACGGGCGGGATCGCCGGCCGCGGCGCCGGGCACGCGGACCCTGGTCTTCACGGAGGCCGAGTTCAACGCCTACATCGCCTGTCGGCTCGCGGACACGGACGAGCCCTATGTCAAGGCGGCCGAGATCAAACTGCTGGCGGGCAACACCTACGAGGGGCATGTCGCCATCGACCTCGGCAAGCCGCAGGCGGCGGGCTTCCTGCCGCAGAAGCAGGACCTGCTCTTCGCGGGCCGGTTCGAGAGCCGCGAGGGACAGATCCGGATCGAGCTCGACCGCCTGTACCTCGGGACCCAGTCCATCTCGCCGGCCCTCATCGACATGGTCATCGAGATCGTCTCGCGGCTTCAGGGCGTGGAGCCGACGAGCCTCAAGGACTGGTACGACCTGCCCAGCGGCGTCGACCGGCTCGAGACGCAAAAGGGCAAGGTCGTGATCGTCTTCTGAGCGCGAAGAGAACGTGAAGGGAAGGGGGACGCCGTGATCCGGATCATCACCGGGCTCTACAAAGGCCGGCGGCTCAAGCTCGTGTCCAGCGCCTCGGTCCGCCCTATGCAGGACAAGGTCAAGGGGGCGCTGTTCAGCGTCATCGCCGACCGTCTCAAGGACGCCGTGTGCCTGGACGGCTTTTCGGGCACGGGCTCGATCGGCCTCGAGGCCCTGAGCCGGGGCGCCGCGCGCTGCGTCTTCGTCGACGAGTACTACCCCGCGGTCAAGGTCATCAAGCAGAACGTCGCCAAGTGCGGGGCCGAGGAGAAGTCGGTCGTCCTGCACCGGGAGTTCAACCGGGCCGTCATCGATCTGGCCCGCCAGGGCGTCCGCTTCGACCTCGTCTTCCTCGATCCGCCCTACCGGCTCCTCGAGGAGCGCAATCCCCTCCGGGTGCTCCGCAAAAGGGGCGTGATCAAGCCGGGCGGCCTCATCGTCCTGCGCCACTACTACCGGACCAAGCCCAAGCTCGGCGATTTCCCGCTCGAGCGCCGTATCGACCTCGGCGACGACGTGCTGGCGTTGTTCGTCGCCCCGGCTGGGGACGCCGGGACTGCAAAGCCTGCCCCATCCGCCCCAGCTGCGCCGGCCGAAGCCGCCGAGCCCGCACCGTCCGCAGCGGACGGCACTGCAAAGCCCGCCCCGGCCCCCTCAAAACCCTTGCCCCGCCGGACGCGTTCCCCTAAAATGAAGCCATGAAGAAAGCCGGGGGAGCCGCCGATCCGTTCTGGAAGGAAGCCCCCCTCGTCGACGAAGGCGATATCTTCACCGAGCTCCACGTCAAGCGCGGCAGCTCCCTCTTCCTCGGCCGCTATTCCCTCAACGAGGTCCTGGCCGTCCTCAACAAGAAGGGCTTCCTCAAAGAGGCCCGCAAGCGCTTCCTCTGGCCGCTCGCCTACGAGCTCGATTCGTCCGAGTACCCGCTCCAGAGGCTCCAGATCTTCCTGCGCGACCCCGATCCCGAGAACCTCATCGTCGACGTCAAGCTCAAGGAGTGCGAGTTCGTCCCCCGCGAGTCCGCGGCCGGACCGTCGGGCCTGCCGCCGCAGAAGGCCCTGGCCTTCGAGTGGCTGACCCTCCAGAACCCCCTGGTCAAGAGGGGAGAGCCGTTCTCGCCCCTGCCCGGCCAGACCCGTCCCGGGCTGTCCATGCGCTCGAGGATCATGGACCTCTTCGTCTACATCGGCCGGCTGACCCGCAAGGACTGCCTCCTGGCCTTCCCGGCCTTCTTTCACAACGCCGTGCTGTTCTCGCGGTACTTCCACTTCTGGAACCCGGCCAAGGAGGCCGAGGTCCTGGCCATCCGCCGGACCTTCAGCCACGTGCCCTTCCGGCAGTTGGCCTGGGTCGTCCACCTGAACTGCCTGAGGCGGGCCGACGGCTCGGTCTACGAGTGGCAGGCCGAGGAGCAGCTCTACCCCATGACCCGCCCCCTCAAGGAACACTTCGATTCCCGCCGTTACCGGGAGGCCGTGAAAAGCGGCCTGAAGACGCTGGAATTCACCGTCGACAAGGCCGAATTCGAGAGGAAATCGGCCGACATCCCGGCCTTTTGCGGCGGCGCCTAGATTCTGCTATAATACCGCGCTCAAGGAGATCGTTCCATGAAGAAAGACGTCCATCCCGAATACCAGGCATGCGTCGTGACCTGCGCCTGCGGCAGCACGTTCATGACGAGATCGACCAAGAAGGAGATCCGGGTCGAGATCTGTTCCCAGTGCCACCCCTTCTTCACCGGCAAGCAGAAGTTCATCGACAGCGCCGGCCGCGTCGAGAAGTTCAAGAAGAAATTCGGCGACGCCAAGGACCTCAAGGCGGCCAAGGACCTGCGGGCCGCCCGGGACGTCAAAAAGCTGGCCAAGACGAAAAAATCGTCTCGATGATCCAGGAACTCCAGGCGATCGAGGACAAATACCGACAGCTGACAGCGGCTCTTTCCGACCCCGCGATCGCCACCCAACCCCAGAAGATCCGCGACTTGGCCAAGGAACGGGCCGAGCTCGAACCCGTCTACCGCAAATACGAAGAGTGGAAGCGCGTCCGCAAGGGGCGCGAGGACGCCCGCCACATGCTGGCCGACCCGGCGACCGACGCCGAGCTCCGGCGCCTGGCCGAGAGCGAGGACGCCGAGCTCGGCGCGCGCGAGGAGACCCTGGCCGGCGAGCTCCGGACCCTGCTCCTGCCGAAGGACCCGAACGACGAGAAGGACGTCATCCTGGAGATCCGGGCCGGCGCGGGCGGCGACGAGGCCTCGCTCTTCGCCCAGGACCTCTTCCGCATGTACTCCCGGTTCGCCGAGAAGAGGGGCTGGAAGCTCGAGGTCGTCGACACCAGCTACTCGCCGATCGGCGGCCTCAAGGAGGCCATCGCCGAGATCCACGGCCGGGGCGCCTACGCGCTGCTCAAGTACGAGAGCGGCGTCCACCGCGTCCAGCGCGTGCCCAAGACCGAGGCCTCCGGGCGCATCCACACCTCGACGGCGACCGTGGCCGTCCTGCCCGAGGTCGAGGAGATCGACCTGCGCATCGACCCCAAGGACATCAAGATCGAGGCCTTCGGCTCGTCGGGGCCGGGCGGCCAGAACGTCAACCGGAACTACACGGCCATCCGCGTCACCCACAAGCCGTCGGGCCTGGTCGTCTCCTGCCAGGACGAGAAGTCCCAGCACCGGAACAAGGAGAAGGCCATGCGCGTCCTGCGCTCGCGGCTGATGGACATCGCCCAGCGCGAGCAGCAGGCCAAGATCGCCGACCACCGGCGCTCCCAGGTCGGGACGGGGGAGCGGAGCGAGAAGATCCGGACCTACAACTTCCCCCAGTCCCGCATCACCGACCACCGGCTGAACGAGAACTTCCACAACATGGAGTCCGTCCTGGACGGGGACATCGACGAGATGCTCACGCGCCTGGTCCAGCAGGCCCAGGCCCGGGCGCTCGGCGAGGCCCCGGGCGGGAACGGCTCCTCGAAGGACTTTGGAAACTAACCGGACCCTGCTCGAGCTCTACCGCGAGGGCGTCGCGCTCCTCGACAGCCGCCCCCAGGCCGTTCTCGAAGCCAAGGTCCTGCTCTTGCGGGCCGCCGCCCTGACCGAGGAGCGGTTCCTGGCCGCTCCCGAAAAGCCCTGTTCCGCCGCCGCCGAGGCCCGCTTCCGGCGCCTGGTCGGGAAAAGGCTCGACGGCGTGCCGCTGGCCTACCTCACCGGCACCAAGGAGTTCTGGTCCATCCCGTTCAAGGTCACGCCCTCGGTGCTGGTGCCGCGGCCCGAGACCGAGGTCCTGGTCGAGAAGGTCCTCGAACTCTCGTCGCGCGAGAGCGAATCCCTGGTCGACGTCGGCACGGGCAGCGGCTGCATCGCCGTCGCCCTGGCCAAGGAGCTGCCCCGGGCCCGGATCGAGGCCGTCGACATCTCGGAGCGGGCCCTGCGCGTCGCCGCGGCCAACGCGGCCCGGCACCGGGTCCGCCACATCTCGTTCCGGAGGAGCAACCTGCTCTCGGCCTTCCGGGGCACGGGCGTCAAGTTCGATTTCATCGTCTCCAATCCGCCCTACATCGCCCGGGACGAATGGCCGGGCCTGCCGGCCGAGGTCCGGGACTGGGAGCCGCGGCGGGCCCTGCTCGCCGGGGACTCGGGCCTGGAGCTCATCGAGCGCCTGGTCCGGCGGGCCGGGGCCTTCCTGAAGCCCGGCGGCTACCTCATCTTCGAGATCGGCGAGGGCCAGCGGGACAAGGTCCTGGGCCTGTTCGGGAAGCGCTGGACCGAGATCGAGACCGCCTGGGACCTGGCCGGCAAGCCCCGGGTCATCACGGCCCGGCGGGCCTGATACCGGGGACCTGGCGCCCCGTATCCGGCGACGGGGCGAGAACTCAAGAAGGAGGACGATATGTCACAAAAAATGCAGATCAAGCCGACCAGGCCCGTGCTGGTGATGGGGCTCATCGTCGCCGTGGCCATGCTGATCTTCGGGGTGTTCTTCTTCAACGCCGTGCTCTCGGACAGCGGCGGCGAGCCCGGACCGGGCATCGCCTTCATGGCCCTCTGGTTCCTGGTCCTGGGCGTCATCATCTTCTACTATGCCTACCATCTCAGGACCCGCAAGGGCGTCGTCGAGATCGAGACCGAGACCGCGCCCCCCAAAACGGACGCCGGGACGGACTTCGACGCCCGGCTGCGCAAGCTCGAGGGACTGAAGCAGGACGGACTGGTCACGGACGAGGAATACCGGGCCAAGCGGGCCGAGATCCTCGGCGAGAAGTGGTGAGGCGCCGGTGAAGGTCCGGCCCCTCTTCCTCGTCGCGGCCGCCGCGGCCTCGCTCGCGGCCTGCGCGACCGCGGTCGACAGGAAGGCGCCCGTGACGGATGCGCCGCCGGTCGTCGAACCCGCCCCCGACTTCCCGGACTCCCCGGGCGCGCTCGGGCCCTGCCTCGACGACCGGGCCCTGGCGATCGAGGGCGGGGAGGACGAGCCGAACCTCAACGGCATCCTGGTCAGCTACTCCCTCGACGGGAAGGGCCGGGAGGTCCTGTTCGAAGGCGTCTCGGACGTCTATCCCCAGCGCGACGGTTCGCTCGTCGCCAAGCGCCGCACCTCGCGCTCGGAGCACCTCCTCTTATACGCCGCGCCGGGGAAGCTCGGCCAGCCCGCCGTCTTCGCCGAAGCTTTCGATTTCGCCGACGCGGCGGTCGGCCCGGGCGGGCGGCGGGCCGCGGCGATCGTCCGGATGTCCGCCGCTCCAGCCTGGGAGCTGTTGATCGCCGCCCTTCCCCCCGGAACATCCGTCCCGCGGCGCGTGGCCCTGCCCGAGGGCGTCGAACCCGCGGGAGTCCGCTGGCGCCTGGAAGGCGATCCCGACGACGTCTCTTCCGGGGATGGGCATCCCATCGTGCTCATCGGGAGCCGGGAGGACAAGCCGGTCCGCTTCGGCCTGGCCGACCTCGACGGGAAGCCGCGCTGGGAGGGCCTGCCCGCCTACGTCGAATCCGAGGCCCACGACTTCATCCTCAGCAAGAGCCACTCCCTGGGCGTCGAACAGACGCAGATCGAAGGCCGGCCCGCCGTCCGGGTCGCCTACTTCTGGTGGCACGGCGCCGTCGAGGACATCGCGATCTTCAAGGGCATGATCCTTGACGGGTACCGGTGGGCTTGCGGACGCGCCGCGGTCCATGTCACCGGCCGCGAGGGGGACGGGTATACGGCCAAGACCGTCATGCTCCGCGGCGGCCGGGTCCTGACGGCTGTCAGCGGCGCGAGCCGCCCGGTCAAGCTCCTCGGGTCGCCCGCGCGCTGACGCCGGGCCTCACCGGGCGGCGTACTCCCAGCACGCGTAGCCCCGCGCGGGAATGGTGACGGGCAACCCGAAGTCGGCGGCGCGCCCCTTCCGCTTCGCTCCCGTGACGAGGTCCGTCCAGACGCCCGGCGCGGCGCCCGGACCTGCGAGCGGGACGATCACGACGTCGAGCGGCTCCGCTCCGTGGTTGACGACGGCCGCTCGCACGCCTCCCGGGATAAGACATGAGGCCAGATCGACGTTCTCGCCCGTCCCCAGCACGTCGACCGGCCGCCGGCCGCCCGTGACCGCTGCCGCGGCGTCGAGGACGTCCCGGACGATCCCGGGGATCGCCCGGGACGCGGTCGCCACGTCCATGGCGAACGAGGCGACGAAGCCCTTGCCGACGCGATTCGCGAACACGGCCGCCGTCCCGTCCTCGAACGCGGCCAGGACCCGGGCCTGGCCCGGCTTCCAGCCCGCCCACCGCTGATCCCCGCGCAAGGCGAACCTCTCTCCCGCCTTCACGCGGGGCCCCTCCGTCTTCCCCGCGACGATCTCCCGCCGGGGGACCTGCGGCCCTTCGGCCGCGCCGAGGAGCCGGTCCCGGTCGTAGGTGTTGCCCATGGGCAGTCGCGGGCCGAAGGCGACGATCGCTCCGCCCCGTTCGAGAAAGGTCTTGACGAACTCGGCGTCCGTCGTGTGGAGGCCGGAGACGTCGGGCAGGACGAGCACCGTCCCGGCCTTCAGGAGCCGGTAGAGCGACTCGCCGTTCGGCTTGTAGGGATAGAAGGGAGTGACGGACTCGCGGGCGGCCGGGGCGAAGGGCACGAAGTCGGCGGCGACGCCCAGGGCGCGGAAGGCGTCGAGGGCGGGCAGGTAAGAGCCGGCCCAGCGCTCGACGGCCCAATCCTCGTAGGGATAGTAGAAGGCGACGGGGTTCGGGCGGCGGGCGACCTTCTCCCGGATGAGGTCGTAGGCGGCCAGCCCGTCGACGACGGCCTGGCGGGCCCGGCCGATGTCCTTCGCGTTCGCGGGCTTGTGCCCGGCGTCGTGGACGTTGGCGTGGTAGGTGAAGAAGCTGATGCCGTCCGAGCCGGCCGCGGTCGCCGCGCTGAGGATCTGGGGCAGGATGTTCTCATAGGTCGTCGTGTTGTGGCCCGCCGAGACGCGGTTCTCGAGATAGCCGAAAAGCTCCGTGTGGGTGACGGCGATCTTGTCCTGGAGCCACTTGGCGCCGATGCCGAGGCCGCAGAAGTCGCGGACCCGGCGCAGGGGATAGCGCTTGACGTTGTCCGGCCGGAACGAGGCCATGGTCATGCCCTGGTAGATGATCATGTCGAGCGGGGAGAGCATGCTCAGGTAGCCGGCGAGGAGCGGGTCGTCGACGTAGGGCGCGCAGGCCGTGAGCAGGTTGGGGTGGAGCGCCTTGACCCGGCCGCAGAAGTCGCGGAGGTAGGGGACGAGATACGTGCCGCTGCCTTCCTGGTAGGAGTAGAACCCGGCCAGCGAGGGGTGGCGGCCGTAGAGCGACCAGAGCTCCTCGGTGATCAGACGGATCTCGGCCGGCGCCGTCGCGTAGTCCGTGTTGTGGGTCATGTCCCAGGAAACGGAGAGCAGACAGGGGAAGCCCAGGCGGTCGGCCTGCCGCAGGACCGTTTCGACGGTGTCGCGGGGCGAGCCGCGCAGGACCTCGTTGCGGGCGATCTCGGAGGGGTAGTAGGCCTGCTTGGCATCCATGAGGGCGTGGACGATGAGGAAGTTGCCGCCGAGCGAACGGAAATCCTCCAGGTAGGCGCGGACGTCGGCCTCGGGCCGCTGGGGATCGACCAGGCTCATGATGGGATAGTCGACGACGAGCCGGCCGCGGAGGAACCAGCCCTTGCCGATCCCCTTGGGGGATTGCCGGTCGCCCGTCCAGACGTGGACGGCGTAGAGGCCCTCGGCGTCGCCGGCGCCGAGCGTGATCGAGGCTTCGAAGGTCCGCCCGCCGGGCTCGTTGTCCGCAGGCCTCAGGACGAGGGCCGTCTCGCCCGTGGCCGGACGAAGGAGGATGGCGCGGACCTCGCCGGACCCGGCGGGGGCCTGGACGCGGACGAGGACCGTGTCGCCCGGCTCGGGCCGCCGGGGCTCGACCGAGACGTCGATCCGGTCATAGGCGAGGGCGGGCAGGGCCAGGAGGCCGGCGGCGAGAAGCGCCGCGGCGAGCCGGATTCCGCGCATGGCCGTTCTCCTTATCCCGTCACCCACTCGTAGCCGCAGCCCTGGGGGTAGTGGACGATCTTGCGGTCCGGGTAGGCGGCCTTCAGGTGCTCCGCGAGGAGACGGATGCCGGCCTCCTCGGAGGTGCCGTGGTTGACGACGACGAGCGGATAGCCCGTGTCCCGGGCGAAGACCGTCTGGGTCCAGGTCCGAACGATGTCGTCGAGGGTGATGAACAGGTCGGGGCGGAGGTCCATGAACTCGATGGGGTCGCTGAAACAGCCGGTGCCGACGCCGACCGAGCCGACGACGCGCCGCCGGTCGCCGTAGAATGCGACCCCCGGCTGACCGAACCCGGCGAGCTTCGCGGCGATCGACCTGGCCACGTCGGCGGCCGGCCGCGGCGCGACGCGATAGACGTTGTAGTAAGGGCGGGACCGGACGATGTCGCCGTCGCCGAATCCCAGGTGCCGGCCGAAGGCGAAGGGGATGCCCCAGCCGACGACCTTGTCGAGAACGTCGTGGCAGCGGATGACGACCAGCCCGTTGGCGAGGATCCAGCGCTTCTTCTCTTCGACCGCTGCGAGGTAGGCCTGCCTCCCGGCCGCCGACGCGCCGAAGAGGTCGGGGCTTTTCTCGTCGAGGTCCCAGTGGGTGTAGAACGTCGGCTCGTGGACGACGAGCAGGTTGACGCCGTCGCGGACCGCCTGTTTGCACGTCTCCCAATAGGGGAGCCAGCAGGTGCCGATGCCGGTGACGGGGGTCGCCGGATCGCCGACGACGATCCGGTCGACGGAGGGTTCGTCGACCGCGACGATGGACCTGAGGTGCGCGGCCACGTCCTTGGGTGTGAGAGCGGAGCCGCCGGGAGCGGGGGCCGGGCCCGGCGCCCGGAACAGGGGGCGGGCCGCCGCCGCGGGGATGACCGTGCCGGCCGCGGCCAGCCCGGCCAGGTGGATGAATCGCCGTCTTTCCATGCCGACCTCCTTCCACGCCTGGACCCTATTCTAAACAAATCGGGGACACAATACCTATTCACCAATTAATTCTTGTGGGACATGATACCTATCTCCCATTTTCGCGGACGCCCGCTCCGCCGAACGACGCGTCGGGCGATCCCCGGTGAGAGGACAAGAAGGGACCAGGTCTTCGCCGACGCCAGTTTTCCCCTGGACGAGCGAAGACCTGGTCCCTTCTTGCTTTATGAAATAAAAAGGGGGGCGGGTCGCCCCGCCCCCCGTATCGGGATCGGAGAAATCAGGAAATAGGTATCATGTCCCCCATTTTCTATTTCACGATGTTGCCGTCGGCGTCGATGATGAAGACGTCCTTGAATCCGAGCTCCCGGATCTTGGGCTCGATCTGGGCCCGGTCGCCGACGATGATCCAGGTCACGCTCTCGGGGTGGACGGTCTTCGCCGCCGCCTTGCTCAGGTCGGCGATCGTCAGCTTCTGGACGAGCCCCGGGTACTTCCGGTAGTAGTCGTCCGGCAGGCCGTACTGGACCATCTCCTCGAGCGATCCCAGGACGGTCCCCATGGTCTCCCACTGGCCCGGCAGACCCAGGACGATGCTGTTCTTGGCGTTGGCGTATTCGTCGTTGGTGATGGGCTTCTTGCCCAGGATGCCTTCGAGCTCGCCCTTGATCTCGACCATGGTCTCCTTGGTCTTGTCCGCCTGGACGGGAGCGAGGACCAGGAACGGCCGCTGGCCGCGGGCGCCGGGGATGGCGCTCTGGGCGCCGTAGCTCCAGTGCTTGTCCTCACGGATGTTCATGTTGATGCGCGACACGAAATCGCCGCCGAGGATGGTGTTCATCGTCGTGATGGCCACGTTGTCCGGATCGGCGGACGAGGGCGCGGGGTGCCCGCAGACGACCATGGACTGGGGCGCGCCCGGCTTGTCCATGATGTAGACCACGGACTTGGCCGTGAGCGGGACCGTCGCGATCTTCTTTCCGGGCGCCTGTCCCGCGGCCCAGCCCTTGAACAGCTTCTCGAGCTTGGGCTTGATCTCGGCCATGGTCGTGTCGCCGACCACGACCAGCGTGGCCCCCGTGGGCTTGAACCAGGTCTTGTGGAACTTGACCAGGTCGGCCCGGGTCAGCTTGGCCACGGTCTCCGCGTAGCCGGAGCCGGTGAAGGGGATGGCGTAGGGGTGGCCCGCGCCGTAGACGAGCTTGGGGAAGACGCGCAGGGCCATCCCGAAGGGCGAGTCCTTCTCCTGGGCGATGCGGGCGATCTGCATCTTCTGGAGCCGCTGGAAGTCCGTCTCCGGGAAGGCGGGATCGAGGATGACGTCGGCGTAGATGTCGAGGGCCGCGTCGAGCTTGTCCTTGAGCGCGGTCAGGGAGACGGACGATGTGTCGAGGTTCGAGCCGGAGCCGATGGTGGCGCCCAGCATGGCCAGCTCGTCGCTGATCTGGAGCGAGGTGCGCTTGGCCGTGCCCTCGTCGAGCATGTTCATGGCCAGGGCGGCCGTGCCCGGCAGGGAGGTCTGGTCGGAGGCGAAGCCCGCGTCGATCATCAGGGAGAATTGCACGACGGGGATGGTGTGGCGCTCGGCCAGCACGACCTTCAGGCCGTTGGAAAGGACCGTCCGCTCGACGGCGGGGAAGGCGACCTGGGGCGCTGCCCCGACGGCCGGCAGGGCCTTGCGGTCGGCCCCGTCCTTGGCCGCGGCGTAGGCCGGATAGGGCGTGACCTCGAGGACGTAGACGCCGTCGGAGAGCCAGTGGTTCGCGCTCTCCTTGAGCGACCCGGTGGTCGCGGCGTCGATGTGAGCCAGGGTCTTCTTGTACGCGTCGGGCGAGCCGCCGTAGATCGTGCTGGAGGCCAGCAGGTCCGACTTGCCGCCGAAGCCGCCGATGCGCTCGACGCCCTTGACGAAGCGGGACGCGAACTGGGCCTTGACCCGCTCGAGCTCCGCGTCCGTCGGGCCCTCTTTCAGGAAGCGGGCCAGCTCTTCGTCGACGGCCTTCTCGATCCGGGCCAGCTCGACGCCGGGCCGGGCGTCGGCCTCGATCTGGAAGAGGCCGGCGATCTCGCGGGTGTTGACGTAGGCATTGACCGACGTGGCCAGCTGGTCGTCGTAGACCAGGCGCTTGTAAAGCCGCGAGGTCTTGCCGTCGGACAGGATCGAGCTCACCAGGTCGAGCTTGTCGGCGCACTCCGTGCCCCAGCCGGGGATGTTCCAGACCTTGTAGAGGCGGGCCTGGGAGACGCGGTCCTGGACGCTCTGGCGGTGGGACCCCGTCCGCTTGGCCACCCAGGCGGAGTGGCGGGCGACGGGCGGAGAGGGCGGGATGTCGCCGAAGTACGTCTTGACCTTTTCGACGACCGTCTTGGCGTCGATGTCGCCGGCGATGGCGACGACGGCGTTGTTCGGGCCGTAATAGGTCGCGAACCACTTGTGGACGTCGTCGAGCTTGGCGTTGGTGAGGTCCTCGATCGAGCCGCCGACCGACCACGAGTAGGGGTGGTTCGGGGGATAGGTGCCCTTGATGATGAGGTCCTCGGTGACGCTGAAGGGCTCGTTCTGGTACTGGCGGAGCTCGTTCTGGACGACCTCGCGCTGCTCGTCGAGCTTGGCCTGGCTGATGGCGCCCTTGAGGTGGCCCATCCGGTCGGATTCCATCCACAGGACGAGGTCGAGGGCCGAGACCGGGACGTTCTCGAAGTAGTTGGTCCGGTCCTCGTTGGTCGTGCCGTTGAGGTCGGTGGCCCCGATCTTCTGCATGGGCTTGAAGTAGTCGTCGTTGTAGTTCTCGCTGCCGTTGAACATCAGGTGCTCGAAGAGGTGGGCGAAGCCGGTCTTGCCGGCGACCTCGTTCTTCGAGCCGACGTGGTACCAGACGTTGAAGGCCACGATGGGCGCCTTGTGGTCCTCGTGGACGATCAGGACGAGGCCGTTGTCGAGGACGAACTTCTGGAAGGGGATGTCGATCCGGGGCGTCTGGGCCGCGACGTAAGGGGCGGCCAGGACGGCCAGGGCGAGGAGGAGGGCCGCGACGGCGGCCGGGCGGGACAGGGACTTGCGCATGGAAGGCTCCTTATGAAGAAATGGATATGCGAAATTCACCAAGGTATTGTATACGAAGATCCGGGGAAAGGAGTTGCTGATCAATGGGAAACGGGTATCATGTCCCGCATTTTATCTGGCGGGGCGGGGCGCCGGCGCGTAGGCGCCGAGCGGCGGCAGGAGCCGGGTCGTCGCGTACCGGATCTTCTCCCAGACGGCCAGGTCCATGCCGCAGAAGACGTCCACGACCTTCGGATCGAATTGTCTCCCGGCGTTGGCCTCGAGCTCGCGGCGGGCGGCCTTGAAGTCGCGCGGCGCCCGGTAGGGGCGGTGCGAGGTCACGGCGTCGAGCGTGTCGGCCACGGCGAAGACCCGGGCTTCGAGCGGGATGGCCTCGCCCTTGAGCCCCTTGGGATAGCCCGTGCCGTCGTACTTCTCGTGGTGGCAGAGGATGATGTTCCCGACCTCGGGGACGAGCTTGACGTCGCGGACCAGGCCGTAGCCGAGCGCGGGATGGCGCCGGATGGCCGCCCACTCCTGCGCCGTCAGCGGTCCGGGCTTCTTCAGGATGGAATCGGGGATGGCCATCTTGCCCGCGTCGTGGAGGAGCGCCCCCTTGCGGATGCTGTCGAGCGTCGCCGGATCGCGGACGCCGCAGGCTTCGGCCAGGACGTGGCTGTAGCGGGCGACCGTCTTGGAATGGCCGTAGGTCTCGACGTCGCGCAGGTCGAGCGCGGCCATGAAGTTCTCGAGGGTCGTGTCGTAGGCTTCCTCGAGCTGGCGCGATCGGCGGAGGTGACGGGCCAGCTCCTTCTTCAGCCGGCGCAGCTCGGAGGCCTCCGGGGGCTCCGGAAGGCTCTTCCGGGCGTCCACGTCGACGCCCTTTTCGGACAAAAATGCGTAAACCTCCGCCCGTTTTTTGTCATCTTCGACGACGACGAGGACCTTGGCCGCGCTCATGACGCCCCTTTATACATTTTTTCGATCCTCCGTTCAAGACGGGCCATTTCATCCTTGACAACCGAACGACCGAATCATCATAATAAGCGCGCTAAGGTTAAGGAGCGGCCATGGACCACGATCCGAACATTTTCAGGGATTCCTCTCAAGTCATCCAGGAAGTCGAAGACCAGCTCGAGCGCATCCTCCAAAAGAAATTCCGCGACGTCGACAGCGAGCTCCTCGAGCGCATCAACCGCGAGAAAGAGGCCGCCCGCAAGCGCAAGGAGGATATCGAGCGCGATTTCGACAAGGAGAAGAGCGCCCTCAGCGAATATCGGGTCATGGTCCGCGACTTCGAGGAACAGCGGGCCGGTCTGCTCAACGAAGCCCGGGACCGCATGCAGAAGGTCCTCAAGTTCCAGGCCGAGATCGAATCCCTGGCCAAGTCCACGGTCGACGAGATCCGTCGGGTCAACGAGATCCAGGAGCGCCTCGAAGCGCTGAGATCGAGGACCTCGGAGCGGGCCGCCTTCCTCAAGAACGATCTCCAGGAGCGCTTCGGCATCATCGCCGAGGTCATGGAGGAGGAGCCCAAGCCGCTCTCCCTCGACCTGGACGAGGAGCTGGAGAAGCTGCGCAAGATCAAAGACCTGCTGGCCATCGAGTCGGCCGCCGCCAGCCTCGGCCGGCTGGGCGGCGAAGCGGCCGGGCGCGACGAGCTGGCCGTGATGGACGCCGCCGCGAACAAGGCCGGGATCGAGATCCCGCCCATCCAGGAGCTCATCGCCGGTCCCGCGGCCGCCGAGCCCGCGGAGCCGCGCTCCGAACCCGCTCCCCAATCCGCGCCCGAACCCATGCCCGAACCTCTGCCCGAGCCGCTGCCCGAGCCCGCGCCGGAGGCGGCCGGTCCGATGACCGAGGAGGAGGCCGTCGCTTGGATCGAGAGCTACCGCCGCACGGAGCCCGCCAACGGAAGCGGCGAGATCCATTATTTCCAGAAGGACGGGGTCGCCGTCGCCGACCCGGAGAAGCTCCTGGCCGCCGTCGACCGCACCCTCGAGGAAGGCCAGCGGCTCTCCGTCAAGCTCGGACAGACGGAATCGCCCAAGGACCAGTTCTTCATCAAACAGGAGCTCATCAATTGGCAGGAAGGACTGCGGGCGCTCTTCCTGCGGATCATCAAGATGTGCGAAAAGAGCTCCTGGACCATGCCCGCCTACACCGCGGGCGTCCTCGATCCCCAGGTCCTGCGCCGCCTGCTCGAGCGGTTGAGCATGGAGAACTGGAGCAACCTCGAGGAGTTCGCCGCGTTCACCGCGGTCGTCGCCGATATCCGCATGGCCTTCCTGGCCCGGATCGAGCCGCGCTTGCCCTACCTGCTGTCTCTCATCCGGGAGATCGAAGCGAAGTAAGAGCCGGCCGCCCCGGCCGACCCGCCCGCCGTCAAGGGAGGCTGTCGCCTCTCCGGAAGTGGAAGAGATAACTCTCGAGGCCCTTGATCTCCTTGAAGGTCAAGTCCCGGAACTTCACCCCCGAATAATAGAAGCCCGGCTCGCCGCCGCCTTTCTCCGAGTAGACGACCTCGCTGCGGATGGCGGTCGCCCGGTCCTCGACGACCAGGATGGTGTCGACCTCCTGGGCCGCGGGCAGGGGAGCGTCGGAGACGATCCGGGCCCCCTCCAGGCTGATGTTGACCGTCTTGGCGACCCGGAAGCCGCCGTTCTCGCGGAAGAGGAAGGGCGTCGAGACGTTGAACCGTTCGTATTTCCTCTTCTCGCGGTAGAACCGGCCGGGCCCCGTGGCGGGCGCCTCGCCCTTGCGGGCCTCGCCGAGGCCCTCTCCGGCGAAGCCGCAGACGCGGTTCTTGTCGACCGGGACGTCGGCCGCGCCGCGGGCCCGGAGCTCGGGCCGGTTCTTGCCCTTGGCCTCGGCCAGGGCCAGGTCCGCTTCGCCGGCCAGCCGCTTGAGGTCGGGGCGGGCCAGAGGCCCGTGGGCGTCGCCCTCGCCGTGGGGATAGACCGTCACGCCGAAGGACATGGTCAGGTTGCCGCGCGGCTGGAACTCCTGGAGCTCGAAGTAGTGGTCCTCGACGTTCTTGCGGATGCGCTCCGTGAGGAGCGAGGCCTCCTCGACGCTCTTGACCCCCATCAGGAAGAACAGGAACTCCTCGCCGCCGTAGCGGCAGATGAGGTCCTCCTCGCGGATGGACAGCTTCAGGACGTGGGCCAGCTCGCGCAGCAGCCGGTTGCCGGCCTCGTGGCCGTTGCGGTCGTTGTAGGCCTTGAACCAGTCGACGTCGCCCATGACCAGGGCCATCGAGCCCTCCTCGCGGCGGCGCTTGCTGAGGGCGTTGACCTTCTGCAGGACCTTGTCGAAGAACGGCTCGGGCCGCAGGAGCCCGGTCAGGGGATCGTACTGGATGAGGTTGAGCTTGGCCATGGCGATGGCCATGTGGTCGGACAGGCCGCGCAGGGTTTGCTGGTCGCCGGCCGTGAAGCCCTCGGGTTGGGGCTTGCCGGCGACCGTCTTGTTGACGACCTCGAGGACGCCGATGACCTTGGTGCCGTGCATGATGGGCACGCCGAGCAGGCTCCGCGGCGGCGTCTTGAGGAAGGACGTGTAGCGCTTGCTCAGGCGCCGGTCGTAGGTCAGGTTGGCCACGCTGACGTCGTGCCCGAAGCGGGCCACGGAGGCGGCGAAGTCCGGAGCTTCGAGCGGGGCGATGTATTTGGAGAAATCGGAGTGGGCCAGGAAGGCGTTGTCCCAGACGAGGGGCTTGAGGTAGCGGCCGATGACGTCGTTCTCCTCCATGATGTAGACCGTGACGCTCTCGGCCTGGACGAGGTCGCGGATGTCCGGGACGATGTCGAGGAGGCTGCTGACGTCGTCGGCGCCGTAGATCTTGCGCAGGATGGCCTCGAGGCGCTGGCGCTCCTTCTGGGAGCCGACGAAGCGGGCCTCGATGTCCAGCCGCTTCTCGACCTCGCGGATGAACCCGGTGTTGAGGAGGCCCTTGATCTCGGCGATCTCGCCCAGGACGTCCTTGACCTTGCTCTCCTGGAGGCCGAGGGAGCGGCGGAGCTCGACGGACTCCGCCTTGAGGCGGGCGTGCTCGACGACCCGGCCCAGGGCCCGGAGGAAGCAGAGGTCGCGCGGCTCGCCGGAGGAAGCCCGGCAGACCTGGACGTCGAGGCCCGGCGGCCACTCGTCGGCCGCGCGCAGCAGCCCTTCCTCGTCGGGGCCGACGAGCAGGACGCCGGTCGGCGGGCGGACCGCGCTCTTGAGGGAGGGGGAGGCGGCGAAGGCCGCGTCGACGACCACCGCCGCGACGTCGCCCTCGGCGAAGAGGGCCAAGGCGGCCTCGGGATCGGCGGCGGTCAGGACCGGACCGTGCTTCTGGGCCAGGCGGGCGAGGCGGTCGGCTTCCGTATAAACGGGATGGATAACGACGATCCGTTTTTGGATCATAGCCCTCGCCGCGCTTTTTCCGATGAAACCCGGATGAAAATGTACACCAGGTCCCTTCCGGCCGTCAATCATTATTTGGGCTTTTGATTCGGTCCGGAGGCTATGGTATATTTTCAGTCCGGGACGTCTCGGAGGAGACAATAAATGGCGAAATTCGCGACAGAGCCCGTTCTGAACATCCGGGCCCCCAGGGGCACCCGCCTGACGACCAAGGGCTGGTCCCAGGAGGGGGCGCTGAGGATGCTCATGAACAACCTCGACCCGCAGGTGGCCGAGAAGCCCCGCGAGCTCATCGTCTACGGCGGCACCGGCAAGGCCGCCCGGAGCTGGGAGGCCTACCGGGCCATCGTGGCCAGCCTGAAGAAGCTCGAGAACGACGAGACGCTCGTCGTCCAGTCGGGCAAACCCGTGGCCGTGTTCAAGACCCACGCCGAGGCGCCCCGCGTCCTCATCTCCAACGCCATGATCGTGCCCCGCTGGGCCAACTGGGACGAGTTCCGCCGGCTCGAGGCCCTCGGCCTGACCATGTACGGCCAGATGACGGCCGGCAGCTGGATCTATATCGGGACCCAGGGCATCCTGCAGGGGACCTACGAGACCCTGTCGGCCGTGGCCCGGAAGCACTTCGGCGGCTCGCTCAAGGGCACGCTGACGCTGACGGCCGGCCTGGGCGGCATGGGCGGGGCCCAGCCCCTGGCCGTGACCATGAACGACGGCGTGGCCATCGTCGTCGAGTGCGACCCGCACCGGATCGAGCGGCGGCTCGAGACGAAATACGTCGACGTCATGACCGACGATCTCGACGAAGCGCTGGGCCTGGCCGAGGCGGCCATGAAGAAGGGCGAGCCGCTGTCGATCGCCCTGCTCGGGAACGCCGCCGACGTCCTGCCGGAGTTCGTCCGGCGGGGCGTCACCCCGGACGTCCTGACCGATCAGACCTCGGCCCACGACGAGCTCAACGGCTACGTGCCGAACGGCCTGCCGTACGAGGAGGCCTTGGCGATGCGGACGAAGGACCCGGCCGGCTACATCGCCCGGTCCTACGCCGCCATGGCCGCCCACGTCGAGGCCATGCTCGAGCTGAGGAAGAAGGGGGCCCAGGCCTTCGATTACGGCAACAACATCCGCGGCCAGGCCCAGAAGGCCGGGGTGGCGGCGGCCTTCGACATCCCCGGCTTCGTGCCCGAATACATCCGGCCCCTCTTCTGCCTCGGCAAGGGGCCGTTCCGCTGGGCGGCCCTGTCCGGGAAGCCGCAGGACATCTACGCCACCGACGAGGCCGTGCTGGCCGAGTTCCCCGAGGACGAGGCCCTGGCCCGGTGGATCCGCAAGGCCCGCCGGCAGGTCAAGTTCCAGGGCCTGCCTTCGCGCATCTGCTGGCTCGGCTACGGCGAGCGGGCCCGCTTCGGCGCGGTCATCAACCACCTGGTGAAGAAGGGCAAGATCTCGGCGCCCGTCGTCATCGGGCGGGACCACCTCGACACGGGTTCGGTGGCTTCGCCCAACCGCGAGACCGAGGGCATGCGCGACGGCTCGGACGCCATCGCCGACTGGCCCATCCTCAACGCCCTGCTCAACGCGGTCAACGGCGCCTCCTGGGTGTCCGTCCACCACGGGGGCGGGGTCGGCATCGGCCTGTCGATCCACGCCGGCATGGTCGTCGTGGCCGACGGGACGGCCCAGATGTCCCGGCGGCTCGAGCGCGTCCTGACGGCCGACCCGGGCCTGGGCGTCGCGCGCCATGCCGACGCCGGCTACCCGGACGCCGTGGCCTGCGCCAAGAAGAACAAGATCAAGATCCCGATGATGGCGTAAGGGGCTCGGACTCCGTCAGGAGACGATCCCGATCTCCCGGAGACCGAGATTGTCAACGGACGTTTCCGGGGGCCGCCGCGCTCATTTCGTATCCTTTGCTTTTTGAGTGGATTGGACCGCCCCGAGTCTCTCCTCGTCCCTGGCACAACGCTTGCTCTAACGGGGGCGAAAGGAGACCCCGAATGAAAAAGCTGGCTGTTCTCGCCCTGGCCGGGACGATCGCCGTGACGGCGGCCCTGGCCTTTCCCGCCTACCCCGACCTCAACAGGCAGTCCGACTGCAACCGCAACCACGAGCAGTGCCGGGAGTACGTGTTCGAAATGGACGCGCCCTGGTACAAGATCATGGTCCTGCTGACCGCCTGCGACGTCGCCTTCGGCAAATGCATGCTGGGGCTGTGACGGGAAGGACGGACGGGGCCCCCGGTCTCGGGGGCCCCGGGCGTCGAGGCCGGGAGAAAGGGGGAACGGGATGAGATCGACGGAGCGGACGGCGGGCGCGGCGCTGGCCTTGCTGGCGATCGGTCTGGCGGGCGCGCCCGCGGGACGGGCGGCGGCGGAACGGGCGGGCGGCGAGGAGGTCGTCCGCTGGAGAGCGGTGGAGATCGCGGTGCCGCCGGAGGAGGCCGACGAGGCCGTCCTGGGGCGTCCGGCCGCCTTGGCCCTCGCCGGGGAACGGCTCTACGTCGCCGATGCCCAGGACTGCGCGGTCAAGGTCTTCGACAGGGACGGGAGGTTCCTGAGGGCCTTCGGCCGCAAAGGCCGCGGTCCCGGCGAGCTCTCGTCCCCATCGGGAGTGGCCTGCGCGGCGGGACTCGTCTACGTCGCGGACAAGCTCAACCGCCGCATCCAGGTCTTCGACGGGGACGGCGGGATCCGCGGCGGCTTCCCGTTGGAGGCCGCTCCGGACAAGGTCTACGCGCTCGGCGAGGGGACGCTCCTCGTCACCGCCAACCCGACGGGCCGGCGGCCGGGCGAGCGGATCCTTTATATCTACGGCGCCGACGGCCGCCTCCGCTGGGCGGGGCTCGAGGCCGTGATCTCCTCGGATCCCGTCCGCGACGCCTTCCGCAACATGATCCTGGTCTGCCCGGGGGAGGAGGGGGATTTCGTGGTCGTGCGCCGGAGCGGCGACCGGCGCCTCCTCCGTTTCGACGGCCAAGGCGCGCTCCTCGACGAGGTCGCGGTCGACGGACGCCACGCGTTCGTGCCCATGGACATGCCCTTCGCGGGTTCCGTCAAGCGCCTGCTCGGATTCTGCTGGGCCGCGGCCCGGGAGCGGGGGCTGCTCTACCTCGCGGCGCCCGAGCCGGTCGACGGCCGGGACCTCGGGCCGGGCCGCCGCCTGTCCGTCGTCGACGGGGCCGGCCGGCTGCGGGCGACCGTCGACCTGCCCCGCCCCGTCCACCGCTTCGCCGTCGGGAACGGCCGGATCTTCGCCATCGACGACGAGGGCGCGCTGGGCCTCTTCGAGGTCGTTCGATGAGCCGCAGGCTGTCGCTCTTCGCCGTCGCCGCCTCGCTCGCGGCCGGGATCGCCGCGGCCGACGCGGGGCCCGCCGAGGTCCGCATCTGCGCCCGGCTCGACGAGGCCGCGCCGCCCGGCGGCGGGCCCGTGCTCCTCGTCTTCTTCTCGACGGAATGCGCCGTCTGCTACGAGGACCTCTTCGAGGCGCGCTATCTCGTGGACAAGGGCCGCTGGCCCGTCTCGGTCGTGGGTGTCGCCTCCGAGCTTCGCGAGGACCTCCGGATCTTCCTCGAGAAGCACGCCTGGGCCGGGCCCGTCGTCCTGGACCGGCGCAAGGTCTTGTTCCGGCGGTTCGACGCGGACACGGTGCCTTTCAAGGTCCTGCTCGTGGGACGCGACATCGCCTACCGGGACGACCCGTACCGGGCCCCGGAAGATCGCAGGGAGGAGCTCGAGAGATGTCTGACACGGCTCTTTACCCGTTGACCTGGCGGATCGTCCGGCGGCGGCTCGCCGGCTCGCCGCCGGCTATCGCGGCCGCCCTGGCCTTCCCGGCTTTCGTGGCCGGGATCGGCCTCGTCGATTCCTACGGCACGGCGGGAAAGCTCTTCTTCTTCCTCCTGCCGCACGTCTTCTTGGCGACGGCCCAGGACGCGGTCCGGACCGACATCGAGAGCGGTGTCCTCGAGAACGCGCTCTTCGCCGGGGGCCGGTTCCGCGGCTTCCTGCGGGCCAAGATCGCGGTCCTCGCGGCCGTCGCGGCCGGCTACGCCGCGGTCCTCTTCGGTCTGTTCGCGGCCTGGGGCCTGGCCGCCGGCGGGTTCGAGGCCCGGTTCTTCGTCCGCTTCGGGCTGGCCGTCCTGGCCGGGCTCTATTATGTAGCCCTGGCCGGGACGTTGAGCCGGTTCCTCCGGGCGGGCTCGAACGTGCTGGTCATCCTGCTGGCCCAGACGGCCGTGCTCCTCGCCCTGGTCGTCTCGGTCGGTCCGCGGACCGGCATCCTGGACTATGCCGCCACCGGACGGTTCCCGGGGATCGGCCCCAAGCTCGTCTTCGCCGGGCTCACCGCGATCCTGCCCAACGTCGTCGTCTACGTGCGACAGCCTCTGTTCGCCGCCGAGGTCGCCGCCGGGCTGGTCCTGGCGCTCGCCGTCCTCGACCGGATCATCCGCCGGCTCGAGCTCCGCACATAGAAAGAGAGGAGGGGCGGGATGATCGAGGTCCACAAGCTGGCCAAGCGGTTCGGCCCGGTCGAGGCCTTGCGCGACGTCAGCTTCCGGGCGCGCAAGGGCACGATCACGGTCCTCATCGGCGAGAACGGGGCGGGCAAGACGACGACGCTCCGCTGCCTCCTCGGCTTCCTCCGGCCGGACTCCGGCGCCGCGACCGTCGCCCCCGGCCGGATCGCTTACGTGCCCGACCGGCCCGTGGCCTTCCCGGGGCTCGACGGTTGGGAGGTCCTGGGACTGGCCGGCCGGAAGCCGGCGCGAGGGAGACCGGGCAACGGCCGGGACTTCGGGGCCTCGGTGCTGGCCGTGGCCAAGAGCCTGCTCTTCGATCCGGGCCTGCTCCGCCGCCGCCCCGCCTCGTACTCGGCCGGGAACGCCAAGAAGTTCGCCTTCCTCCAGGGCCTGCTCGCCGCGCCCGACCTCCTCGTCGCCGACGAACCCTACTCGGCCCTCGATCCGTCCGCGGTCAAGTGCGTCCGGGAAGCCCTCTGCGGGCTGCGGGACGCCGGCGGCACCGTGCTCCTGAGCTCCCACATGCTGGCCGAGATGGAGAGGATCGCCGACGGCTTCGTCGTCCTCCGCCGGGGCGCGACGATCGCCCACGCCGGTCTCCGGGAATGGCGGCTTCTGCGCTCGGCCCGGACCGGGGCGGACCTCGAGTCCGTGTTCCTGCGCCTGACCGCGCCCTAGTCCGTCAGATGACGGTGCCGTCGGGGATGACGGCGTCCTTGGGCACGACGATGAGGCCGTCGACGATGACGTAGTTGTCCGCCGACCCGGCGGCGGCGCCGTCGCGGTTGACGAGCCGGACGCCGTGGCCGATGCGGGCGTTCTTGTCGACGATGGCCTCGCGGATCTCGCAGTCGCGGCCGATGCCGACGTCCGGGACGCCCCGGTCGCGGTTGCGGGCGATCTCCTCGCGCGACTCGTAGAAGTCGGCGCCCATGACCACGGCCCGCTCGATCCGGCAGCCCTCGCCGATGCGGGTCCGGATGCCGACGATGGCCTCGCGGATCCGCGAGCGGTTGACGATGCTGCCCTCGCAGAGGATGGCGTTCTCGACGTCGGCCCCCAGGATCTTCGAGCCGGGCAGGAACCGGGGATGGGTGAAGATGGGCCGGTCCTCGTCGTAGAAGTCGAAGCGCGGCAGGGGCCGGGTCAGGTCCATGTGGGCGTCGAAGAAGCTCCGGATGGTCCCGATGTCCTCCCAGTAGCCGTCGAAGAAGTGGCCGCAGACCTTGCGCTCGCCGATGGCCTTGGGGATGATCTCCTTGCCGAAGTCCTTGGGCTCGGTGTCGGCCAGGAGGTCCCGCAGGACGCTCTGGTTGAAGAGGTAGACGCCCATGGAGGCCAGGTGGGTCCGGCCGTTGGCCGGCGTCCCGAAGCGGTCGAAGACGGACTCGTCGACGCGCATCCGGTCGACGTCGGCCGGGTCCTTGGGCTTTTCGTGGAACTCCGTGATCCGGCCCTTGGCGTTGACCTTCATGACGCCGAACTCGTGGGCCTGCTCGGCCCGGACGGGCGTCACGGCGATGCTGATCTCGGCCCCGGCGGTCAGGTGAAAGTCGACGAACTTGCGGTAGTCCATCCGGTAGAGATGGTCGCCGGAGAGGATGAGGACCAGGGCCGAGCGGTCCTCGATGAAGTCGAGGTTCTGCCGGACGGCGTCGGCCGTGCCCTGGTACCAGTTGCGGTTGTCCAGGGTCTGCTGGGCCGAGAGCAGGGTGACGAAGTCGCGGTGGAAGCTGTCGAAGCGGTAGGTCGTGGAGATGTGGCGGTGGAGCGACTCGCTGGCGAACTGGGTCAGGACGAAGATGCTGCGGACGTTCGAGTGGATGCAGTTGGAGATGGAGATGTCGATGAGGCGGAACCGGCCGGCCACGGGCACGGCGGGCTTGCTGCGGACCTTGGTCAGGGGATAGAGCCGGCTGCCCTGGCCCCCGGCCATGATGACGCCGACGACGTTGCTCATTTGGCCGCGTTCTGCACCGGCGCCAGGTCGTCGACGATCCACATGCCCCGGCCGTTGGTGGCGATGACCAGGGCGTTGTCCCGCGGGTGGATGGCCAGGTCCCAGACGTAGCTCGTCGGCAGGTTGCCGCCGAGCACGTTCCAGGTCCGGCCGCCGTCCCGGCTGACGTAGACGCCCGTGTCCGTGCCGGCGTAGAGCAGGTCCTTGACCTTGGGGTCCTCGCGGACGACGTTGACCGGACCGCCGGGGATGTTGCCGGCGATCGAGACCCAGGTCTTGCCGTGGTCGGCCGACTTGTAGATGTAGGGATTGAAGTCGTCGTCGTGCCGGCCGATGAGCGTCACGTAGACCGTGGCCGGGTCGTATTTCGAGGCCACGAGCTTCCAGACGTGCTTGTTATAGGGCAGCCCGGCCGTGATCTCGGTCCAGGCCTCGCCGCTCGTCTTCGTCAGCCAGACCCGGCCGTCGTCGGTCCCGGCGTAGATCAGGCCGAACTTGAACGGCGATTCGTCGACCGCCGTGATGGTCGCGAAGGGGATGGCGAAGGGCCATTGGCCCTGCTGCTCCGGGTTGTTATAGGTCAGGTCGGGGCTGATCCGTTCCCAGGTCTCGCCCTTGTTCATCGAGCGGAAGAGGTACTGGAAGCCGTGGTAGACGATCTGCGGATTGTGGGGCGAAAGCGCCGTGGCCGCCAGCCACTGGCCGCGGTAGGCCGGCTCGCCCTCGGCCGCCTTCGGGTAGATCTCCTTGGACGTCCAGGTGCCGTCGTCCTTGTACTCGGCCCGCTCGAGCCGGCCGTAGAAGGACGACGAATAGATCGTCCGGGGATCGGTCGGGTCGATGGCGTGGAGCGTCCCCTCGCCGCCCGGCGAGAGCTCCCACTTCGGCGCGGTCAGGCCGCCGAAGCGCCTCCGTCCCGCGGCCGGGGCGCCCGCCGTCGGCCTCTGGAGCGGGATGAGCCCGCGGTGGGAGTACTGGTCCTGGACCGAGCCGTAGGCGTAGAAGGGCGTCGAGTTGTCGAGGGCGACGTTGTAGAACTGGACGGCCGGGATGCCCTCGTGGAAGTCCCGCCAGGTCTTGCCGCCGTCGTAGGAGATGTTGACGCCGCCGTCGTTGTTGTTGATGAGGTGGTCGGAGTCGTTGGGGTCGATCCACAGGCCGTGGTGGTCGCCGTGGAGCCCCGCGCTGTAGAGGTTCCGGTAGGTCTTGCCGCCGTCGGTCGACTTGGACAGGCCCAGGCCCATGATGTAGAGGGTCTCGGGCGAATTGGGATCGACGCGGATCTGGCCGAAGACCCAGCCGTAGGTGCCGCCGAAGCGGTCCATGCCGGGAGGGCTGACCTTGCGCCAGCTCGCGCCGGCGTCGTCGGAGCGGTAGACCTCGGCGCCGACGATGCCCCGCTGCTGCGGCCGGCCGTAGGCGTCCTTCTCGCCGGGCTTGGGCTCGGCGCCGGGCGCGTGGTTGTCGACGTAGGCGTAGAGGGTCGCCGGCTTCGTCCGGCAGAGGTCGATGCCGATGCGGCCGGTGAAGTTCGTGTCGGGGAGCCCGGCGTTGATGGGTGTCCAGGTCTTGCCGCCGTCGGTCGTCTTGAAGAGGCCGTCCTCGCCGCCGGGCCGGGGGTCGCTCCAGCGCCGGCGGATGCGGCTCCAGGTCGCGGCGTAGAGCGTGTCGGGGTCGGCCGGGTCCATGACCAGGTCGTTGGCGCCGACCTGGTCGCTGACGAACAGGACCTTCTGCCAGGTGGCCCCGCCGTCGGTCGTCTTGTAGACGCCGCGGTCGGGGTTGGTGGTCCATTCGTGGCCCGTGGCCGCGACGTAGACGACGTCGGGGTTCGTCGGGTGGATGACGACGCGGGCGATGGTGTAGGTCTTCTCGAGCCCCATGGGCTTCCAGGTCTTGCCGGCGTCGGTCGACTTGAAGACGCCGAGCCCGGCCTCGGAGCCGCGGAAGATGTTGGCCTCGCCCGTGCCGGCCCAGACGATGTTCGGGTCGGATCCGGCGACGGCCAGGTCGCCGATGGACATGGTCGGCATGTCGTCGAAGATCGGTTCCCAGGTCGTCCCGGCGTTGACGGTCTTGAAGATGCCGCCCGTGGCCGCGCCGGCGTAGAAGACGGTCCGGCTGCCCGAGGGCACGGCGACGTCGGTGCAGCGCCCGCTCAGGTCGGAGGGGCCGATGAAGCGCCACTTGACGTCCTTGAAGGGCGAGGCCTGCTTCATCGCGACGTGCTGGTCGAAGGCCTTGAGCCGCAGGGCGGTGTCGGTGTTCTCGACCTTTTTCAGGGCTTTGGCCGGCGCCTTGCCCTGGGGGGCGGCGGCGACGAGGACGGCCAGGACGGCGACGGCGCCGAGGGTGACGAGCGAACGCCTGGACATGCGCATTGGAGCCTCCTTTAATTCGGGGACACAATACCTATTCACCAATTAATTTCGCACCGAAATTGGTGAATAGGTATTGTGTCCCCCTTTTTATTTGATGTCGAGGACTTCGACTTCGTAGACGAGCAGGGTGTTGGGGGAGATGACGAAGCGCTTTTCGCCGGGCCTTTGCTTGGCGTAGAAGCCGTTGGCCGTATAGCCCTGTTCGGGCCGGACGACGACCACGCGCTTCTCGCCCTTCCTCATCCGGGCGATCGCGGCGTCGAGGCCGGGATTGACCCTGGGCGCGCCGACGGTGAGCTCGAAGGGCTCGGGCGTCTCGCCCCAGTAGGGCTTGCCCTCGTCGGCCGTGCTGACGAAGGCCTTGCCCGCCAGGGGCGCCTTCCCGGAGTAGGCGGCCGTGATCACCGATCCCTTGGCGAGCGGCTCGCCCCGGCCTTCCTTCAAAACGACGAACTCGACGCCGCTCTCGTCCCGGACCGCGCCGGGCCAGTTCGTCCGGACGTATTCGTCCTCCCGGGCCTTGCGCTCGGCGTCGTCCCGGACGACGCGGGCCTTGGCCGCCTCGACCAGGGCCTGGAACGACGCGGTCGTCGGACGGAAGGCCCGGGCCTTCTTCCCGACGCGCACGATCCGGACGGTCTCGACGTCGTCGTCCTGGACGATCGAGGTCACGACGTCCAGGCCCGCGACGACCGAGCCGAAGACGGTGTAGTCGCCGTCGAGGTAGGAGCGGTCGGCGAGGGTGATGTACCACTGGCTGCCGTTCGTGTGCGGCCCGCCGTTGGCCATGCCGACCATCCCGGCCCGGCCGTGGTCGAGGCCGGCGCCGCCGACGATCTCGTTCGGGAACTCGAAGCCCGGGCCCTCGGCCTTGCCGCCCGCGCCCATGCCGCACTGGATGACGTGGCCGGGGACGACGCGGTGCCATTTCGTCCCGTCGAAAAAGGGCTTCCCCGGGGGCAGGGCCGTGTTGTCGATCGTGCCCTCGGCCAGCCCGACGAAGTCGGCGACCGTCATCGGCGTCCGCTCGAACTCGAGCTTCATGACGATGAGGCCCTTGTTGGTCCGGACCTCCGCGTAGAGGCCTTCGGGGTATTTGGGGCGCCGGCAGGCGGCGCTCGCGAGGGCGATGGCCGCGACGGCGAGAACGAGCAGGGCCCCGGCGGCGAACGGGCGAACGGCGGCTTTCCTCATTGCGTTCCTCCAAAAATGGGGGACATGATACCTATTTCCTAGGACAGGACCTTGAGGAGGTGGTAGTCCGACTCGATGTCGGTCTTTTTCACGTCGCCGGCCGCGCCGAACTTCAGGAACTCGACCCGGTCGCCGACGAGGTGGACGAGCCCGCCCGTCCGGCCCTCGACCAGGGCCTCGACCGCCGCGTGCCCCAGCCGCGCGGCCAGGATGCGGTCGACGGACGTCGGCCGTCCGCCGCGCTGGACGTGGCCGAGGACGGCGATGCGCGTTTCGAGGCCCGTGCCGGCCGTCACCGCCGCGGCCACCTCGGCCGCCGTGCCGCGGCCCTCGGCGACGACGATGATCCAGCTGGCCTTGCCGAGCGCCCGGCCCGCCTTGATCTCCGCGCAGAGGGCCTCGAGGGGCACGTCCTTCTCGGGCAGCAGCACTTCCTCGCACCCGCCCGCCAGGGCGACCTGCATGGCGATCCAGCCGCACTTCCGCCCCATGACCTCGACGACGAAGATGCGCTCGAGCGAGGTGGCCGTGTCGCGGATCTTGTCGACGGCGTCGAGCGCGACGTTGACCGCGGTATCGGCGCCGATGGCGGCCGCGACGCCCGGCACGTCGTTGTCGATGGTCGCCGGGACGCCGACGACGGGGAAGGCGTGCCGCTCGGCCAGGACCCGGGCCCCCGCGAGCGAGCCGTTGCCGCCGATGACGACCAGCCCGTCGATCGCCCGCGCCCTCAGGTTGGCCAGGGCCGCCCGCTGCCCCTCCTCGGCCATGAACTCCTCGGCCCGGGCGGTCTTGAGGATGGTCCCGCCGAGCCCGATGATGTTCGAGACCGAGCGGCGGTCGAGCGGGACGAAGTCGCCCCGGATGAGGCCGTGGTAGCCGCGCACGACGCCCTCGACCTCGAGCCCCGCGGCCACGGCCGTCCGCACGACGGCCCGGATGGCGGCGTTGACGCCGCCGCAGTCCCGGGTCAGGACGGCGATCCTCTTCACGGTCGGCTTGGTCTCGGGCACGGGCGGATTATATCAAAAAACCGGCCCGCCCGGCGCGCCGTATGATAGAATATCGTTTTAAAGGAGAGTGACCCCCATGGCTAACAAGAAATTCGCCATCGGCTGCCTGCTGGTCGTCCTCGCCGGGCTGCTCATAGGCGCCGTCTACGTCACGGGCGTCTACAATTCGCTCGTCGGCCTCGACCAGAAGACCCAGTCCCAGTGGGCCCAGGTCGAGAACGCCTACCAGCGCCGGGCCGACCTCATCCCCAACCTGGTCGAGACCGTCAAGGGCGCGGCCGCCTTCGAGACGGACACCTTCACGGCCGTCACCGAGGCCCGGGCCAAGGTCGGCCAGGTCCAGGTCAACGCCGGCGCCCTCAACGCCGACGCCATCGGCAAGTTCCAGGCCGCCCAGGACGGCCTCTCGTCGGCCCTGTCGCGGCTGCTCGTCGTCGTCGAGAAATACCCCGAGCTCAAGGCCACCGAGAACTTCAAGGAGCTCCAGGCCCAGCTCGAGTCGACCGAGAACCGGATCACCGTCGAGCGGATGCGCTTCAACGAGGCCGCCCAGGCCTTCAACACCCGGCGCAATCGCTTCCCGGCCGTCTTCATCGCCGGCTTCTTCGGCTCGAAGTTCGCCGACAAGGCCTACTTCAAGGCCCAGCCCGGCTCCGAGACCGCGCCCAAGGTCAAGTTCTAAGCGCGCCCGGACCCGGAAGAAGGCTCGCCCATGTCCGTCGTCGCCCGCGTCCGGCGCCCGCTCGCGCTCCTCGCCCTGGCTTTCGTCCTGGGCGCGGGGGCGCTCGTCCTGTCGCCGGCGGCGTCCGCGCTCGTCCCGCGCCTCGCGGCCCAATCCGGCCCCCGGATCCCGCCCGCGCCTGACCGCTGGGCCACCGACCAGGCCGGGTTCCTCTCACGCCAGGCGGTCGAACGGCTCGACGCCCGCCTCGAGGCCTACGAGCGGCAGACCGGCCACCAGCTCCTGGTCTGGATCGGCCGGACGCTCGGCGAGAACGAGGTCCTCGAGGACTGGGCGGTGCGGACCTTCGAAGCCTGGAAGGTCGGGCGCAAGGGCATCGACGACGGGCTGGTCCTCTTCATCTTCGCCGAGGACCGCAAGATCAAGATCGAGGTCGGCTACGGCCTCGAGGACGAGGTCCCGGACGCCTACGCCTTCAGGGTCATCAACAACATCCTCGCCCCGGGCTTCCGGGACGGGCGGCCCGACGAGGCGGTCGACCAGGCGGTCACCGCCCTCATCGGCTATATCGGCGGGGACGAGAACGCCGCCGGCGGCGACCGCGGTGACGGACGGGACATCCGCCGCATCTCGTCCCCGGTCAAGAACATCTTCGGCGGCATCGTCATCCTCGTCCTCATCGTCCTCTTCATCACCAATCCCTCGCTGGCCCTCTGGCTCCTGCTCAACATCCTCGGCGGCGGCGGCCGCGGGGGCGGCGGCGGTTGGGGAGGGGGCGGGGGAGGCGGCTTCGGCGGCGGCGGCGGACGCTCGGGCGGCGGCGGCGCCTCGGGCGGGTGGTAAGGCGGAAGGGGGGACCATGACCGTTCACAGCCGGCGCAAGCTCCTCAAGACGGTCGACGTCGACCGGGTCAAAGCGGCCATCCACGCGGCCGAGTGCGCCGCGTCCGGCGAGATCCGGGTCTCGGTGGCCCGGTTCTTCTGGGGCAGCGTCCGCCGGGCGGCCGAGCGCGCCTTCGTGCGCCTGGGCGTGACCCGGACGAAAGACCGCAACGGCGTCCTCTTCTTCATCGTCCCGGCCCGCAAGAAGTTCGTCGTCCTCGGCGACGAGGGCATCCACGCCAAGGTCGGCCAGGAGTTCTGGGAGTCGCTGGCGGCCCTCATGTCCGCGAGCTTCCGCAAGGGCGAATTCACCGAGGGCCTGGTCGCGGCCATCGAGGAGGCCGGCCGGCTTCTGGCCGTCCATTTCCCCTGCGACCCGACGGTCGACGTCAACGAGCTCGCGGACGACGTCGACTTCGGCGGCAACTGAACCCTCCCGTTCTCACCAATCCTTTCGCATTTCCGTGCATCCCTCTCGAGGCGCGTGAGGGAATTATCCTCGCAGATCCCCGTGGTGGAGGGGGGGCCCGCGCAGCGGGGGAACCGACCGCACTGGTTCCAGGGGGTCCGGGGAGCTAGAGGATATTCCCGAGCAAAGCCGGAGAGAGGGATCTCCCTGAAACACGAGGCGGCGATTTCTATTCACCGCCCGATTTGTGCTATAAACGGACTCGTAATCTCCAGGGAGGACAAATGAGAAAATCCATGTTCATGCTCATCCTTTTCGGACTGGTCATCGCCTTCGCCGCCTGCAAGAAGGAAGAGGCCGCTAAGCTGGCCTATCCCGAGACGAAGAAGGTCGACCAGGTCGACGATTACTTCGGCACGAAGGTCGCCGATCCCTACCGCTGGCTCGAGGACGACAACGCCGAGGACACCAAGGCCTGGGTCGAGGCCCAGAACAAGGTCACCTTCGGCTACCTCGACACCATCCCGTACCGGCCGGCCATCAAGGCCCGGCTGACCGAGATCTTCAACTACCCGCGCTACTCGTCGCCCTTCCGGGTCGGCGAGAACTACTTCTTCTACAAGAACGACGGGCTCCAGAACCAGTCGGTCTGCTACGTCCAGAAGGGCCTGGACGGCGCGCCCGAGGTCTTCTTCGATCCCAACGCGCTCTCGCCCGACGGGACGATCCGGGTCGGCATCATCGGCCCGTCGACCAACGACAAGTACCTGGCCATCAGCCGCGGCGAGGCGGGCTCCGACTGGTCCGAGATCCGGGTCATGGAGATCGCCACCAAGCAGGAGCTCCCGGACCGCGTCCAGTGGGTCAAGTTCTCCGGCGCGGCCTGGCACGGCGACGGCTTCTACTACAGCGGCTACGACAAGCCCGCGGCCGGCGACGAGCTCAAGGCCAAGAACGAGTTCCAGAAGGTCTTCTACCACAAGCTCGGCGACCCGCAGGAAAAGGACGTCCTCGTCTGGGAGGACAAGGAACACCCGCTGCGCTACGTCGGCGCCGGCACGACCGAGGGCGAGGAGTGGCTGATCCTGGCCGTCTCGGAAGGCACGAGCGGCTCGGAGGTCTGGGTCAAGGACCTCGCGAAAAAGAACGCGCCGTTCACGATGCTCTTCAAGGGCTTCGAGTTCGACGCCTCGCCCCTGGAGGTCGTCGACGGCAAGTTCCTCGTCCACACCAACGCCGACGCCCCCAACTTCCGCGTCGTGGCCATCGACCCGGCCAACCCGGCCAAGGAGAACTGGCAGACGGTCATCCCCGAGAAGCCCGAGGTCCTGAGCGGGGCGGGGACGGCCGGCGGCTACCTCTTCACGAACTACCTCAAGGACGCCAACACCAAGATCTACCAGCACACGCTCGACGGCGCGCCCGTCCGCGAGATCGAGCTCCCGGCCCTCGGCTCGGCCGGCGGCTTCGGCGGCAAGCGCGACGAGAAGGTCATGTTCTACACCTTCACCTCGTTCACCTACCCGTCGACGATCTACAAGTTCGACCCGGCCACGGGCGCCTCGGAGGTCTTCCGCAAGCCCGAGGTCAAGTTCGACCCCTCCGCCTACGAGACCAAGCAGGTCTTCTACGCCAGCAAGGACGGCACGAAGGTGCCGATGTTCATCGTCCACAAGAAGGGGCTCAAGCTCGACGGCAAGAACCCGACCTATCTCACGGCCTACGGCGGCTTCAACATCAGCCTGACGCCCTCCTTCAGCCCGGTCTTCGTGCCGCTGCTCGAGAACGGCGGCGTCTTCGCCCAGCCCAACCTGCGCGGCGGCGGCGAGTACGGCGAGACCTGGCACAAGGGCGGCATGCTCGACAAGAAGCAGAACGTCTTCGACGACTTCATCGCCGCGGCCGAGTACCTGATCAAGGAGAAGTACACCTCGACGCCGCGCCTGGCCATCGAGGGCGGCTCGAACGGCGGCCTGCTCGTCGGGGCGGTCATGGCCCAGCGGCCCGAGCTCTTCGGCGTGGCCTTCCCCGCGGTCGGGGTCATGGACATGCTCCGCTTCCACAAGTTCACGGTCGGCTGGGGCTGGGCCGTCGAGTACGGCTCGAGCGACAAGGAAGACCAGTTCGGCTATCTCTACAAGTATTCGCCGCTCCACAACCTCAAGCCGGGCGTCTGCTATCCGGCGACCATGATCACGACGGCCGACCACGACGACCGGGTCGTCCCGGCCCACTCGTTCAAGTTCGCGGCGACCCTCCAGGCGGCCCATACCTGCGCCAAGCCGGTCGTCATCCGCATCGAGACGCGCTCCGGCCACGGCTCGAGCAACCTGAGCAAGGCCATCGAGAGCCTGACGGACCAGTGGTCGTTCATGTTCTTCAACATGAACGTCAAACCGATCTATAAGTAAGAAAAGAAGAAAAAGAAGGGACCTGGTCTTCACAAACCCGGGTTTTCCCCTGGAGATGTGAAGACCTGGCCCCTTTGTTTTTAGGGACACGTACCCGAGGTACATGTCCCCGGCGATCGTCCGTTGCCCGTCGCTTCAGCCCGCTATTTCTCCGCGAGCGCCTTCTCCAGCAGGCCCCGGTACTTGTCCATCAGCTCCTTGTTCAGGTCGTTCGGCGGCGTCGAGTCGGCCGGCAGGAACGGCTTGTAGGGGTGGACCTTCGTGTACTCCTCGAATTCCTTCCTCAGCTTCCCCAGCTCCTCGGGCTTCGTCAGCAGGTCGATGGCCGAGGCGGCGATGGCCTTGGCCCCGGCGTTGAGGCCCTTCCAGGCGGTCGACCCGTACCAGCAGGCGACGTTGGACCAGTGGTGGCCGATCGATCCGGGCACCGAGCCCGGGAAGCCGATGGTCGCCGTGGGCGCGATGAGCGTGACGTCGCCGACGTCGGACGAGCCGCCGCCGAAGCCGTCGCCGCGGGGCGGCGCGAGCTTCTCCACGGCCGACGGCAGGCCCTCCTCCTTGGCGCCGAGCTCCTTCTGCAGGGCCTTGGCGAAGGCCTGCTCCTCCTCGCTCCACGCGGGCATGCCGACGAGCTCGATATTCTTCTGGAAGAGCTCGGCCGCGGCCTTGTTGGCGTGGCGCTGGTGGATGGCGCTGACGACGCGCATGCCGGCCAGCTCGACCCCGGCGGCCAGGGCCCCGGCCTTGGCGCAGTTGACGACCCGGGCGTACATGTCCTCGAGCCGCTCGTCCGTGTTGCGGACGTAGTACCAGACGCTGGCCTTGTCGGGGACGACGTTGGGCGCCTCGCCGCCCTCGAGGATGACGTAGTGCATGCGTTGGGACACCTGGAGGTGCTCGCGCAGATAGTTCGTCGCCACGTTCATGATCTCGACGGCGTCGAGGGCGCTCCGCCCGACCCAGGGCGCGCCGGCCGAGTGGGCCGTCTTGCCCTTGAAGGTGAAGATCGTCGAGAACAGGGCGTTGCCGTCGACGCCGTAGCCCGTGCCGAAGCCGCTCGAGCTGTGGTTGTCGATGACCGCGTCCACGCCCTCGAAGAGGCCGGCCCGGATCATGTAGGGCCGGCTGGCCACGATCTCCTCGGCGGGGGAGCCGAAGACCTTGATCGTCCCCTTGAGGCCGTGGGCGTCCATGGACTCCTTCACGGCGATGGCGGCGGCCGCCGCGGCCGTGCACATGGCGTTGTGGCCGCAGCCGTGGCCCGGCGCGCCCTCGACGACCGGGTCCTTCTTCGCGACCCGGCCCTTCTGGGAGATCATGGGCAGGGCGTCGAACTCGCCGAGCAGGCCGATGACCGGCTTCCCGGAGCCGTAGGTGGCCACAAAACAGGTCGGCATCCCGGCCAGGCCCCGCTCGACCTTGAAGCCGGCGGCCTCGAGCGTGTCGGCCAGCAGCTTCGACGAGTTGAACTCCTGGAGCCCGAGCTCGGCGTATTCCCAGATGGAATCGGAGATGCGGCCGAACTTTTCGACCGCCTCCGGGCGGCCGAGCCAGTCGAGGACGAATTGCTTCTCTTTGGCGATCTTGGCTTTGGCCGCGGCGCCCGAAGCGGGGCCGGGGACGAGGCCGAGGATGAGGGCGATGACGACGACGGGAACGGCGAGCTTTTTCATGCGGCCACCTCCGAGAGGTGGGATATACAACAAGAACAAGACGTGGTCAAACCCGGATCCTCCCCTGGGCATGTGAAGACCTGGTCCCTTCCAGAGGACGGTGCCAGGTCTTCACGTTTCCAGGGGAGAAAGTGAAGGTGTGAAGACCAGGTACCGTCCGGGGGGCGGCTTGCCGCTATGCCCCTCATATGATATAAATTACGCATGGTTAGAGTGCGCTTCGCCCCCAGCCCCACGGGTTTTCTCCACATCGGGAGCGCCCGGACGGCCATCTTCAACTGGCTCTACGCCCGCCACACCGGGGGCCGCTTCCTCATCCGCATCGAGGACACCGACCAGAAGCGCTCGGAGAACCGCTTCCTCGACGAGATCCTCGAGGACCTCGAGTGGCTCGGCCTCGACTGGGACGAGGAGCCCGTCTTCCAGAGCCACCGCTTCAACGTCTACCGGGACAAGGCCGAGGAGCTGCTCGGCCGCCGGCAAGGCCTACAAGGACGGCGACGCCGTGCTCTTCAAGGTCGCCCCCGGCCGGACCATCGCCTTCGACGACATGATCCACGGCCGCATCGCCGTCGAGTCGGACACCATCAAGGACCAGGTCCTGATCAAGTCCGACGGCTCGCCGGCCTACAACTTCTCCTGCGTCGTCGACGACGCCTTCCTGGGCATCACCCACATCCTCCGCGGCGACGACCACATCTCGAACACCCCCAAGCAGATCGCCTTCTACGAGGCCTTCGGCCTGACCCCGCCCCGCTTCGGCCACATGCCGCTCATCCTGGGCACCGACGGGGCCAAGCTCTCCAAGCGCCACGGCGGCGTCTCGGTCGAGGAGTACAAGCGCGAGGGCTTCCTGCCCGAGGCCCTGGCCAACTACCTCATCCTCCTCGGCTGGATGCCCAAGGACGGCCGCGAGGTCATGCCGCCCGACGTGGCTATCCGCCTCTTCGAGATCTCGGAGATGAACGACGTCCAGGCCAAGTTCGACCTCCAGAAGCTCCGCTGGCTCAACGCCGAGTACATCATGGCCGCCTCCAACACGCGCCTCATCCCGCTCGTCAAGGACCACCTCCAGGCCGCCGGCCTCTCTCTCTCCGGCGTCCCCGACGCCTACGTCTCCAAGGTCCTCGACCTCTACAAGGTCCGGGCCAAGACCCTCGCCGAGTTCCCGCCCATGATCGACTGCTTCTTCCGCGAGGACTTCGCCTATGACGAGGACGGCGCCAAGCACCTCGCTTCCCCCGAGAGCCGCGCCTACCTCGCCGACCTCGCCGACCGCCTGGCCGGCCTGGGCGATTTCTCCCACGCCGCGATCGAGGACCTCTTCCGCCGCTTCGCCGAGGAGCGCGCGATCAAGATCGGCCCGATCGTCCACCCCGCCCGCATGGCCGTCAGCGGCAAGACCAAGGGGGCGGGCCTGTTCGAGATGATGGAAGTCCTCGGCCGCGAGCGCGTCGTCGCCCGCATGAGGAGAGCCGCGAATGCCTGACGCCCCCGTTCCCCCACCCCCGCCCCCAAGCCCAAGTCCAACTTCGTCCGCGACATCGTCGACGCCCACCTCGGCGCCGGCCGCTTCACGCGCGTCCAGACCCGCTTCCCGCCGGAGCCCAACGGCTACCTCCACATCGGCCACGCCAAGTCCATCCACCTCAACTTCGGCCTGGCCCGCGACTACAAGGGCCTCTGCAACCTGCGCATGGACGACACCAACCCCGAGACCGAGAGCATGGAGTACGTCGACTCCATCAAAGAGGACGTCCGCTGGCTCGGCTTCGACTGGGAGGACCGCGAATTCTACGCCTCCGACTATTACCAGAAGCTCTACGACTACGCCGTCATCCTCATCCGCAAGGGCGTCGCCTACGTCTGCGACCAGACCGTCGACCAGCTCCGCGAGTACCGCGGCACGGTGACCCGGGCCGGCCTCCCGTCCCCCTACCGCAACCGCACCGTCGAGGAGAACCTCGACCTCTTCGCCCGCATGAAGGCCGGCGAGTTCCCCGACGGCTCGAAGACCCTGCGGGCCAAGATCGACATGGCCTCGCCCAACATGCTCCTCCGCGATCCCCTCATGTACCGCATCCGCCGCGAGCACCACTACCGCACCGGCGACGACTGGTGCATCTACCCGACCTACGACTGGGCCCACGGCCAGAGCGACTCCCTCGAGGGCGTCACCCACTCCATCTGCACCCTGGAGTTCGAGGTCCATCGCCCGCTCTACGACTGGTTCCTCGACCAGCTCGGCGTCCACCATCCCCAGCAGATCGAGTTCGCCCGCCTCAACCTCAGCCACACCGTCCTCTCCAAGCGGCGCCTGCTCGAGCTCGTCGGGGCCAAGCTCGTCGACGGCTGGGACGACCCGCGCATGCCGACGATCTGCGGCTTCCGCCGCCGCGGCTTCACGCCCGAGGCCATCGCCACCTTCTGCGACACGATCGGCGTCGCGAAAGACAACAGCATCGTCGACCTGCCGCTTCTCGAGATGTGCGTCCGCGAGCACCTCAACCGCACCACGCCCCGGGTCATGGCCGTCCTGCGCCCCCTCAAGGTCGTCCTCACCAACTACCCCGCCGACCAGGTCGAGGAGTTCGAGGCCGTCAACAACCCCGAGGACCCCGCCGCCGGCACGCGCCGCGTCCCCTTCGCGCGCGAGCTCTGGATCGAGCGCGACGACTTCATGGAGAACCCGCCC
>CAWDSL010000018.1:0-154521 GCA_963805015.1 uncultured bacterium
GATCGGGTTCGCGGCCATGGCCTTCGCCACGACCCATCTCTTTGAACACAAGCCCGCCGGGCTCTGGCTGATCGTCTCGGGCTACCAGATCGCGTATCAGGCCGTCGCGGGGATCATTCTCGCTCTGTGGCGTTGAGCCGGAAGCCCGGGTCCTTTCCGACCCTCCGGCCGATGTCCGAGATCGCAGGAATTACTTGGTCTTGATCATCCCCGATTTATAAGCGTACCAGGCGGCCGCGCCGACCGCGCCACCGATGGCGCCCTCCAGGAAAGTGCGGACGATGGAGCCGAATCCCCAACTGTAACTGAACCTCACCAGGCCGCCGGCCAGTCCGGGATAGCGGATGCTGATAGCGATCCACGTAACGACGGCATAGACCAGGCCGACGACCGCGCCCAGGATGGCGCCGTTGATGGCGACTTCGAGGATCGACGGCTTGGCGCCCGATTTCAAGACCAGATTCACGTACCAATAGCCCGCGAACGCGGCGACGGCCCAAAAGAGGATCCCCATGAGGCCGCCAAGGAAGCCCAGCAGCCACAACGCGCCGCCGACGGCCGCCGCGATGACCGGGATCCTCCCGGCCTTGATCAGGTTCGTCTTGTCGACCTTGAATTCCGTCTTTTCCTCTGCCATGGTTCTCTCCTTCTTTTGTCGGGATGCCCTATGCTTAACCCAATCGCTGTCGGAAAGCAAATCCTCCCCGTTGCGTCCGGGGGCGAAGCCGCTTAGAATGGGGCGAAGGGAGACCCACCATGCGCGCCACTATCCCGATCGTCGGACTGGCGGTCCTGCTCGCGGCGTTCGTCGCCTGCGATCGAGAGGACGAAGCGGAAGAGGAGGGACAGGCCATGACCAACGCTCAAGCCGCCGGGGCCCCGGCCTGGATGGATACGCTCGCCGGCTATCTGCCGGCCCTGGGCCACCGCAACTGGATCGTCGTCGCCGACTCGGCCTTCCCCCTCCAGGTCAGTCCGGGGATCGAGACGATCGTGACCGGAGAGGACCACTTCGCCGTCCTGGAGAAGGTGCTCAAGGCCGTCGACCGGGCCAAGCACATCCGCCCGAAGATCTGGCTCGACCGGGAGCTGGGATTCGTCACCGAGGACCTGGCGCCGGGGGCGGACGAGGCCCGGCGGCGCCTGGACGAAGCGCTCGAGGGCCGGGGCGCGGCGCCCGTCCTCCACGAAGAGCTGATCGCCAAGCTCGACCAGGCCGGCAAGGCCTTCAAGATCGTCATGGTCAAGACGACCCTGGCCGTGCCCTACACATCGGTCTTCCTGGAGCTCGACTGCGGCTACTGGCCCTCGGAGAACGAGGCCAAGATGCGGGACAGGATGAAATAATCGCCGTTCAGGGCTTCTTCTCGAGCGTTCTCTTCGCTTCTTCGAAGGGAACGAAATCGCCCTCGGCCAGGATCTTGACGAGGTCCGTCTCCTCTTCGGGAGTCAGGACGGGCTGGCGGTAATTCCTCCGGACGTAGAAGAAGCCGAAGGCGATGATGGCGGCCAGGACGGCGAAGACGACGAGGTCGCGCCGGAGGAAGGTCGGGTCCTTGGTGAGGAACATCGTGACGCCCATGGCCAGCACGGCCGCGATCTGGGTGAAAAAGAACCCGTAGAACAGGCAGACGACGGCATAAGCCTGGATCGGCCGGGCCCACAGGAGATAGACGCTGATGAGGCCCAGGGGAATGGAGAAGCCGAGGTCGAAGACCCGGACCAGCCAGAAAGCCGCCGGGGCGATGTCGTAGCCGCGGCTCGTTCCCGTGGCCACGACCTCCCGGACCTCCTTCAGCCACATGCCGGCGAAGACGAGGAGGAACAGGACGAACACGGCGGAATAGGCCGCCAGGCCGCTCCTCCGGAACCGGCTCTCGACGTCCTTGGGGAAGACCGCCAGCGCGTAGAGCAGGACGATGACCGCCGCGACGAGGACGAAGAGATAAAGGAAGAACCAGCGCTCGCTATTGCCCGAATAGGCCGGCGAGCTCCACTCCCAGCCGATGGTGTAGCTCAGGGCGTAGTAGATGAGGAAGAGCGGCGTGGCGATAAGGAGGAGCTTGGCCAAGGGCCTGCGGAGCAGGAGCAGGATGCCGCCGGCCAGCAGGATCGGGCTCATCAGGACCAGGTTGACGGCGTCCTGACCCATGAGCTGGCCGATGATGCCGGGCGCGGTCTTGTAGGCGATGACGCCGCGGATGAGCGGGCCTTGGACGGCCAGGTAGGCCAGGATGAGCGCGGTCGCGATGGCGATGGCACCGACGAAGACGCGCTCGAACGAGCTGCCGAAGTCGTCCTTGACGATGCTCGTTCATCATGTCCTCCGGTCCATGAACGGGACTTTGCCGGACGGGCTTGCCGTTGCCGGAGATCCCGCCCGTCACGGCGTGACGATGGCTTTGATGACCCCGTTCTTGCGGGCCGCGGCCGTCTCGTAGGCCTCGCGGGCCAGCTCGAGCCCGAAAAAGTGCGTGGCCAGGAAATCGACCTTGACCCGCCCGGCGTGGATCATGCCGACGGCCTTCTCCAGGCACCGGTTCTGGCGCCGGACGTTCTGGACGCGGATCTCCTTGCGCCGCGCCTTGGAGCTGTCGAAGGAGACGCGGCGCTCGAGCGGGATGCCGACGACGACCAGGGTCCCGCCGGGCTTGAGCAGGGCGACGGCCTGGTCGAGCGCGGACTGCTCGCCGCAGCACTCGAAGACGACGTCGAGGCCGTGCTGTTCGTGCGCGAGGATCGATCCGACGACGTCCTCTCGGTCGGGATTTCCGGCCCACTGGGCCCCGGCCGGCATGGCCGCCCGTCTCCCGGGCCTCGATCTTCTCGGTCGCGTAGATCGCGCCCGCGCCCTCCGCCCGGAGGGCCATGAGCGTGCACAGCCCGATCGGGCCGGTCCCGAGGACGGCCGCGGACTTGCCGCGCACCGACCCGGCCATCCCGGCGGCGTAGATCCCGATCGACAGCGGCTCGGCCAGGGCGCCCTGGACGGCCGTCATGCGCGCCGGCAGCGGGACGCAGTTGCGTTCGGGGGCCAGGACGAACTCGGCCATCCCGCCGGTGAGCTCGCCGTAGTGCCCCAGGAAGAGCAGCCAGCGGCAGGTGTGGGGCCGGCCCGTCCGGCACTGGTCGCAGACGCCGCAGGAGACGGCCGGCTCGACCACGACCAGGTCGCCCGGCTTGACCTTGGTGACCGCCCGGCCGACATCCGCGACGACGCCGGCGCACTCGTGCCCGGGGATGAAGGGGTACTTGACCTTGTCGCTGCCGACGGTGTCGGAGACGTAGTAATGGAGGTCGCTGCCGCAGACGCCGACGGCCTTGCTGCGGACGATGACGTCGTCGTCCCGGGCGATGCGGGGCGCCGGGGCCTCGCGGATCTCGATCGTCCGTACTCCGGTGAGGAACGCGGCTTTCATGGTCCCCTCATTATAATTCAGGTCGGCCGGATGGGGAAGCGCTCGGGCGGCCGCCGGGCCATATTTTTGACACGGTCGCCGCGGCGGCGTATAGTCCGGGAGATTCTTCGAGAGGAGGCTCCCATGAGAAGACAACCATCGCTCCGCCCGCTCGCGATCGCCTTCCTGGTCGTCCTGTTCTCGCTCGGCGCGTTCGCCCAGGAGAAGCTCGACCTTCCGATGCTCGACCGCATCCGGGCCGAAGGCCTGTCGAACTCCAAGATCACCGATCTTCTGGTCTACCTGTGCGATATCTACGCCCCGCGGCTGCCGGATTCGCCCCAGTACGTCAAGGCCGGCGAATGGGTCGTGGGCCAGGCCCAGAAGATCGGCTTGGTCAACGCCGCGATGGAGCCCTACGGCACGTTCGGCCGCAGCTGGGAGCTCCTGAAGTATTATGCCGCCATGACCGAGCCCCAGTACATGCCCATCATCGGCTATCCCAAGGCCTGGACGCCGGGGACGAACGGCGTGCTCAAGGGCCCGGCCGTCCTGCTCACGGCCAAGACCGTCGCCGACCTCGAGCCGTACAAGGGCAAGCTCAAGGACGCCATCGTCTTGATGCAGGGCGAACAGGACCTGCCGATCTCGTTCGATCCGATGGCCTCGCGGCTCGCCGAGGAGGATCTCGGGAAGCTCCTGCTGGCCCCCGATCCTTTCGTCCGCCGTCCCCAGCCTCCGCAGGCGCAGGACATGATGGCCCGCCAGCAGGTCCAGCAGGCCATGGCCAAGCTGCTCAAGGCCGAGGGCGTCGGCGTCGTCGTCGAGCCCGGCCGCGGCAAGTTCGGCACGGTCTTCGTCTCGAGCGGCGGATCGCGCGCCAAGACGGCGGAGATGCCGGCGCCGGCCATCGCCATCGCCACGGAGCACTACAACCGCATCGTCCGCATCCTCCAGAAGAACGTCCCGGTCACGCTCGAGGTCGAGGTCCAGGCCCGCTTCACGGCCGACGACCTGCCGGGCACGAACATCGTCGCCGAGATCCCCGGCGTGGACAAGAAGCTCAAGTCGGAGCTGGTCATGCTCGGCGGCCATTTCGATACCTGGCATGCCGGCACGGGCGCCACGGACGACGGGGCCGGCTGCGCCGTCGCTTTCGAGGCCATGAGGATCCTCAAGGCCCTGGGCGTCCAGCCCCGGCGCACGATCCGCATGGCCCTGTGGGACGCCGAGGAGCAGGGCTTCGTCGGTTCGCGCGGCTATGTCACGAACCATTTCTTCGACCGGACGAAGAAAGAGAAAAAGCCGGAATACGACGCGCTCTCGGCCTACTTCAACTTCGACAACGGCAGCGGCAAGATCCGCGGCATCTACGCCCAGGGGAACAGCGCCGTCGTGCCCATCTTCGAGGCCTGGCTCGGGCCCGTGCGCGATCTCGGCGCCGGGACCGTGACCCTGCGGAACACGGGCGGCACGGACCACCTGCCGTTCGACGGCGTCGGGCTGCCCGGCTTCCAGTTCATCCAGGACGACCTCGAGTACGACACGCTGACCCACCACTCGAACATGGACGTCTACGACCACCTGTCGCGGGGAGACCTGATGCAGGCGGCCACGGTCATGGCCTGGTTCGTCTACAACGCGGCCATGCGCGACGAGAAGCTGCCGCGGAAGTATCTTTGACGCAAACGCCCCGGCGCCCCAGCGCCGCGGGAATTAGAAAATGGGGGACATGATACCCGTTTCTCTATTATCGGTTATGGGAAAAATAGGAAATAGGTACTGTGTCCCCGATCCGTTCGCAGGGGATCATGTCCCCCATTTTTAAAACGGGTTCTCCGTCGGATACCGCATTCCCGCCGGCCGGTTGAAGCCGATATCCTCGACGCCAAGCATCCGTAGGACCGCCCAGAGCGTCTTACCCGCGGGGGCGAAGGCCACGGCCGTGTGGTGGGGGAAGCGCTTCTCGATGAGGACGTGCCGGTAGAACCGGCCCATCTCCTTGATGCCGATGACGCCGATCCCCCCGAAGGACTTCGGATCGACGTCGAGCACCTCGCCCTCGGCGATATAGGACCGGAGGACCGTGTCGGCCGTCGATTGAAGGCGGAAGATCGTGACGCCGCCCGTCCGGATCCGCCCCTCCAGCGTGCCGCGGGTGACGTTCGGTTCTTTCCCGGGCTCCTGGAGGCGGTGCATGATGAGCTGGTAGCGCATGGCCGGGTCGAGCATGCAGGGCGCCGGCGTGTTGCCGCAGTGGAAGCCCATGAACAGGTCCGTCGGCTTATAGCCCTTGAGGGTCTTCTTGGCCCCGGCGATCATATCGTAGGGGACGGTGTTGTTGATGTCGAGGATGGTCGTCGGCAGCTCGGTGGCGCAACCGCAGATGTACTCGCTCAGGGCGCCGTAGATGTCGACCTCGCAGGCGACCGGGATGCCGCGCGCGGCCAGGCGCGAGTTGACGTAGCAGGGGACGAAGCCGAAATAGCTCTCGAAAGCCGGCCAGCACTTGTCGGCGAAGGCGGCGTACTGCGAAGCCCCCAGGTTGGCCTCCATGAACTTGAGCAGGGCCACCTCGAACTGGGCCAGGCGGTTGAGGATGTCGGGGTAGTTGTTGCCGGCTCCCAGTTCCTTGGCCATGTCGGCGGCGACGGCCTTGACCTTGGGATCGCCCTCGGCCTTGCGGAAGATGTCGTAGAGGTCGAGCTCGCTGTTCTCCATGATCTCGACGCCCAGGTCGTACAGGGGCTTGATCGGCGCGTTGCAGGCCAGGAAGTCCTGCGGCCGGGGCCCGAAGGAGAAGATCTTGAGCTTCCGGAGGCCCAGGAGGACGCGCGCGACGGGCACGAATTCGGCGATCATCCGGGCCACCTCGTCGGGCGTGCCCACGGGGTACTCGGGGACGTGCGGGCGGAGCTTGCGCAGGCCCATGTTGTAGGAGTTGTTGAGCATCCCGCAGTAGGCGTCGCCGCGGCCGTCGACGAGGTCCCGACCGGACTCCTCTGCGGCCGCCGCGACCATGACCGGCCCGTCGAACTTCTGGGCCAGCAGGGTCGTCGGCGTCTCCGGGCCGAAGTTGCCGAGGTAGAGGACCAGGGCGTTGACCTTCTTCGCCCGCAGCTCCTCGAGGGCTTGCAGGGCGTCGGCTTCGTTCTCGACGACGGTTGCGATCCGGGTGATCGGAACGCCTGCCTTGCGGCATTCTTCGGCGACCCGGAGCGAGCGCTTGCGCGAGAGCTCGATGGGGAAGCAGTCGCGGCTGACGGCGACCAGGCCGAGCCGGACCTTGGGCATATTAGTCATGGTCCTTCTCCTTCTTCTGACCGTAATAGGCGTCCGGGCCGTGTTTTCTGTGGAAATGCTTCTCTTGGACGGCCCGGTCGAGCGGCGCGAGACGGGGCTCGAGGATCCTCGAGCCGTAGGCCATCCGGGCCACCTGCTCGAGGACGAGGGCCGTCTCGACGGCCTCGCCCGGGGTCCGGCCCCAGGTGAACGGTCCGTGCCCGGCGACGAGGACCGCCGGGAGCTCGAGCGGCTCGACGCCCCGGAAGCGTTCGACGACGATCTTGCCGGTGTTCCGCTCGTAGTCGGCCGCGATCTCGGCCTCGTGGAGGAGGCGCGTCAGGGGAACGGGGCCGTGAAAGTGATCGGCGTGCGTCGTCCCGAAGCAGGGGATCTCGAGCCGGGCCTGGGCGAACATCGTGGCATACGCGCTGTGGGCGTGGGCGACGCCGCCTACCTCCGGGAAGGCCTTGTAGAGCTCGACGTGGGTCGGCGTGTCCGAGGACGGGTTCAGCCAGCCCTCGATGACGTTGCCCTCGAGGTCGACGAGCACGATGTCGTCGGCCTTCAGGGCGTCGTAAGCGACACCGCTCGGCTTGATGGCCACGATGCCGCGGTCGCGGTCGATGCCGCTGACGTTGCCGAAGGTCAGGATGACCAATCCGGACTTGGCCAGGTCCAGGTTGGCCTTGAAGACGGCTTCCTTGAGCTCGTTGAGCATGGCTATCGGCTCCTCTGCCGGTCCTTGATGGACAGGAGGTCCTTCATGACGTGGTGGAGGTTGCCGCTCCAAGCCTTGGTACCGAAGGCGTCGTGGAGCTCCCGGTAAAGGGCGTAAAGCTCGAGGTAGACCTTGTGGCGCGCGGCATTCGGCTTGAAAACGGTCTTTTTGACGCCGGCCATGGCCGCCTGGGCCTCGGCGAATGTGGCGTGCCCGCCGCCCTTGCGCCCGGCGGCCACGGCCCCGGCCATGGCCGCGCCCAGGGCGCAGGTCTGGGCGGAGCGAGCGACCTTCATGGGCAGTCCGGTGACGTCGGCGTAGATCTGCATGACCAGGGGGTTCTTCTCGGCGATGCCGCCGCAGTTGACGACGTCGCGGATCTCGATGCCGTATTCCTCGAAGCGCCTGACGATGGTCAGGGCGCCGAAGGCCGTGGCTTCGATGAGGGCCCGATAGATCTCCCCGGGTTTGGTGTGAAGCGTGAGGCCGACGAGGAGGCCGGTCAGGCGCTGGTCGACGAGGACGGTCCGGTTGCCGTTGTGCCAGTCGAGGGCGATGAGGCCCGACTCGCCGGGCTCGAGGGCGGCGGCCTGGCGGGTCAACGCGGCGTGCGAGCCCTTCTTCGGGCCGCCGGGTTCGACGGCGTTGACGAACCAGTTGAAGATGTCGCCGACGGCGGATTGCCCGGCCTCGAGGCCGAGGTAGCCCGGAAGGACCGAGCCGTCGACGATGCCGCAGAGGCCGGGGACGTCGGGAAGCCGCTTCGAGGCCGGCCAGACGCAGATGTCGCAGGTGCTGGTGCCGATGATCTTGACGAAGCGGCCGGTCTCGACGCCCGAGCCGACACCGCCGAGGTGGGCGTCGAAGGAGCCGACGGCGATGGCGATGCCGGGCCTGAGGCCGAGCTTCTTCGCCCACTCCCTGGTCAGGCCGCCGGCGGGGATGTCCGAGGTGTAGGTCTTGGCGTAAAGACGGTCGCGGAGCTCGCCCAGGCGGGTGGTCGAGCTTCGAGAGGAAGGCCTTGGCCGGGAGGCCGCCCCAGCGGTCGTTGTACATGGCCTTGTGGCCGGCCGCGCAGCGGCTCCTCTTCATCTTCAGGGGATCGGCGATGCCCGTGAGGAGGCCGGGGATGTAGTCGGCGCACTCGACCCACGAATAGGCGGCCGAGGCGACCTTGGGATCCGTCCGCAGGCAGTGGAGGATCTTGCTCCAGAACCACTCGGAGGAATAGGTACCGCCGCACTTGGCCAGGTATTCGGGGTGCTCGGCGGCGGCCAGGGCCGTGATCTCCGCGGCCTCGGCGTGGCCGGTGTGGTCCTTCCAGAGCCAGGCCTGGGCGTTGAGGTTCTTCTTGAGATCCTTGTAGAGGGCCAGCGGCTTGCCGGCCCGGTCGACGGGCAGGGGGGTCGAGCCGGTCGTGTCGACGCCGATGCCGACGACGGAGGCGGCGTCGAAACCCCTGACCTTCTTTTTGGCCTCGGCCAGGGCCGCGGGCACGGCCTTCTCGATGCCGAGGATCCAATCGGCCGGGTTCTGGCGGGCCAGGTTGGCGTCCTTCGGATCGAGGAGGATGCCGGCCGCGCCGCTCGGATAGTTGAAAACGGCCGTCCCGACCTCGTCACCGTTGCCGATGTCCACGACGAGGGCCCGTACGGAATTGGTGCCGAAATCGAGGCCGAGGGCGTACTTGGAATTCTTCATAGGCCCATTATACTCAGGGGCGCGTCCGGAGCAACCGTACCGGGGCCTTCCCGGCCCGCAACGCGAATTGTACGTCGATGGGGCCTGTCCCGGGTCGTCCCCGTCCGGCCTCGGCTCCACCCATCCCCCCGAGGGACCCCTTCCGCCTCGGGCGGGCGGGGACTGGACCAGTGCCACCCATCGATCAAGAGCCGTATGCGTCGCAGTCCGAGAAGACCCCTTCCGTCAAGACACAAGCTGAAATATAATGTATCAGACTCATATCCCGCCCCGGGAGGAAAGACGATGAACCGCTTGACCGCCCGCTCGATCGCCTCGTTAGCCATCCTTCTGATCATCCTGGCCACCGCGGGCCCGGCCCAACAGGCCGCGTCCCCGTTCACGGCCGACCTGCTTAAGGGGTTCAATGCCCGGGCCCTCGGCCCCTACCGGGCCGGTTCCTGGGTGACGTCGTTCGCCGTGCCGGATGCGCCGGCCCGCGACCACCTCTACACGCTCTATGTCGGGACGCGTAACGGAGGCGTCTGGAAGACGACGAACAACGGCACGACCTTCGAGCCGGTCTTCGATGCTCAGCCCAAGCTCTCGATCGGCGACGTCGCCGTGGCCTCGTCCGATCCGAACGTCGTCTGGGTCGGCACGGGGGAGCCCTACTGCGCCCGGAGCTCCAACTCCGGCGACGGCGTCTGGAAGTCGGTCGACGCCGGGAAGACCTGGACGAACATGGGCCTCACGGATTCGCACCATATCGCCCGGGTCGTCATCCACCCGACGGAGCCGAACGTCGTCTACGTCGCGGCCATGGGCCATCTGTTCTCCGAGAACGCCGAGCGCGGCGTCTTCAAGACGACCGACGGCGGGAAGAGCTGGAAAAAAACGCTCTTCGTCGACGACCGGATCGGCGCCGTCGACCTGGCCCTGGTCAAGTCGGCCCCGGACACGCTTTACGCGGCCCTGTACGAGAAGGTCCGCCGGCCCTGGACCTACAGCCTCGGCGGTCCCGGGAGCGCCATCTACAAGACGACGGACGGGGGCAGCACCTGGGCGCGACTGGCTGGCGGCCTGCCGACGGGCCGCATCGGCCGCATCGGGCTCGATGTCTTCCAGAAGGACCCCAACGTCCTCTATGCCGTCGTCGAGAACGTCAATCCGCGGCCGGCGACGCCCCAGGAGATGGAGCAGGACAAGCGCCGCGGCGGCGAGCCGTCGCCGCGCACCGTGGGCAACGAGGTCTATCGGTCGGACAACGCCGGCAAGACCTGGCGCAAGGTCAACGCCGGTTACGAGGCCGCGCTCGACAAGGCGCCCTATTCCTTCAACCAGCTGCGCGTCGACCCGGCCGATCCCCAGACCGTCTACATCACGGGGCAATCCCTGGCCTCGACGAACGACGGCGGGAAGACCTGGAAGGGGCTCGGCTGGCCGTCCGACGGGGTCATGCCCCGGGCCTTCGGCGATTGGCGGACGATGTGGATCGACCCCCTCGACCCGAACCGGCTCATCTTCGGCTCCGACGGCGGCGTCAACGTCTCGTACGACCGCGGCCGGACGAGCCACCACGCCTACAACCTGCCGCTGACCGAGTGGTACGCCGTCGGCGTCGACATGGAGGACCCCTACAACATCTACGGCGGGCTCCAGGACCACGACTCGTGGAAGGGCCCGTCGAACGGCTGGGCCGGCGAGATCACGCTCGGCGACTGGGTGACGGTCGGCGAGGGCGACGGCATGTACAACAGGATCGATCCGACCGACTCGCGCTGGATCTACAACAACCGGGAGATGGGCGCGATGTGGCGCTTCGACCAGAAGACGGGCGTCCAGACGACGATCACGCCGAAGCGCGAGAAGGGAAAGGACGCGCTGCGCTTCAATTGGACGCCGCCCTTGGCCTTGTCGCCGCACAACCCGGCCATCGTCTATGCCGGGGCCCAGGTCGTGTTCCGCTCCCTCGACCGCGGCGAGCACTGGCAGGAGATCAGCCCGGACCTGACGACCGACGAGGACGCGAAACAGCACGGCGAGAGCTACATCTCCTACTGCACGCTGACGACGCTGGCCGAATCGCCGGTCGAGCCCGGGGTCATCTGGGCCGGGGCGGACGACGGCAAGGTCCAGGTGACCAAGGACGGCGGGGCGACCTGGCTCGACCGGACGGCCAAACTCGCCGCGGCCGGCGGGCCGGCGAATTTCTGGACCAGCCGCGTCTTCCCGTCGCCGCACGCCGCGGGCACGGCCTTCGTGGCCAAGACGGGCTGGCGCCTGGACGATTACCGGCCGTCCCTCCACAAGACGAACGACTACGGCGAGACCTGGGCGTCGATCGCCGGCGACCTGCCGGACGGCAGGCCTATCAACGTGGTCGTCCAGGACCGGAAGAACCCCGACCTGCTCTTCGTCGGGACGGAGTGGGGCGCCTACGTCACGCTCGACGGAGGGAAGAGATGGCTTCCGTTCAAGGCCGGAATGCCTTCGGTCAAGATCACGGACCTGGTCATCCATCCGCGCGAGAACGACCTGGTCGTGGCGACTTACGGGCGGGGAGCCTACGTCGTGGACGTCACGCCGCTCCAGGGGATGTCGGCGGCCGCGCTCGCCGAGGACGTCCACCTGTTCGACATCGAACCGGAGACGCAGAGGATCACCTACGCCCTCGGCAATTATCAGCTCCTGGGCGACAGCCATCTGTTCACGCCGAACGAGCCGAACGCGGTCGTCGTCAACTACTGGCTCAAGGCCAAGACGGCGGGATCGGTCAAGATCACCGTGGCCGACGCCTCGGGCGCCGTGCTGGCCGAGCTCACGGGCAAGGGCGAGGCGGGGCTCAACACCGTTTCCTGGGGAATGCGGGCCCAGCGGCCGGCCGCGGGCGGGCAGAGGCCCGAAGGCTGGGGTGGCGGGCGCCTGGTCGAGCCCGGCGTGTACACGGTGACGCTCGAGGCGGCGGGCAAGACGATCGCCAAGAAAGCGGTCATCCGCTACCGCCAGGGCTGGACCGTCGGCCCGACCCCGGTCGTCATCCATTAAAATGGGACACAATACCTATTCACCAATTTATTCTTAAGAGAGGACCCGGGGAATTGTCGAATCCAATCGAAGGCCGTTGTGATAAGCGAGGAAAGGACCGTGAGGGCCTATCATTCCGATACGTCTCCGCGTGTGCGGGCCTGTTCGCGGGCCTTTTGACCGTCGTCCTTATCTCGCCTCCTCGGGCGGCCGGCGGCCAGGCCGCGAAGAAGGATTACCCGATCGCGCCCGTGCCGTTCACGGCCGTGAAGATCACAGATGGCTTCTGGGCGCCGCGACTCGAGACCAACCGGACGGTCACCATTCCCGCGATCTTCAGAAAATGCGAGGAGACGGGCCGGATCGACAACTTCGCCATCGCCGGCGGGCTCCTGAAGGGCGAGTATAAAGGCGAGCGCTACAACGACACCGACGTCTACAAGACGATCGAGGGCGCCTCGTACTCCCTCATGGTCCATCCCGACCCGGAGCTCGACCGCTATCTCGACGGGGTCATCGCCAAGATCGCGGCGGCCCAGGAGCCGGACGGCTACCTGTACACGCCGCGGACGGCCAGCCCCGATAAGCTTCAGCCGGGGATCGGGGAGACGCGCTGGGCGGAGCTGGCCATCAGCCACGAGCTCTATAATGCCGGGCACCTCTATGAGGCGGCCGCGGCCCACTTCCTGGCCACGGGGAAGCGAGCGCTCCTGGACGTCGCGCTCAAGAACGCGGACCTCGTGGCCCGGACCTTCGGGCGGGGGCCGGGCCGGCGGGAGGGATTCCCGGGACATCAGGAGATCGAGCTGGCCCTGGTCAAGCTCTACCGATTGACGGGCAAGACGGACTACCTGGAGCTGGCGAAATATTTCCTCGACCAGCGCGGCAAAGGGCTGACGCTGCGGCAGTATCCGCCCGGCAACCGCTTCGCCATCTACAACGACGCGACCCAGATCCAAGCCCACAGGCCGGTGCTCGAGCAGGACGAGGCCGTCGGCCACGCGGTCCGGCTGACCTACATGGCTTCGGGCATGGCCGATGTCGCGGCGCTCACGGGCGACGGGGCCTATCTCGAGGCCGTGGGCCGGCTCTGGGAGAACGTCGCCGGGCGGAAGATGTATCTCACAGGCGGCATCGGATCGAGGCACGACCGCGAGCGCTTCGGCGAGGCCTACGAGCTCCCCAACCTCACCGGCTACCTCGAGACCTGCGCCTCGATCGGGATGGTCTTCTGGAACCACCGCATGTTCCTGCTGACGGGCGACGCGGCCTACCTCGACGTCATGGAGCGGGCCATGTTGAACGGCGTCCTCTCGGGCGTGTCGCTCGACGGGACGCTTTTCTTCTACCCCAATCCGCTCGAAGCGGACGGGAAGTACCGGTTCAACAAGGGCCGGGCGGAGCGTGCGCCGTGGTTCGGCGTGGCCTGCTGCCCGGGCAACGTCAGCCGGTTCCTGCCGTCCGTGCCGGGCTACGTCTATGCGACGAAGGGCGACACTCTCTTTGTGAGCCTGTTCGTCGCGGGCGAAGCGAAGGTCGAGCTGGGCGGCGAAACCGTCACCATCCGGCAGGAGACCCGCTATCCCTGGGACGGGATGATCGGCCTCACGGTCGATCCGGGGAGGAAACGCGAGTTCACGCTGAGCGTCCGGATCCCCGGCTGGGCCCAGGGCCGGCCCGTGCCGACCGATCTCTACCGGTACGATGACCGGATCAATGATAAGGTTACGCTCCGGATCAACGGGAAGACGGTACCGCTCGATCTGGATAAGGGCTTCGCCCGAATCCGCCGCGCCTGGAGAAAAGGGGACAGGCTCGACGTCCTCCTGCCGATGGAGGCGCGTCGCGTGGTCGCCCATCCTTCGGTCGCGGACGATGTCGGTTTCGTGGCCGTCGAGCGCGGCCCGCTCGTCTACTGCGCGGAAGCCGCCGACAACGGCGGCCGGGCCCTGAACATCGTCCTGTCCGCGGGCGCGGTCCTGAAGCCCGAGGCGCGGCCCGGACTTCTCGGCGGGATCACGGTGCTCACGGCCGAGGCCCTGGCCGCCGATCCCGCGGCCGTGACCCGGGTCCGCGAAGCCGAAGGCAAGGACGCCGCGGCCGACGACGAGGAGGACGCCCCGCCCGCGTCGCGCCGCTCGCTCGCGCCCGGCGCGGCGCTGCGGCCGCACGCCCTGGTGCTCGTCCCGTATTACGCCTGGGCCCACCGCGGTCCCGGCGAGATGACCGTCTGGCTTTTAAGAAAATAAAACGGGGACACAATACCTATTCACCTATTTCGTGATCGCGGGAAGGCTGGCTTGCCGAATGCCGTGATGGTATTCTGAAAAATGATAGACTATCCGTCCGGGAAATAGGTGAATAGGTATTGTGTCCCCGAATTAAGGAGGCCGAGATGAAGAGAACGAACATGGCGGGAGCGCTCGGATTGGCGCTTCTCGCGGCCCTCGCAACGACCTGCGCCCGGACGCCCAAGGCCGACTATCCGGCCGCGCCGGTGCCTTTCACGGACGTCCACCTCACGGACGCGTTCTGGGCGCCACGCCTGGACACGAACCGGACCGTGACCATCCCCCACAACTTCAAGATGAGCGAGGACACCGGCCGGGTCAAGAACTTCGATCTGGCCGCGACCGCCCTCGACGGGGCCACGGACGGCAAGTATTGCAGCAGCTACCCGTTCGACGACTCCGACGTCTACAAGATCATCGAGGCGGCCTCCTACGCCCTGGCCACGCACCCCGATCCCGGGCTCGAGAACTACGTCGACGGGCTGGTGGCCAAGATCGCCGCGGCCCAGGAGCCGGACGGCTATCTCTACGCCGCCCGGACGATCGGCGGCCCGCCGCCCCAACCCTGGCTGGGCAAGGAGCGCTGGTCGCACCTCTACATGAGCCACGAGCTCTACAACCTGGGCCATCTCTACGAGGCCGCCGCCGCCCATTACCAGGCGACCAAGAAAAAGAACCTGCTGGGCATCGCCGTCAAGAGCGCCGACCTCGTCTCCAAGGAGTTCGGGCCCGGGAAGCGCACCAATCCTCCCGGCCACGAGGAGATCGAGATCGGCCTGGTCAAGCTCTACCGCGTCACGGGGACGAGAAAATACCTCGACCTGGCCAAGTTCTTCATCGACGCCCGCGGCCGGACCGAAGGCCGGATCCCGTTCGTCGAGAACCCGCGCGAAGGGCAGGAGCAGCTCCTCTACGGCGAATACGCCCAGGACCACAAGCCGTTCGTCGAGCAGACCGAGGCCGTCGGGCACGCCGTCCGGGCCGGCTACCTCTATGCCGGCGCGGCCGACGTCGCCGCCCTGACCGGCGAGGCCGCCTACATCGCCGCGCTCGAGAAGATCTGGGCCGACATGGTCGGGACCAAGCTCTACATCACGGGCGGCATCGGCGCGGCCGGCGGCTGGGAGGGCTACGGGCCGCCCTACCGCCTGCCCAACGCCAGCGCCTACGCCGAGACTTGCGCCAATATCGCCACCTTCCTCTGGAACTCGCGCATGCAGCGCCTGGGCCTCGACGCCAAGTACGCCGACGTCATGGAGCGCATCCTCTACAACGGCGTCCTCTCCGGCATCTCCCTCTCCGGCGACCGCTTCTTCTATCCCAATCCCCTGGCCTCGTTCGGCCAGCACGAGCGCGTTCCCTGGTTCGGCTGCGCCTGCTGCCCGCCGAACGTCGCCCGCATCCTGACCTCGGTGCCGGGCTACTTCTACGCCGCCTCGGGCGACCGGGTCTATGTCAACCTATTCGCCCAGGGGACGGGCAAGATGAAAGCGGGCGGGACGGACCTCGAGCTCGTCCAGACGACCGAGTATCCTTGGAAGGGCGATATCAAGATCGAGGTCAAGCCGGCCAAGGCCGCCGACTTCACGCTCGCGGTCCGCGTCCCCGGCTGGGCCCTGAACCGCCCCGTGCCGTCCGGCCTCTATGCCTATCCGGAGCCGGCCGAAGGCGCCCCCGCGCTCAAGGTCAACGGCCAACCGGTCGAGCTCGGGCTCGACAAGGGCTATGCCCTGATCACCCGGACCTGGAAGGCGGGCGACATCGTCGAGCTGTCGCTGCCGATGCCCGTGCGCCGGGTCGTGGCCAACGACGCCGTCGAGGCCGACCGCGGCCGCGTGGCGATCGAGCGCGGCCCGCTCGTCTATTGCGCCGAGTGGACCGACAACGGCGGCCGCGTGGCCAACCTCGTCCTGCCCGACGGCGCCGCGCTCGCGGCCGAGACGAAGCCCGACCTCCTCGGCGGCGTCGTCGTCATCACCGGCGAGGCCGATGCGGTCAGCGAGAAGGCCGGCCGGATCGTCGTCGAGAAGACGCCGGTCACCCTGATCCCGTATTACGCCTGGGCCAACCGGGGCAAGGGCGAGATGGCCGTCTGGCTGGCCCGCGAGCCGGGCAAGGCCCGCGTCGCCCGGGAACCGGGGCTCTCGGCCAAAGCGATCGTCACGGCCTCGGAGCGCGCCGTCAATCCGAAGCGCGCCAACGACCAGTTCGAGCCCGAGAGCTCGGACGACGCCGCCGGTTACATGCACTGGTGGCCGAAGCGGGGAACGGCCGAGTGGATCGAGTACGCGTTCGACGCGCCGGTCCGGGTGTCCGAGGCGTCGGTCTACTGGTTCGACGACACGGGCGGCGGCGGGTGCCGCGTCCCGGCCTCCTGGCGCGTCCTCTACACGTCCGGCGGGGAGTGGCTTCCGGTCAAGGCCGCCGGCGATTACGCCGTGGCCAAGGACGGCTGGAACACGGTCAGGTTCGCGCCCGTCCGGACGACGGCTCTTCGCCTCGAGGTCCAGCTCCAGGAAAACTGGTCGGCCGGCGTCCACGAGTGGAAGGTCAAGTAGGGAACGCCCGGATCAGATCCGGAAGTGCCCGGCCTCGAGGAGCTTGAAGAAGGCCCGGGCGCAGGCGCCGATGTCGGCCGCGGCGTCGTGGGCCCCTTCATAGGAGAAGCCGAAGCAGTAGCGGTGGAGCTCCTCGAGCGTGGGCCACTTGTGCCCGAAGCCGCCGCCCGGCCGCGGCAGCGCGCAGAGCTCGGTCGTCTCCTTCATCGTGCAGATCCCCGAGAGCTCGAGGAATCCCAGGGGCTTGCGTGTCCGGACGAGCTCGCCGGCGACGACATGGCGGTCGTAGTCGAAGTTGTGGGCGACGAGGGTCGCCGCCCCGCCGGCCGCCTCCAGGAACTCGTCGAGGACTTGGCCCAGGTCCCGGCCCTCCCGTTCGGCCCTGGCCTGGGAGATGCCGTGGATCCTGGTCGAGTCCGGAGGGATGACGAAGCCGTCGGGCCGGACGATAAAGCTCCGGGACTCCTCTTCGTTTCCCCGCGCGTCATAGCGGGCCCAGGCGAGCTGGACGAGGCGCGGCCATTTGTCGGCGACCTCCGGCGAGAAATAGCGGACTTCGGGAAGCCCGGTCGTCTCGCAGTCGAAGAAGAGAAGCTTCGAGGCCGGCATATCCGTTCGGTCTTTCATTTCAGTCCCTAGGATTACCGGGTCGGGGCCCGGCTGTCAAGACCGAAGGCCTTTTTCCGGCGGGCCGCGGCGGCGTTGACAGGCCCCGGGAGGCGAGGTAAAGTCCTTGCTGCCGTCCGTGCGAGCCGTCGTCGCGTCGTCGTCGGCCGCGGGCCGCCCGGACCGCGAAGGAGGCCCCATGAACCGCCCTCGAATCCGCTCCCTGTCGATCCCGGCCGCACTCGCCGTCTGCGGGCTCGCCGCTGCTCTCATATCCTGCCAGTCCGGAGGCCGGAAGGCCGGCGACGAGCTGGCCGGCGTCAAACAGTTCGTCGCCAACGGCTCATTCGAGGAGATGGACGGCGCGAAGCCCAAGGGTTGGGCTTTCCGCAGCTGGGGGAGGGACAGCGACGCGCGCTCCGCCGTCGGCCCGTTCGCCGACGGCCCCGCCGCCCGCACGGGCGCCGCAAGCGTCATGGTCTCCTCCGAGAAAGGGGCGGACGCCTCCTGGTTCGCGGTCGTGCCCGTCAGACCCTATTCGCGCTACCGGCTCAGCGGCTGGATCAAGACGGAAAACGTGGTCGCGGGCACGGGCCGCGGCGCCCAGATCAACGTCAACGGCGAGGACGACTGGCGAACGCCTCCGGTCACCGGGACGCAGGACTGGACGGAAACCGCCGTCGAGTTCGATGCCGGGGCCAACGACGCGCTCGAGGTCACTTGCCTCCTCGGCGGCTGGGGCCGGTCAACGGGCCGGGCCTGGTTCGACGACGTCACGCTGACGCGGCTTTCCGGCCAGGAGCTCGGCCGGCCGACGGTCACGATCGACGGCGCGAAGACCGGTCCGCCGATGTCCAAGTATGTTTACGGCCAGTTCATCGAGCACCTTGGCCGCTGCATTTACCAAGGGCTCTGGGCCGAGCTGCTCGAGGACCGCAAGTTCTATGGGCCGGTCGGCGAGGGCGAATCACCGTGGCGGGCGATCGGGGAGACGGGAACGGTGACGATGGACAAGGTCAAGCCGTTCACCGGCGCCCAGACGCCGCGCGTCGCCCTCAGCGGCAAGGGGCCGGGCGGCCTCGTCCAAGGGGACCTGGCCCTTGTCGAGAGACGGGACTACGTGGGGCGGATCGTCCTGGCCGGCGACGCCGGCGCCGCCCCGGTCACGGTCAGCCTGATCTGGGGCGAGGGGCCCGAAGCGAGGCAGTCGGTTACGGTCGAGTCGCTCGGCCGCGATTATAAGACCGTATCCTTCGCCTTCAAGGCCGGGGCGACGACGGAGACGGCCCGGCTCGAGATCGCCTCGTCGGGCCGCGGCTCCTTCAAGGTCGGGACGGCCTCGATCATGCCGGCCGACAACGTCGACGGCTTCCGGCCCGAAGTGCTGGCGCTCCTCCGGGAGCTCGATTCCCCCGTCTACCGCTGGCCCGGCGGCAACTTCGTCAGCGGCTACGACTGGCGCGACGGCATCGGCGACCGCGACCGGCGGCCGCCGCGCAAGAATCCGGCCTGGACGGGCGTCGAGCACAACGACGTCGGCATCCACGAGTACATGGACCTGATGCGCCTCATCGGCGCCGAGCCCTATATCACGGTCAACAGCGGCCTGGGCGACGTCTCCATGGCCCTCGAGGAGCTCGAGTACGCCAACGGCGCGCCCGGGACCAAGATGGGCCGGCTGAGGACGGCCAACGGGCACCCCGAGCCGTGGGGCGTCAAGTTCTGGGCCATCGGCAACGAGATGTACGGCGACTGGCAGCTCGGCTACATGCCTCTCTCCGATTACGTCAAGAAGCATACGCAGTTCGCCGTGGCCATGAAGGCCATGGACCCGGCGATCCAGGTCGTCGCGGTGGGCGCGGTCGGGCGCTGGAGCGAGACGATGCTGGCCGGGGCCTCGAACCACATGGACCTCATCAGCGAGCATTTCTACGTCCAGCACAAACCGGGTCTCCTCGGCCACGTCAACCAGGCGCCGGCCGAGATCCGGCGGATCGCCGAGGCCCACAAGAAGTACCGGGCGACGATCCCGACACTCAAGGCGAAGGAGGTCCCGGTCGCCCTCGACGAGTGGAACTACTGGTACGGGCCGCACGTCTACGGCGAGCTCGGGACGCAGTACTTCCTCGAGGACGCGCTGGGGATAGCCGCCGGCCTCAACGAGTTCGCCCGGCAGTCCGGCGTCTACTTCATGGCCAACTACGCCCAAACGGTCAACGTCATCGGGGCCATCAAGACCTCGAAGACGGCGGCCGTGCTCGATTCGACGGGTGTCATTCTGGCGCTCTACCGGAGGCACTTCGGGACGATCCCGGTCGCGGTCGGCGGTGCGCCCGAGCCGCTCGACGTCATGGCCTGCTGGAAGGACGAGGCGAAAAGCGTGCTGACGCTGTCGATCGTCAATCCGACGAAGCGGGAGATGACGCTCAACCTCGACCCGGGGACGATCGCCTGGCCCAAGACCGCCCGGCTCTTCCTCGTCGGCGGCCTCGACCCCCGCGCCTGCAACGTGCCGGGGAAGGAGCCGCAGGTCGCGGTCCGCGAAACGGCCGGCGCGCCTTTCGGCAGGACGATCATGGTCCCTCCGATCAGCGTTTCGCTTTATGAGATCGGGGTCGGACCAAGAGAAAAATAAGAGAATAAATAAGTTAGATCAAAAAGGTGTGAGAGAACCGGGCTTATCTTGCTTTTTTTTAGGCCCAAGAACACAGGATCCTACCCCGTTCTAACAAACCGAAGGCGACGGACGCGGCCGGAGGAGACGAGGAAGCCATCGACGCGTCCCGTTCCGTCTCGCGTGAACCGGATGACGTTGCTTCCCGATTCGAAGACGTCCGCGAGGACCGGCATGAGAGTGAAGCGTTGGGCCGGGCGAAAGCGGACCTTGAGCTTTCCTCCCTCGACGAACAGCGTGTAGGTCGTGTCGATCTCTTCGCCGTAGTACGTCCCGGCAAAGGCCTCGAGGTCGGCCGGCTTCGGCGCGAATGCGGGCACGGCCTCCCATAAGCCCGGTATGGAGCGTCCGTCCGAGGCCCGCATCCTGAGGGGTGAGCCGGCCGGGCCGGTTTCAAAGGTCGCCTGTTGCGAGCCGTCGGGCGTCGAGAAGACCGTCGCGGACACCGGGACGGAGGCCTGGCCGGCGATCCGAAGGGTCTTTCCGTCTTTGTTGAGCTCGACGCGCAAGATGTCATCGGTCCGCGGTTCCAGGTAGACGCCGACGTATCTCTTGAGCGTTTCGGCCGGCAGGACCACGGCGACGGGTTTGGCCGGCTCCTTGATCTTCCCGGCAAGATAAATGTCGGCGACCTGGTGGGCCAAGCCGGCCGGGCCCGAGGCCGTCACGTTGCTCAGAACGGCGATCGACAGGTGCGATTCGGGGAAGCGGGCCAGGAAGGTCTGATAGCCGGCCGTCGACCCGCCGTGGCTGACCTCGCGCAGGCCTTTGTACGTCGTGACGCTCAAGCCCTGGGCGTATTCGTTTTCGAAGCCGTCGTTGAGCCGGCCACGGGTCTCGAGCTGGTCGACCAGCGCTTGTCCTCCGACGCGGGGATCGTCAAGGTTCTCGTTCCAGATGAGCAGGTCGCCGACCGTCGTCAATAGCCCGCCATTGCCGATGACGTTGGTGAACGACATGTTGGTGAAGAACGGGCCGTTGCCGACTTGCGCGTAGGCCGTGGCCCGGTCGGCCACGATGGCCCGGAAATCGTCGCGCCACCGGGTCCGGGTCATCCCCAGGGGCTTGAACAGCCGCTCCTGGCAGAAGGCGTCCAGGCTCTTGCCCGAGACGCGCGAGACGACGACGCCGAGAAGCGTGTAGCCGGTGTTGCAGTAGAGATACTCCGCGCCCGGCTCGAAGTTCAGCTCCTTCATGCGCGCGACGAGCTCCAGGATCTCGTCGACGGTGTGGACGTTGAGGCCCGTCGGCCGCCCGGCGAGGCTCATCAGTCCCCATTGGCTCCGTAGGCCGCTCGTGTGGTTGAGGAGGTGCCGGATGAGAATGGGCTTCCCGAGGTCGGGCACCTCGGAGACGTGCTTGCGGACGGGGTCGTCGAGCGATAGCTTCCCGTCCAGGCAGAGGAGAGCGATGGCCGCCGAGGTGAATTGCTTGGCCACCGAGCCCGATTCGAAGACCGTGTCCGGCCGCAGCCGGATCCCATACTCGAGGTTGGCCATACCGTAGGCCTTGACCAGCACCGGCTTTCCGTCGACGGCGACGCCGACGACGCAGCCCGGCGTGTCGCTCCGGTTCCAGCGCTCGAAGACACGGTCGACCTTGGCCTCGGACGAAAGCTCAGGCGGTTTGGGCGCCGGCGCCTGTCCCAGGGCGGCGGCCGCCGCCGCGGCGATGAACGCGGAGAAGGCCAGCCAGACGGTCGTTCGGTTCTTGCGGATGCGCATGGCGGACTCCTTTTCAGCCGGGATGGGGCTCTAACGAATGATTTCGTTATACACCAATCCGGCGCCGAGCACACGTCCATCCGCCGCCCCGTGGCTTGCCGGACCCGTCCCCGCCCTATCGGCTTGACCGGCCCGGGCGAAATGAGTATGTTCCCTGACATCGCCGCACTTCCCCCGAGGAGGAGAACCATGAATCCTGTGAACCGCAGAACGCGAGTTGCCCTGACCCTCGCTTTCACCGCCGTCCTGGCCCTGAGCCTGGCCGTCGCGCCGGCCCTCGCCCAGCAGAAGGTCCACGAGGAGTACACCAAGAAGATCCGCGAGTTCACGACCGACCCGCACTTCGCCACCAAATACGTCGATTCCCTGCCCTACGCCGAGGGCGTGCCGACACCCCTCGAGGTCCTCGGCCGCATCGCCGGCGCCAAGGATGTCCTGTCCACCACCTCCGAGATCTATAAGTATATGCGGGCCCTGGCCGCCGCGACGCCGCGGGTCAAGGTCTTCGACATCGGCAAGACCGAGGAGGGCCGCGACTGGATCGTCGTCGCCGTCGCCGACGAGGAGACCATCAAGAACCTCGATAAATATAAGGAGATCAACGCCCGCCTGGCCGATCCCCGCAAGCTCTCCGAAGCCGAGGCCAAGTCCCTCCTGGCCCAAGCCAAGCCCATGTACTGGGCCACCGGGGGCCTGCACTCCGGTGAGACCGGCTCGCCCGAGATGCTCATGGAGCTGGCCTACCGCATCGCCGTCGACGAGTCGCCCTTCGTCAAGGCCATCCGCGAGAACGCCATCACGCTCATCACCCCGGTCCTCGAGCCGGACGGCCGCGACAAGCAGGTCGATGTCCACATGGCCAAGCGCAAGGACCCCAAGGCCAACGTTCCTTCGCGGCTCGTTTACTGGGGCAAGTACGTCTCCCACGACAACAACCGCGACAACCTCGGCCTGGCCCTCAAGCTCAGCCAGAACGTCATGAAGGTCTTCTTCGATTTCCATCCCCAGGTCATGCATGACCTCCATGAGTCCATCGCCTACCTCTACATCTCGACGGGTACCGGCCCATACAACGCCTGGCTCGACCCCATCGCCATCGACGAGTGGAACCTCCTGGCCTATCGCGAAGTCGACGAGCTGACCAAGGCCGGCGTTCCCGGCGTCTGGACCCAAGGATTCTACGACGGCTGGGCCCCGAACTACGCTTTTTATGCCGCCAACGGCCACAACGCCATCGGCCGCTTCTACGAGACCCAGACCGCGGGCGACGGCTCGACCCGGGTCGTCTCGGCCGCGGCCGACCGGGCCTGGTTCCGGCCCAACCCGCCGCTCCGTTCGACCCTCTGGTCGCTCCGCAACAACGTCAACCTCCAGCAGAGCGGCGTCCTCGTCGGCATGAACCACGTCGCGACCCTCAAGGACAAGTTCCTGGAGAGCTTCTACCTCAAGGGGAAGCGCTCCGTGGCCAAGGCCCGCGCCGAGGGTCCGGCCGCCTACCTCTTCCCCGGCGACGATCCGCGCCCCGGCCAGCAGGCCAGGCTCCTCCGCCAGCTCCAGGCCCAGGGCGTCGAGGTCCACCGGGCTGACAAGGCATTTAAAATCAAGGATATGGACTACCCGGCCGGCAGCTTCGTCGTCCGCATGGACCAGCCCTACTCGCGCATGGCCGACATGATGCTCGACCGCCAGTACTTCAACGTCAACGACCCCGCTCCCTACGACGACGTCGGCTGGACGCTCGGCCCGCTCTACAACGTGCGGAGCGTCCGGATCGAGGAAGTCGCCGTGCTCGACGCCCCGATGACCCTGGTCGCGGGCCCGGTGGCGGCCCCCGGCGGCGTCACCCGTCCCGCGAAAGGCGCGGTCCAGGCCTACCTCGTCGATCACAACGCCGACAACGTCCTGGCCACGTTCCGGTTCGCCCACAAGGACCTGAAGATCCAGGCGGCCGAGAAGGACTTCGAGGTCCAGGGCCGCAAGTTCCGGGCCGGCTCGTTCGTCATCAAGCCCGGCGACAATCCGGCGAACCTCGAGGCTGTCCTCGACGAGGCGTCGAAGCGGCTCGGCTTCGCCGTCGTCGCCTCGCCCTCGCTTCCCGCCGTCCCCACCCACGAGGTCGGCACGCCGCGCGTCGCGGTCATGCACACCTGGCAGAACACCCAGAACGAGGGTTGGCTGCGGATCGCCCTCGACGAATGCGGCATCCCCTACGACTACATCTCGGTCCACGCCGTCCGCGACAACGGCAAGCTCCGCGACACGTACGACGTCATCCTCTTCGGGCCCTCGTCCCAGGACCCGTTCAGTACGGTCAACGGCCTCACGGGCGACAAGCCCCTGCCCTGGAAGAAGACCGACCTGACCCCGAACATCGGCGTCGAGGACTCGACCGACGACATGCGCGGCGGACTCGAGCTCGATGGCGTCATGCACCTCCGCGATTTCGTCAGGGACGGCGGCGTCTTCATCACCATCGGCAACAGTTCCGCGCTGCCCATCCACTTCGGCCTGGCCCAGGGGCTGGCCATCCGCGACACAGCCAAGCTGTGGGCCCGCGGCGGCGTCTACCAGGCCACGCTCGGCGACAAGACGAGCCCGCTCGCTTACGGCTACGACGACAAGCTCGGCATCTACTTCAGCCAGTCGCCCGTCTTCGCCATGGGCGGCATGAGCGGCCGGGCCCGTAGCTTGACGGCGCCGGCCGCGGCCCCGTCAGGCCGGGTCTCGGGCCGCGGCTCCGCGTCCGATCCCGACGTCATCCAGGGCCGCCCCCGCGATCTCGGGCAGAAGACGATCGAGGAGTTCCGCAAGGCCGAGAAGGCCGCTCCGAAGCCGGAGGACGAGGAAGGGCCCCGGCCCGCGGCGACCGCGGCCAACCGGCCCCGGATCGTCCTGAGCTTCGCCGGCAACGCCGCCGACCTGCTCATCAGCGGCGGGCTGGCGGGCGGGGAGGAGCTGGCCGGCTCGCCGGCCCTCGTGGACGCCTCTATCGGCAAGGGACATGTCGTCCTGTTCAGCTTCAACCCGGCCTGGCGCAGCCAGACGCACGGCTCTTACTTCTTCATATTCAACGCGTTGCTCAACTGGAAGGACCTCGGCGCCAAGCCGAAATAGAGAACTCCGGGAACATCCGGGCGCGGGCGGCCGTATTTAATGATGGTGACGTTCCATCGTTGAGGAGGCCCGCATGACGAATCCGTTCCGCAAGATGATCACGCCCGTCCTGGCCCTGGCCTGCCTGGCCGCCTTGGCCCTTCCTTCGGCCGCCCAGACCGCCGCTCCGGCCGGGGGACAGCCCGTGGACATGAAGAAGCTCATCGCCGAGATCGTCGGCGATTACGAATTCCCGGCCCAGGGCCAGATCCTGCTCGTCACCTTCAGCGAGCAGGACGGCAAGCTCTTCGGCGCCCCGCCCGGCGAGACGCCCGAGGAGATCCATCCCGTCGAGGGCAAGCCGCTCTGCTTCGACGTGACCCTGGCGGATTCCGGCGACTATTACGAGCTCCAGTTCGTCCGCAACGACAAGGGCGCCATCGACAAGTGCGTCATGACCGTCCAGGGCATGGTCGTCGAGGGGGCCAAGGTCATCAAGTAGCGGCCGGCCGGCTTCCTTGACAGTCTCTCTCCCGAGGACTATCATTTTTCCCCGGCGCAAGGGGGATTTGCGATGAGGGAGAGAGAGTCGAGGAGCAGCCGTGTTCAGAACATCCGATCTGAAGAAGGGGGATGTCGTCAAGATCGAGGGCGATCCCCACATCGTCGAGACGATCAAGGTCCAGAAGCCGTCCGCGCGCGGCGCGGTGACCATCTATAAGATCCGCTTCCGCAACCTGCAGTCGAAGCGCAAGATCGACCAGTCGCTTCACGGCGACGACATGTTCGACGAAGCCGACTTCGAGCGCCGGCCGGCCCAGTATCTCTATGGCGACGCGGCGAGCATCACCTTCATGGACCTCCAGGACTACGGCCAGTTCACGCTGACCAAAGAGGAGATCGAGGACGAATGGCCCTATCTCACCGAGGGGCTCGAAGGGCTCATCGCCATCTCCTCCGAGGGCCGGGTCTTGGGGCTCCAGATCCCGACCTTCATCAACCTCGAGATCGTCGAGACCATTCCGTCCGTCAAGGGCGGTTCGGTGACGGCCAGGAACAAGCCGGCGACCTTGTCGACCGGACTGGTCGTGCTGGTGCCCGAATACATGGCCGTCGGCGAGCTCATCCGGGTCGACACACGCACGGGAGAGTACGCCTCGAAGGCTTGATGAAAAACCGCGGCTACGACTATACCGACGTCATTTCGCCGCTCGACGAACCCCTCCCGGTCGCCTTCTTCTATGCCCTCCACTATCCCCACTCGACCGAGGCGGAGTGGCGGCGGAAGATCGAAGCCGGCCAGGTCTCGCTCAACGGGCGCCCGGCGAATCCCGACGACGTCCTGAAGCGGGGCGACCGTCTCGTCTACCATCGCCCGCCCTGGGACGAGCCCGACGCTCCCCGGGAGTTCGGGACGCTCTATGAGGACGAGGACGTCCTGGCCCTCGACAAACCCTCCGGCCTGCCTGTTCTCCCCGGCGGTTTTTTCCTCGAGAACACCCTGCTCCGTCGGGTCCGCGAGCGCTACGGCGACGGCTGCTCGCCGCTCCACCGGCTCGGACGCGGCACGTCCGGGGTCATTCTCTTCACGCGCAACCGCACGGCCGCCCGCTCGCTGGCGACGGCTATGTTCGAGCGCCGCATCCTCAAGATCTACCTGGCCCTGGCCTCGGGGACCGGGATGCCGGACGCGTTCACGGTCGACGCGGCGATCGGGCCGGTCCCGCACACGCTTCCACCGACCGTCAACGCCTACCGCCCCGGCCCCGGCGGACGGCCGTCGACGAGCCACGTCCGCGTCGTGCGCCGGCTTCCGGACGGAAGCGCGAGCGTCCTCGAGGTGACCATCCCGACGGGCCGGCCCCACCAGATCCGCATACACCTGGCTTTCGCGGGGTATCCGCTCGTCGGGGATCCGCTCTACAAGACGGGCGGTCTGCCGCGCGCCGACGGCGTCGACGACGAGATCGCGACGACCCCCGGCGCGACCGGCTATCTTCTCCACTCCTGGAAGATCCGCTTTCCCGCATCCGTCGCGGGGAGGCGAGGTCGAGGTCGTCAGCCCGCCCCCTCCGGCCCTTAAGCCGGAATGAGTCGGGGGGGCGTGCGATGGCCCCTGGGCTCAAAACAAACGGAGACGGACGCCCAGCCGGCAAGAGAATCCGCTGAGATCAAAGCGGACCTGTCTCATCGCCGGCGACGGCGTTACGGATAGGTCGGGAAAATCGTCTGTCAAACCCATAACCGTTTGATCGCTTGTCCCGGTCTGGAGGACGCCTCTATTCTCCCCTTCGACGTAATATCCCTCATCGATCCAGGAGTCGTAGCTGTAGGATTGGCGGCCTTTCAAGCGTGTGACCCGCGCGTACCGCCCTTCGACAAGTACAAGCAGCGTCAGGGAACGGCTCGCCCGGAACTCCAAGCCCAGCTTTCCCAGCGGGCCGAATCCCGTCCCGCTCACCTCGAAGGAATCGTCGAGATGGGGCCAGACGATCCCCTGGGCCGGATCATAAATGAGCGGGTAGAAATTCAGGGATCTTTCGAGATCGACGGATGCGAAACAGGCCACGGCGCCCGCCCCTAGCGTGAGGCTCAGGTCCCTGGACAGGGTCCAACGGTACGAGACGTCGACGTGGACCGGGACCAGTCGGATATCCGTGCGGAGGAACGCCGCGACGGTCCTGTAATGGATCGTGGGATCCTGATAAAGGAAAAAGACGCCGAGGGATTCCGACCGGTCCAAGATCCGGGAAAAGCCGGCCCCGGCCCCGACCGAAAATCCGCGGCCGAGCTCCAAACGGAGCGTGAGATCGAGATCCGGTCCGAAGGGGCCAGGCTGGCGCAGATGCCCCGGCAGGTAGTTGGCGGACCCGCAGAGATCGTAGAGGTACTCGTCGAGGGCGCCGATGTGATCCCGGAGATCTCCGATACCGGTCCAGCGGAGCCCGCCGCCAAGCTCGATGCTGAGCCCGTTCTTCGAGGTGCCGGCCTCTTGGGCGATCGCGGGCAGGATCGCGGCGATCAGGGAAAGGGTCAGGAACGCGATCCGGATACGAGCCGTCATTCGGAGCCTCCTGCTCATCATCCCACCTCCTTCGGTCCTCAACCATCGAGGCGCCAGCCGCGGATCAAGCGATCCGCCGGATCAGGACGGGCGCTTGAAGCGAAGCACGCACTCGCTTGCCCGGTAGCCCTCGTCCTTGTACTCGATCTCCAGGCTCCAGCCGGCGGCCCGGGCCCGGTCCTTCCAGATCGTCTCGAAGATCCGCGTGTAATCTTCGAAGGGGATCTGCTGGCGGAGGTGGGCCGAGGCCTTGTAGAGCCCGAAGAAATAGGTCGACATCCGGACCACGGCCGCCGCGTCGTCGAGCGCCTCCAGCGTGACCGTGTTGCCCCGCAGGTTGGCCTGCTCCCAGCAGGCATAGAGGATGAGGGCTTTGCGAGGCTCGACGAAAGGAACCCAGGTTTTCGCGGCTAGAAAATACCCGTTACCGTCCTTGAAGAAGTCGAAAGCGTAGGCCTTGCCCTTGAGGCCGGCCAGATCGTTGAATACCCGGACCTCGCGCGACCAATGCGTTTCTTCGCGAATGTGGGCCTTGGTCGCCTCGTCGACGTCGGGAAACGTCGAGGCCGGGAGCGGCCCGGTCTTGTCGAGCCGGATGTTGATGGCTTCGAGATGGCGGAAGTACCAGGCTCCGCCCTCGACGATGAAGGTGAAGCAGTATTCGGCCGACCGGCCGTCGAACGTCAGCGGGGTGAGGAAGTGGATGTGCTCGCCGATGCGAAAGACCTGAGGCGTCCGATCCCATTCCGTCCAGGTCGCCTTGGTCCGCATTTCTGTCAGGAATCCGAGGATCGGCTCCTTCAATTGCTCGTAGTAGGGTCGGACCTTAGCCGCAGGAAAGTCGCCCTTTTTCATAGACGAGACGAACTCGGTCCAAATGGCGAGGTCGTCGGCGGAGCGTGCCGGGGTCGCGCCGCCCGGGTTCGCGGCCAGAGCGATCAGGAGAAGGGACAGGGCCAGGACCGAGGGACGTAGGGACTCGCTCATCCGGTCCTCCTCGAGGCCCCGCCGGGCCGCTCGGCCCTCCCGGGGCTATTTGATCTTCTTGGCCGCGAAGGTGTGACCCTCATAGTAGAGCTCCAGGCGGACGACCGCGCCGGCTTCGTCCCTGAAAAAGGTGAGCTCGCGGCCGCCGGGGCGGAAGAACTCCGTCGGGCTCCAGGGCTGGTAGACGACCTCGGCCTGGCCAGGCGACTTGACGCGCAGCTTGCCCTCCGAGACCGCGACGGCAACCGTGACGCCCGGCTCGATCTCGTACGGACCGGCGAGATCCCTCAGGGCTTTCTCGTCGAGCGCGATGGCCGTGCGCGCGACCGGCGGCTTGAAGCGGGCCACGGACCACCTCGGCTCCAGGGCGAAGAGTCCGAGGTCGTCGATGCCGAACGAGGTGTTGCAGAGCACGACGACGCCCGCCTTCTTCGCGGGATCGAACCCGGCGAACGACCGGTAGCCGCCGGTGCCGCCGTTGTGCCAAACGATCTCCGTCCCGTATCTTCGCCAGACGTGCCAGCCCAGGCCGATGGTCAGGTCGGGCGTGCCGGTCGGCCGCTCGTCCTTCCTCATCAGGTCGAAGGCCGCCCGCAGGGGCGTGTCGCGCAGGCCCATGGCCGCCGTCAGGAACTTGAGCATGTCCCGGGCCGTCGAGCGGAGCGCCCCGGCCGGGGCGAGGACGTCGAAGTTCCAGTTCTTGACCGGGCTCAGGTTGGGGCCGCTGCCGGGCGCGAGACGGGCTTTCAAGCGCTCGGGCAGGACGATCGCCGTGTCGGCCATGCCCAGCGGCTCGAGGACCCTCTTGCTGACGAGCTCTTCGTAGCTCGTCCCGGCCCGGAGGGCCAGGGCGTGGCCCAGCAGGCCGACGCCGAGATTGGAGTATTCGTATTTCTCGCCCACGGACCGGCCGAGCTCGCAGCGGGCCAGGAATTCGTAAAGCCGGTCCGGACCGTAGTCGACGTACGGATCGGCCCCGTCGGCCGGCTTGAGATTGTCGGGCATGCGCGGCAGCCCCGAGACCTGGTTCGAGAGGTCGCGCAGGGTGATCTTCTTGCCGTCCCGCTCCGGGAGCTTGACCGACGCCGGAAGGAACTTGGCCACCGGATCGTCGAGCCCGACCTCGCCCCGCGCGACCATGTCGGCCAGGACGAGCGAAGTGAAGACCTTGGTGATCGAGCCGATCTCGAAGACCGTATCGGCGCCGGGAGGGACGGCGCCGCCGGGGGCCGCGGCTCCCGAGGCGAGGTAGCGCTCGCCCGTCGCGTCCACCAGCCCGACGACGATGCCGACGGCCTTGCGGCCCTCACCCGTCCGGTTGAACAGGAGCTTCTCGAGCTCGCTGTGGTCTGCGGCGCCGGCGATGACGGCGGCGAAAAGGACAAGCCCGGCGGCGATCGTCCGGATGTTCTTCATGTTCCAGCCTTTCGCAGGGACCGCGAGGGGTCCCGTTCTTTTCAGCCCTTCCAGTCCTTCATGACCTGAGCGAAGCAAGAGAGCCCGCTCGGGATGCAGGCGCCGTAGCCGTGCCCCGGCGAGGTCCAGGCCCCGGAGAGGTAGAGGTTCTTGATGGGCGTCTTCTGGGGGAAGCGGCGGTTGCCCGAGTTGTCGACGGTCTGGTCCCAGCCGTAGATCGCCCCGCGCGGGTTCGAGGTGAAGCGGAGATTGGTCAAGGGCGTCGCTACTTCGACCACCTCGATGGCCTTGCGCAGTCCCGGCAGGAACTTCTTCTCGACCTTGTCGATCAGGATGTCGGCTAAGCGCATCTTTTCTTGATTGTAGGCGTCCTTGTTGCCGTAGAAATAATCGGTCTCGAATTTCTTCCAGTAGTCGTAGCCCTGCGTGACGATGATGTTGAGGGTGTTCTTGCCCTTGGGCGAGGCGCCCGGATAGACGTTATCGTAGATGGTCAACCCGAAGCCGGTATCGTCGGGCAAGCCGCCGGCCAGGGCCGCTCGATACTCGGCCTCGACATCGTAACCCGTGGCATAGAAGATCTCGCTCTCCTTGATCCCGACCTTGCGGACGAGGTCCGTCTTGAGGCCCAGCCAGACGAGGAAAGTCGAGAAGCTGACGGAAGACCGATCCATGCGGCCGAAGAGCTCCTTGAGGAAATCCCCCTCGTCCGGCATCATGCGGCCGAACGTGTCGGGGGCGTTCGCGTTCGAGATGACGGCCCGGGCGCGGTATTCGGCGCCGTCCGCGGTCCGGACGCCGGTGGCGGCGTGGTCGCGGACGAGGATCCTTTCGACCTTGGCGTTGAGCTTGACCTCGCCGCCGTTCTTCTTGATCAGCCCGACGAAGGCGTCGCTGATCTTCTGCGATGTGCCGATCGGGTAGTACCCGCCGCCCTCGAGATAGCCCATGAGCGGCATGGCGTAGTAGAAAGGGGAGAGCTTGGACGGCGGCAGGCCGAAGTAGCCCCACAGCCCCGTGATGACGGCCTTGAGTTTGGCGTTCTTGATCCGTTCGTCCAGCATGGCCCCCCAGGTCCGGTTGAAGTTCTTGAAGAGGTGGGGGAAGTTCTTCGGGAAGTTCGCCATGTCCGGAGGGGCGTCCGCGCTGGAGAGCCGGCCGATCTCGTCGACGAGGCCGCGCATGTCGGCGAAGAGGCCGTCGATCGCCGCGTCCTCGCCGGGAAAATTCTTTTTGAGGAGGGCGATGTAGCCCGGGACGTCCCTGTGCGGCACCCGGATGTCGTAGTCCGGGTAGATGGCCCGGTAGAGCGGCTTGTGTGGGACGAAGGCGACGTCCCGGATCTCGGGGAAGCCGTAAATGAGGTTGGCGACGCCGTCGCGGACGCCGACCGTCGTCGAGTGCAGCGAGACGTCGAACGCGAAGCCGCCGGGGCGGGTGAAGGCCGAGGCGTAGCCGCCGGCGACGCTGTGCTGCTCGAGGACGAGGACCTTGTACCCCTGCCGGGCGAAGGCCGCAGCCGCGCTGAGGCCGCCGAGGCCCGCGCCGACGACGACCGCGTCATAGGCGCCGGGCGGCAGCTCGTTCTGCCCGCCCCTGGGGAAGGCGTTCCAGTCCCAAGCCAGGAGCGGCATCCCGGCCAGGATCGTCTTGAGGAAATCGCGCCGGTCCCAGGCGTTATTCGGCATTTCGGCACCTCTCCGATCTATCGGCGAAATCGCGAGCCCAGTGTACCGCCCGGGAAAGCCGCCGTCAATCCGTCAGGCCGGGCGGTTGACAAGATGCGGGCCAGGCCCTACGATTGTGGCGATAGCGCCGTTGCGCAATAGCCTTGTTCGCCCCGAGAATCTGCCCCATGAAGAAGCCCGGCCGGCTCGTCGCCCCCATCCTGGGCGCCGCCCTGCTCGTCCTCGGCCTCTTCGGGGCGGTCGCCCCGCCCGGCGCGGGCCGGGCCCCGCTCCGGTTCGCCTGGCTGAGCGACACCCATGTCGGCTCGGACCGCGGCGCGCCTGACCTCAAGACGTCCGTCGACGACATCAATCGGCAGTCGGGCATCGCCTTCGTCCTGGTGACGGGCGACGTCACCGATATGGGCCTCTACACGAACTTCCGCGCGGCCAAAGACATCCTGGACGGTCTCGAGGTCCCCTATCACATCCTGCCCGGCAACCACGACACGAAGTGGTCGGAGTCGGGCGGCTCGGATTTCCGGCGCATCTGGGGGGACGACCGTTTCGCCTTCGAGAGCGGCGGTTTCCGCTTCGTCGGGATGTCGCAGGGTCCCATCATGAAGTTCGGTGACGGCCACTTCGCGCCTCAGGACGTCCGGTGGCTCGACGGGGTCCTGGCGGAGCCGGGCGCGGCCCGGACACCGACCTTTTTCGTCACCCACTATCCGCTCGACGGGAGCGTCGCCAACGGGTACGTCGTCCTCGACCGGCTCAAGACCGTGCCCACGGTCGCCGTCCTGGCCGGGCACGGTCACAAGAACCAGCCCATGGATTTCGAAGGCCTGGCCGGGGTCATGGGCCGCGCCAACATCGGGACGAAAGAATCGGCGCCCGGATACACGATCGTCGAGATCGGGCCCAAGGCCGTGACCTTCGCGGAACGGACCGCGAGGCCGGACCTGGCCGCCCTGGCACCGCATCGAGCTCGAGAAGGGCGGTCTGCCGATCGTCACGCGCGGGAGAACGGCCGGGCAGGCGCAACCCGCGCCGTCCCGCCCGGATTTCGGCGTCAACGGCCAATACCCCGGGGTGCGGGAGCGCTGGCGTTTCGACGCCGGCTGGACGATCGCCTCGTCCGCGGCGGTCATCGGCGAGACGGTCGTCTTCGGCGACGCCTCCGGCGCTATCCGGGCCCTGCGCGCAACGGACGGCAGCATCGCCTGGGAGCACAAGACGGACGACCCGGTCTATTCGACGCCCGCGGTCGCCGGCGGCCGGGTCGTCATCGGCTCGACGGGCGGGGCGATCCTGGCGCTCGACGCCCGGACGGGCGAGCTTGTCTGGAAAGTCCAAACAGGCGGTCCCGTCGTCGCCAGCCCGAGCGTCGCGGACGGCGTCGTCTACATCGGTTCGAGCGACCACGTCTTCCGGGCCATCGGCCTGAATGCGGGGACCGCCGTCTGGAGCTTCGACGGCGTCGAAGGCTTCGTCGAGACCCGGGCGCTCGTCGCGGGCGGCTTCGTCGTCTTCGGGGCCTGGGACGGACGGCTCTATGCGCTCGACGCGAAGACCGGCAAGCTGGCGTGGACATGGACGGGCGAGCGGCCGAGCCGGTATTATTCGCCGGCCGCCTGCTGGCCCGTCGCCGCCGAAGGACGCGTATTCGTCGTGACCCCGGGCCCGTGGATGACGGCCCTCGATCTGGGCTCGGGACGGGAGATCTGGGGCACCGACAACCTGGCCGTCCGCGAGTCGATCGGGCTCTCGGCCGACGGCCGGCGCGTCTACGTGCGGACGACCGAGAACGTCATCGCCGCCGTCGCCGTGGATGCCGACTCCCAGGAGAGCGTTTGGGAGACCGACGCGGGATTCGGAGCCGACACCAATTCGGCCATGCTCGTCGAGCGGGACGGCGTAGTCTTCTACGGCACGAAGAACGGGCTGCTGCTGGCCCTCGACGCCGCGACCGGGGCCGTCAAGTGGAAACACCGGGTCGGCGGCGCCCTGATCAACACCGTGACCCCCCTCAGCGGGCGGGACGTCGTCGTCACCGACTTCGACGGCCGCGTGACGCTCGTCTCCAGCGACAGATAAGAGAGGATCAGGTCCCTTCTGGTGTTATAATCGGTGCGTGGCATCATGATGAAGGGGCTCAGGAAAACCCTCAAGATCGCGGCCGCCGTTCTCGGCGCGCTCGCCCTCCTGGCCGTCGCCGCTTCGCTCCTCGTTCTCTTCGACAAGCCCCTCGTTCGCGGGATCGTCCGTCGACAGCTCGTGAAGATCGCCGGCCCGGCGGCCCGGTTCGACCGGCTGGACTACTCGATCTTCCCCTTCCGCGTCACCGTGGAAGGCCTCGTGGCCGGCCGCGAGGACGCTTTCCAGAAGCTGGGCGTGACCGCGGCCCGGCTCGAGGCGGCCGGGGACTTCTGGAAGCTCGTCCGGGGCGTCAAGCCGGCCCTCGACTCGATCGCCGTCGACGGCCTCACCCTCCGCCTCGAGCAGAAGGCCGTCTCCGCCGAGCCCTTCGACATCGAAGTCCTGCTCCTCCAAGCCGCGGACGCCCTGGCCTGGGCCGGTCGCGTCTCTTTGAAGGACTCCCGCCTCACGCTCGACTTCATCCCGAACCGCATCGACATCGACAGGCTCACGATCGCCCTGACGCCTGGTGAGCGGGGGGCCGTCGTCGGGTATTCCATCGCGAACGCCGCGATCGATGTCGAGAGCAAGAACGGCGGATTCGCCTTCTCGACCGGATTGGCATCGTCCGGCCGCCTCGGCCTGGTCTCGCCTTACCTGGTCGATTCCGAGTTCGCCTTGAGCGCGCCGCGACTCGAGACGGACGGCATCGAGGACAGGGTCGCCGCGCTCGACCTGGCCTTGACCGGCCGCTTCGAGCGCTCCGCCGGCGAGCTCACCGTGTCCCGATTGTCGCTCACGGTCCCCGGCCTCTTGGCTCTCGACGGCACCGCCTCCGGCATCGCCGGCCGCCACGTCTTCATCGAAACGCAGGCTGGGCTGCACATCGAAGACCTCGAGGCCGCCGCCGGGCTGCTCGGACCGCATCTGCCCCCGGCGCTGCGCGGCTCCAAGCTCCGGGGCCGGGCGGGGCTCTCCGGGAAGTACGTTCTCCAACAATCGAACCCCGAGTCCAAGGATGGGCTCGCCGCGACGCTCACGCTCGAGGGTGTCGAGATCGAATCCGTCTTGGGCGGCCGGCCCCTCCGCCTCCGCGCCGCCGGCCGGGTCGACGCCTCCGGCCCCACGGCGGATCCCCGGTTATCGATCGATCTGAGCGCGTCCCTCGGCCGGATCGCGGCCTCCGGCCTGGCCGTCGCCGGCGCCTCCCTTCATCTTGTCGCTTCGGGTACAAAGGCCGCCGCCGCGATCTCCCGTCTCGACGCGAAGCTCTCCGGCCTCGATCTCGGCCTGGCCGGCGGCCGGACGCTCGCCTTAGGGATCGCCGACATCTCGGCCTCCGGGCGGCTCGACCTGAATTCCCGGGTTCTCTTGCTGACCAGGCTCGATGCCGCCCTCCCCGGCCTCGCGCCTCTCCGGCTCTCGGGCCGCTATGGCTTCGGCCGGGGCGGCGCGATGGAATTCCGGATCGAAAGCCGCGGCCTCGACGTCGCCGCCCTGCGCGGCCTGGCCGCGCCGTTCGTTCCGGCGGCGCTCGCCGGCTGGGATATCGCCGGTACGGCCGACTTTTCCCTCTCCGCCCGCCGGCCGGCGGGGACGCGGGCCGGCTGGACCGCTTCCGGCGCCCTCTCCCTCGCCGGGGCCCGGTTCAACGATCCGGCCTTCACCGTCGCCGGCGAAGGTCTCGATCCGGTCGTCACGTTCGAGGCCGCCCGGGCCGCCGCTTCGCCGGCCGTTTCGTTCACGGGTGGACTCGCCCTCGGCCATGGCGAATCCCTCTGGAAGGCGGTCTACATCTCCTGGAGCGGGCACCCGCTTGCCCTTGCGGCCGGCGGCCGCTACGACCCCGGCACGGGCGCCGTCGAAGGGCTGACGGTCCGCGCGGACATGTCGACGATCGGCACCGTCGACGTCGCCGGTTCGGCGGGAACGCTCCCCGCGCCCTCGTTCGACCTGCGGACGGACGCGCGCCTCAGCCTTGGGCCTCTCTACTCGCTCTACACCCAGGCCGGCGTCTCCGAGGAGACCCGGATGAAGCTCGAGGGCGCGCTCGGCGTATCGCTCCGGCTGCGCAAGGCCGGCGCCGTGCTCTCGGCCGAAGGCCGGATCGCGGTCGCCGGCGCGAACATCGAGAATCCCGCTTCGAAGACCCTCTTCATCGGCCTCGCCGCCGACGTCCCCGTCCGCTACGAGTCCGTACCCCCGGCTTCCGACGGTTCCCTGCCCGAAAAGGGCTTCCTGCGTCTCGACGAGTTCCAGTCCCCGGCCCTGACCCTGAAGTCCGTGGAGATCGGCCTGCGCTCCGGGATCAACGCCCTGGGCCTCGAGCCGCTCTCGCTCGAGCTCTTCGGCGGCCGTCTCGAGCTCGGCCGGACGACCTTCCGCCTCGATCCCGCCACCGGCGCCCTCCGCGGCCTCGGGTCGCTCGCCCTCCGCGAGATCGACATCGCCCGCTTTCCCATCGCCTCGCCCCAGTTCAAGCTGACCGGCAAGGTCCGGGCCGAATTCCCGGTCCTCGATATCAGCACCGCTCGCGTCGGCGTCTCCGGCCGCGGCGAAGCCGACGTCTTCGGCGGCAAGGTCGTCCTGCGCGATTTCGCCGTGACGAACCCGTTCACCCGGGGCCGTTCCATTTCCCTGAACGTCGACCTGGTCGATCTCGACCTGAAGAAGCTCACCGACGAGGTCCCCTTCGGCGAGGTCACGGGCATCGTCCGCGGCGAGATCCGCGACCTGGTCATCAGCTACATGCAGCCGGAGCGGTTCACGTTCCGGCTCGAGTCCGTGCCCCGCAAGGGCGTCCCCCAGACCTTCAGCCTCAAGGCCGTCGACAACCTGACCGTCCTCAGCTCGGGCCAGCAGACGTCGTCCGGGACGGGAGGCTTCTGGATGCGCTTCATCCGCGGCTTCCGCTACGAGAAGCTGGGCATCGTCAGCACGCTCCGCAACGACACCTTCACCCTCAACGGGACCATCCGGGAGGGCGGGATCGAGTACCTGGTGAAGAAACCGGCGCTTTTTGGTATAAGTGTCGTGAACCGGGAACCCGGCAAGGTCATCAGCTTCAAGGAAATGACGGGCCGGCTCAAGAGGGTCGGCCAATCCGATAAATAGCGACACACCGCAAGGAGGATGACGACATGAACAAACGATACGCCCTGGGGACGGTCGCGGCCGTGGGCCTCCTCTTCGTCCTGGCCTGCATCACCGTCAACATCTACTTCCCGGAAGCCACGGTCAAGCAGGCCGCGGCCGAGATCGTCGACGAGATCCGCAAGACGGAAGGCGAGAAGAAAGGCCCCGAAGCGTCCTTCCAGCCGCCGGCCCTCCGCGAGGCCGGGCCGTTCACGCTCGTCCCCGCCGCCTACGCCCAGGAGGCCACGAGCGTCTCCACGCCGGCCATCCGGGCCCTCAAGGAGTCGATGAGGAACCGCTTCCCCTCGCTCAAGCCCTACTTCGACGCCGGCAACGTCGGCGAAACGAACAAGGGAATGCTCGAGGTCCGCGACGAGGCCGGCCTCAACCTCCAGGCCAAGGCGGCCCTCCGCAACGCGGTCCGCGACGAGAACGGCGACCGGACGAAGCTCTACGCCGAGGTGGCCAAAGCCCTCAATATCGAAGCCAACCAGATCGAGAAGATCCAGAAGATCTTCGCCGAGGAATGGGCCAAGAGCGCGGCCGCCGGCTGGTGGGTCCAGAAAGAGGACGGCGCCTGGGCCAAGAAATAACGGCCCGGATCGGAACATTCCGCCCCGCGGGTGCGTAGAACCGGGGTGTGGGGGATCTCCCGTTCCCCCGCGAGCCTTTCCGTTCGAGGAGGAGTCCCATGCTCTTGCGCAACGCCCTTAGCCCCGTCCGTCCGGTCCTCGCCGGCTTAGCCCTCCTGGCCGCGGTCCTGGCCGCGCCGGCCCAGGATCGTCCCAGCTTGGCGCAATTCGTCATCCATCCCAAGCTCGAGGTCGCCGTGCCCGATTTTCCGGCCGAGGGGCTCATCCTCGACATCGGGGGCGGGGGCGAGGGCGTCATCGGCCAGCTCAAGGGCCGGCAGGTCGTCGCCATCGACCTCCTCAAACAGGAGCTCGAGGACGCCCCCGGCGGACCCCTGCTCAAGATCGTCATGGACGCCCGCGCGCTGGGATTCCTCGACGGCTCGTTCGACACGGCCACCGTCTTCTTCACCTTCATGTACGTCATGCCGGCCGATCACGCCAAGGTCTTCGCCGAGCTCCACCGTGTGCTCCGGCCCGGCGGCCGCCTTCTCGTCTGGGATCCCGTGTTCCCGGACAAGGCGGCGCCCGAAAAGCCGAAGATCATGTATCCCCTCCACGTCCGCCTGCCCGGCAAGGAGATCAACACCGGCTACGGCGTCGGCATCCGCGAGGGGCAGGCAGCGAACCACTTCGTGGAGTTGGCGAAAGCGGCCGGCTTCGAGCTCATCTCCCGGAAGGACGAGGCCGGCTGGTTCCACCTCGAATTCCGGAAGGCCGGCTGATCCGGATCAGGCCTTCTCGACCGGGTGGCGGATGATCGTCCGCAGCTTCTCCGGGGCCGAGCGCCGCGGATCGCCCAGGTAGATCTCGTGATGGCGGCCGCGGAGCCGGAGCCCCGACTCCTCGACGAAGCGGTGCAGCTTTTCGACCGTCGCCGCCTCCGCCGCATAGGGGCCGACGTGCATGACCTGGGCGGCCAGGCCCTCGACGAACCTCTCGAAGCGGATCCCCGGAAAGCGGGGGAATTTCGCCTTCTTCTTGACCGCGTCGACGGCGGCCGAGACGTCTTTTTTGGTCACCACGTCCGGCAGGACGATGAGGATGGTCCACTTCCATTCGTCACGCTTGTCGCTCATGAAGACGGAGGGATCGTCGGCGCACCAGAGGCCCTCGAGGGCCATGACCGGGTAGTCGACGGCCTTCTCCTTCTTGAAGGTGAACTTGAGCGTGTAGGCGACGCTGTAGAGGGTGCCCACGGCCTCCTGGAAGACCGGGCTGTTCGGATCGCCGGTGCCGTCGACCATGAGGGCGTTCAGGGGCGGAACGTCGACGAGCGCGGGCTTGGCCGCCGAAGCCGTGTAGAAGGGCTTGAGGATCTTCTTGAGATCGATGGTCTTCATGGCGCCGCTCCTGGCCGTCAAAGGGGCTTGACCGGGACGTAGAGGTCGAAGACGAAATGCGGCCTCTTTTCCGTGCCCGACGGCTCGCCGACGTAGGACTCGAAGGCCGGGGCGTCGTCCGGCTGCCAGCCGCTCTTCGGCAGCCAGCCCCCGTACATGGCCTCGTAGGCTTTCCGGAAGATCCCGGCTCCTCCGGAGAACCGGCCGACAGCGTACTTTCCCGAACGGAGCGTCATGAGGCCGACGCGCCCGTCGGGCTCGGCCCGGTCGTTGACGACGACGCAGGCGTAGTAGCGGCACTTGTCCTTGGGCGTGACGTCGGGACTGTCCAGAGATACGCCCAGAACGCGCGCCTCCGGGCCCATGAAACCCCGGGGGCCCGCCCAGCAGAACAGCGTCTCGAAGGCTTCGCCGATGCCGGCGCTGTCCTCATACCCTTTCATGTGCTTGACGTAGGCCACCCGCAGGGGCGGAACGTCCTCGATCCTGACGGCCGGCGTTTTGGTCATATCGGTCCTCCGTTCCGGTTTTATCGTTCGGTCGGGGACACGATACGCCGCCCGGGGGGGGCCGTCTTTTCGGTCCTTGCGGACCTGTTGTCCGTTCTTGCGCTTTTTGTAGCCGCCGCCGCGCCAGACCGTCGGGGTCATCCCGAATTGGGACCGGAAAAGCCGGCAGAACAAGGCCGAGGTCGAGAAACCGCAGGCCAGGGCGATCTCCGTGACGGGGACGGACGGGTCGTTGACGAGCCGTACGGCCGCCTTCTCCAGGCGCAGCCGGCGGACGTATTCCGCCGGGGGCTCGCCGACGATGGCGGAGAAGATCCGGTGGAAGTGGAAGGGCGAGAAGCAAGCGATCGCGGCGAGCTTGCCGAGCGAGACATCGTCGCCGAGGTTCCGGTCGATATAGTCGAGCGCGGCGTTGAGCCGCCGGGCGTACTCCTTGCGGGTTCGCGCGGACGCCCGATTCACGGCTTTGTCCATGGCCTTCTCCCGGTCGCCCCATTATAGCAGGGGAGCGAGCCCCAAGTCAGCCGTCCTTGACTCCCGGCGGGCGCTGTATTATGACGGAGGGACCCAAGAGAGTGCCCCATGTCACGCCGCTGCCTCGTGTCCCTCGCCCTGCTCGCGTTCGTTGTCTTCGTCCCGGCCGCCTGCGGACGAGGTCCTTCGGGTCCCGCCCCCGCCGACCAATTGGCCGCGGGCTTCGCCCGGCCGCCCGACGAGACCCGGCCCTGGGTCTACTGGATGTGGATGGACGGGAACCTGACCCGGGCGGGCATCACGGCCGATCTCGAGGCCATGCGGGCCGCCGGCCTCGGCGGCGTCGTTATCTGCGAGGTCAACGTCGGGGTGCCCCGCGGCCCGGTCGAGTTCATGAGCCCGGAATGGCGGGTCTTGTTCAAGCACGTCGTCCGGGAGGCTGAGCGGCTCGGCCTCGAGGTGACCCTCAACGCCGGCCCCGGCTGGACGGGGTCCGGCGGTCCCTGGGTCGAGCCCGGGGATTCGATGCAGCACGTCGTCGCCTCCGCGGTCGAGGCCTCGGGTCCGTCGCGCTTCGACGCCGTTCTCCCGCGCCCGGCCCGCCGTCCGGCCTTCTTCGGCGAAGGCGGCCTGCCGCAGGAGGTCAAGGACCGGATGGACGCCTTCTACCGCGATGTCGCCGTCCTGGCCTTCCCGACGCCGGCGCCCGGTCCCGCGATCGCCGACATCGACGAGAAGGCCCTCTACGTCCGGGCGCCCTATTCCTCCCAACCGGGCGTCAGGCCGTTCTTGCCTTCGCCGGCGGATTTCCCCGCCCTTCCCGCGGGCGCGGCCGTCGATCCGTCGCGGATCGTCGACCTCGGCGATCGGCTAGCGACCGACGGCCGCCTCGCCTGGGACGTCCCCGCGGGCAAGTGGACGATCCTCCGTTTCGGCCGGACGACCACGGGGGCCAATACCCGGCCCGCGCCGGTCCCGGGTCTCGGCCTCGAGTGCGACAAGCTCGACGCCGCCGCGTTCGACCGCCACTACGACGCCTTCGTCGGGGCGCTCCTCCGCGAGATCGGCCCCCGGCGGACGGACGGGAAGGCCGGCTGGACGACGCTCCACATCGACAGCTGGGAGATGGGGGCGCAGAACTGGACGCCCTCCTTCCGCGAGGAGTTCCGCAAGAGGCGGGGCTACGACCTCCTGCCGTATCTCCCCGCTGTCACGGGCCGTCCCGTGGCGGACCTGGAGACGAGCGAGCGGTTCCTGTGGGACCTGAGGCAGACGGCCAACGAGCTCGTCCTCGAGAACCACGCCCTGCGCCTCAAAGAGCGCGGCCGCCGGGACGGCTTCCGCCTGTCCATCGAGCCCTACGACATGACCCCGTGCGCCGACATGACCCTGGGATCCGCCGCCGACGTGCCGATGGGGGAGTTCTGGCTCCACGGCTTCAACACGGCCCATGCGGTCGTCGAGGCAGCCGGGATCGCCCACACGGGCGGCAAGACGGTCGTAGCCGCCGAATCCTTCACCTCGGACGACACCGAAGCCTGGCGGGCCCATCCGGCCTCGATGAAGGCGCTCGGCGACTGGGCCTTTGCGGCCGGCGTCAACCGCATCGTCTTCCATCGCTACCAGACACCAGGCCGGACTGGCTCTGCGCCCCGGCCTGACCATGGGGCCCTACGGCGTCCATTGGGAGAGGACCCAGACCTGGTGGGACATGGCCCCCGCTTATCACGCCTATCTCGCCCGCTGCCAATATATGCTGAGACGGGGGGCGCCGGTGGCCGACGTCTGCTTCCTTGTCGCCGAGGGGGCCCCGCACGCCTTCCGGCCTCCGGACTCGGCGCTCCGCGGCGATCCGCCAGGATCGGCGAGCTATGCCTTCGACGGCTGTCCCCCGGAGACCCTCCTGGCCTCTGCCGCGGTCGAGAACGGCCGGGTCGTCTTCCCCGGCGGCGCGAGCTACGCGGTCCTGGTCCTTCCGGAGCGGGAGACGATGACCCCGGCGCTTCTCGCCAAGGTCCGCGACCTCGTCGCGGCCGGGGCTACGGTCGTCGGGCCGCGGCCGCGCAAGTCGCCGACGCTTTCCGGATTCCCCGCCTGCGACGCGGAGGTCGCGCGGCTGGCCGGCGAGCTTTGGGGCGATTGCGACGGGGAAAAGGTCACCGAACACGGTTTCGGCCGCGGCCGCGTCGTCTGGATGGGGGAGAGGCGCGCCGGCGAAAGCGCTTCGAGGCCGGCGCCCGCTCCCGCCGCCGCGCCTTCGATGGGCCGCCCTACCTGGCAGGTCGGGGCCCCGCCCCTCGACGAGCCCCGGCAATACGGCGATTTCACGGTCGTCGCGGACACTCTCCGGCGGATGAGTGTGGTCCCCGACTTCGCCTCGGACGTGCCCCTGCGCTGGACGCACCGGAGAGAAGGCGGGACCGAGATCTACTTCGTGGCCAATCCCGAGGACCGGGTCGTCGAGACGACCGCGCGCTTCCGGGTAGCCGGGCTGCGGCCGGAGCTCTGGGACCCGCTGACGTGCGAGATCCGGGCTCTGGCCGGCTTCAAGGAACAAGAGGGCATCACGTCCGTGCCGCTCCGGTACGAAGCGTTCCAATCGTTCTTCATCGTCTTCCGCGGCGCGGCCATTATCGCCCTGGACGCCCCATCGTCCCCCTCGGCGGCTGCCGCCATCCGCGCGGATTTCCCTATCCCCGCGGAGGTCGCGTCTCTCGAAGGGCCCTGGGACGTCGCCTTCGATCCGAACTGGGGCGGACCGGAAAGGATCACGTTCGAGTCCCTCGATGACTGGAGCCTCAGGCCCGAGCCCGGGATCAGATATTATTCGGGAACGGCCGTATACCGGAAGACGTTCGACATGACGTCCACCGCTCCGGCCGCCGGCGTGCGCCTGTGGCTCGATCTGGGCGACGTGAAGAACATCGCCGCCGTCCGGCTCAACGGACGGGACCTCGGCGTCGTTTGGTGCGATCCCTGGCGGGTGGAGATCACGGATGCGATCCGCCGCAAAGGCAATCGCCTGGAGGTTCGGGTCGCCAATCTCTGGCCCAACCGCCTCATCGGCGACGAGCGCGAGCCGCCGGACGCCGAGTACGCCGCGGGCGGAAACCTGGTCCGCTGGCCGGAGTGGCTGATCAAGGGGGAGCCGCGCCCCTCGTCCGGCCGCCGGGCCTTCTCCACCTGGAAGCACTTCGCCGCGGACTCGCCGCTGCTCCCCTCGGGTCTTCTTGGACCGGTAAAGGTCCTTGTGTTATATTCTGGCCGTCGCACTGGCCGATAGCCGAGCAAAGGGGGGAGCTATGAACAAGATTGTCCTGGTCCTCTTGGTGGCAGGCCTGTTCTTGAGCGCCGGCCTTGGCGCGGCCGTCCCGGGGGAGAAGACAACCCAGATCAGCCTCGGCGTGAGCGCCCTGGTCCTGTCCGAGACCTATTCGAGCGGCTCGAAAGGCATTTATGGTCCGGGGCTGCGGGTCGATTTTAATTTGGGCAAGTCGTTGATCATCGCGCCCGAGGTCTCCGGCGGGGTCGGCGGCTGGTCCGCCGGCGGCACCGTCAACTTCCGGTCCGGGAAGTTCTTCGCGGGCGCGGGCTATCTGGCGGCCGCTCTCGGAGGGAATTGGGACGAATGGGGCGTCAATTCCCTATTCAAGCTCCAGATCGGGGCCAAGGGCCCGCACTGGCTGGTCGCCGCTTCGTATGTCACCAACCGCTGGCTCAATGGTTTCGGCCTGACGGCCGGCTATATATTTTGACCGGCCCCGGCCGGTGCCTTGACACCCTCGGCCGGCGGGGCCTAGAATCCGGTCGAGACGCACATCGATGTTGGGACTCCTCGCGGCGTTCGGTCTGGCGGCGGCGACGGGCCTCAACGCCTACCTGCCGCTCGTCATTGTCGGCCTTCTGGCCCGCTACACGGACCTGATCGTCCTGAAAGCGCCGTGGAGCGCGCTCACCCATCCCGTGGTGCTCGCGGTCCTCGGCGTGCTGCTCCTCATCGAGATCACGGTCGACAAGATCCCGGCGGTCGACACCGTCAACGACGTCATCCAGACGGTCTTCCGGCCGGCCGCCGGGGCCGTCCTCTTCGCCGCCAGCGGCAACGTCATCAGCCACGTCAGCCCCGTTCTGGCCATGGTCTGCGGGTTGCTCATCGCGGGCGGGGTCCACACGGCCAAGGCGGTCGCCCGGCCGGCGGTCACGGCAGGCACGATGGGCACGGGTAATCCCGTCGTCAGCCTGGCCGAGGACGCCGTTTCGGGCGTAACGACGGTCGTCGCCGTCGTGGCTCCCGTCCTGTTGATGCTCCTGCTCCTCCTGGCGGTCTGGCTATTCATCCGACGGCATAACCGAAGGGCGGGCAGAAGATAGGACCTCTGGGGGTCCCGAGGGCGGACCTATCCCCTGACGGCGGAAAGGCCTGTCCGCCAGCCGAAAGACGGAGAGGGGCCCGGGGGGCCTCAGCGCTTCTTTTTGAGGAAATTGTAGACGAAGAGCAGGATCAGCGCGCCGACGATGGCGCCGATGAAGCCGGCAGCTTCGCCCGGTTGGTAGATCTTGAGCGCCTTGCCGAGGTACGTGGCGACGAACGACCCGGCGACGCCCAGGACGATGGTCCAGATCCAGCCCATGTTCTCCTTGCCGGGATAGATGAACTTGGCGATGACGCCGGCGGCGAAGCCCAACAGGATGGTCCACAGGATATGCATGTCGAACCCTTCCTTTCAAGCCCATCTTAAGGGCGGAGCGAAACGGCTGTCAAGCCGCGGGGCCGGCCGGGTCCCGGGGGCTCCGGGATCCCTCAGGGCCGAATGCTGAGCGTGATCTTGAAGATCCCCCGTTCCTCGAGAGGATAGAACCGCGACGCCGGGTCCCAGCGCCGCTCCCAGTTCTTCGAATAGACGAGATAGACGACGTTGCCCGGAGTGATCTCCCAGCGGAAGCGCGTGTTGAGGCCGAGCTCGTTCGAGACGTCGTCGTACTGGACGTAGTTCATCAGGCCGAGCCGGGGCGAGAGGTAGAGGTCCACCTTGAGCTGGTAGACGTTCTCCTTGAAGGTCCCTTGCGGGAGCCGGCCGCGCACGAAGTTGGCGTCGAGGTCGAAGGTCGCGGTGCCCCTGAGCTTGACCCGGAACCCGGCTTCGACGTTGTCGTAGTGGCCGGAGTAGAACGGGCCGAACGCCCATTCGACGCGCCCGCCCCAGGCCCGGTGGCTCGCCGTCTCGAACTGGACCGCGTAGTTCGTGAAGGTGTACGCGCCGCGCGGCAGGACGACCCCGTCCGCGACCTCCCAGTCCTCGGGCAACGCGTCGTAGTTCGGGACGATGTTGAACTCGAATTGCTCGCCGCTTTCGGTCTGCAGGTTGAGAGGCGCGGTGAAGAGACGGCGCGTCTCGAGCCGGCCGTCGAGATCCCAGGTGTAGGAGACGGAGGCCTCGTAGAAGAACTGGCGGACGAGCCGCCCGACGAGCCCCTTCTCCGGCCTCGGCCGGTAGCTCGCGCTCAGGCTGAAGACCTGGACTCCCGGCCGCGGCAGGTAGCCGACGCCCGGATCGAGGGCGTCGCCGTAGGAATTGTAGGACGTGACGATGTCCCAGAGGTCGTTGGGGTAGTCGATCTTGAAGCCGAAGCCCTCGCGGCGACCCTCGGCCCGGTCGTTCCAGTTGTAGACGAGCCAGCCGCCGGCCAGGAAGTTCTTGTCCTTCAGGAAACGCGAGGTCTGGTAGACGAAGTCGAAGCCGGCCAGCGAGTTCCGGGCCCCGGTCGGGCTGCCGGTGGTGAAGATGGCCCCGACCCGGCTCTCGGCCCAGATGTTCTGGGAGACGCGGGCCACCAGGAAGTTCTCCGCCGGCAGGCCCAGGCTCTCCGAGGCGCCCGTCCGGACGTCGAGGACCTGAAGGTTGGTGTCGCCGATCTTCCCGAACACCTTGGTCCCGAACGAGATCGGGATCTGCCGCCCCTCGAAGAGGCCGATCCGGCGGCTGAAGAAAGGCGCGAATCCGGACCCGTTGCCGGGCATGGTCGTCCCGAAGTTGAAGATCTCCGAGCCTTCGAGGAAGAACGTCCGCTTCTCCGGGAAGTAGAGGGAGAAACGGCTCAGGTTGATCTGTCGCTCGTCGACCTCGGTCTCGGCGAAATCGGTGTTGTAGCTGAAGGCCCCGACGAGGTTCGGCGTGATGTTCTTGTAAAGGTCGAATCCGCCGTCCCATCGCCAATCCGCCGGGGTTCCGGCGGCGTGATCCTTGGACGGGCTCAGCAGGCCGTAGGGCTTGAAGGTCAGTCCCAGCCCCTGCCGGATCCCGCCGAGCCCCGTGAGCGGGGCGGCCTCGGCGGGATTGGTGAAGAACACGTCGGCGCGGGCGCCGGAGAGGCGGTCGATCTCCTGGCGCCGGGCGATGACCCGCTCGACGTTGATCCCCCAGCTCTCGAGGCCGGGCTTGAAGGAAATGGACTTGAACGGGATGCGCGATCTCGGTCGACCATCCGTCGGGGCCGATGGCGCTGCGGGCGTCCCAGAGGCCGTCCCAGTCCAGGCTCGAGTGCTCCCCCGTGGCCAGGCCCTCGCTCCGGGCGCCGCGGGGATTGACGGAGAATAAGTAGGCGTTGCGGCGGTCCTGGAAGGGATCGAGAATGAGCCGGACCGCGTCCTCGCCGGCCTCCTCGATATCGTCGCCGTCGTGGGCCATGGAATTGGCCGATATGTGCCGCGGATCGCCGTCGCGGCAGAGGACGCCGATGTAGAGGACGGACCCGTCGTAGACGACGCGGAGCTCGGTCCGCTCGGAGGGCTCATCGCCTGAGCGTGGGACGGCCATCCGGAAGCCCGAGAAGACGGGGGCCTTCCGCCAGGCCTCGTCGTCGAGACGGCCGTCGAGCTTGGGCCCCTGTTCGACCCTGATCGCCTGGATCCGGACGGGACCGCCCTCCCGGGGGGCGGCCCCTCGGGGAGCCTGCGCGGCTGCGGCGACGGGACACAGGATCGCATGAGGGTTGTCAGGGGGGCGATGGTCTTCATGGTGGGTCCTCTCTGTGGTGCGGCATTATACCAGATTGCACGGCGACGGTGAAGACCCGGGCTGATCAGCGCGCCCCGTCCGTCAGGCGATGGAGACGGAGGAGGAAGAGGAAGGCGACGACGTCGAGGCCGACCGCGGTCAGGGCGACGGCGGTGAAGCCCAGGCCGTAGAGCCGCGGGGACAGGAGCGACCCGATCGGCCCGGCCGATGGAGAACGAGGCCGCGTAGAAGGCCAGAAGCGTCGCCCGGGACCGGGGCAGGATCTCGCTCATGACCGGGAGCAGGCTGACGACCGTGTACTCGAAGGTCAGGTAGAAAAAGGCCAGGCCGGCGAGCGCGGCGACAGCCGTCGTCCGGCCGGCGAGCGGCAGGATGAGGGCCGCGAGCGGCGTTCCCGGCCAGCCCGATCATCAGGGCTTTCGTCTTGCCGATGCGGTCGACCGTGGCCACGACCAGGCTTTCGCCGCCGAACTCGGCGGCGCCGATGATCGCGGCGGCCGCGCCCAGGGCGGCGAGCTTGAGCCCGAACGAGTCCTCGAGCCAGACGCCGAAGACGAGGTTGACGAGCTCGTTGGACATGCTGACGGCCAGGATGACGGCGATGCCGGCCAGGGCCGCCGGCGAGCGGAGTACGGCTTTATAGCTGTCGCGGTGGCCGGGTCCCTCGCCGGTCGCGGAAGCGCCGGCCGCCCCGGGTCGCCTGCTCCGGCCTTCAGGAAGAACCGGACCGCGACGAAGCCGGCCAGACCCAGAAAGGCCAGGACCGCGAACGGCGACCCGGCTGCCGAACCGGCCGAGGAGGAAACCGACCGCAGGGAACTCCGAGGATGAAGGCCAGGGACCAGCTCAGCTCGGTCAGGGCCAGGGCCCGGCCGCGCTTGGCGTAAGGCACTTCGTCGCTCAAGCGGGCCAGGACCGCCGGATCGATGACGTACTTGCCGACGGTCATCAGGACGAGGGCCGCGGCGAAGGCGAGGAAGCCCGAGCCGCGGCAAGCCGAGGAACGCCCCGGCCGCGAACAGCCCCAGGCCGAGGGACAGGCCGAAACGGCGGCCGCGGCGGTCCGTGAACGGCGCGAGCAGGGGCCCCAGGGCGCCCGGTCGCGGACCGGGCCGAGAGGGCCAGCGACATCGTCCCCAGGTCGACCCCCAGCAGGCGGGCGAAGACGGGCAGGAAGGGGTAGACCATCCGGTAGGCCGTGTTGGAGACCGTCCGGACGGCGACGAACAGCGCGATCAGGCCGTGGCCCCTTTCTTCTTGCCGAACCGCAGCTTCATGGTCAGGATCTTGTCGCGTCGAGAAGATCCGGGCCGCGAAGATGACCAGGACGACGAAGACGACGAGCATGTAGGCCAGCCCGGCCGGCGATCATGCCGTAGTTGCCGAGGTAGAGGTTCTGCGACACCAGGAACGGGTGCGAGAAGGGGATGGCCAGGATGAAGATCTTGACCGGCAGCGAGACCGTGTTGATGTCGGCGAAGAGGGAGATGAAGTAGGGGATCATGACCATGAACATCAGCGGCATGATCATGTTCTGGGCGCTGCGGAAGTCCTCGGCCAGGACGCCGAGGATCATGGCCATGGCCAGGGCGACCAGGATGGCCAGGAAGAGGGACAGGCCGAGGACGACGTAGCCCGGTCGTGTCGAAGGTCAGGCCGAGCTTCTGCATCAGCGCGGGCGCCGCCGGCCTGGGCGCCGGCCTTGGCGGCCTCCTCGCCGATGCCGCCGAGGAAGCCCTGGAAGCCGAACATGTAGACGCCGGCCGAGATCAGGCCGATGAGCCCGGCCGCGAGCATCTTGGCCGTGATGATCGAGGTCCGCTTGATGGGCACGGTCAGGAGCGTCTCGAGGGTCTTGTTCTGCTTCTCCATGGCCACGGCCGAGATGACCATCTGGGACGAGTAGATGACGATCATCATCAGGACGACGGGGATGAGCATGGACTGCTGGGAGATCAGCCCGGCGACCATGTTGGCCGAGCCCTCGGCCATCTTGTCCTGGACGATGACGAAGTCCTTGCTCTTGATCGGCTTCTTGAGGCTGGCGGGGTCCATGTCGGGCAGCTTCTCCTTGAGGAAGTTGTTCGGACAGGGCTTCGTTGAGGGCGGAGATGACGCTCTGGACGACGACCTGAGCCCCGGGCGCCGATGAGGGAGAAGCTGCGCATGAAGGAGTAGGTCTCGATCTCGCTCGGCTTGAGCTCGGTCAGGGAATCGCCGAAGCCGTTGGGGATGACGAGGAGGAGCTTCGATTCGCCGGCCTTGGCGGCCTCGACGGCCTCCTCCTTGGTCTTGCCCGACTGGTCGAGGATCTTGAAGCGGGCCGACTCGAGGCCCTTGGATCAGGGCCTGGGAGGCCGCCGAGCCGTCCTGGTCGAGGGCCGAGATCGTCTGGACGCCGACGGCCTTCTGGACCTCTTTCTTGCTGACCTGCCCGATGAAGTTGAAGAGGATGACGGTGAAGGCGAGCGAGATGATGAGCTGTTTGGTCACCAGCTCCTTGATCTCTTTCTTGAGAAGGTTGGCGAATCTTTTCATCGGAGGGAACTCCTGAAGACCTCTTCCAGGTTCTTGGCCTGGTGCTTGTCCTTGAGCTCGGCGGGCGTCCCGGTGTCGAGGATCCGGCCCTTGTCGATGAGGGCGACCCGGTCGGACAGGAACTCGATCTCGAGCATGTTGTGGGAGGAGAGGAGGACCGACGTCCCCTCCTTGACGTAGCGGCGGACGATCTCCCGGACCTCCAGGGCGTTGAGGACGTCGAGGCCCGAGGTCGGCTCGTCGAGGATGGCCAGCACGGGCTTGGTCATCAGGGCCCGGGCCAGGAGGAGCTTGCGGGTCATGCCCTTGCTGTAGGTGCCGACCTTGGTCTTGAGCCGGTCGCCGAGCTCGGTGATGGCCACGGCCCGGTCGACGAATTCCTTCTCCTCCTCCGGCGTCCGGGCGTAGAAGGCGGCCATGAAGTGGAGGTAGTCCATGCCCTTCATGTCCTTGTAGGCGCCCGGCTTCCTCGGGGAGGTAGCTGATCTTCTCCCGGACGAAGTCGGGTTCCTTGCGGAGGTCGTGGTCGAGGAAGGTGATCTTCCCCGGCGGTCGCGGTGAGGAGGGTGGCGACGATCCGGAGCGTCGTCGTCTTGCCGGCCCCGTTCGGGCCGATCAGGGCGAAGACCTCCCCGGCCCGGACCTCGAAATCGATGCCGGCCAGGGCCATTTGGGTGCCGTAGGATTTCTTCAATCCCCGGACGGTCAGGACGTTGGGCATGGGCGACTCCCTTGTGAAACGCGAAAATATCCCGGCTTATTCTAGTAGATACGGACGGGGAAGTAAACGGTTCTTCCCCTACTCGAGGCTGATGTCCTCGCGGTAGTCGACGGACACCCTGGCCCGGGAGCCCGGCCGGGGCTTGAGCAGGGCGACGACGCGGAGGAAGGTCCGGTTGCGGCTTCTTCCAGGTCCGGTCGAGGTTCCGGGCGTAGTGGGCGATGGCCACGGCGATCCACTGGCCGGCGAGGAGCTTGCGGGCCGTCCTGCTTCAGCGAGTAGAACTTGCGGTGGGCGAAGCTCTGGGCCTTCTGGAGGTCGGGCAGGGAGAAACGGGCCGGCTGGAAGACGGCGTGATGGGCGTCGTAGAGGGCCCAGTCGTGGAAGCGGATGCGCTTCTCGGCGGCGATCTGGTCGTAGAAGGCCGAGCCGGGCAGGGGCGTCAGGATGAGGAACTGGGTCGAGGTCAGGCGGGCCCGCTTGGCGAAGCGGACCGTCTTGCGGATCGTCTTCCAGTCGTCCTGGTCGAAGCCGAGGACGAACATGCCGTGGATGTGGATGCGGCTGCGGCGGAAGACCTTGACCGCCCGGACGATCTCGGCCACGGTCTGCTTCTTCTTCATGTCCTCGAGCGCTTCGGGGTTGACCGACTCGAAGCCGATGTAGACGGTGTGGCAGCCGGCCTTCTTCATCAGCCGGACGAGATCGGGATCGCGGGCGACGTCGGCCCGGACCTGGGTCGTCCACTTGAGCTTGAGGCCTTCGCGGATCATGGCCTCGCAGAGCTCGCGGGTCCGCTTCGGGTCGGCGGCGAAATTGTCGTCGTAGAAGAAGATGAGCGACTTCAGCTCTTCGTAGCCGCGGAGCTCCTCGATGATGTTCTCCGTCGAGCGGAAGCGGTATTTCCGGCCGAACATGCCGGTCACGGAGCAAAAGGAGCAGTCGAAGGGACAGCCCCGCGAGGTCAGGACGGGGATGGACGACATGTGCTTGAGGCCCTTGGCCTCGGGCCGGAGGAGCGAGAAGTCGGGGAAGGGGATGCGGTCGAGGTCCGAGGCCCGCGGGGCCATGGGATTGTGGACGATCGCCCCGGTCTCGTCCCGGTAGGACAGATTGGGGACGTCGGCGTAGCCGCCGCCGCGCTCCCGGGCGTCGACGAAGGCGGCCAGGGCCGCCTCGCCCTCGCCCCGGACGACGAAGTCGGCGTGCTCCAGGGCTTCGTCGGTGAGGTAGGTCACGTGGGGCCCGCCCATGATGACGGTCTTGCCCATCGCCCGGACCCGGTCGGCGATGGCGTAGGCCCGGGGCGCGGTCGAGGTGATGGTCGAGATGCCGACGAGGTCGGCCGAGGCGATGACGTCGAAATCGATCTTGCGGAAGTCCTCGACGAAGAGCTCGACCTCCCAGCCGCGCTTCTTCATCATCGTGCCCAGGATGAGCGTGCCCAGGCGGGGCAGGGGGAACTGGGAGAAGATGTGGAGGTTCGGGGCCTTCGGCTCGATGAAAACGATCTTAGGCATGGTCGTCCTCCTTGGCCGTTTCTCCCGCGTTTCCTGTTCCTGGCCTGGAGGGCCAGGATGTCCTTCTTCTTCTTCTTGAGGAGGTCTTCCCAGCGCTCGACGCCCTCCTCGAGGAGCTTCATCTTGGCGAAGAGGGCCTCGACGGCTTCGAGCATGGACGCCACGCGCTTCTCCACCTCGGGCTGGGGGAAGGATTCGAGCCCCGCCTCGATGGCCACATAGGCCCGGACGTCGTCCGAAACCGCCTTGATCTCCTCGAGCGTGTAGCCGAAGAGCTGGAGGTCGCGGATGAGCTGGCAGAGGAAGACGTAGGATCCGGGTAGAGCCGGAATCCGCCTTCCGTCCGCATGTCGGGCCCGATGATGCCCTTGTCCTCCCAGTGCTTGATCGTCCGCGGGCTGACGCCGGAGCGCTCGGCCAGGTTCCCGACGGTCAGGAACTTGGCCTTTTCGGCGCCCTTCTTCCGGCCGCGGTCTTCCCGGGGGAGGCCGACCTTCTTGACGATCTTGGCGATCTCGTCGGTCCCGTAGCCGAGGTCGGCCAGGCGCCGGATGTGGGCGACGCGGTCGAGGCTGGCGGGGGCGAAGAGGGGGGCCTTCTCGTCCGAGAAGCCGTCGGGCTTGAGGAGCTTGGCCTTGGACCACTCGGCGAGGCGATCGGCCGGGACCCCGGCCTTGAGAGCGAGATCTTCGAGGGAGAGGACGTCATTGCTCATGATGTACCTATGCGTTCAGTTTGACATTAATATTAATATAACATATACGCATAGGAATATATTTATCAGACATGGCCCTGTCAAGCCCTTTTTTTCGGATATATCGCAGGAGCCCCGCTCCGAGTCGCTACTCCGGGCTTCCCGCCTTGACCCCCGCTGGCTTCTCTCTGTAGAGTGTGCCGCAACCGGGGAAAATGAAAGAGACGGCGGACTTCACCTTCGATTACCTGGTCGTCGGATCCGGCTTCGGCGGCAGCGTCGCGGCCATGCGCCTGGCCCAGAAGGGCTATTCGGTCGGCGTCGTCGAGGCCGGGAAGCGCTGGCACGCCGACGATTTCGCCCGGCGCAACTGGAACCTGCGCAAATTCCTCTGGCTCCCCTCGCTCGGCCTCTACGGGACCTGGCGCCTGCGCCTCCTCAACGGCGTCTTCATCCTGGCCGGGTCGGGCGTCGGCGGCGGCAGCCTCAACTACGCCAACACGCTCTACGTCCCGCCCGACACTTTCTTCGAGCGGCCGAGCGTGCGGCGCCTGGGCGGCCGGGACGAGCTCCTTCCTTATTACGATCTCGCCGGCCGCATGCTCGGCGTCGTCACCAATCCGGTCGAGACCGCCCAGGACGTCCTGATGAAGGAGACCGCGGCCGAGATCGGGCGCGAAGGGACGTTCCGACCGACGCCGGTCGCCGTCTATTTCGGGCGGGAGGGCGAGCCCGCCGCGGACCCCTACTTCGAGGGCGAAGGGCCGGACCGCGTCGGCTGTGAGCTCTGCGGCGAGTGCATGACCGGCTGCCGCAAGGACGCCAAGAACAGCCTGGACAAGAACTATCTCTACTTCGCCCAGAAGTTCGGCGCCCGGATCTTCGCCGAGAACCGCGTCGTCGACGTCGTTCCCCTGTCGTCCGACGGAGCCGAGGGCTACCTCGTCCGGACACGGAAGACGACCGGGCTTTTCCGCGGCCGCCGCGGCCTCGTCTTCCGGACGAAGGGGCTCGTCATCGCCGCCGGCACCCTGGGCACCAACACCCTCCTCCTCGATCTGAAGCGGCAGGGGCCGGCTGCCCAACCTGTCCGACCACGTCGGCCGGTACACCCGGACCAACAGCGAGACGCTGCTCGGCGTGCGCAACTTCGCCCCCGGGACCGACTACACCCGGGGCGTGGCCATCACCTCGAGCGTCCATCCCGATCCGGACACGCACCTCGAACCGGTCCGCTTCGGCCGCGGCCACGACGCCATGTGCGCCCTCGTCGCCGCGCTGACCGACGGCGGCAAGCGGTCGCCGCGCTTTCTCCGCTGGTTGGGGAACGAGCTGAGGCATCCGGTCCGTCATCTGAGGATGCGCAATCCGTCCGGCTGGGCCGGCGAGACGATCATCCTCCTGGTCATGCAGACCCTCGACAATTACTTCCACTTGAAGCTGGCCCGGCCCTGGTTCTTCCCCTTCGTCAAGGTCCTGGCGACGAAGCCCGGCCCCGAACGCTGCCATCCGACCTGGCTTCCGGCCGGGAACGATTTCGGCCGCCGGCTGGCGAGACGGGTCGGGGGAGTGGCTTCCAACGTCGTCACGGAAGTGACCGTCAACTCGCCCATCACGGCCCACATCCTGGGCGGGTGTTCTTTCGGGCCGACGCCGGAGGAAGGCGTCATCGACGAGCGGAACCGGGTCCGGGGTTACGAGGACATGATCGTCTGCGACGGCTCCCAGATCCCCGAGAACCTGGGCGTCAATCCGGCCCTCTCCATCACCGCGTTCGCCGAGAGGGCCATGTCGTTCATCCCGCCGAAGAAACCCGTCCGTCCGCTGGCCGCGGAGAAGGCCTGGGGCCTGGACGGCCTGCTCACGAGAGAGCCCGCGCTTTCTCCAAAGCCGCCCCGGCCAGCCTCATAAGGACACGGGGCCCGTCGGCCGGCGGGTCCGGCCAGGCGATGCCCAGCGGCCCTTTTGACCACGGCCTTCGAGTCGGTGACGGGCGGCGGAAAGGGACGGCGTCCCTCCGCCCATTCGCTCCACTCGTCCAGCGTCCCTTCGAGGTCGCGGAGGGCGAGCTCGCCCGCCTGAATGGCCTCTCCGGCAGCGCCGATGAAGCGTCCGGCGTCGCTTTCCAGGGCCGCGAGCGGCCCTTCGACCTCGGCGGGCGGCCGGCCCCGGACGTAGTCGCCGCGGAAACTCGCGAGCAGGCCTTCGATGCGCCGGGCCGATTGCCAGATCTCGCGCATCCGCAGGCGGGCGAGCGCGGCCTCGACGAAGATCCCGGCCCGGAGCTTTTCGAATCCCGCCCGGTCCGCGCCGGGGCGGAGCCTCGGCCGCTTCCTGAAAGCTTCGAGCTTCGCGAGCGCCGCGTCGATCCGGCCCCACACCACGCCGAGATCGTTCGCGGCCCATTCGCAGTAAAGTCCGTGATAGGCGATCTCGGCCATGAAGGCCCGCAGCTCGTCCCATTGGACCGGCATCCGCCCTGCTTCGAAGTCGGCCCGGAGCCGGGCGACGACGGCGTCGTCCATCCCGGCGTGGATGCCCTCGTGCATGAGCCCGCCGGCGAGCATGGGATAATTCTCTTCCCGGAGCTTGCCGACGAATCCGGCGTAGACGGTTTCGCCCAGCGCCTTCCGGAGAGCGCCGTTGCCCGGAAGCGTCGAGGAAAAAGGGCTCCAGCCGTCCCATCTTTTCCCGGAAGGCCGCGGCTTCCCGGAGATCCGCCTGGCCGCGCATCCGGCCGTATTCGCCGACGATGGCGCCGGCCGTGAAGGTCCGCCGGTTCTCGACGCAGAGCGTGAGGTAGGCGGACTCGTGGACCTCCATGAACAGCTTCCCGTCCGGGTCGAAGCCGTGGGTCATGAAGTGGGTCCCCGGGACGACGAAGTAGGTCTTGCCGGGGAAATAGCTTCGGGCCCGCTCCCAGGCGTCGCGGAAGCCTTCCGCGGCCCAGGCCTTCGCGGTGAATCCCGCCCGCATGGAGTAGAAGGGGGAGTCCAGGATGGTCCGGACGATCTCTCTTGCGGGATCAGCGGGGGGAAGGTCTTTGAAGAGGGTCCGTTCGAGCCCGCCAGGTCCGGCGAGCGATGCCGCCGCGCCCAGGCACAGCAGTACCGTGAGGACTCCCGCCGCCGGGCGGACGAAGCCCTTCATCGGACCCTCATCGGATGACACCGGCCGCGGAGAAGGCCCCTGCGCGGGGTTTCGGGCCGGAGGAGAATGATCCCGTCCGTCGGAGAACGGCCTCAGCTCGCTTCCTGTTCGGGATCGTCCGGGCTGGGCGGAGCGGCGGGCGCCTCGTCGGCCGAGAAGACTTCGGGTTCCCCGTCGGGATTTTCCAACTTGGCCAGCTTCCGCTGCCGCTTTTCTTCCTGTTTCTTCAGACGCCTGAGCTCTTTGGTTCTTTTTTCGCTCTTGAATGCTCTGTTACCTCTAGCCACCAGACCTCCTCGTTCCGGATTTCGGCCCTTATCATACAGAGAAAGGGTTCGGCGTTCAAGCGGTCCGCGACAGTCCTCCGGACCGCCCCTACCACCGCCCGAGCCGTCTCTGTTATAATCCGGCCATGAAGGAACTCCAAGGGACCGATCTCCTCTACCGCCGCTGGGATGCCGAGCCTTCGGCCTCCGAGACGACCGGGTCGTCCGCGACAACCGGGTTGGCTGCTCCCAAAGCCGTCTTCGTCCTCGTCCACGGCCTCGGGGGTCATTCGGCCCGCTGGGATTTCCTGGCCGGCCATCTGGCCGGCAGCGGCTTCGCCTCGTACGCGATCGAGCTGCGGGGCTTCGGCCGGACGCCGGAGCGGCCGCGGGGCCACGTCGATTCGTTCGAGACCTGGTTCCGGGACATCCTCGCCTTGCGCGAGATCGCCGGCCGGGACTTCCCCGGAAAGAAGGTCTTTCTCCTCGGCGAGAGCATGGGCGGGCTCATCGCCTACGACCTGGCCGGGCGCCACCCCGACAGGTTCGCCGGCGTCGTGCTGATCTCCCCGGCCTTCAAGAACGGGATGAAGTTCCCCCTCAGCGCTTACCTCAAGCTGGTTCTGTTCGGTCTCTTCAACCCGAAGCTCGCGGTCGAAGTCCCGTTCACCTCGGACATGGTAACGCGCGATCCCGGATTACCTCCGGTCATGGACGCATCCCGGACGAGATCCGGGTGGCCAGCCTGGGAATTCTGGTCGGTTTCCTGCCGGTCCAGGCCCGGGCCGGTCGGCTGGCCCGGACCTCCGCCGTCCCATCGCTCTTCCTCATCCCCGGCGATCGACCATCTCGTCGACGAGAGGGCCGGCCGGAAGATCTTCGAAAAGTTCGCCCTCGCCGACAAGACCCTCATCGAATACCCGGACATGCTCCACGCCCTGTCGATCGACCTCGGGACGGGAGAAGGTCTTCGAGGACATCGTCATCTGGGCCTCGCCGAGAGTTTGACGTGAGCCACGTTCTGGCCATCGACCAGGGCACGACCGGCAGCCGGGCCATCGTCTTCGACCGGAGCGGCCGGACGGTCGCCTCCGCCTACGAGGAATTCCCCCAGTATTTCCCCCGGCCCGGCTGGGTCGAGCACGATCCCGAGGAGATCTGGCGGAGCGTCTACCGGACCATCCAGAAGGTGCTCGCCGCGGCGCCCGCCCGGTCGATCGCCGCCGTCGGCATCACCAATCAGCGCGAGACGACCGTCCTCTGGGACCGGAAATCGGGCCGGCCCGCGGCCAACGCCATCGTCTGGCAGTGCCGCCGCACGGCCGACCGCTGCCGCGAGCTCGCGGCCGAACCCGGTTTGAGCCGCCTCGTCCGCCGCAAGACGGGACTGCCGATCGACGCCTACTTCTCGGCGACCAAGGCCGAGTGGCTTCTCGACCGGGGCGGCCTCAGGGAACGGGCGACGAGGGGCGGCCTGGCCTTCGGCACGCCGGACTCCTGGGTCCTCTGGAAGCTCACCGGCGGGAAGAGCCACGCCACCGACCCGACCAACGCCTCGCGGACCATGCTCTTCAACATCCGCGAGCTCGCCTGGGACGACGACCTCCTCCGGCTCTTCGGCGTCCCCGCGGCTGTGCTGCCCGAGGTCCGTCCGTCCTCGGGCGAGTTCGGCCGGACCGTCCGCCTGGGCCGGCTCCCCGCCGGGATCCCCGTCATGGGCATCGCCGGGGACCAGCAGGCCGCGCTCTTCGGCCAGGCCGGCTTTCGGCCCGGGCGCGATCAAGAACACCTACGGCACGGGCGCGTTCATCCTGCTCAACACCGGCCGCGAAGATCGTCGAGTCGAAGCACGGGCTGATCACGACGGTCGCCTGCGGCCCCGCCGGGAAAGCCCGCCTACGCCCTCGAGGGCTCCGTGTTCGTCGCCGGGGCGGCCATCCAGTGGCTGCGCGACGAGCTCGGGCTCATCGGCGCGTCGGCCGAATCGGAGGCCGCGGCCGGTCGCGGTCGAGGACAACGGCCGGCGTCTACTTCGTCCCGGCCTTCGTCGGGCTCGGCGCGCCCTACTGGGACGCCGAGGCGCGGGGCACCATCGTCGGGTTGACCCGCGGCACCAACCGGCACCACATCGTCCGGGCCGCCGTCGAGGCGATGGCCTACTCGACCCGCGACGTGCTCGAGACCATGCGCAAGGATTCCGGGTTGAGGATCCGGGAGCTCCGGGTGGACGGCGGCGCCTCGGTCAACGACTTCCTCTGCCGCTTCCAGGCCGACGTCCTCGGCATCCCGGTCCTCCGGCCCGAAGACGGTCGAGACGACCTCGCTCGGGGCGGCTTATCTCGCGGGCCTCGGCGCGGGCGTCTGGGAGTCGACGGCGGCCATCGAGCGGCTGGCCGTCGACGAGCGGAAGTTCACGCCGGCCATGACCCGGGGCCAGGCCGACCGGCTTTACGCGGGCTGGCAGGCGGCCGTCCGCAAGACCCGGGCCGCCTGAGCCCGATCGCACGATCGAAGGAGGCTTCCATGAAGCGTATTCTGTTGTCCGGCTCGTCCGCCGTCGTCGTTCTCATCCCGGCCTTGCGGCCGGTGTCGCCGGCCAAGTTGGCGGACGGACTGGCCCGTCCTCAAGATCCTACGACCGGGACCACCTCGAGAGGATCGCCCTGCCCCTCGGCGGCATCGGGACGGGCACGGTCCGCCTCGGCGGCCGCGGCAACCTCGTCGACTGGGAGATCATGAACCGGCCGGCCAAGGGCTACATCCCCTGGAGCGGCCAGCAGACTCGGGCCCTTCTTCGCCCTGCACGTCGCCGGCCGAAGGCGGAGCCGTTCACCCGGGCCCTCGAAGGCCCCCTGCCGCTCTCCGTCTACGAGGCCTCGCACGGCACGACGGCCGTCAACCACGGCCTGCCCCGGTTCCGGAGCGTCGCCTTCGCCGCCGCCTACCCGCTCGGCCAGGTCCTGCTGTCCGACCCGGATGTCCCCGTGGACGTCCGGCTCGAGGCCTGGAATCCGCTCATCCCCGGCGATGCCGATGCGAGCGGGATCCCGGTCGCCGTCCTCCGCTACGTCGTCGTCAACAAGACCGGCCGGCCGCTCCAGGCGTCGGTCTGCGGCACGCTGCCGAACTTCATCGGCGCCGACGGGTCCGAGCTCGGCCGGGACTGGAAGAGCGATCCCGTCACGACCGGCCCGAAGAAGAACCGGAACGAGTTCCGCTCGGCCGACGGCCTTCGCGGCATCTTCATGTCTTCGGGCGGGGTCGATCCCAAGCACGAAGCCTGGGGGACGATCGCGCTGGCCGCGGCGGCCGGGACCCGCGGCTCGAGCCGGACCGCGTGGCTCTCCGCCGGATGGGGGACGTCGCTCCTCGATTTCTGGGACGACTTCGCGGCCGACGGCGTCCTCGATCCCCGGCCGGAGGCGGGCGAGGACATGCCCTTCGGCTCGCTCACCGTCGAGCTCGACGTCCCGGCCGGCGGCAGCGCCGAGGCGGTCTTCTATCTGACCTGGCACTTCCCCAACCGCCGGACCTGGTCGCCCAAGGGGACGCCGGACGACCTCATCGGCAATTACTACACGACGAAGTGGGCCGACGCCTGGGCCGCGGCCGAGGACGTCGCCGCCGCGGGCGGCCGGCCTCGAAGCCGCGGACGGTCGACTTCGTCCGGGCCTTCGCCGCGAAGCTCCCTGCCGCCGAGGTCAAGGAGGCCGCCCTGTTCAACCTCAGCACGCTCCGGACGCAGACCTGCTTCCGGACGCCCGACGGCCGCTTCTTCGGCTTCGAGGGCTCGAGCGACCGCGCCGGCTGCTGCTACGGCTCCTGCACCCACGTCTGGAACTACGAGCAGGCCACGGCCTTCCTGTTCGGCGCGCTGGCCCGGTCCATGCGCGAGATCGAGTTCCTCGAGGCGACCGACGCCGAGGGCCTGATGAGCTTCCGCGTCCGCCTGCCGCTCGACCGGGCCCGCGAGTACGGCAAGGCCGCCGCCGACGGCCAGATGGGCTGCGATCATGAAGGTCTACCGCGACTGGAAGCTTTCGGGCGACGACGCCTGGCTCGCGCAGGCTCTGGCCGACCGTCAAGCGGGCGCTGTCGTTCGCCTGGATCCCGGGCGGCTGGGACGCCGACCGGGACGGCGTCATGGAAGGCTGCCAGCACAACACCATGGACGTCGAGTACTACGGCCCCAATCCGCAGATGGAGATCTGGTACCTCGGCGCGCTCCGGGCCGCCGAGGAGATGGCCAAGAGGACCGGCGACAAGCCGTTCGCGAAGATCTGCCGCGGGCTCTTCGAGAAGGGCCGGGCCTGGACGGACGCGAATCTCTTGAACGGCGAGTACTACGAGCACCAGGTCCGGCCGCCCCGGAGCGTCGACGACGTCGCCCCGAGCCTGCGGCTCGACATGGGCGCCAAGGACATCACCGAGCCCGACTACCAGCTCGGCGAAGGGCTGCCTCGTCGACCAGCTCGTCGGCCAGTTCATGGCCCACGTCTGCGGCCTGGGCTACCTCGTCGACCCGGCCCACGTCCGGACGACGCTCCGGAGCATCCTGAAGTACAACACGCAGACGGGTTTCTTCGACCATTTCAACTGCCTGCGCTCGTTCGTCCTGGGCGACGAGACGGCGCTCCTCATGGCCAGCTACCCGAAGGGCCGGCCGCGCAATCCCTTCCCGTATTTCACCGAGGTCATGACCGGCTTCGAATACACGGCCGCGGTCGGGCTGCTCTACGAGGGCGACGTCGAAAGCGGGCTCGAGGTCATCCGGAACATCCGGGCCCGCTACGACGGCAAGAAGCGCAGCCCCTTCGACGAGGCCGAGTGCGGCCACCACTACGCCCGGGCCATGGCCAGCTGGGCGGCCGTGCCGGCCCTCTCCGGCTTCGCCTGGGACGGCGTCGCGAAGGCGATGGCCTTCGACGGCGAAGGAGGGGACCTACTTCTGGTCGAACGGCGACGCCTGGGGCACCTGCCGCATCGGGGCCGGCGCGAAGACCGCCGAGCTCGCGGTCCTCCACGGCAGCCTGTCCCTCGGGTCGTTCCGGCTGGGCGCCGCACCGGCCAGGAACCTCAAACGGCCCGCGCCCCTCGAGGCGGGGGGGACGATCAAGCTGGAATTTTAGGACATCGCAGTGAAACATCAGGGCGGCCGCCGCGTATGACAGGGCGTAGGAATAAGCTTCAAAGGAGTCACCGATGCACAAGAAAGCCACCCTGGTCGCCGCGGTCCTGATCGTCCTGGCCCTGTTCCTGGCCGTTCCGGCCTGGCCCGGGACGATCCCCGCCTCGCTCGTCCCCGAGGGCGCCCGCTGGATCGCCCACCTCGACATGGAGAAATTCGTCGCCACCGACCTCTACGGATATCTCGAGAAGGACGGCAAGTTCCAGATCAAGAGCCGCGACCTCGACCGCTGGCTCAAGATCGATGTGCCCAGGGACATCACGGGCGTGACCGTGTTCGGCCTGGGGACCGGCGATGAGCGAGATCGTCTTCGCCGTCTCCGGGAAATTCGACAAGGCGGGCATCCTGGCCTTGGTCGCGCTCGACAAGGAGCACCAGGAAACGCCCTACGGCGCCTACACCCTCTACTCGACCGGGAGCGACGAGTACGGCGCGTTCGTCAACGACAATCTCCTCGTCTTCTCCGAGGGCCGCGCGGCGATCGAGAAGGTCCTCGACGCGGCTGGCGGGCAAGACCAAGTCCTTCGTCGGCTCCAAGCTTGCCGCGTCGCTCAAGGAGGTGCCTGCGGGGGCCTTCCTCAGCGGCGTCGTCGAGGACCTGTCCGGCCTGGGCAAGGAGATCAACCAGTCCAAGCTCGTCGAGAAGGCCTCGGGCCTCTTCTTCCTGGCCCAGGAAAAGCAGTCCCGGCTCCAGCTCCGGCTCCAGATGACCGCCGATTCCCCGGAGAACGCCAAGAACATCGCCGACCTCGTCCAGGGCGTCATGGCCCTCGGCCGGATGAGCGGGGGTGAGGGCGACATGGCCGACGTCGCGGCCCTCGTCGACGGGCTCCAGGTCAAGCTCGACGGCAAGACCGTCCGCCTGGAGTTCGATGGGGCTTCGCAGGACGTCGCCAAGCTGCTGTCGCAGCCGCCACGGCTTCCCGCACCTGCTGGACTGACGATCCGGAGAGCGCGATGAAGACCGACGAGGAGCTGGCCCGCGAGGCGCGGGCCGGCTCGCGTCCGGCCTTCGAGGAGCTGGCGCTTCGCTACAAGCGCCGGCTCTTCGTCTATCTCCGGCCCCGCCTCGGGAGCGACCAGGACACCGAGGACATGGTCCAGGAGACGTTCCTCAAGCTCTACCGCAACATCGACCGGTACGATCCCGCATTACCGGTTCTCGACCTGGCTCTACACCTCGGCGACCCGCCTGACCATCAGCTCCTACCGGAAGAAAAGGATCGCCGCCGTGTCGCTCCGGGCCGAGGAGGCCGGCGGTGTCGCCGATCCGGCGGCCGGGCCGGCGGCGGGGACGGATACGACTGGGCTGTGGGACTCCGCCAGGGCTCTCGCGGAGAGCCAGTTCCGCGTCCTGTGGCTCCGCTACGGGGAGGACATGGAGGTCGCGGAGATCGCCCGGGCCGTCGGCAAAAGCCGGGTCGCCGTGAGCCTGCTCCTCCACCGGGCCCGGACGAACCTGATGAAGAGGACCGGCGCCGCGCCCGCCGGGGCGATGGCGGCCGCCAAGCCCGCGGCGGCAGGCGGACCGACGGCCGGATGAAGAAAGGGAGAACGACCATGCTGTGCCATCTCACGCGCAGAGCGATCTCGGGGGCAGAGGACCGGAAGAAGGCGCTGCCGCGCTGGGCCGGACGCCACATCGGCCGCTGCGAAGCCTGCCGCGAGTACGCGCGGTTCGCGGACTCCCTCGAAACCCGGCTGGCCGGCGACCGCGCCGCCTTCCTGGCGGCGGTCCCCGAATTCCCCTTGAAAGAAGCCGCTTGGGACAAAGCGGGGACTCGAGCGGAAAGAGCGGATCCCCCTCGGCCGGCGGCTCGTCCTTCATCCCTTCCCGGCGGCCGCGGGAATTCTCGCCGTCGCGGCCGCGGCGTTCCTCGTCCTCCGGGTCGTTCCCCGCGAGCCGGTGCTCACCGCCGCCGACCGGGCGGCCGCCCGGGCCGCTTTCAAGTCCATCGTCGCTGCGCCGGACGGTTTCCGCGGTGCCCTCACCGAAGCGGAATCGTCCCTCGAAAAGGAAAAACGCATCTGGGAGAGCTCGGTCGTCTCGGCGGTCGAGTATCTTCAGGCCCGCCTCAACATCAGGATCGAGCGCCGGGACCCGCCGGCAGCATAGGACCTTTACAGTTTTCATAGGATCTCCCCCGGTCTCCCGTTAATCATAGGCGATCCGAGGATACTGAAGCAGCAAGCTCCATGCCAGGCTGCTTCGCTTTTAGGAGCCGCTTTCCGAGCCGGCCCTGGAACCGCTTACCGCCGCGTCTGGAGCTTGTCCGACAGCTCCCCCATGAGCTCGGTCTGGATCTCCTGGATCTCGAGGAGCCGCTGCCACTGCTTGAAGATGAGATGGTCGATCTTTTCGTGGAGGCTGCGGATCTCGATCTCGGCCTTGAGGTTGATCTGGTAGTCGTGCTGGGCCCGCAGCCGGTCCTTGGCCTCCTGCCGGTTCTGGCTCATCATGATGACCGGCGCCTGGAGCGCGGCGAGACAGGAGAGGACGAGGTTGAGGAGGATGAATGGGAAGGGATCGAAGCGACGGGCTGATGAGGATGTAGGAATTCAGGATGATCCAGCCGAAAAGGACGCTCATGAAGATGATGATGAACTTCCAGCTGCCGCCGAACGCGGCCAGCCGGTCGGCGAGGCGCTGGCCCAGCGTCCGCTTTTCCTCGAACTCCATGTTGACGTTCCGCGTCAGGACCTCTCCTTCGCGCAGGCTCTCGATGACCTCGGCCTCGATCACGGACAGGTCGCCCTTTTCGGATTCCAGGACGCCCTGGACGTACTGCGCCCGGTAGCGGTTGAGGTCGTCCCGGCAGATCGTTCTCTCCGGGGTCCAATCCGGGTGGTCCTTGATGATGAGCGCGGCGATGGCCGATCGGACGGCCTGGCCGGAGACGACCTCGTCGGAATCCTTGGCGAGCCCGCACACCCCGCAAATGATCGTCTTTGCTTCGCCCATGGCCCCTCCTTCGCCGGAACTATAGCGTTTCTTCGGTCGGGGGGTCAACTGCGGGGAACCGGGAAACGGGACATGGACGGAGGATGGCGCCTCGCGAGGAGCCGGCCCGGTCTCAGGAACGCGGGGATCTAGAGGCGCCGGCGGGTCGGGCGGAAGTCCCAGGTCAGGCGGAAGGCGATATCCCTGAGCACTTCGTCCATGGCCGTGTTCTTGTCCCGGATGGAGAAGACCGGAACGCCGTTGTCCACGCCGACCGCGCCGACCGTCCCCTGGCGGATGGCGGAGTCGGTCCACAGGGTCGCGCCGTTCGCGGTGGAGACCAGGCGGACCTTCATGGAAATGTCGAACGCCGTTCGGGCGAACAGGATCTTGGACAGGGGAGCGGCCAGGTCGATCTGGGGCTTGACCTTGGTCACCTCGATCTCGCCGACGAAGAAGGCGTCGACCCCGTACTTCTCGCCGATGGCCAGGACGGCTTCGCGGTCGAACGCGGTCATGCCGATATCGGCCAGGACCGTCTCGGCCGTGCCGAACTCGACGACCGGCACGCGCTGGGCCGCCGTGACCTCCTGCGAGGAAGTATTGCGTCGCGACGACGTCGAGATCGCCCTTGACGTCTGTCGGCCTTGAGGGTGACGAGGCCGATCGTGTCTCGAGCGCGGCCAGATCGATGGCCGGCGGGACGATGGTGTATTTGAGCGCAGCCGGCGACGGCGAAGAGGATGGCGAGGGGAGCGAAGGGCTTCATTCTCATGGACGGTCTCCTTGACGGAAGCCGGCCCGAACCGGGCGTTTCTTTGAATTTAGTCGGACGAGCCTCGCCGTTTCCTTGCTTATCTGATCAGATGGAACGCCGTCTGGCGGCCGGCCAGGAAGAAGGCCTGCGCCCCGTCGAAGAGGATGTCCTGCTCGAGCGGCACGCGGAAATCGACGCCCCATTCCGGCACGGGCCCGGTGACGCTCAGCTCGCACACGAACGTGCTCATCGGCACGAGCTTGACGTCGCCGCGGCCGGCGTTGTTGACCTGCTCCCAGGGCAGGCCGATGAGCGGGCCCGGGCTCGTGGAGGAAGTAGCCGAGCGAGTGGGAGTAGACGCGCGGGCCGGGGATGCCGCAGCTCGCGGGCCTTCCTGAGGACGTTGCCGAGGATCTCGTTGCCGGTGAGCCCGGTCTTGAACTCCCCGACGTAGACGTCCTGGAGCCGGTTGCACTCGGCCATGAGCTTCTTGAAGGTCTCCGGCGCGTCCGTCTCGCCGGGCCGCAGGACGTAGGCCATCTCCTGGTGGTCGGAATTCCAGCGCATGTATTTGAGGCCGACGTCGCAGTGGAGGAGGTCGCCGGGCCGGACGACCTTGTCGTCCTTGCCCCACTTCTCGACGTCCTTGGGCGACCGGCCGCGGATCGAGACGAAGGGGGAGAAGGACACCCGCAGGCCGAGGTCGTGGACGCGCTGCCAGTAGTACCAGCGCAGGTCGTCGGCCGTCGTCTGCCCGACCGTGATCGACCTTGGCCGAGAACATGTCGGCGATGATGGACCGGGACAGGGCCGCGGCCCGCTCCATGTATTCGACCTCCTCGTCGAGCAGGGTCTCGGCCCAGAGCGTGACCAGCGGTTCGGCCGACTGGAGCCGCGCCGCGTACTTCGGGCCGACCGCTTCGACGATCCTCTTCTTGAGGACCGAGGTCAGCGCCCCGGCCGCCCACTGGATCTCGCCCTCGTTGAGGCCGATCCGCTTCGGGTCGCGCTCGCGGACGACGCGGCCGAGGGCCTCCCATTGGCTCTCGCCCTTCTTCTGGTCGAAGGCCCCGGCGTCCCAGGCGTTCTTGAACAGGCCCTGGGTGTCGGTGCGCGAGACGTTCAGGCGCTCGATGCCCTTGGCCGGTCCCCGCGTCGAAGAAGACCAGGATCTGGGTGATGGGATTCCAGTTCCCGAGGGGCACCATGGTCTCGAAGACGGGGTCGAGGTTGTCCTCGTTGCAGGAGACGATCCACATGTCGAAGCCGGTCTCGCGCATCAGCCGCGGCAGGAGCGTCTCGAGCCGTTTGGCGGTGATCTTGTAGACGAGATCCGCCTGTTGGCGGACGGAGAGGACGGCCGGCGGCCCGCCGTGCTGCGCCGGGGCAGGGGATGGGGCCAGTATCGCGAACGATGGACGCGGCGGCGAGGATGAGGATGGCTTTCTTGACCATGCGGACCTCCGTTCGTTCGAGGGCTTATCGTTCTATTTATCACTCGGCCGGCCGGACGGTCAAGGGCCGCCGGAGTCGGGGACCCGTTTTCCGGGGGAACCTATGCCGCGGGCGACGCGTATATAGAGGAGAGCAGGACGTCCGCGTTGATTTCGCCCGCCCGATTTGCGAGAATGGCCTGCTGCGAACCCTCGGAACGGAGGTACCATCCCTTGACCCCTCGCCGCATCCCCATCCTTTTCGTCCTTTCCCTCTTGTGCGTCGCTCTCGGCCCCGTGGCCGCGGCCGAGCTCACCTTCGACCGCTACCACGGGCCCGAGGAGATCGCCGCGGCCCTGCAAGACCTGGCCCGGGCCAACCCCGGCTTCGCCAAGGCCCACGTCCTGGCCAAAAGCCCGGGCGGGCGCGACCTCGTCCTTCTCGAGGTCGGGCCGGAGACCGGCAAGTCCGCGAAGTCCCTGCCCGCCGTCTTCGTGGCGGCCGACATGGAAGGGACCGTCCCGCTCTCCGGCGAGGCGGCGCTCTACCTGGCCAAGCTCCTCTGCGCGAAGGCCGATATGCGCTCGGACCGGACCTGGTACATCCTGGCCTGCGGCGATCCGGACGCCGCGGCCGGCTATTTCGCCAAGCCCCTGCGCCTCGACGCGCGCAACGCGCGGCCCAGGAACGACGACCAGGACGACGCGACCGACGAGGACGGGCCCGACGACCTCGACGGCGACGGCCTCATCACCCGCATGCGGGTCAAGGACCCCGAGGGCGAATGGATCGCCGTCGCCGGCGAGCCCCGCCTCATGAAGCGGGCCGACTGGGCCAAGGGCGAGAAAGGCGTCTGGAAGCTCTATGCCGAGGGCCTCGACAACGACGGCGACGGCCAGATCAACGAGGACGGGCCGGGCGGCGTCGACGTCGGCACCGCCTTCCCCCACCTCTTCAAATACCACGCGCCCGACGGCGGGCCCTGGCCCGGCAGCGAGCCGGAGACCTTCGCCCTGCTCCAAGTTCTTCGACAAGCACCGCGAGATCGGGCTCGTCTTCGTCTTCGGCGAGTCGAGCTACTGCCTCAATCCGCCGCGGGCCGGCCGCAAGGGCGACGCCGACTTCAACAACATCAAGGTCCCCGAGCGCGTGGCCGGCTTCATCAACGCCGATCCCACCCGGACCTACACCATGGCCGAGATCATCGAGCTGGTCAAGCCGCTCGTCCCGCCCGGCATGGAGGTCACCGAGGGCCTGGTCGCGGGCTTCCTCGAGCTCGGGGCGGTCGTCAATCCGCTCGAGGACGACCTCAAGTTCTGGAAGGAGCTTTCCGAGGGCTACAAGGAGTTCCTCAAGGCCGCCAAGCTCGACGCCAAGCGCCTCGACCCGGCGCCCGACAAGGACGGCTCCCTGGAGCTTTACGCCTACTACCACCTCGGCCTGCCCTCCTTCGCCCTGGATTTTTGGACCCTGCCCGAGGTCAAGGAGGAGAAGCCGGCCGAAGAGCTCACGCCCGAGAAGCTCGAGAAGATGACCAACGACGAGTTCATCGCCCTGGGCGAGGAGAAGGTCGACGCCTTCCTCAAGGCCGCCGGCGCGCCCGACCAGTTCAAGGCCAAGCAGGTCTTCGAGGCCCTCAAGGGCGGCATGATGGACACAAAAAAGATGGCCGAAATGATGAAGCAGATGCCCAAGAAGCCGGCCGAAGGCGGGGCCGACCCCAAGGAGAAGGCCCTCGTCGCCTGGAGCGACAAGGAGCTCGGCGGCCAGGGCTTCGTCGCCTGGAAGCCGTTCAAGCACCCGACCCTCGGCGAGGTCGAGATCGGCGGCGCCGCGCCGTTCGTCGACAACACGCCGCCCGCGAAGATGATCGACGGCCTGCTCAAGGGCCAGGTGCCCTGGGTCTTCGAGGTCTCCAAGAAGATGGCCCGCATCGGGATCGCCGACGCCAAGGTCAAGAAGCTCGGCCCGGGGGTCTACGAGATCAAGGCCTGGATCGAGAACAAGGGCGGCCTGCCGTACCCGACGGCCATGGCCGGCCGCAATCAGCGGGTGCTGCCCGTCGTCGTCACGCTGGGCGGGCAGGGCTTCGACATCGTCGAAGGCAAGAAGCGCGCGCTCGTCCCGTCCGTCCCGGCCCACGGCGCCAAGCCCGTGACCTGGATCGTCCGGGCGGGGAAACCGGTCAAGATCGAGATCAAGGCGGAAACGCAGACCGCCTGGGGCGATTCCCGCTCCGTCGACCTGGGAGGTGTCAAGTGAAGAAGCTCGCCTGTTCCGTCCTGTTCGTCCTGCTCGCCGCGGCGATCCTCCCGGCCCAGAAGGCCGAGATCACGGTCCCCCTGCGGTTCGACCAGTATTACACGCTCGACCAGGTCTATGACGCCCTCAAGGCCCTCAACAAGGCCTACCCGCAGCTGACGACGCTCGAGACCGCCGGGAAGAGCGACGAGGGCCGGCCCATCATGGTCATGACCGTGAACAACCCGAAGACCGGGGCCGCGCTGGACAAGCCCGGGATGTACGTCGACGGCAACATGCACGGCAACGAGATCCAGGGCGGGGACATCTCGCTCTACCTGCTCGATTTCCTCCTCGGCGGCTACGGCAAGAACCCCGAGATCACGGCCCTCGTCGACAGGACCTGCTTCTACGTCGTCCCGGTCGTCAACGTCGACGGCCGGTTCCACTTCTTCGCCGACCCCAACACGCCGAGCAGCAACCGCAGCCTGCGCATCCCGACCGACGACGACCGGGACGGGCTCTTCGACGAAGACCCGTCCGACGACCTCGACGGCGACGGCAACCTCTGCACGATGCGCAAGAAGGACCCCTTCGGTCAATACAAGACCGACCCCGAGGACGCCCGCCTGATGGTCCGCATCAAGCCGGGGGAGAAGGGCGAGTGGACGATGCTCGGCGAGGAGGGCCTCGACAACGACGGCGACGGCCAGGTCAACGAGGACGGTGAAGGCTACGTCGATCCCAACCGCAATTGGGGCTTCGACTGGGCCCCGCCCTACGTCCAGGGCGGCTCCGGGCGAGTATCCCTTCTCCGGCGTCGGGCTCAAGGGCCTGGCCGAGTGGACGATGACCAAGCCCAACATCGTGTTCGCCTGGTCCTTCCACAACAACGGCGGCATGCTCCTGCGCGGCCCGAGCCGCAAGGGCCTCGGCGAGTATCCCGGCCCAGGACGTCGCCGTCTACGACTTCCTCGGCAAGCAGGGCGAGCGCATCATCCCCGGCTACCGCTACATGATCTCCTGGAAGGACCTCTACACGACCTACGGCGACTCCGGCGAGTGGATCACGCAGGTCGTGGGCGCCTACTTCTACTGTGCCGAGGTCTTCCAGGGCGAGTCCGAGGCCTTCAAGGGCGTCTCGGAGCGGCCCGAGCCGGGCACGTCCCGCGAGGAGGCGGTGCGGGACATCTTCTCGGAGGGCATCTCCGACCGCGAGCGGCTCAAGTACAGCGACAACGTCGTCCAGGGCGAGCTCTACAAGCCCTGGAAAACCCTCAAGCACCCCGAGTACGGCGACGTCGAGGTCGGCGGCTGGGTCAAGATGAGCTCCCGGCTCGGGGCCCCGTTCATGATCAAGGACCTCGTCCACCGCAACGCCATGGCCGTCCTGTTCACGGCCAAGCACCTGCCCGAGGTTTCGCTCGAGGCGTTCGAGGTCAAGGCCCTCGGCGGCGGCCTCTACCCGTGTGCGGACGCGCCTGGCCAATCCCAAGGCCATGCCGACGATGAGCTACTCTCGCCCAAAGGACCAATCTCTATCCCAAGGACATGCTGAAGGTGTCCGGGGCCAGGGTCGTGGCCGGCGGCCCGCTCCTCGATCCCTACCGCGACCAGGTCGCTTACAAGAAGGACCGGCCCGAGCTCCAGTTCACGGTCGTGCCCGGCTTCGGCAAGGTCGAGCACCAGTTCCTGGTCGAGGGCAAGGGCGAGATCAGGATCGAGTACGTCTCGCGGCACGGCGGCAAGATCGTCAAGACGGTCAAGCTCGACTAGCGCGGGCTTGCCATTTTCCCGGCGGCGGGCGCATAATGGTCGTCCGAGTCGGATCGCTCGCGGGCGATGCACCGCTGAAAGGAGGCCGGGGATGCTCCGACGCTACGTCATCGAGAACCAGAGGATCGTGCCCACGGACGACGCCAAGGCCCCGATCCTCCTCTACGTCAATCCCGACGAGTCCGAGAAGCGCCTGCTCGTCGACACCTACCAGATCGACGAGCACACCCTGAGTTCCGCCCTCGACCCCGACGAGCAGGCCCGACTCGAGTGCGAACCGGGCCACATCGCCTTCATCTACAAGCGGCCGAAGAACTATTCGGGCGAGGACCAGCTCCTGTTCAAGGCCTCGACGATGGGCGTCTTCTTCTTCGGCGAGCTGATCATCCTGGTCGTGGCCGACGACACGACCCTGTTCGAGGGCAAGCAGCTGGCCAGGGTCGGCAGCGTCCGCGAGCTCGTCATCCGCCTCATCTACCGGGCCATCTTCCACTTCATGGAGCACCTCCGGATCATCAACCAGATCGCCGACGACGTCGAGCAGAAGATCAACAAGGCCATGGAGAACCGCTTCCTCATCAACCTGTTCGCCCTCCAGAAGAGCCTGGTCTACTACCAGAACGCGGTCAACTCCAACGGCGCCCTGATCGACAAGATCCGGCACAACGCGGGGAAGTTCGGCTTCACCCAGGAAGAGATGGAGCTCCTGGACGACATCGCCGTCGAGAACAACCAGTGCTACCGCCAGGCCGAGGTCTACACCAACATCCTGGCCAGCCTGATGGACGCCCGGGCCTCCATCGTCAGCAACAACCTCAACGTCCTGATGAAGACCCTGAACATCATCACCATCTCGATCATGGTGCCGACCCTGGTCGTCTCCATCTTCTCCATGAACGTGATCCTGCCCTTCGGCCTCCACGGGCTCCCTTCCTTCTGGATCATCATGGGCCTGGCCGGCATTTCCGTGGTCGGCTTCTTCGTCTTCTGGAAATACAAGAAGTGGTAGGCCGGCGGGACGTCCGCGGCCCCGGGCTTACTTCTCGGTCCTTTTGACGCTGATCGAGATCCCCCCGCCTCCCTCCACGAACGTCGTCTCCATGAACGGGAGCGAGAGGACGTGCTCGACGAAGTCGCCGCTGCCCCAGCCGCCGCGCCTCATCCGCGCCGAGACGTTGTGGGCGACGAACGCGCCGCCGACCGCGAGCTTGGGCAGGACGGCCGTGAAGTAGTTCTTGTACCAGTCCTTGTCGGCGTCGCAGAAGACGAAGTCGAAGGGGCCGGGCAGGGCGGGGACGAGCTCGTGGGCGTCGGCCAGGCGGGCGTCGATGAAGCCGTCGAGGCCCGCCTCGCGGAAGTTGGCCACGGCCTCGCGGTAGCGGCCTTCGTCGATGTCGATGGTGACCAGCCTGCCGCCGGTCTTGCTCAGGGCCCAGGCGATCCAGATCCCCGAATGCCCGGTCGACGTCCCGATCTCCAGGGCCCGGGTGTAGCCCTTCTCGACGATGAGGTCGTGGAGGACGCGGCCGTCGGCCTCGGGGACGTTCATGTCGCGCCAGCGGCCGGCGTGGGCCTCGAGGAAGGCCTGGACCTTGCGGTCGAGGTCCGGCCCGCCCCGCTGGGCCTGGGAGAACCCAACGGATGAGAGGGGCATCGGGGCGGCGGGAACGGCCCTCAAGGCCGTCAGGGACAGCGCGAGTCCAGCGGTGATAATAAGCTTCGTCGTCATGTCGGCACCTCCCCTCTGTATTAGACGGCCGCGGCCCGCCGGTCTTCCCTGGAAAAGGCAGGAGAAAGCGGGAAGAAAAGAAGCCGCGACGCGTCAAAATATCTTGTGGTATAGTTCTGTGCAAATTCGCAGGAGACAAGACGATGGCACATAAAACCGGAAGGGGCCGGGGAAGGCGACTGGCGGCCTTCTCGCTCGGCCTGATCATCATCCTGGCCCCCCTCGTCGCCTCCCAGGACGACCCCCTGACCCTCGACGAGGCGGTCAAGCTGGCCCTGGAGAGGAACGAACGGGCCAAAACCACTTGGGAGGAGGTCGTCGCCGCCAACGCCCGGGTCGCCCAGGCGCGGTCGTTCTTCCTCCCCTCGATCACGAGCACGGGCACGTACACCCGCAGGGCCTATGAAACCAGAAGGGTCGTCGGCGAGACCGAGGTCATCATCCAGCGCTACAACGCCCTGTCGGAGACCATCGCCCTGAACCAGACCCTGTTCGACGCCCGCAGCCTGACCAGTCTCGCGGCCGTTCGGGCCCGACGGGACGCCGATGTGGCCGCTGCCGCCGAGAGCCGGAGGCAGCTGGCTTTCGAGGTCAGCCAAGCTTTCCTGGCTACCCTGGGCACGACCCAGGTCCGGGAGGCTTCGGCCCGGCGGTTCGCCTACGCCGGCCAGAGCCTCGAGGCGGCCAAGGCCCGTTTCGCGGCCGGCCTGGCCTCGGTCAACGACGTCACCCGGGCCGAGCTCGAGTATGCCACGGCCGAGGTCGGCTTGACCCAGGTCAAGGGGCAGGTCGAGACCAGCACCCTCCAGCTCGGCCACCTGCTCGATGCCGCGGACGCCGTCCGGGGGCCCCTCGTCGTCCCCGAGTTCCTGATCGAGGCCGCCTCCGCCGAAGCCGCTTCCGCCGAAGGGCTCATCGCCGAGGCCCTGGCGCGGCGCTTGGACGTCGGGTCCCTGCGCTCGCTGGCCTCGGCCCAGCGCTCCCTGTCCAAGCTGCCCATGCTCGGCTGGCTGCCCTCGATCGGCGCCAGTGGCCGGTACAGCCTGACGAACGAGGCCAGCTTCAACAACCGGAACTGGAACTGGAGCGTCGGCGCGACTTTGACCTGGTCGCTTTTCGACGGAGGCGCCCGGTTCGGCCAGAGCAAGGAACAAAAAGCCCTGGCCCGGATGGCCGATCTCGACCTCCAGGCGGCGACGCGCCAGGTCGACGTCGAGGTCCGGGAGGCCCTGGTCTCCTTGTCCAGCCAGCGGGCCTCTCTCAAGCAGGCCACCGTCGCCCACGAGGTCGCCAAGAAGAACGCGGCCGAAACCACCGAACTCTACCGCCAGGGCCTGGCTTCCGCCCTCGAGGTCGCCGACGCCATCGTCAGCCTCTTCGAGGCCGAGGTCGCCCTCGTCCAGGAACGCTATGGCCTGGGTGTCGCCTTCCTCAACCTGGAAGCGGCCCTGGGACTCGATCCCTTCGGGAAGGAGCCACGCACGTGATCCCCATGAAATACCGGAAGCTCGTCGTCGTCCTCGCCGCCGCGGCGCTCGCCGTTTCCCTCGGCGCCTGCAAGAAGAAGGACGCCGGACCCGCCGGCGGGCCCGGCGGCCGGGCCCGCATCCAGTTCCCCGTCGATGTGGAACAGGTCCGGGTCCAGTCCCTTGTCTATTCCGTCACGGCGGTCGGTTCCGTCGAGGCCTTCGAGAAGGTCCAGGTCACGGCCCGGGTCTCCGGCGCCGTCGACCGCGTCCGGTTCTCCGAGGGGGAATTCGCCGCCGCCGGCCAGGTCCTGGTCGAGATCGAGACCGAGCGCTACCGGCTGGCCGTCGAATCGGCCCAGGCCTCGTTCGAGAAGGCCGAAGCCTCCAAGGCCGACGCCGAGGCCGGACTCAAGCGGCGCGAGACGGTCACGACCCAGAATCCCGGCCTCATCCCGGGCGAAGAGGTCGAGACCTGGCGGACCAAGGTGTTGACCGCCGCCTCCGAAGTGGCCGAGAAGCGCTCGGCCCTCAACCAGGCCAAGCTCAACCTCAGCGACGCTTTCGTCAAGGCCCCCATCCCGGGGATCATCCAGACGCGGACGGTCCAGACCGGCCAGTTCGTCCAGGCCGGCGCCGTCCTGGCGACGCTCGTCCGCCGCGACCCGCTCCTCCTCAGGTTCCGCGTCCCCGAGCGCGACGCGGCCCGGATCAAGCCGGGACAGAAGGCGGCCTTCCGCGTCCGTGAGGACAGCCGCGAGTTCTCGGCCAAGGTCGTCCACGTGGCCGAGTCGGCCGACGACACCTCGCGCCTGGTGGACATCACGGCCCATATCGACGACGCGGGCGACCGGGCCCTCCGGCCGGGTTCCTTCGCCGAGATCACGGTGCCCGTCGCCTCGGCCAGCGAAGCCCCCGTCATTCCGGTCGCCGCGGTCCGCCCGAGCGAACGCGGCTTCCTGGCCTATGTCGTCGAAGGCGACAAGGCCGTCGAGCGCATCCTGACCTTGGGCATGAGGTCGGCCGACGGCCGCGTCGAGGTCCTCTCCGGTTTGAGCGGCGGCGAATCGCTCGTCGTCCGCGGCTCCGAGGCCCTCTCGAACGGCGCCTCGGTGCGGATCGGCGCCCCGGCCGCCCCGGCCGCGGCCGAAAAGAAATAAGGACCGGTCCCATGAACCTCACCGAAGCCTGCGTCAGAAAACCCGTCCTGGCCTGGATGCTCATGGCCGCCACCGTCGTCTTCGGCGTCGTCGCCGGCGGGCGGATCGGCATCAGCCAGTTCCCCGACGTCGATTTTCCGACCATCAACGTTTCCGCCACCTGGGAAGGGGCGGCCCCGGAGGTCATGGAGAACGAGGTCGTCGAGACGCTCGAAGAAGCCCTCATCCAGGTCGAGGGCGTCCGGACGCTGACCTCGAGCTCGCGCCAGGGATCGTGCAACATCACCGTCGAGATCGAGCTCTCGCGGGACGTCGATCTGGCCCTCCAGGACGTCCAGGCCAAGGTCTCCCAAGCCGCGCGCCGCCTGCCGCGCGACATGGACCCGCCCGTCACGTCCAAACAGAATCCCGAGGACCAGCCCATCATGATGGCCCGCCTGGCCGGGCCCTATCCCCAGCGCGTTCTCAGCGACTACGTCCGGTACGGCCTCAAGGAGCGGCTCCAGACGATCCCGGGCATCGGCGAGATCTCCCTCATGGGCACGCTCGAGCGGAATATCCGTATCTGGCTCGACGCGGCCCGGCTCGACGAGAAGGGCCTGACCGTGCGCGACGTCATCTCGGCCCTCCAGCGGGAGCACATCGAGCTGCCCGCCGGGCGGCTCGAGACGACCGGGCGCGAGGTCAACGTCCGCGTCCTGGGCGAGGCCGTCGACCTCGAGACCCTGCGCAAGATCGTCGTCCGCGAGGTCGATGGGAGCCCGATCTATATCAGCGACGTCGCCCTGGTCGAGGACGGCTTCGAGGACGTCCGGCGCCTGGCCCGCATGGACGGCGGCCCGGCCCAGGGCATCGGCATCAAGAAGCAGCGCGGCGCCAACGCCGTGGCCCTGGCCAAGAGCGTTCGCGAGGCCATCGAGGAGTACAGCAAGACCCTGCCGGCCGACATGACCGTCGGCATCACCAACGACAGCACGGAGTTCATCCGCCATTCGGTCAACGAGATCCAGTTCGAGCTCCTGCTCTCCGTCGTCCTCACGGCCTTCGTCTGCTGGCTGTTCCTGGGATCGCTCTCGAGCACCCTCAACGTCATCCTGGCCATTCCCATGTCGCTCCTCGGCACGGTGGCCATCATCTATTTCCTCGGCTTCACCTTCAACACCTTCACCCTTCTCGCCCTGGCCCTGGCCGTCGGCATCGTCGTCGACGACGCCATCATGGTCATGGAGAACATCTTCCGCCACCGCGAGGGCGGCAAGGCCCTCGTGCCGGCCGCGCTCGAGGGGACGAAGGAGATCGCCTTTGCCGCCCTGGCCGCGACCCTGGCCGTCGTGGCCATCTTCCTTCCCGTCGTGTTCATGAAGGGCATCATCGGCCGCTATTTCCTCCAGTTCGGCATCACGCTCTGTCTCGCCGTCCTCTTGTCCTATGTCGAAGCGGTCACCCTGGCCCCGGCCCGCTGCTCGCAGTTCCTCAAGACGACGCGGGAAGGCCGGAACAAGGTCGGGCTGGCCGTCGACCGGGCCTTCAGCAGGCTCGAAGGGACCTACGGCCGGATCCTGCACGGCAGCCTCCGCAAGCCCGGCCTGATCCTCGTCCTCGCCGCGGCCCTCTTCGCCGCGGCCCTGGCCGTCTTCACGATGATGCCGAGCGAGTTCGTGCCCTCCCAGGACCAGAGCCGGGTCTCGATCCGCATCCAGACCGCCGTCGGATCGGATATCTCCGAGACCGATGCCCTCCTCATCAAGGCCGAGGAGGTCGTCAACGCGCACCCGGAGGTCACCCAGACCTTCAGCTTCGTCGGCGGCATGGGCGGCGGCGGCGGGGTCAACTCCGGGATGATGTTCCTGACCCTGGTGCCCCCGTCCGAGCGGAAGATGAATCAGGCCGAGTTCTCGGCCGTTCTCCGCCGCGAGCTCAACGCGATCCCCGGCGTCCGGGCGGTCATCCAGGACACGTCGCAGCAGGGATTCACGGCCCAGCGCGGCTTCCCGATCGAGTTCTCCCTTCGCGGCGCCGACTGGAACGAGCTCGTCCCCCTGAGCCAGAAGCTCATGGGGGAGCTCACGGAGAGCGGGACGGTCACCGACCTCGACTCGGACTACCGCGTCGGCATGCCCGAGCTGAGGGTGACCCCGGACCGGGCCGTGTGCTCCGACGTCGGCGTCTCCGTCGACGACGTGGCCACGACCATCAACGCCCTGGTCGGCGGCATCCGGGTCGGCAAGTACAGCACGGGCGGCCGCCGACTCGACGTCCGGCTCAAGCTCATGGCCGGGCAGAGGTCGAGGCCCGAGGACATCTCGCGCCTGCGAGTCCGGGCCGGCAACGGCGAGCTCGTTCCGCTCTCCTCGCTCGTCCTCTTCGAGGAGCAGGCCGCCCTCCAGGCCATCACCCGGAGGGACCGCGAAAGGGCCATTTCCATCTTCGCCAACGTCGCCCCGGGCCATTCCCAGGGCGAGGCCCTGCGGGTCATCGAGGGGCTCGGCGAAACCCTGCCCGTCGGCTATCGCGTCGTCCTGGGCGGATCGAGCCTGGCCTTCCGGGACTCGATGAGCTCGCTGCTCTTCGCCATGTTCCTGGGCGTGGCCATCGCCTATATGATCCTGGGCTCGCAGTTCAACTCGTTCAAGGACCCGGTGACGATCATCACCATCCTGCCGCTGTCCATCGCCGGCGCGGCCTTCGCCCTGCTGGTCACCGGGCAGTCGCTGAACATCTTCAGCATGATCGGACTGCTGCTGCTCATGGGCATCGTCAAGAAGAACTCCATCATCCTGGTCGACTACGCCAACGCCTTCAAGGACAAGGGATTCGGGGCGCGGGAGGCCATGGAGAAGGCCGGGCCGATCCGGCTGCGGCCCATCCTGATGACGGCCACGGCGACGCTGATGGCGGCCATCCCGCCGGCCCTGGGATTGGGGTCGGGCGCGGAGATCCGGAGGCCGATGGGCATCGCCGTCATCGGCGGGCTGGTCCTGTCGACGGCCCTCAGCTTGATCGTCGTCCCGGCGTTCTACGTCGTCGCGGACAAGCTCAAACGGGGCAAACGGGGTCGGACTTCAGTTTCTGAAGTGGAATCAACACGTTAGCTGAATATTAGAGCCTGACATCAAAGGCATCTCCTTCAAATAGAAGGAGAAGCTAAACGAGCGTGCGCGTTTTTTGCCCCAAAAATAGGGCCGGCGGGTCATACCGCTATATCTTCTTGTCAGACGCGCCCGGCTTGGTGATGGGCATTCCCTTGGCGCAGAAGGGGCAGACGTCCGGCTCGAAGGCCTCGACCTTGAGGGCCAGGAGGCTGCCGACCGGCTTGCCCTCGATGGGCACGGAGCCGGCGCTGCGGTCGACGAGGACGTAGATCCCGGCGACCGAGACCTGGCGCTCGCGGAGGCAGGCCAGGACCTCCTGGATGGACCCGCCCGTCGTCAGGATGTCCTCGACGATGACGGCCTTCGAGCCGTCGAGCCCCGCAAAGCCCGAGCGGACGGTCATCTTCTCGTCGGCCCGCTGGCTGAAAGCGAACTTCTTGCCCAGCTTGAGGGCGGTCAGGAAGCCGATGGCGATGGCGCCGTAGGCGGGGGAGACGACATAGTCGAAGTCGGGGACCTCGCGCCGGATCTTGGCGGCCAGGAGATCGACGATCTTCTCGAGCGCGGACGGCTTGTCGATGAGCCGGATCTTCTCGAAGTACCACTCGGAGTGCTTGCCCGAGGTCAGCTTGAAGTGGCCCTGGAGCAGGGCGTCGCATTCCTTGAAGAGGCTGAGGACGATCTCGTTCTCGGATAGGGGTGTCATCGAGGTTCTCCTTTGCGGCGGCCTTGAGCGCGGGCCCGATTATAGCGGGAACGCGAGGCCGGGACAAGTCGGCGGCGGCCTTGCGGGCCGCCGGGAAATATGCTACATCCGGGCCATGAGCGACGCGTTCCGCGACGACCGGACCTGTTTCATCTGCGGCGAGAAGAACCCGATCGGCTTGAAGCTGCGCCTCCGGACCGATCCGGAGCGCGGGGAATCGGCGGCCGACGTCGTCTTCCCCTCCGAATTCCAGGGTTGGGCCGGGATCGTCCATGGCGGTCTGCTGGCCTCGGTCCTCGACGAGGCCCTGATCTACGCCGCGGGCGCCAAGGGCCACATGTGCGTCACCGGCGAGATCACCGTGCGCTATGTCAAACCGGCCCGGACCTGCGTCGCTTACGCCCTGAAGGGCCGCTTCCTCGAGGACAAGGGCCGCATCGTCCTGGCCGAGAGCTTTCTTTTCGATGCCGACGGACAGGAAGTCGCCAGGGCAACGGGCAAGCTCTTCAAGACGAAGCTCTGACGTCCCGCCCGTCAACATAACGACGCTTTTTGACGGCAAAAATCGTAGATATCGTTTTGGCCGGTTCTGCTATCTTTAAGAAAACTAATGAGATAGACGAAGATGCGCCGAAGGTGTATTAGTAACGTGCTGATTTTTATAGAGAACCTGCGGTCCGACCCCGTCTAAAAGAAGAAGAAACGGACGGCGACGAAGAGGAGGAAGACGCCGTAGAGCAGCTTGACCGTCCGCGAGGGCATACGGATGGTGATGCGGGCGCCGACGACGGTACCCAGGAAGAGCCCCAGGGCGATCCAGGCCGCCGCCCCGAGATCGAGGTTCCCCGCGTGGTGATAATAGAGAACCCCGGGCAGGCCGAACGGGAAGAGGATGGCGCCGAGCGAGGTGGCGATGGCCCGCTTCGGCGGATAGTGCAGAACCAGCGTCAGCAGCGGCACGATGATGTTGCCGCCGCCGATGCCGAACATCCCGGCCATGACCCCGGCCAGCAGGCCGACGCCGACGAGGGTGACGGCCGGCGGCTTCGGATCCGTTTCCGCATCCGGCGCCGCCACCTGTTTCCTCCGCCATTCCCGAAAGCGGCGCACCGGATCGATGAAGTTCCATCCCACGTAGAGACAGAACAGCGCGAAGAACCTGCGCATCAGGTCGACCGGGAGGGTGTTGGCCAGCCAGGCCCCGACCACGACCGAGGCCAGCAGGCCCGAGGCGATCCAGGCCGAAGCCCTCAGATCGATGATCTTAGCCTTATGGTAGGCCAGGACGCCCAAGATCCCGACCGGAAGCAGAATGGCCGCGAGGGACGTCCCCGTCGCCCGGACGAGCGGGAAACCGGCCAGCAGGATGAGCGCCGGGACGATGATGATGCCGCCGCCGATGCCGAAAAGTCCGGCGAAGATCCCTGCCGCCGCCCCGACCAGGATGAGCCACGGTCCTTCCATGTCCGGGATTATAATGGATTGCGCAGCCCTATGGTATATTGAATGCTCCGGAGGACCCATGAAGACGAACGCCCCGCTCGTCCCCGCCGTCGTCCTATCCCTCCTCGCCGTCCTGTCCGCGGCCGGCTGCCGCGGCCGGAGCGACGCTCCCGCCCCGACCCCCGCCCCGCCCGACTATCCCATCAGGCCCGTGCCCTTCACGGAGGTCACATTCTCGGATTCCTTCTGGGCGCCCCGGCTCGAGACGAATCGTTCCGTTTCCATCCCCTACGCCTTCCGGATGAACGAGGAGACCGGCCGCGTCGACAACTTTCGCAAGGCCGCCCGCCTTCTGGCCGGGCCGCACCGGGGCCGCCGTTTCAATGATTCCGACGTCTACAAATCCATGGAGGCGGCCGCCTACGCCCTCCGCCTCCGGCCGGACCCCGGTCTCGAGAAGAGCCTCGAGGATCTCGTCGCCCTGATAGCCCGGGCCCAGGAGCCCGACGGCTACCTCTTCACGACCCGGACGATCGATCCGGCCCATCCGGCCCCCGGCTCGGGACCCGAGCGCTGGTCGAACCTGCGCGTCAGCCACGAGCTCTACAACGTCGGCCACATGTACGAGGCCGCCGTCGCCCACTTCCAGGCGACCGGCCGGCGAACATTCCTGGCGATCGCCGAAAAGAACGCCGCCCTTCTCCTCCGCACCTTCGGCCCGGGCCCCGGCCGGCGGCGCGGCTTCCCCGGCCACCAGGAGATCGAGATCGGGCTGGCCAAGCTCTACCGGGCCACCGGCGACCGCGCCTACCTCGACCTGGCCAAGTTCTTCCTCGATGAGCGCGGGAATTATTTCGGCGGCGAACGCCACGCACCGGACGATCCCTTCGCCGTCTACGACTCCGACGAATACATGCAGAACCACAAGCCCGTCCTGGAGCAGGACGAGGCCGTCGGGCACGCCGTCCGGGCGATGTACATGTATTCCGGCATGGCCGACGTCGCCGCGCTCGGCGGCTACCCGGAGTACGTCTCGGCCATCGACCGGCTCTGGCTCGACGTCGCCGGCCGCAAGCAGTACCTGACCGGAGGGGTCGGCGCCCGCAGCGGCTCCGAAGCCTTCGGCGAGGCCTACGAGCTGCCCAATGCCGAAGCCTACACCGAGACCTGCGCGGCCATCGGCAACGCCCTCTGGAACTACCGCCTCTTCCTTCTCCACGGCGAATCGAAGTACATGGACGTCTTCGAGCGCGTTCTCTACAACGGCCTGCTCTCCGGCGTCTCCCTCACCGGCGACCGTTTCTTCTACCAGAACCCGCTCGAATCGTCCGGCGGCTACGCCCGCAGCCCCTGGTTCGAGGTCGCCTGTTGTCCGCCCAACATGACCCGCTTCCTGCCCTCGCTCCCCGGCTATGTCTACGCGACCAAGGACGATGTCCTCTACGTCAACCTCTATATCGGCGGGAACGGATCGTTCGAGCTCGGCGGCCGGAGGATCACGATCTCCCAGGCGACCCGTTATCCCTGGGACGGCGAGATCGCCCTGACCGTCTCACCGGACAAGGCCGGGCCGTTCGAGCTGGCCCTGCGCGTCCCGGGTTGGGCCCGCGGCGAGGCCATGCCCACGGCCCTTTATGCGTTCCTGGACGCCGCCGTAGACGCGCCCGTCTTCAAGGTCAACGGGGAGCCGCTCTCGCCCGACATCGTGGACGGCTACGCCCGCATCCGCCGCGAATGGAAGGACGGCGACCGCGTCGAGCTCTTTCTCCCCATGCCTGTCCGCCGCGTCGTCGCCCACGAAGCGGTCGCCGAGGATCGCGGCCGGGTCGCCCTCCAGCGCGGCCCTCTCGTCTATGCCGCGGAGGGGATCGACAACACCGAACGGGTTTTCGATTTGGTGATCCCCGACGGAGCGGTCCTCTCCACCGAGTTCCGACCCGACCTGCTGAACGGCGTCGTCGTCGTCACGGGCCCGGCCGGCGCCGATTCCAGGGCCGCCGCCGGGAAGAGCGTTGCGACCGTCCGGCCGTTCCTGGCCGTCCCCTATTACGCCTGGGCCAATCGCGGCGGCGGGCAGATGCTGGTCTGGCTGCCCCGCACGGCCGCCGCCGTCAGGTCGCCGAAGAAGCTCGACATGAGAGTCGACTGAAGGAGAGAGCCCGATGACCGAGAGACGCGCCGCCTTCCAACGTTCGATCCCGGCCTTTGTCGCCGCGGCCGTTCCGGCCGTCCTGGTCCTATTGGCCGCCCTGCCCGCCGCCGCCGAGAACATGGTCCTCGATAACGGCCGGATCCGGGCGGAGTTCAACGACCGGGGGCTCGTCTCGATCGGCGCCCCGAAGACAGGCCGGGCCCTGGCCTTCTCGGCCGATCCGGCCTCGGTGACGATCGACGGCGCGACGGTCGACATCGGCGGCCTCGGCCCGGCCGAGATCGAGATGACCCCGGCCAAGGTCGCCTATCGATACGCCCGCGACCCCTTCACCTTCGACGTCGTCTACGAGCTCAAACCCGCCTGGGATTTCCTGACCAAGCAGATCGTCGTGACCTCGGCCCGGAGCCGGACCTTCCGGATCGACGAGGTCAAGCCCCTGGCCACGGCCCTCGGCCTGCCCGTCGCCGAGGAGCTCCCGCTCGCGAAGGGCGCCTTCGGGGCCGTCTGCCGTTTCGCCGGCGCCGGATCATCGGCCAAGCCGGCCTGGAGCGCCTACTTCATGCTCCAGAATCCCTACCTGGCCTGGTCCCGCCGGGGCCGCGACGTGGTCGTGTCCTACAAGCCGGAGATGGATTGGAGCCGCGACCTGGGCCCCTTCGCCTCCGACCGCCTCTGCCTCGGCCTCGTCGAGCTCTCCGGAACGCGCTTCCCGGCCAAAGCCGTGCCCGAGTGGACTTACGTCGCGGACTACCCCGGCCTCCTGGCCGGCGCGCCGACGATCGACGCGAACGAGGTCGAGGCCCTGACCGGCTGCGTCCGGGCCTTCCTCCTCTACTATCCCGGCCGGAGCGTCCGCGTCCACATCCCCTGGTGCGAGAACGATTACCAGATCGACGTCGGCACGCCCGAGGGCGTCGAGGAATACAAGCGCATCATGGACCGGGCCGCCGAGCTGGGCGTCACCCACCTCCTCTATACGCCCGCGAACAGCGCTCTCTCGCGGCTCGAGGACAACGCCGACGACTGGGGCTGGGAGAACGTTCTTTGGTTCGGCCTGGGCCAGAAGCTCCGGAAGGGGGAGTGGGACCCGCGGCGCGACGCCGTCCCGGACGGCCTCAAGGCCATGCTCGACTACGCCGCCTCGAAGAACCTCAAGCTCATGGCTTACGCCTATCCATCCCTGCCCTTCCTCCAAGACCCGGCCTGGACCGCCCGGGCCGGAGCGGACGCGGCCAAGTCCCCCGCCGACACCGGGCTGCGCTCGTTCCAGGACTGGTGGCTCGACAAGCTCCTGGGCTTCATGAGGACGACGGGCGCCGCGGGCTTCTCCTTCGACCACTGGTGGATCGCCCTGGACAAGGCCTCGAGCAAGTACGCCCAGTGGGCCGGCGCCCGGCGCGTCCTCGAGGGCCTGCGCCGCGAGGCCTTCGACGCCGTCGTCGACGGCCGCCAGCAGTACCAGAACTTCGGCCCGTGGACCTGGCTGGCCGGCTCCTATCCCCATCCGACCCTGACCGACGAGCAGCCGGAGAGCTTCAAGGCCTTCCCCGACCTCCACACCGACCGGGTCTCGGCCGACCGCCAGCGCTTCGCCGCCTGGACCTACCGGGTCGAGCGTTTCGCGCCGCCGGAGATCATGCCCGGCTTCATCACCCACCAATCGGAGAGGAACGACGAGAAGGAGGTCATGCGCCGCGACCGCTTCCGGCCGAAGGACTGGGACTTTCTCGGCTGGAAGTATTCGCTGCTGTCCTCGATCGGCACGGCCCCCTTCCACCACGTCGTCAACTTCATCCCGGCCCGGGACACCGAGGAGTTCGCCGCCCTGTCGGACGAGGACAAGGCCTGGTTCCGCAAGTGGCTCGACTGGACCGACGAGAACGCGCGCTACCTGCACGCCCTGCGGCCGATCCTCGGACCGCCCATGGCCGGGCGCGTCGACGGCACGGCCGCCGTCGTCGAGGACCGCGGCCTGCTCTTCCTCTTCAATCCCAATCCCGGCCGCAAAGAGGCCCGCGTCAGGCTCGATGCCACGATCGGCCTCGTCAAGGGCGAAAGGTTCATGCTCAAGGAGCTCTATCCGGAGGAGGGCCGGCTCGTCGGATCGGCCGAAGGCCTATGGGCTTACGGCGCCGAGGTCGCGCTCGCTCTCGCCGGCCGCGAGGCCGCCGTCTACGAGCTCTTCCCCGCGCCGGCGGAGATCGTCGAGCCCGTCCTGTTCAACGTCCGCGGCGCCGCCGAGCTCCAATCGGGCCGGTTGGTCCTGACCGGCGTCGAGGCGGAGACGGGCTCGAAACAGTCGATCGTCGTCCTCGCCCCGGCCAAGTCCCGCGTCCGGACCCTGTCCGTCAACGGCGTCGGCCACCCGTTCAAAGCCGACGGCGACCGGATCACGGCGACGGTTCGCTTCGCCGGGCGGGCCTTCGGCCGCTCCCAAGCCGCGGGCGAGGTCCCGGCCGGGTTCAAGGGGGAGACGTTCAAGGCCCGGATCACCGTCCCGGCCCGCGTCTTCGCGCAGCTCGCCGAACGGAAGAAGGCCTGGCCGGTCAACTACACCGATGACGACCTGCGCGCTCCGTGGCTGGGTCCGTGGCGCCTGCTCCTCCACATCCCCATCTTCGAAGCGACGGACGCCATGGACGTGACCCTGAGGATCAACGGCGCGCCGGTCGACGTGCTCAAGGCCTACAACAGCGTCTATCCCCACGCGCCGGAGCGGACCTTCCTCGGGCACTACGCCGATCTCAGCCGCCTCCGGCCCGACGCGCCGATCGACATCGAGGTCGGATTGCCGACGCTCGAGCCGGGCCGCTTCCAGGGGGTCTTTTTCGAGAACGTCGAGACCGAGTACACGAAGCGGATCATGGCCCCGCCGGCCCCCGCGGCGAAAACGCGCGCGTCCGCGAAGTGAGGGGTCGGGCCTATTTCCCTTCGACGAGCTTCAGCGCGGCTTCGGCCGCCCTGCGGACCATGTGCCTGTAGGACGGACGCATCGCGGCCTGCTTGAGGAACGGGACGGCCGCGGGATCGCCGGTCTTGCCTATCGCCGTCAGGGCTTCGGCTTGGACCCGGTAGCTCAGGTCCGTCCGGAACCGCGCTTCGAAGAAGCGGATAAGGGTCCGGTCCTTGAGGTCTCCCAGGGCGGCCAGCGCCGCGGCCCGGACCCGCGAGTCCGGGTCTTCACAGGCCTTCTTGAAGACGGCCGCCGCCCCCTTGGCTCCGACGCGGGCCAAGGCCTGCAGCGCGCTCCGGCGGACCGCCCAGAAGGGGTCGGACCGAAGGCACGCGGCGAGGGCGGCCTCCGTTCGAGGGTCGTCCTTGAAAGCCGGGAGCGCGGCAGCCGCGTCCATCCGGCCGATCACATCGTCGTGCCGGAGCCCGTAGAGCAGCTCCTCGATCCCCTTGGGGAAAGCGATCTCCATGAGGAGGACGTTGTCCGCGTCGAAACGCACCAGCAAAGGCTTCTCCTCGAGGGGGAGCTCGAACGTCTCGTCCCTCTTTTCGATCCAGATCTTGCGGATGTCCGTCTTCCGGGGCGTGACGAGCTTGACGGATACGGGCACCCGGAAGACGGGCACGCCCCGCGTCAGGTCCTGGACCTGGGCGACCTTGAGCCGGACGAGCTTCGAGACCGGGTCCCATTCGCTCCCGACCTCGAAAACGGGATGTCCGGGCTTGTACAGCCACTGGTCGAAGAACCAGTCGAGGTTCTGGCCGGTCACGGTCTTGACCGAACGGATGAAGTCGGCCGTATCGACCGCGTCGAAGGCGTAGCGGTGGAGGAAATGGCTGAGCGTTCTGAAGAACGGCTCGTCGCCGACGAGGGAGCGCAGCATGTGCAGGACGCGGGCGCCCTTGGGGTAGGTGTGGGCGTCGAACATGTCCTCCGGCGAGTCGTAGCGGTCGGAAACGATGGGACGGATGTAGCGGGTCCTGGCCTCGCGCAGGTAGGCCTCGAGCTTGTCCCGGAGATCGAGCGCGCCCTCGTCGTCACCTTTCTCGAAGCGGTGATAGAGGTAGTCCGCATAGGTCGCGAAGCTTTCGTTGAGCCAGGCGTGGGCCCAGCTGCGGTGAGTGATCAGATCGCCCCACCACTGGTGGGCCAGCTCGTGAGAGACGATGCCGATGGCCGGGAAATCGGCCTCGTTCCCTTCGTCGACCATGATCCGATGGGTCATGGCCGTGGCCGAGGTGCTCTCCATGCCGCCGCCGGAGGGGACCGATACCTGGTCGTACTTCCTCCAGGGATAATCGTAGCCGAAGACGCGGTTGAAGAACTCGATCATCTTCGGCGTCTTCCCGTAGGTCGGCCCGGCCTTGGATTCGTCCGCGGGATAGACCCAGTAGCTCACGGGCAGGGTCCCGTAGGAGTCATGGACGACGGCGAAGGGGCCGGCGGCCAGAAAGACGAGATAGGTCGAGTGCGGCAGGTCCTGGGACCAGTGATAGGTCACCGTTCCGCCCGCCCGGTCCTCGATCGCGCTGACCAGGCGCCCGTTGGCGGCCACCTTGAGCCCCCGCTTGACCGTGGCGACGATCTCGCCGGTGGCCTTGTCGTTCGGGTGATCGTAGCAGGGGAACCAATGGTGGACGTTCTCGGGCCACGAATCCGAGAACACGAGCCCCGGATTGTCCTCGGTCTCGGCCACGAACCGGAGCCCCGCCTTCGGGTCCCGGCCGCGATAGAAGCACGTGAAGGACGTCTCCTCGCCGAACCTGAAGGGGCGAGGCAGGCGGACCTCGAGCTCTTTGGCCCGCTGGTCGAAAGCGAGCGGCGCTCCGTCGTCGCCGACGACGGCGGTCACCGTGAACTCCTCGGCGTCGAGGACGCAGGCGGCGAGGTCCTCCCGAAGGGAAGCCAGGGTGACCGTCGTCGCGCCCTCGAACGCCCGGTCGTCCAAGTCGAGCCGGATCCTGATCAGGTAGTGAAGGGCGTCGTAGGACCGGCTGCGCTCGGTTTGGAGCGCCTTCTTCGACCAATCGACGGTTTGGCCGGAGACCGGCAGGATGAGGGCGACGGCCAGGAGGAGGACAAGGGCCGTTTTCTTCATGAACTCACCTCTCACTTTTTTCGGCGGAGCCTGAGCGCGGAGGGTGCGACCGCCAGGCCGCCCCGCGCCGTGCAGCGCAGCTCCGGCGGTAGCATCCGGCCCGCCGCGTAGGACGCGTCGATCGTCTCGTCGAGGGGCACGGGATTGCGGTAGCCGCCGAGGACGAGATCGGCGCAGACGAAGGCGCTCGAAGCGGCCGCGGCGTTGCGGGTGTGGCAGGGGATCTCGCAGAGGCCCTGGACGAGGTCGCAGACGGAGCCCATGGTGTTCTGGAGGGCGACGGCCGCGGCGTCGGCCGCTTGGGCGGCGGTCCCGCCCGAAGCCTCGATCACGGCCGCGGCGGCCATGGCCCCGGCGACGCCGATCTCCACCTGGCAGCCGGCCACCTCCGCCGCGAAGGTCGCCCGCCGGGCCACGAGCAGGCCGACGGCCCCCGCGGCCAGGAGCGCGAGCGCGGTTTCGTCCCGGGAGAGCTTTCGCTCCTCGACCAAGGTGACCATGACGCCGGGCAGGACCCCGGCCGAGCCGCCCGTGGGCGCGGCGCAGACGACGCCCCCGCTGTTGGAGACGTGGAGGGCGGCCATGGCCCGGGCCGCGGCCCGGGCGTGGAGGCCTCCGGCGGCGAGGCGCTTCCGCCGTTCGGCCCGAAAGATCTTCCCGGCGCGACGGCTCCAGGAGTTTCAGCCCCAGACCGCGGCCGGCGAGCCCCGCGCGGACCGAGTCCCGCATGATCCCGAACCTCCGCGCGATCTCCGCCAGGACCTCGGCTTCGGACAGGCCGAGGAGACGACTCTCGGATGCCAGGGCGATCCGGCCGAGCGAGAAGCGCCGCCGGCCGGCCAGACGGACCATCTCCGCGCCGGTGAGGAACAGGGGCTCGCCCTTGCGGACGAAGAACAGCGGCGGGGCCGTCCGCGTCGCGCCTCCGGTCTTCAGGGTGACGGCGCTCTTGCCGTCGAGGAAGACCGGCCGGCCGTCGATCTCGGTCAGGGCGATCATGCCGCCGCCGACGGACTTGGCCGTGAAGGCCAGCCGTTTGCCCCGCTTTCGAGAGGAGCTTGGCCCGCACGGTGTTCGGATGGTCCGCTCCCGCGAGCCGGGCGATGCGGAAGCGGATGTCGAGGCCTTGGCGCGGCGCGAGGGCCAGGGCCCGGGCGAACCGGGCGTCGGTGAGCGGCCAGCCGAGCAGGCCCGCGGCGAGCGCCAGGTCGACCCCCTGCTGCCGGTAGGTCGCGGCGTAGGAGCCGTCCGGATCGAAGGTGAAGACCGCGGCCGCCGGCTCGTCGCCGAGGAGGGAGCGGACGAGCCGGGCGATGTGGTAGGACCCGGCGGTGTGGGAGCTCGACGGGCCGCGCATGACCGGCCCGAGGACGTCGTTGAGGATGCTGACGAATTCCATCGGCTCCCCCTCAGCCGGCGACCAGCCCGGCCACGGCCAGGTCCTCGACGGCGTTGCCCACGGACTTGAACAGGGTGATCTCGTCCTCCGAGCGCCGTCCGGCCGCCAGCCCGGCCAGCACCAGACCGATCTCGGCCCGGATGTGGTCCTCGCGGATGAGTCCCTCGCGGAGCGGGATGATCAGATCGCCGGCCTCCTCGAGGCAGGACCGGCGCTCGTCGACGAAGAGGCTCGCCCGCCGGACCGTTTCGCTTGGGATCTCGCGGACGTGGGGCTTGTAGGAGCCGACGGCGTTGATGTGGACGCCGGGCTTGAGGTCGGCGTCGGCGAAGACGGGCGTCGCGGAGGTCGTCGCCGTCGAGATGACGTCGGCCTCGGCCAGGGCCTCGGGCCGGGCCGCGGGCTCGACCTCGATGCCCAGCGCGGTCCCCATCTCCTTGGCGAACGCGGCGGCCGCGCCGCTGTCGACATCGAAGACGAGGGCCTTGCGGATCGGGCGCACCGCGGCGATGGCCTCGAGCTGGGTCCGCCCCTGGACGCCGGCGCCGAAGATCGCGGCCACCCGGGCGTCCTTGCGGGCTAGCGCATCGGTGGCCGCCCCGGAGGCGGCGCCCGTCCGGACCGCGGTGAGATAGCCCGCCTCGAGGACGGCCAGCGGCGTCCCCCGCTCGGCGTCCATGAGCACGGTCACGGCCTGCGCGAAAGGCAGGCCCTTGGACGGATTGTCCTCGCAGAGCGAGATGAGCTTGAGGCCGATCCGGTTCGGGCCCGGGAGATAGGCGGGCATGACCAGGGCCGTCGTCCGCGACCCGGGGATCTCGAGGCTCGTCCGCGGCGGGACGAGGGCCCGACCGGTCGAGAGCTGGACGAGCGCGTCCGCGACCGCCCGGATGGCCGCCGGCATGTCGAGCGCCCGGCGGATCTCTTCCGTCGTGTAGATCTTCATGGCCCCATTGTACCAAAGCGGCGGTTGACTTGGAGAGGGCTTGTTTAATATCCTTAACCTACGTTTTCGGCGAGCTCGAAAGGACCCGTGGGCATGAACCCGAAGCCGATCCTGAACGTCAAGTCCCTGAAGGAACAGGTCTACGAGTACCTGCGCGAACAGATGCGGCGGGGCGAGATCCTGCCCGGCTCGGCCATCGATATGGAGGAGACCTCCAAAAAGCTCGGGGTCAGCAAGACGCCGCTCCGCGACGCCCTCCTGCAGCTCGAGATGGAGGATTTCGTGACCATCATGCCCCGGCGCATGATCGTCGTCAACGCCCTCGGTGAAAAGGACGTTCGGAACTACTACGAGATCATCGGCGCCCTGGAGAGCATGGCCCTGCTCAAGGCCTTCGACCGGCTCAAGCCCTCGGACGCCGACAACATGCAGGCCCTCAACGACGGCATGCGGGAGGCCATCGCGGCCGACGACTTCGACACCTACTACGAGAAGAACCTGGCCTTCCACAGCACTTTCCTCCGCCTCTGCGACAACGAGAGCCTGGTCAAGACGGTCAACAACCTGAAGAAGCGGCTGTACGACTTCCCCCGGCCGGCGGGATTCGTCAAGGAGTGGGAAGAATCCTCCATCCTCGAGCACCAAGCCCTCATCGACCTCATCCGCTCGGGCCGGAGCCAGGCCGCGGCCAACCACATCCGCGACATCCACTGGTCGTTCAAGGTCCAGGAGCGGTTCATCCGCGAATACTACCCGGGGATCTCCGGCCCCGCCGAATAGCCGGCCCAGGCCGGCCGATCCGCCGGACGGAGGTGTCCGCCATGCCGAACCGCACGATTCGGGCCTTCGCGATCCCGAGCCTGTTCTTCGCCGCGGCCGTTCTGGCGGTCCTCGCGGCCTCGTCCCGCGGTCCCCGCCCCGGGCCCGCCGCGCGGAGCGGCGGTCCCGTTCCCGACCCCGTGACCTGCGTTTGGTCCGGCCGGCCCGCCGACAAGTGGGAGAACGCCTACCCGGTCGGCAACGGCCGGCTCGGGGCCATGGTCTTCGGCCGGACCGACGAGGAGCGCATTCAGCTCAACGAGGACACTTACTGGACGGGCGGGCCCTACAGCACGACCGTCGAGGGCGGGGCCGAGGCCCTGCCCGAGCTCCGGCGGCTCATCTTCGAGGAGCGGTTCAAGGAGGCCCACATCCTCTTTGGCCGGCGCTTCCTCGGCTACCCCGTCGAACAACAGAAATACCAATCGCTCGGCAGCCTGGTCCTGGCCTTCCCGTCCAAGGCGGAGACCGCCGATTATCGCCACGAGCTCGATCTCGACGCGGCCGTCGATACGACGTCATACACGCTCGACGGCGTCCGCTTCACGCGACGGGTGTTCTCGAGCCCGGTCGACCAGGTCGTGGTCGTCCGGCTCGAGGCCGGCGCCCCGGGCCGGATCTCGTTCCGGGCCCAGCTCCGGGGCGAGCGCAACGACGCCCACTCGAACTACGCCACGGACTATTTCCGCATGGACGGAGCCGCCCCCGACGGGCTCGTGGTCCGCGGCAAGTCGGCCGACTACATGGGCGTCACCGGCCGGCTCCGGTACGAGGCCCGCCTGCGGGCCCGGCCCGAGGGCGGGACGGTCGCGGTCGAAGGGGACGAGCTCGTCGTCGCGGGCGCCGACGCCGTGACCTTGCTCATCGCCGCCGCGACGAACTTTGTGAATTACAAGGACGTCTCCGGCGACCCGGCCGCCCGCGTCGCGGCGGCGCTCGACGGGGCGGTCCGGAAGCCCTTCGACAGCCCTCCTCGAGGACCACCTCCGCGAGCATCGCCGGCTCTTCCGGCGGGTCGCGATCGCGCTCCCGCTCGGGCCGGCCTCGGACCTCCCGACCGCCGAGCGCATCAAGGCCTTCGACGGGACGAACGATCCGGCCCTGGCCGGGCTGGCCCTTCAGTTCGGCCGCTACCTCCTCATCTCGTCGTCGCGGCCGGGGACGCAGCCGGCCAACCTCCAGGGCCTGTGGAACGACAAGATGAATCCCCCCTGGGATTCGAAGTACACGACCAACATCAACACCGAGATGAACTACTGGCCGGCCGAGGTCGGCAACCTGGCCGAGTGCGCCGAGCCGCTCTTCCGCATGGTCCGGGAGCTCGCCGATCAGGGCGCCGATGTCGCCCGCGAACATTACGGCGCCCGCGGCTGGGTTTTCCACCAGAACACGGATCTTTGGCGCGTCGCGGCGCCCATGGACGGCCCGAGCTGGGGCGCCGTTCACGACCGGCGGGGCCTGGCTGGCGACGCACCTGTTCGAACATTACCTTTTCACCGGCGATAAAGACTTCCTCAAGGAGTACTACCCGATCCTGAAGGGGAGCGCCGAGTTCTTCCTCGATTTCCTCGTCCCGCATCCGACGCGACGGCTGGCTGGTGACCAACCCGTCCACGTCGCCGGAGAACTTCCCGGCCGTGCCCGGGGAGAAGCCGTTCTTCGACGAGACCACGACCTTCATGACCACGACCTCGATCTGCGCCGGCTCGACCATCGACATGCGCATTCTGTTCGAGCTCTTCATGGACGTCGCGACGGCGTCCCACATCCTGGGTGTCGATCAAGACCTTCAGGTCCGGCTCATCGAGGCCGGGAGAAAGCTGCCCCGGATGCGCATCGGCCGCAAGGGCAACCTCCAGGAGTGGCTCGAGGATTGGGACGAGACGGAGAAAAGCCACCGCCATATCTCGGGACTCTGGGGTCTGTTCCCCGGCCGGGAGATCACGATGGGGAAGCTCGACGGAGCCGCCAGGGGGGCCCGGGTCGTCCTGGACCAACGGGGCCTCGCCGGCAACGGCTGGTCGTCGGCCTGGAAGGCGGCCTGCTGGGCCCGCCTCGGCGACGGGGCCAAGGCGCTGGAGAACTTCCGCTACGCCATGAACAACTACACGACCGGCAGCCTGTTTTCCATCTGCAGCGGCGCCCTCCAGGTCGACGGCGCCCTCGGCTTCAGCGCCGCGATCGCCGAGATGCTGCTTCAGTCTCCAAGCGGCGAGATGGAGTTCCTGCCCGCCCTGCCCCGCGAGTGGCCCGACGGCGAGGTCCGCGGCCTGCGGGCCCGGGGCGGTTTCGAGGTCGACTTGAAGTGGATGAACGGCCGGCTGCAGCGGGCGACCATACGGTCCACGATCGGCGGGACATGCCGGGTCCGGATACCATCCGGGATGCGGATCGCGCCCCTCGACGGGCCCGTCAAGCCTTCGCCATGGTCCGGTGCCGGGGGGGTCGAGTTCGAGACCCGGCCCGGCCGTTCATATATCGTATCGCAGGCCCGATGAATCGAACCCGAGGAGGCTTCCCGCCATGAAGAGACACTCAAGGACCCTCATCCTGCTCGCCCTCGTCGCCGCGCTCGCCGTCCCGTTCGTCTTGGCCCAAGACAGACCGGCGCCCGCCAAGCCCGACCCCAACCTGACCGTCGAGCGCATCTTCGCCGGCCGGGAGTTCGCGGCCGAGCGCTTCGGCCCGGCCCGGTGGATGAGCGACGGGGAGTCCTATACGACGCTCGAGCCGAGCGAAGCGGCCAAGGGCGCCCGCGACCTCGTCCTCTACGCGGCCGCTTCGGGGAAGCGCAGCATCCTCGTCCCCGCGGACAAGCTCGTACCGCCGGGCGCGTCCGAGCCTCTCGCGATCGAGGATTACGCCTGGTCGCCCGACGGCAGAGTCTTGATCGTCTTCACCAACTCGAAACGGGTCTGGCGGCAGAACACCCGGGGCGACTTCTGGACCTACGACCTCTCGTCGGGCCGGCTCCGGAGGCTCGGGCGGGACTTCGAGCCCTCGACCCTGATGTTCGCCAAGCTCTCGCCCGACGGCCGCAAGGCGGCCTACGTCGTCAAGAACGACATCTACGCCGAGGACCTGGCCTCGGGGCGGGTCACCCGGCTGACCCATGACGGGAGCGCCGACATCATCAACGGGACCTCCGATTGGGTCAACGAGGAGGAGTTCGGCATCCGCGACGGCTTCCGCTGGAGCCCGGACAGCGCGGCCATCGCCTTTTGGCGGTTCGACACGACGCGCGTCCCCGTCTTCACCATGATCAACAACACCGACAGCCTCTATCCGGTGACGACGGCCTTCAAGCACCCCAAGCCCGGCCAGCCCAATTCCGCCGTCAAGGCCGGCGTCGTGCCCGTCGCCGGCGGGGATCCCGTCTGGATGAAGACCCCGGGCGATCCGTCCGAGACCTACATCGCCCGGCTGGAATGGGCGGGGAATTCCCGCGAGGTCGTCCTCCAGCATCTCAACCGCCTGCAGAACACGCTCAGCGTCCTCGTCGGGGACGCCGCCACGGGCGAGGTCCGGACGGTCTTCACCGATACGGACGAGACCTGGGTCGAGGTCATGGACGACTTCGTCTGGCTCGAAGGCGGCCGTCGGCTGCTGTGGCTCAGCGAGCGCGACGGCTGGAACCACGCCTACGCCGTGGACCGCAACGGCGGCCCGGTCCGGCTGCTGACGCCGGGGGCTTACGATGTCGTCCGGGTCGACGCCGTCGACGAAAAGGGCGGCTGGCTCTACGTCACGGCCTCTCCCGACGACGCGACGAAGCGCTTCCTCTACCGCGTCCGGCTGAACGGCCGGGGGACGCCCGAGCGGGTCAGCCCCGCCGGGCCGGGCGGCGTCCATAATTACAGCATCTCGCCGTCGGCCCGATGGGCTTTCCACACCTGGGGATCGCTCGACACCCCGACGACGACCGAGCTCGTGAGAGCTGCCCAAGGGCGAGACCGTCCGGACGCTCGCGGGGAACGCGGCGCTCAAGGCCAAGGTCGAGGGCTTGGCCCGGCGGCGGGCCGAGTTCTTCAAGCTCCCGATCGGGGACGGCATCCAGGTCGACGGCTGGCGCCTTCTGCCGCCCGACTTCGATCCGGCCAAGAAGTACCCGCTTCTCGTCTACGTCTACGGCGAGCCGGCCGGGCAGACCGTCCAGGACGGCTGGGGCGGCAGCGGCTACCTCTGGCACCTGATGCTGGCCCAGCGGGGCTATATCGTCGCCAGCTTCGACAACCGCGGCACGCCCGCGCCGCGCGGACGGGCCTGGCGGAAGTCCATCTACCGGCAGATCGGCATCCTGGCCTCGTCCGACCAGGCCGCGGCCGTCCGGGCGGCCCTGGCCGCCTGGCCGTTCGTCGATCCCGGGCGCGTCGGCGTCTGGGGCTGGAGCGGCGGCGGCTCGATGACCCTCAACGCCATGTTCCGCCACCCCGACCTGTACAGGGCCGGCATCTCGGTGGCCTCCGTGCCCGACCAGAGGCTCTACGACACGATCTATCAGGAGCGCTACATGGGTCTGCCGGACGACAACGCCGAAGGCTACAAGAACGGCTCGCCCATCTCCTTCGCCAAGGACTTGAAGGGCCGGCTGCTCGTCGTCCACGGCACGGGCGACGACAACGTCCACTACCAGGGCTTCGAGCGCCTCGTCGACGAGCTCGTCGCCCACAACAAGGCCTTCTCCATGCTGGCCTACCCGAACCGCTCGCATGGGATCTACGAGGGCCGGGGGACGACGCTCCACCTCTACACGATGTTCACGAAGTTCCTCGAGGAGAATCTGCCGCCGGGCGGCGGGACCCGCTAGAGGGCGGCGCGAGCGGCGCGCGGCTCAGACGCGCAGGAAGACGTTCTTCTTATATAGGACGTAGAGGACGACCCACTCGACGGCGATCGTCCCGGCGATGAGGACCAGGGGGCCCGCGTCGCCGGCCAGGCGGGCCAACCCGCCGAACCAGAACCGGCTCGTGAACTCGAAGTCGATCATCCGCGATCCCAGGTAGATCGTGATCGAGTTCAGGCCGATGACCCGGAGAACGAACGACCACTTCTTCAGGCCCACGACGTCGATGACCAAATAGAAGAGCGCCAGCAGGATGAGCGCGAGGCCGGCGGCGTAGATGTCGAAGGTCGCCGTCCAGGCTTTCTTGATGATGGGATACCAGCCGCCGAGGACATAGCCCAGGGTCGTGAGGCCGAGCCCGGCCGCGGCCAGGACGACGGCCTTGCGGTACGCGGCGAGCTTCCCGGACTTGAGCAGCAGGCCGGCCAGCCCGCCCATGAGCGTGACGGACGTCGCCGACAGGACGCAGAGGATGCCCTCGGGGTCGAAGACCTTGTCGTAGAGCCGTCCGGGGAGAAGCAGGCGGTCGAGCCAGCCGTTGACCGTCCCCTCGGGCGTCAGCACCCCGGCGCCGACGCCCGGGACGGGAACGAGGAGCTGGACGGCGGCGATCCCGGCCAGGATCCCCGCGGCGGCGGCCAGCCGGCCCCCGAGGCTCCGGACCTTGAGCATGATGAGCGCCGCGAAGAGATAGGCCAGGCCGATCTGGCCGAGGACGCTGGCGTAGCGCTGCGTGGCGAACTGGAGGTCCGTCAGGTGGTTGTAGACGAAGCCCAGCAGGACGAGAAGCAGGGCCCGCTTGACCAGCTTGATGTAGATCGGCCGCTTGTCCGCGGCGGTCTCCGCCTTGGCCAGGAGCGACAAGGGGATGGCCACCCCCGAGATGAACATGAACAGGGGGAAGATGAGGTCGTAGAAGTGGAAACCGGCCCATTCGGCGTGCTCGAGCTGGACGGCCCAGGCGCGGGCCCAGCCCCAGTTCGTCACCTCGGCCAGCGACCGGAAGAAGGCGTCACCGCCGATGATCCAGAACATGTCGAAGCCGCGCAGGGCGTCAAGCGAAAGCAGGCGCTTGGGGGCCGCAGGGGTCGTTTCCATGTCAATTCTCCTCGAGATCGAAGAGCAAGCGGGCGGAGGCCGCGCCGCCTTTCGCTTCGCGGGCGTAGAAGGCGGCTTCGATCGAGCCCAGCGGGGTCAAGGCCAGGCCCCGGGACTTCCCGTCGATCAGGCGCTGGAGGACGACGGCCGGGATGGTCAAGTAGGTTTTGGCGCCGTCCCCGGCCGCGACCGGCCGATCGATGATTGGCTGAGGGTTCAACACCAGCTCTCGCGGCGCTCCGCGAAAGATCGACGACCACGAGGCCGTTCGCTCGTCCCAAGCGGGATCGCCGCCGAGGGCCTCGACGACGCGGAGAAGGCCGAAATCGGGACGCTCCGTCGTCGCTGCCTCGAGGGCCCGCGTCGTGAGCTCCAGGAGGCCCGAGCCCGCGACCTTCCGTCCGGCGATCCGGCGGAGGTCCCAGCGCAGGAGGACGAGCCGCGTCCCGCCGACCGAGACGACGGCCGCTTCGCCGCCGCCGTCGCGGATCGCCCAATCGTTCAGGTTGACGGAGGGCTCGCCGAGGTCGACGGTCAGGTCGCCGGCGACGGGGAGGGCGTGGGCGAACGAGGCGGGGTCGGCGACCGGCGGATGGTAGGGGACGGGCGGGCCCAGGTCGGGACCGGATTTCGTGACCTCGACGACGTCGACCTTGAAATAGTCGACGTCGACGCGGTAGCGGCCGAGGCCCCAGTCCATCAGGGCCATCTGGGCGTTGACCGTGTCGCCTGGCTCCGCTTTGAAATCCCGGGTGGTCAGGCTGATCGTGGTCCAGCGGCCCGCCTCGGCCAGGTCGTATTCCATGAGGTGGCTATGGAAATCCGTCGTTTTCTGGGTGTTGAGGTGGAGGTTGACCCGCCGCGGGGCGTGGTCGGTCCGGATGCGGGCCTCGATCCGCAGCTCGAAGCCGGGTTTCCCCAGACGGGCCAGGTCGAGCGCGGCCGAGACGTCCCGCTTGATGAAGGCCCACCAGACGTTGCGGACGTCCCGGGTCGCGTCGACGACGATGGTGGCGAAGCCGGGACCTTGGACGAAGTCCATGACCGCCCGGCCTTCGCCCGTGACCCAGGTCCAGCCGGCCGCGCCGGCGGGATCGACGGCGAGCTTCGGCCCGTCGAAGCCGTCCCGGAACTGGGCGCCGAGGGGGGCGGCCAGGAACGCCCCGATCGATAAGAGCCGGGCCGTCCGGAGGCAGGCGGTGGGGAAATTCACGTTCGCCGGCTCAGAGCTTGTAGCCGATCTTGCGCAGGAAGCCCTTGCGCCACTCGATGCCGTCCGGTCCCTCGATGGCTTTCGTCCTCACGCCGTCGACGACGCCGAGGATGGCCCGGCCCTGCCCGGTCTCGGCGACGACGACCTCGGCCGGATTGGCCGTGGCGCAGTAGATGCCGCAGACCTCGGGCACGGCCTTGACCGCGTTGAGGATGTTGACCGGGAAGCCGCCGGTCAGGAAGATGAAGAACGAGTGTCCTGCGCCCACGGCCATGGCGTTCTTCACGGCGATCGCGACGAGCGCCTCGTCGTTCCCGGTGTGGCGGACGAGGGCCAGGCCCGACGACTCGCAGAAGGCGATTCCGAATTTCATGTGCGGCGCGGTCGTGACAATGGCCTCGTGGAGGTCCTCGACCGTCTTGATGAAGTGGGCCTGGCCGAGGATGAAGTTCATGTCCTCGGGCTTCTCGACGGGGATAGCCTTGATGTCCATGGTTCCCTCCTCGGATGGGCTGGGCCCATTATAGGACCGGGCCGCCCCCGGCATCAACGGCTTTCGGGGAGCGGCTTCTTCCGGAAGGCGGCGGCCAGGATCAGGATGGCCCCTAGGATCAGGGCGGCGTCGATGGCTACGCCGAGCCGGAAGACGCCCGTTATCCCATAGAAAAGCCCGGTGAGGCCGAGGGCCAGGCCGACGGCCCGGGAATCCAAGCCGCCGGCGATGAGCGCCAGCCCGATGACGATGGACAGGGTCGGACAGGGGATGAGGCCGGTGGGGGCCAGGTAAAGGTAGGCCGTGACCGGCGCGCCGTCCAGGAAATGCGGATAGAACCAGCCGAAGAGGAAGAGCGCGATCCCCGGCGCCAGGAGGCCCGCCGGCGCAATACGGATCTTCTCTTCGGGCAGCCGTCCGGAGACGATCAGGAGCAGGATCCAGAGGGCCGCGAAGACGAGGCCGTTGAACGGATTCCCCTCGATCCAGGCGACCGCGCTCACGGAGAGGAACGGCAGGGCGAGGAACCGGCCGGCGCTCTTCTTCGAGGGACGGACGCCCGCGAGGAGGGCCACAGCAATGATGCCGAAGTAGACGTGGAAGAGGAGCGCGAGAGACGTCCAATGGTAGGAGATCTCGCGGAGCTGGATCAGGATCATGTCGGCGCTCGGCATGGGACCCCCTTTATAGATAGATCAGGGCCAGGACGTCGGCGACCATGGCCGGCTTGCCGGCCCCTTCGACCTCCATCGTGTTCTCGACGGTGACCAGGACCTTGCGGAAACCCCGCTTCTCGATCTTCTTCAGGACGGCCCGGTTGCGGACGCGCGAGCCGGCCCGGACGGAGTGGGGGAAGCGGACGCGATCGAGGCCGTAGTTGACGGCCATCCGGAAGCGCCCCGTGAAGACCTCGTTCGAGAGATTGAAGAACGGGACGAGGGAGAGCAGAAGAAAACCGTGGGCGACCGTCCCGCCGAGCGGGCTTTGGGCCGCCCGTTCGGGGTCGACATGGATCCACTGGCGGTCCTCGGTCGCGGCGGCGAAAGCGTCGATCCGTTCCTGGGTGACGGTGAACCAGTCGGACAGGCCGACCTCGCGGCCGACCAGGGCCTTGAGCTTGCGCGGGCTCAGCCGGTTCCCGAACATCGTCGCCGCCTTCCCCGTTCCTCCGGACCCGCTACTTCTTCGGCGGGACGCGGTCGCCCTTGGACGGGTCGGGCGGAAAGACGTCCCGGACCGAGAAATCCACCCAGATGAGCGCTTCGGCGTTCGGCGTCGCGGCCAGGATGCGGTCGCCGATCTCCTTGACGGGGTCCTTCATCTTGCCCCACCAGGGCCTGTCGGTCTGGTAGCCGTACTGGAAGGCGACCGGCGCCGGGGCGAAGGTCCGGCCCCATTTGGCGAACTCCTCGATCATCGCGTCCGACGATTCGAAGATCTGGCTGTCGTCGACGAACAGGATACCCTCGCGGAGGGTCGGGGGCATGACGTCCTCGCGGAAATGCTTCAGGAACATCCGGTAGGAGGGGTTGTGGGAGCGGGCCGCCGCCAGCCACTTCGCGGCCATCTCGTCGGTCACCGGATCACCGAGGTCGGGATTGTTCGAACGGTGCCATTCGACGTCGACGCCGACCCCGATGACGCACGGGTGATGACCGTACCGGTCGAGCATCACGTGGAAGGCCTCGTCGACGGGCGCCCAGCCCGGCTCCGTCTGGAGCCAGACCCGGTAGCCCCGCTCGTCGAAGAGCTTGAGGACCGGCTCGCTGATGTCCTCGGCCATGCCCGTGATGAGCGGGTCGCCGCCGGGCGGGACCGGGAACGACATCTCGGTGCCGCGACCGTTCAGCCGGCTGACGATCCAGATGGCCTCAGGTTTGGCGCCGGGGAACTTGGCCGCGATCTCGACCCCCGTGCGGGCCCAGTAGCCCGGACCCGGGTCGTTCGGACGGCCGTAGGTCGAGCTGCGGATGCCCGCCCCGCGGAGCCCGTCCGTCCGGACGACCGGCTGAGCGGCACAGGAGGCGACGGCGAATAGGGCCGCCAGTCCCGCCGCCGCCCCCGGCCATATCCCGCACCCGTTCTTCTGTGTCATGGGCATTTCGGTTACCCTCCTCGAACGGGCCCGAATATACCATGCGGGGAGGGCGGATTCAACGTCCCCGGCCGCTTCTGTCGCGGGCTTTTCGAGCTCGCATTTCAGCCGAGGGCGATCTTCGCCGGATGTCCGTGTTAAACGGGGGGATGCCGGGAACGCGCGATATGGATCTCCAGGATCCGGCGGCCGTCGACGCCGGTTCAGGGGGTGCGGCTCGACGCTCCGAGAGGCATCGGGGCCGCGCTCCCCGGCCGGAAGAGGCCGTCCGCCGGCGCGGGAAGGGGCCGGAGCGCCACTCCGAGGTTCCCTATGGCCGTCAGAGGGCCCGCCTGGATGAACGACGATCGGAACAGGGTCTCCTGACCCTTCCCCATGCAGGACAGGACCCCCTCGAACGGTCCGAGGGACGTTCCCCGTGCGGGGATATCCACGAGCGTGTAATGCCTCTTCTTCGTGAACAGGGGCGCCCGGACCGCGGGCTCCAGGAAGTTCCTCTGGCCCCCGCCTCCCGTGATGACCATGAGAACGCCGTTATGGACCAGGGAGGCGTGGATGTGCCTGTGGCCGAAGGCGGCCATGACCACGTTGCGGCGGGCGAGGATGTCGAGGAATTCCCTCTCGTTCTCGAGACGCGGGGTGAAGAGCGAGGCCGGCCACGGCGTGATCCGCCGGAACGGGGCCTTGGGCGGCACGTGGGCGAAGACGAATTTCCTCGACGGGCGGGGCGCCTTCAGCACATTGTCGAGCCAGGCCAGCTGCTCCCGGCTGAAGCCGAAATCCTCGTCCCCGTGGACGTTGTCCAGGAACACGAAGCGCATGTCGTCCAGGTCGAAGGTGAAATCCGTTTCACCGAAGAAGGCCCTCGAGATCCGGCCGCCTTCCTCCCGGACGTCGTGGTTCCCGTCGACGTGGAGGATGGGGTAGGGCGTTTTGGCGATGGCCTTCAGATAAGTGCCGTAGTATTCGACCACGGGCGAGACGACCCGGTCCCCGAGGTGGACGATGAACGACGGCCGCGGATCGAGCGCGGCGATCTCGTCGAGGAAGGTCCGGAAGGTCGTGTTGCCGTCGGAGATCGTGTCCCCGATGACGACGAACCGCAGGTCCCCGCCTCCGCTCCGGGCGGCGATCTCCCGCGCGGCCTCCCCGTTGGTCGGGACCAGGCCCCGGAACTCCTCGGGGACCGCGGTCAGCCCGGGATCACTCCGGAACCGGGACAGGTCATATCCGCCGTCTTCGAGGGAATACCGGCAGCGGCCCGTGAGCAGGGCCAGGATCAGGGCCATATATATCCATCTCTTTGTTGACAATGTTGTTTTCCATTTCCAAGCTACCATTATAGCGGACGGCTAAAATCGGCTGGGCCGTGCGCTCAGGAGTGTGGCCGGCGGGGAAGGGGCGGGAACGCCCCCTCCCTCCCTATGCCGGCCCGATTTGGTCCCGGCTCCCCGTCATTTGTAAAGATGGCGCCGGAGGAAGTCGAGGAGTTCCTTCCAGGAACGGAGACCGGCTGCGGCATTAGCCTGGTCCTTGCCTCCGTTGATGGCCGCTGTGTTGGCCGTGATCAGGTATGGAAGGAACGACATGTGCCCGGCATCCGGGTTGCTGACGTGTCTCACCTCGTAGGGGAACCGGGCCTTCCCGAGACGATCCAAGATCTTGCGGCAGAACTCGTCCGCCGGCCAGGTCTGGTCGAGCGTCCCCGAGACGAGAAGGAGCGGCGCCTTGATCCGCTCGACGGGGATCGAAGCCTGTTCGAGGAGGGCCGGGCCGGCCTGAGCCAGGGAGATGTGGTGCAATTCGACATACGATTGGAGCTCCCCCTTCATCTCCTTCCCCTTGTCTTCGGGCGTGGCTTTGAAGCCGACGAAAGGGAGCGGCTTTCCGTCGAAGCTCCACGAGGCCACCGGCTTGTAATCCGGCGCGAAATATTTCCGGCTGTGCCCTTCCCAGGAATGGGCCGCGGGGGTCCAGGCCACGACGGCCTGGAAATCGTCGTAGCGGGAGGCCAGGAGGAGGGCCAGCTCGCCGCCCTTCGAGCCTCCGGCCAGCCCGATCCGGTCTGCTCTGACCTCCGGACGGGCCTTCAACCAGGCCGCCGCCTTGTGGAAATATTCCAGGGGGATCTCCACGAGCTCGGCGGGAAGGTCGGCGTAGTTGAAATAGGCCAGGGTCAGGGCCGCGAATCCGTTGGAGGCCACGGCCTGGGCCAGCCATTCGTAGAGCCCGCCGCCGGAGCCGCCGAGGATGATGACCCCGGGGAAGGGGCCGCCCGCGGCCGGGCAATAGAGGAAGCCGGCCATCCCGTCCTCACGGAGAGGGATCCTCACGAGGCCCTCGCCCGGCATCTGATAGACCCTGCGGAGCCGCGCCGCCGCGGTGTTCCCGGAGGAGCCGGTCGCGGTGAAATCCACCGTCCAGCCGTTCGTCTCATCGGCGGCGAAAGACGGCGGCCGCTGGCCCGGCGTATCGGGCGGCTTCATCGACCAAAGGAGCCCGAGAACATCGGCTCCCGAATACGAGCCCGAGACCGGGGCCTGTTGTGCGAGATCTACTGTCCCCTGGGCGGAAGCGAGGAATTCGGCCTGGGAATTCCAGGCCCGACCCTTGCTGTCGACCGTCGTGCCCTTGATGACGATCCGCTCGCCGGATTCGAGACCCGAGACCGTGAAAGAGAACGGGGTGCCCATGAGGGCCGTCGCCGGACTGAGATCGACGCGAAGGGGCCCCCCGGCCGCGGCCGCCCGGACGACGGGGGAGATGAGCACGAGCGTCAGAACGAGCCCGCCGCGAACGACGGCGGGGATCCGACCGAACAGCTGTCTGGTTTTCTCGATCATGGGTCCTCCCTGTAAGGCCGCGCGGGGCCTTCGTGAAAGGAAAGACGGAATCCGACCGCGGGAAGTTCCCTTGACATAGCCGGTGTTGCGTTAGGAGCGCCGAGGCCGGACGCGCCTCAGCGGGCCGGGCGATCGTGCGGCAGGGAGTCCATGCCGATCTGCTTAACCACTCTTATCCCGTACTTCTTCAGCTTGGCGTTCAAGGTCGTGGATTTCAATCCCAGGATGCGGCCGGCATCCCTTTGATTGCCGTTGACACGATGGAGGACGTTCAGGAGGATGTTCTTTTCCGCCAGACAGAAGAGCTTTTTCAGCGAATGTCTCTGGGCTTGGCAAAGATACTCCGAGAGGCTGCAGAGCATCGTGAACTCGGATAGGCCGAGGAGCCTCCGGTATTCGTCTTTACGCCCTACGGTCCTCATGTCGATATCCCCGTTGATGCCCTTGGCTGCAATATTCGGGCCATCTTCGGCCCAGGGGGAAGCGCCGATTTCGAGTAAAATGAATTTACGCGGAACTCACTTTCTTTCCAGTCTTCATCCCGGCCCGCGGCCGCGGGTCACTTCGCCAAAACCCCGAACGTGATCGCCGATGGATACCGGGCCGTATGATAGACGCGATGCGTGGCCTTCCGGAAGTCGGCCTCGCCGGCCGTGCGGATGTTGCAAAAGGTCTGGGGATTCCGGTCGAACAACGGGAACCAGGAGCTCTGGACCTGGACCATGATCCGATGTCCCTTGAGAAAGGCGTGCTGGACATCCGACAGCTCGAAGGCGACCTTGGTCACCCGTCCCGGGACGAACGGCTCGGGCTTCTCGAAGCTCGTCCGGAATTTCCCGCGGAAGATGTCGCCGCGAACCAGCCTCTGGTAGCCGCCCATGCGGACGTTGGCCGGATTGTCCTCGGGATCGGGCGCGTCGTCGGGATAGACGTCGATCAGCTTGACGACCCAGTCGGCGTCCGTTCCCGTGGTCGAGACGTAGAGCTCGGCCTTGATGGGGCCGGCGATCGTCAGGTCCTGGGCGAGAGGCTCGCCCGTGTAGACGAGGACATCGGGCCGCGAGGCGGCGAACCGCTGGTCCTCGACGAAATAATGCCTGTTGTACCGGGGGCTCGTCTGCATGGTGTAGGGCACGGGCTTGGCGGGATCGCTGACGTATTCGCCGAAGCCGGTCTTCGGGGAACCCGACGCGGGTTCGGCGGACAGCCGGCCGCCGTCCGCCAAGAACAGCGTCCTGGCCTTCGACTCCGCCGGCGGCCAGGCGTCGTACGTCCGCCATCGGTCTGTGCCGGTCTCGAAGACGACCGCCTCCGGAAGGGCGAGGGGGCCCTTTCCCTTCAGGTAATGGTTGAAGAAAGGGAGCTCGAGGGTGTCCTGAAAATAGGCCCTCGTGCCGCTGAAGGGGAACGGGCCGACCGCCTCACTACCGCCCGCCAGGTGATTCCATCGGCCGTGGCCCCAGGGCCCCATGACGATCGTATTGGGCAGGCCGGGGTTCAGGCGTTCGACGGTCTTGTATATTCCGAGCGTGCCGCCGAGGTCCTCGGCGTCGTACCAGCCCCCGACCGTCAGGATGGCCGGCTTGATGCCGCCGAGATGGGGATAGACCGATAGGGCCTTCCAGTACCCGTCGTAGGTCTCGTGGGCCATCGCCGCGTTCCAAACCGGATTCGCGTCCCCGAAGACCTTGGCGGTGAGGTCCTTCAAGGGGCCGGTCCGCAGGAAGAACGAATACCCGTCCGGCGTCGGGAAGCGGAGCCTGGCCGGGGGATCCGCCGTGGGCGCCGGCCGGGCCTGTCCCATGGAGTAGGCATAATTCGCGTAATGGGCCAGGTAGAGCGCTCCGTTATGGAGGGCATCGTCGCCCATGAAGATGTCGGCCATGGGGGCCTGCGGCGAGACCGCCAGGACGGCCGGATGGGCGGCGATGGCGGCCATGGCCGCGGTGAATCCCGGATAGGAGATGCCCCAGACCCCGACCTTGCCGTTCGTCCCGGGGACGTTCTTCAGCAGCCAATCCACCGTGTCGTAGGCGTCGCTGCTCTCGTCGACGTCGGCGGGGCCCTTCTTATCCTTTAGATAGGGAAGGACATATTCGTAGGTCCCTTCGGACATGGCCCGGCCGCGGATGTCCTGGAAGACCAGGATGTAGCCCTCCTTCAGGAAATGGAGGGAAGGTATGGTCATATAGGTGAAGGCCTTCCCGTACGGCGGGATCCCGTACGGAGTCCGGAAGAGGATGATGGGGTGGGGCTCGGACGCGGCGACCGGGCAGAAGACTTGAGTGAACAGGAGGACGCCGTCACGCATGGGCACCCGATGTTCGGATTTGCGGTAATGCCGTTCGAAATAGCCCTGGCGGTCGCTGGGAGAGGTGGGATCGGCCTTGGCGTCGTCGAACTCCGCCTTTTTATTCCCGGTCACATCCAACTTGAGCTTTTCATTGACGACCCGGAACCGCGTCAAGCGGCCATGCTCGTCCCTGAGGAGCTCGAGCAGGTACGTTCCCTTATCGTCGGAGATCTTCTCGAATCGCAGCTCGTGCCCTTCGACGGGCGCGAAGACCGTCGATTCGGCATCGCCGGCCGTCACGGTCCGAAGCGTCCCGTCCTTGAAGTAGACTTGAAGGACGACGAGCCCCTGGCCCGGGACGGTCATTTCGTAGAGGCCTTCGGCCTCGGCATATTTCTTGGCCAGGTCCTCCTGTGCGGCTGCCAGGGAGGAGGCCGCTGGGAGCGTGAAAAGCAGGACCAGGGCACCGATGACCAGGCCGGGAAAGGGGCGTTTCTTGGGAGACATGGGCAGTTCCTTTCTCTTTGGAAGACGGAAAGGGCTGGCCGAAGGTTCCGTTGTCAGTGGCCGGGAGGGACCAGCGCTCGGCCAGGCGATGGACCTGCCGACCGGATTTGGGATCAGAGGAATGGTGGGCGATAGAGGACTTGAACCTCTGACTTCTACCGTGTGTAGGAAGCGCAGACAAAAACGCGGCCAGCAAAAATAAGGCAAAAGCCTTTATAACTAGTGAGTTATCAGGACTTTTGGCCTTCGATATATTTCGATGCTTTTCGACCTTTTTCGACGGTTTTCGATAATTTTGGGCACAGTTTGGGCGCAGGTCACGATCTCCAGGGCTTTCTGACCGCCATAAAAGCGCGATGGGCCGACCGGACCGAGGTTGATGAAACAACGGGGATTCTGCGGGTCGTCGGCAAGATCCCTCGCTGCGGTTGCCCCCTGGTGAAAATAAGCCGAACCCCGGCGGACTTCTGCACGTGCACCACCGGGTGGAATCAGTTCGCTTTTTCCATCGTCACGGGGAAACCGGTCACCGTCGAGCTCGAGGAATCGGTCTTGCGCGGCAGTCCGAGATGCACCCATCGCATCATCGAGATAAAGGGATAATCCCAATCGCAGGAACGGACACTCCAGGCGAAGCGGCCCCGTCAATCGCTCAGCTTATCATTCCGCAATAAGGCGCCACCGCTGATTTTTCCCCAGAAGATCAACCTTTTCCTTCGCATTTTCGTGAAACGGAAGGGGAAAAACTTTCTTTGCTCAGAATCGGACTTCGGCTGGTTCTGCACATGCATATGCAGGTGCGGATGGGTGCTGTAACCCGAATTACCGACATACCCCAAGAGCGTCCCTGCCGTGACGAACCGGCCTTCCTCAACGACGGTGCCGCCTTTTTTGAGATGGCCAAAATAGACGTATTTCCCTTTTCCGATATCAATAATGATGACATTGCCTCCGGGGTGATCCTTGTCCATATGGCCCACGAGGTCGCTTTCCAAGTTCGAAACAACCTGCGTCACCCGTCCGTCCGCGGGGGCATAGACAGGCTCATCATACGAATAGAAATCCGTGACGGCTTCTTCACGCCCTTTGAAGAGACGGCCATCCGGTCCGAGCTTCAAGAGATCTATCGCATAACGGTTGCTGAGATGTCCGTTTGTCGTGGCGCTTGCGCCGGCCTGCCCGGCCAGCCACGTCCCGCGAACGGGGAGATCCAGCATGACACAATCCGATTCGGCCGGGTAAGGCAACGATCGGGGAATAGAAGAAAAGAGGTAAACCGCGACTGCGCACCCTAAGATGACCGAAAGGAAAAACAGAGAGCGCCTCGATTTCGAGCCGTGGAGCAGTCTTTCGGAAATCGAGAAGCTGAGAACAATCTCCAAGAGAGCCCAAGCGCCGAAAACGACGCAAAAAAGTGTCTTGGCATATACCCTGATCACGGCTGAAGGCAACGTGGCTATGAAAATGGTGAATAGAAGACCGGGAGCGAAGAGGGACCAGGAGAGGGTTGTCATCATTTTACCCGCTCTGAATACGGGTCCGACCTCTTTGCTCCAAATGGGCACTCGGGTTTTCGTCTTCCGGCGGAAACTGCGGATCCGAAACGCGCCGGCGATCAGAAACAGCACGCTCAGCACCGTGAAGAGACCTGTCAAGACAATCTCAAAACGCCTAAACATGATTTCCTCCTGAGTCCCTTCCGCTCAACCGTCTTTCGGGATGATCGGGAGCGTCTCGCGGGACAATCGACAACTTTCTTTTCTTCTTCTTCAAATTTCCAGGCCAACCGCCTCCGTCCACGTTAGAAGCCTCCGCGAGTTTTGTAAATTCCCCGAAAGTGGCGTTTTTCGAAAATTCCACTTTTGGAGTAGGGGGCAATGGCCCGGAACGGACGATAAGGAGTTAAATGTCGGTCCTTTTTTAGATATACTATGATCAATATGTTTGACGGCATCCTGACGGCGATTTTTCTGGCGGTTGCGATCGCCCCTGTCGCGATCGGAGCGCGGATTTTCAGCCGGCGGCCTTCGCCGTCCGGGCGATCCTACTTGGTTTATTTGACGCTATGGAATTTTCAGGCCGTATTTACCGTGGCGTTTCTTCTGTATATCCGCTATCTTCCTAAAACCGGACAATTGGGGTTTGTTCTTTTCAATGCCCTCTTTCTCATCCCCATCCAGGCCGCGACTTTGATATTCTTTGCCGATTTTCTCTGCCGCCTGCTGGGGCGGCGGCTGTCCGGGGCGGCGAAGACCGTCCTCGCCGCTCCTTTTCTCATCATTTTCGTGACCTACGGCCGGCGGGCTTTTCTCCGGCTGGCCGATGTTCCGGCGCTTCCTTCCTTTCAGGTCAATGTCCCCCTATCCCTTCAAATCATGTTTTTGATTCTTATGGCCCTGGCTTTGGCCGGTCTGCTCATCTCGGCCGCGGGAAAGAATCGGGAACGGAAGAGCCGCGTCGTGCCGGTCGCGGGGCTGACGGCGGCGGGCCTCATGATCGATTTCTTTTTCATGAGCAGGCCCTACACGAGTTTTCTCAGCTATATCCTATTCGGACTCCTTTGGGTGGCCGCGAATATCCCGGCCCTGATTGTCTTACTGGCTTCCCTCAAGGGGAAACGATTCGCGGGTGCCGGCGAGGGAGCGCCGCTTTCCCGCCTGGATGAGTTCGGGGAACGCTTCGGCCTCTCGGACCGGGAGAGGGAGGTCCTGGCTCTTGTCCATCGCGGCCGGCTCAACAAGGAAATCGCCGGCGATCTTCACATTTCGCTCGACACGGTCAAGAAACACCTCTACAACATTTTCAGGAAAACGGGAGTCCGCAACCGGATTCAACTCTTTCTGCTCATTTCGGGCGGGGAATCCGAAGCCGGGAGCGCTCCGCCTCCCGCCAGAGGACGGGGCCGGTAACCCGGCTGAAGGGCGACCCGGATTCTGCCCGCGGATCAGAATCGGCCGGGATCGCCGATTCCCTCCGGAATTATTAAATCTAAATTTTCCTCATGTGGTGGGCGATAGAGGACTTGAACCTCTGACTTCTACCGTGTGAAGGTAGCACTCTACCGCTGAGTTAATCGCCCACGGCTCAGTATTTTAACGGATTCGACGGGGAAGTCAATTTCCGCCGGCCTTCCTGCGGACGAGCCTGGACCGCCCGACGGCGCGGACGCCGGCCGCCGTGGCCGGACAGCGCATCAGGAAGGCGATCGTCTTATTCTCCCAGCCGGGGAGGCAGACGACCCGGCCCCCGAGCCGGCGCAGGGAGACCCGGACGACGTATTCGGCCGTCCTCCAGAACATCCCGGGGACGCCGGAGAGGTCCATTTCGGCGACGGCGTGGAACTCCGTGTGGGTCAGGCCGGGGCAGAGGACCTGGACGGCGATCCCCTTGTCCCTCAGCTCGCTTTGGAGGTTCTCCGAGAACATGACCAGGAAGGATTTTGTGCCGCTGTACATCGCCCCCGAGAACGGGGAGAAGGCGGCGACCGAGGCGACGTTGATGACGGCCCCGCGTCCGCGGGCGATCATCCCGGGCAGGGCCGCGTGCGTCAGCCGGACGGTCGCCTCGATGTGGACTCGGGACATGGCCAGGTGGTCCGCGGCCTCGCCGCGCACGAACCCGGTCCGGCCGCCATAGCCGGCGTTGTTGACGAGGAGGTCGAGGGCCGGGTCCTCCGCGAGGACCCGCGAGACGCGCCCGATCCCCTCGTCGGTCGAGAGGTCGGCCGGAACGACGTCGACGGCGACGCCGTGTTCCGCCCGGAGCTTCTGAGCCAGCTCCTCGAGCCGGTCGGCGCGCCGGGCTGTCAAGACGAGGTTGGCGCCCGCCGCGGCCAGCTGGCGGGCGAATTCCGTCCCCAGGCCGGCCGAGGCGCCGGTGATCAATGCGCGCTTGTGCGGTGTCCGGACCATGCGGTTCCTCCGGCCGCTAGTCTACGGGAACCCGTCCCGCAATTCAATTGACACCGGCCGTTTTCCCTATGATAATAAAGCCAATGGCCATCACCCGCTGCCCCTATTGCCACGCCATCATCGACGAGAACGACAAGTACTGCAACAACTGCGGCACCCAGCTCCTCTTCACCGAGGATGAAGAGATCGAAGAGGAGATCCCGGGCGAGAAGATCATCGACGCCGAGGTCGAGGAGAAGGACTACACGGTCGACGAGCCCGAGGACGAGAAGCGCCCGGCGGCGGCCAAGGACCTCGACACGGAGATCGACGAGGAGCTCGAGCGGGAGATCCGCGAGGAGACCGAGGAGCTGGCCCTCGACGAGCTCGTCGCCGAAGAGGCGGGCGGGGAAGCCGCGGACGACGTCACCGAAGAGGTCATCCTGGTCGACGAGATCGCGGCGTCCGAAGCCAAGGATAAAGAGGGAGCGCGGGAGATCGAGGACAAGGCCGCGCCCGAGCCGAAGAAGGACGCAGAGGAAGACGAAGAGGACGATGACGAAGACGTCGAAGACGAGGAAGACGAAAAAGAAGACGAGGCCGAAGAGCCGGCTAAAGAGAAAGGCGAAGAGAAGGACGAAGACGAAGACATCGAGGAGGAGGACATCGCCCCGCCGCCGGCGAACGAACCGAAAGCCGTGACGCCGAGCGAAGGAACGACCGAGATCCCCGAACCGCTCGGCGCGTCCGAGGAGATCGCCGAGGTCGAGTACGTCACCGAGCCGACAGATGCCGACTTCGCCTCGACCGCCGGGGAATCCGCCCTGAAGCCCGTGACGTTCGACACCCGGGAGCTCGAAGACATCGGTAAGACCGTCGATCTCGGCCAGGCGCAGGTCGACCGGTTCATGGAGGCCAGGGCCGTGAGCGAGCCCGCGCCCGAGGCGCCGCCGGAGCCGCCGGCCTCGCCCCAGCCCGAGGAGAAGCCGGCGACGGACGAGCCGCCGACCGGCACGCTTCCCCCCTGGGCCAGCACCATGAAGGGCGCCCCCGTCTTTCCCGCGGACACCGGGCCGGTCGAGACCCGGAAGCTCCGCGGCGGCGAGCCCGCGGCGACGGACACCGAGGAAGAGGTCGAGATATTCCCAAGGCGCAAGGCGTCGGATTCGACGATGGGGCTTCCCGAGAGGGTGAGCCAGTCGCCTCTGCCTTTCGACCGGCCGGCTGACGAGGAAGAGATCGGGGAAGAGGGCGAAGAGGAAGAGGCGGCGGCGGCTGAGACGGACGAGGCGGCCGCCGAGCCCGCGCGCCCGGCCCGCGAACCGATCCTGCCCCGGCGAGGGGCCGAGGGAGGGGAGGAGATCCGGCGCGAGATCGAACCCCTCGACGAGAGCGAGGAGGCGGGGCCGCGACCGTCCTTCAGCTTCTCCGTCTTCTTCAAGTCCAAGGTCTTCGACGTCCTCTTCGTCGGCATCTTCTGGCTCGTCGCCCTGGGACTGGCCGCGGCATCGATGGGCCTGACCTTTTTCGAGATCCTGGGCTCGATGTCCGGGTCCATGCTCCTCCTCTACGGCGTCCTCGTCTTCCTCTACTTCTTCCTGTTCAAGTTCTTCCTCGGCGAGACCCTGGGAGACCGGCTCTTCCGTCCGCGTGAATGAAGCCCTGAGGATATCGGGAGCTACAGCCAGGCCTGCCCCCCACGGCTGTGCTTACTGTTACGCCAATCCGAAGATCTGAGCTAGATCCCCAGGCTGAGACGTTCGGCCAGGGCCGGCGGGAGCCGCTCGTCGATGATCTTCCGCTTGGCCTCTTCGATGTCGTACTCGACCCGGCTGAACTTGATGGTCCGGGCCTCGGAGTCGTAGACGGCGAAGGCGGCCCGGGGATTGCGGTCCCGGGGCTGGCCGACCGAGCCGGGATTGACCAGGTAGCGGACGCCCTTCTCGAGCTTGACCTCGTTGGCGTTGCCTTCGAGGAACGTGCCCTCGACGTTGCCGTCCTTGTCGGTGTAGACGAAAGGGAAGTGGGTGTGGCCGAAGAAGCAGACCGGCGTCTGGATGTAGGAGAAGGCCTCGGCCGCGTCGAACTCGCCGAAGATGTAGTAGTCCTCGTCGAAGGGCGCGCCGTGGCAGATGGTGATGGAGTCCTGGATGACCTCGGGGCTCTGCTTCAGCCGGACCAGGAAGTCGAGGTTCTTGCGGGTGATCGTCTTCTTGGTCCAGAAGATGGCCGAGGCGGCGATGGGATTGAAGGTCTGGACGGAGTCGAGGCCGGAGACGGCCTTGTCGTGGTTGCCCCGGATGATGGACAGGGGCTTGAGGGTCAGGATCTTCTGGATGACCTCGTTCGGCGAGGCCCCGTAGCCGACCAGGTCGCCGAGGAAGATGTAGTGGTCGATCTTCTTCTTCTGAACGGCCTTGAGGACCGCGTGGAAGGCCTCGAGGTTGCCATGGATGTCGGTGAAGATCAGGTAGCGCATGGGACTCCGTCCTTTTCCCGGACCGCGTCGAAGAGGCGCCCGGCCTCGTAGGAGCTGCGGACGAGCGGCCCGGACACGACCTCCCGGAAGCCCGCCAGGCGAGCCTCCGCGGCGAAGGCCTCGAATTCGTCCGGGGCGTAGTACTTCACGACCGGGGGATGCGCGGCCGTCGGCTGGAGGTACTGTCCGACGGTCAGAAGGTCGCAGCCGGCCCGCCGCAGGTCGGCGAACGTCCTCAGGATATCGGCTTCGTTCTCGCCGAGGCCGATCATCAGGCCCGACTTGGTCCGGGCGCCCCGCTTTTTGGCGTTCGCCAGCACGCCGAGCGAGCGGCGGTAGTTCTCGCGGGGACGGCGGATGGCCGGGTAGAGGGATTCCGTCGTCTCCAGGTTGTGGTTGAGGACGTCGGGCGAGGCGTCGAGGACCGCGCCGAGGGCGGCCTCGTCGCCGCCGAAGTCGGGGATGAGCGCCTCGACCCGGGCGTCGGGGCGGGCGGCCCGGATGGCCCGGATGACCGTCGCGAAGTGGGCCGCCCCGCCGTCCGGGAGGTCGTCCCGGGTCACCGAGGTGACGACCGCGTAGGCCAGGCCGAGCGCGGCCACCGCCCCGGCGACGCGGGCCGGCTCATCGGGGTCGAGCGGGAGCGGCGTGCCCTTGGCCACGGCGCAAAAGCCGCAGTTTCGGGTGCAGGTGTCGCCGAGGATGAGGAACGTGGCGGTCCGGCGCTCCCAGCACTCGCCGATGTTCGGGCAGCGGGCGCTCTCGCAGATGGTGTGCAGACCTCCGCTCCGGACGATCTCCGCCACGCGGAAATATTCCCCGTGCGACGGGAGCCGCACCTTCAGCCATGCGGGTTTCTGAGTCGCCGTGGCTCCCCCTCTCTCGCGACGGACCCGGCCCTTCGGTTCGGTCGTCTGTCGGATCGGGACGTTAGGATGTCGAGGAGAATGGAAAGTTCTCAGTACTCGACGTCGCGCTCTCTCTTGATGCGCCGCCTCATCCGCTTGCGCGCCTGGGCCTGCTTCATGCGCTTCTTCTCGCCGGGCTTGAAGTAGACCGAGTGCTTCTTGATCTCCTTGATGATCGCTTCCTGCTGGACCTTCCTCTTGAACCGGCGCAGCGCGGATTCGAGGTTTTCACCTTCGTCAAGCTGTACAAAAGCCAAGAACTTTCACCTCCTCACTGGGGAAAAGTACCGCCGATTTATACCGGAATCCCCCTGTAAAGTCAAGGAGAACGAGCCGGGAATGATGTCGGGGACAGGTATCCCCGGTTTCAAGCCTTGAGCCGGGCTCCCGACCTCCGGACCGCCGCCCTGGCCCCTGCGGTCATAGGGTCGACCAGGGGCACGGCGAGGTCCGCGGGCCCGAGGACCAGGGGGACCTCGGTACAACCGGCCAGAGCGACCCCGGCGCCCCGGCGGACGAGCCCCCGGGCGACCTCGAGGACGGCCTCTCGGGCCGGGCCCCGGGTAAAACCGGCCTTGATGCCCTTTTGGCCGTAGATCGCCGTCATCAGCCGGGCCTGATCACGGGAAGAGGGCGTGAGCACGGCGATCCCGGCGGCCTCGAAGGCCCGGGCGAAGATCCCCGACCGGACGGTCCCGTCCGTGGCCAGGAGCCCGATGGAGCGGGGGACAGGCTTCATTTTCTTAATGGCCGCGACCGTCTCGTCGATCAGGCTGATGAGCGACAGGGGCGACCTGGGAACGAGCCGGGGCAGGAAGTAATGGGCGGAGATGCATGACATGACGGCGAAATCCGCCCCGGCGCGCTCGAGGACCGCCAGTCCGCGCCGGAGGGCCGGCACGGGATCCGGCCCGCCGCGAAGGATGGCTTCCGTACGGTCCGGGACTTGGGGCAAGCTGTAGAGGACGACCGGCGGATGGTCCTGGTCGCGGCCCGCGGCGGTCTCGCGGACGATCCTTTCGAAGAAGGCGGCGCCGGCTTCCGGGCCCATGCCGCCGAGGACGCCGATCGTTTTGAGCTTTTTCCGCCTCACTTGAGGAGCTCCCGGACCCGGTCGAGCGGCAGGGCCTCGGCGATATGCCCGTCCTTGCCCTCGGTGCGGACGGCCATGAACAGGGAATTGAGGATGGCTTCCTCGGCGGCCTCGGCCGCGGCCTGGAAGAGCGGCGAGACCGCGTCATCCCGCAGTAGGGTGACCGTCCGTAGTCGACGCCTCCGAGCGGTGGGGGACCCTGACGGATGCGGCCGTCGAGAAGGCGACGGCGTAGTCGCCGCTGCCGTTCGAGAAGTAGCCGCCGGTCCGGGCGATGCCGAGCAGGGCGCGCTTGGCCAGGCGTTCGAGGTTGCGGGCGTCGAGGGGCGCGTCGGTGGCTACGACGATCATGCAGGAGCCGTCGCCGGAGGGGTTCGGGGCCGCGCCGGCCGCGGCGCCCGCGCCCGAGCCGGCATTCTTCCGGTCGAAGGGAACGCCCTTGATGGTCAGCACGCCGCCGAAGTTCGTTTGGACGAGGACGCCGACTGTCCAGCCGCCTCGAGCGTCGGGCAGGCGGCGGGAGGAGGTACCTATCCCGCCCTTGTAGTCGAAGCAGGTCGTGCCCGTGCCCGCGCCGACGACGCCTTCGGCGACCGGACCGCCGGAGGCCTTGCGGATGGCCTCGAGGACGTGGGTCTTGGTGACGTGCCGGCCCCGGATGTCGTTGAGCCAGCCGTCGTTCGTCTCGCCGACGACCGGATTGACCGACGCGATCCTCTCGTTGCCGGCGAGGCCGAGCGTCCAGTCGATGACGGCATCGGCCGCCGTCGGGACGCTCAGGGTGTTGGTCAGGACGATGGGCGTCTCGAGCGTGCCGAGCTCCATGACCTGGGTGACGCCCGTAAGCTTGCCGTAGCCGTTCCCGACCGAGATCCCGGCCGGGACCTTGTCCTGGAAGACGTTGCCGCCATGGGGCAGGACGGCCGTGACGCCCGTCCGGACGTTTTGGCCTTCGACGATCGTCACTTGGCCGACGGCCACCCCGGCGACGTCGGTGATGGCGTTGAGGGGCCCGGTCGGCAGGACCCCGACGACGAGGCCGAATTCGCGGGCCCGGGGTCGGGTTTCCGAGGCCAGGAGGGCGGCGCCCGCAAGCGCCAGGACGATGCCGAATACGGCTAGAAGAGGCATGGTCTTGTCCTTGAACGGCATGGTGCCCTCATCATACGAGGGCCGACCCGAAATGACAAGCCGCCGCCGGTCCCCCGGAAGCGGCTTTGCGGGGTGGGCAGGTTCGGATACATGGGGGACACCTTGAGCCGGCCCCGGCTTTTTGGTATTAGTGAAGCGTCGTGTTCGAAAACAAGTGCCCCTTCCTCACCGTACCGCGCCTCGTGGCCGTCCCCGGTCTCGTCCACGGCTTCGGCAACGCCCGCTGGAGCGAAGCGGACTTCCTGGCCTTCGCCGCGTCGAAAGGGATGGCGCCCGTCGTCATGCGCCAAGTCCATTCGGACGTCATCTATCGGCTCGATGCAGCAACCGCCGGCCGGCACGAGGGCGACGCCTTGATGACGAACGTCCCGGGCCTGCTCCTGGTCGTCCGCACGGCCGATTGCCTGCCCGTCCTACTCGTCGACGAGGAGAACCGGGCCGTGGCCGCCGTCCACTGCGGCTGGCGGGGCACCGAGAAGCGCATCCTGGAGAAAGCCGTCCGGGCCATGGGCGAGGCCTACGGATCGAAGCCGGAAACGATGTTCGCGGTCCTCGGGCCCTGCATCGGCGCCGCCTGCTACGAGGTCGGGCCCGAGGTGCGGGAAGGCTTCCTGAAAGCCGGTTTCCCCGAAAGCGTTTTCGCGATCCGGGGCCACGTGCCCGAGGCCCCCGTCCCCGCCAAGCTTCCGGCGCGTGAGACCCGGCCCTATGTTCCGGAGGTCCGTGTCCCCGTTCTCAAGCGCAAGTATCTCCTCGATCTGGGCGCCGCCAATCTCGGACTCCTCCGCGGACTGAGCTTCACGAAGGCGAACATCTTCAATCCCGGCCCGGCCTGCACCCACTGCGAACCGCGTCTCCTCTCTTACCGCCGTAACACCGCCGACCCCCGCCGGATGTACAATTTCATCGGGTTCGAAGTTTGAGCGGATAGGTCGATGAGAAGCTTCTTAGGTATGGGATTTGGAGTGGGGTTGCTCTTCTTGCTCCCATTGAGCCTCCTCGAAAACGCCGTTTATTCGGTCTTCGTCGTCTTCCGTTGCCAACGGCAAAACAGCACTAAGGCACTCTTTCTCGGAACTTTTATTATTTCGGTTATTTCAATATCGATTACGCTTGCATTGATATTTAGGGGCCCGTACTCGGTTTCCTATTTCTTGCCCCTGACAATTGCCCTATTCTGGGCCTGGTACTTTGTCCTTATCCCCCAGCTCATTATTCGAAAGCTCTTGTCCAAGACCGATACACAGACTTGGCTGAATCGTCGCTTCAAGATGATCCTGTTAAGGATTATCCTCACCGTCGTCCTCGCGGCAGGCCTGTATTTGATTCATGGCATTCTGGGCATTATCATCGGAATACCTTCCGATTGAAACAGGACCTCGGTCCGGGGCCGGCGATACATACTGCGGCTTCTCACTTCAAACAAGAGGGACAGTCCCTTCCCCAGGATTAGTGCCCCCAAGGCGACCTTTGAAACCAAGGGCTGAGGGTGTCGTCTAAGCGAGCATCAGCGGTGATTTAGCCGGCCAGGAGCCGGACGAGGGCAGTTTCCCCGGAAACCGCCAAAACGTGTTTGAGCGAGGCGTAGCGTACGCCGAGCGAGTTGTTTTGGCGCCGAATCCGGCGAACGGACCGGCGTGAAGAATCACCGCAGCGAGCGAGGACGATCCCCGAGGCCCGATTTGCTTTTTAAAAACGATTTGGCTATCCTTGACGGGTTCTTAAAGGAGATGGTTATGGAAAACCCCATCGGTGATATCGAGCTTACGGGTCTGCCTCTCTTCAAGAAGGGCAAGGTTCGTAACGTCTACGAGGTCGGCGATAAACTGCTGATCGTCGCAACGGACCGCATCTCGGCCTTCGATTGGGTCCTGCCCTCGCTCATCCCTTACAAAGGAAAGGTCCTGACCCAGCTCTCGAAGTTCTGGTTCGATTTCGTCGGCCTGGTCCTTCCCAACCATCTCCTGGCCACGGAGACGAAGGACTTCCCGCCCGCCCTGGCCCCCTTCGCCGGCCTCCTGGCCAAGCGCTCCATGCTGGTCAAGAGGACCGCGGTCATCCCCGTCGAATGCGTCGTCCGCGGCTACCTCTCGGGCTCCGGCTGGAAGGAATACAAGACGACGGGCAAGATCTGCGGCCTCAAGATGCCCAAGGGGCTCAAGGAGTCCGACCGCCTGCCCGAGCCCATCTTCACGCCCTCGACCAAGGCCGAGCACGGCCACGACGTCAACATCTCCTTCAAGGACGTGGAGAAGGAGATCGGTTCGGAGCTGGCCCACAAGATCCGCAAGGCCAGCCTGGAGCTCTACCAGAAGGCTTCTCTCTACGCCGTCTCCAAGGGCATCATCATCGCCGATACGAAGTTCGAGTTCGGCCTCGACGGCGACGAGCTCGTCCTCGTCGACGAGATCTTCACCCCCGATTCCTCGCGGTTCTGGCCGCTGGCCCTTTACGAGCCGGGCAAGTCCCAGCCCAGCCTGGACAAGCAGTTCGTTCGCGACTACCTCGAGACGACGAGCTGGGACAAGAACACGCCGCCGCCCGACCTTCCGGCGGACATCGTCGCCAAGACCTCCCAGAAGTACCTGGAAATCTACAAGGTCCTGACAGGCCTCGACGACATCGCATGAGCGGACGTGTCGACTTCCACGTCCACTCGAACCTGAGCTCGGACGGGGATTTCTCGCCGGCCGAGCTGGTCGGGTTCGCGGCGGAGCACGGGATGCGGGCCTTTTCCATCGCCGACCACGATACCGTGGCCGCCTACCCGGAAGCCGTCGAGCTGGGCCGCCGGGCCGGCGTCGAGGTCATCCCCGGCATCGAAGTGACGACGCTCTTCGACGGCCGCGAGTTCCACCTCCTTCTGCCCTTCGTGGACTGGACGAGCCCGGCCCTGGCCGGGATCATCGGGCGCCAGACCGAGTGCCGCATGACGGAGACGCGGGAGCGGATCGAGAAGCTCCGCGGGCTCGGCTTCGTCCTGACCATGGACGAGGTCGAGGCCAAGTCCAACGGCGTGCCGCCTCTCGGGGTCAAGATCGCCCAGATCCTCCTCGACGGTCCGGAGAACGAGGGGAACCCGGCCCTGGAGCTTTTCTACCGGCCGGAGAACCGGCCCTTCGCCCCTTACATGTTCTATAAGGAATATTTCGCCGAGGGCCGGCCCGCCTGGGTCCCCAAGAAATTCGTGGCCCTCCTCGACGTCCTGGAGGCGGCCCCGGCGACCGGGGGCGCCCCGGTCCTGTCCCACCCCGGCGCCTATTTCCAGAGGACCACGGCCGAGGACGCCCGCGCGCTCAAGGAGCACGGCCTCGCCGGGCTGGAGGTCTTCACGTTCTACCATACGGCCGAGCAGACGGAATTCTATCGCGGCTTGGCCGGCGAGCTCGACCTCGTGGCCACGGCCGGCTCGGATTTCCACGGCCGGATCAAGCCCCACGTCGCCTTCGGGGCCCTGGCCGAGGGGGACTACGGGATGGTCGAACGGCTGAGGGAGCGAAGGGGAGGCGCGGCATGAACTGGCTCGACATCCTGCTCGTGACCATCATGGTGCTGACGGCCATCGTCGGCATCTTCAAGGGCTTCGTCAAACAGGTCATCGGCCTCGTCGCGGTCGTCGCCGGCCTCGTCCTGGCCTGCTTCTATTACGAGCGGACGGCCGCGATCTTCGAGACCTTCATCCACAATCGCCTGCTCAGCAACTTCCTCGGCTTCCTGCTGCTGTTCGTCCTGGTGCTCATCGCAGGGGCCGTCATCGGCCACCTGCTGACCAAGGCCATGAAGGGGCCGCTGGCCTTCGCCAACCGGCTGTTCGGCGCCCTGTTCGGGTTCGTCAAGGCGGTCCTCATCTGCGGCATCATCGTCTTCGCCCTGGTCTCGTTCGAGGTCGCCAAGCCGGCCCTGGAGACCTCGGTCGTCGCCCCGGCCTGCCTCGGCGTCACCCGGGCCGTCATCAACATGATCCCCCAGGACCTGAGGGCCAAGTTCAACTCCTCGTACAAGCGGATCCGCGAGAGCGGAGGAAAACATGGACAAAAAATCTAGCGACCTCAACCTCCACCAACGCATGGAGCTCATCGTCAAGGACATGGTGGACAAGGAGATCAACCTCAAGGACGCCCTCCGCGAGTTCGAGAAGATCTTCTTCGAGCAGACGGCCCGGAAGCACGAGGGGAACCAGACCAAGATGGCCAAATCCCTGGGCATCCACCGGAACACCCTCCACAACCGGGCCAAGCTCCTCAAGATAAGAAAGAAATATTAGCAGTCAACACTCAAGACCGCTAATTTTGTAAAAATTCCCCTTGACAAAAGCCCTCGCTTTTTGTATTATTAGCACTCACATTTCCTGACTGCTAAATTACAGGTATTACCTAGGAGGTTTCAATGAAAGTTCATCCTCTGTACGACAGAGTGCTCCTCAAGAGACTCGAGGAACAGGAAGTCAAAAGAGGCGGGATCATCATCCCGGACACGGCCAAGGAAAAGCCCCAGGAGGCCGAGATCATCGAGGCCGGCAAGGGGCGGGTCACCGATGAGGGCAAGACCATCGCCCTGGCGGTCAAAAAGGGCGACCACGTCCTCATCGGCAAGTACAGCGGCACCGAAGTGACGGTCGACGGCGTCGAGCACGTCATCGTCCGCGAGGAAGAGATCCTCGCGATCATCGAGAAGTAAGGAGACACCATGGCTAAACAGATCCTTTCCGGAGACGAGGCCCGCCACGCCCTGCTCAAGGGCGTGAACGTCCTCAGCAACGTCGTCAAGGCGACGCTCGGCCCCCGCGGCAAGAATATCGTCCTCGACAAGAAGTTCGGCTCGCCCACCAGCACCAAGGACGGCGTCACCGTCGCCAAGGAAGTCGAGCTCAAGGACCCCTGGGAGAACATGGGCGCCCAGCTGGTCAAGGAAGTCGCGTCCAAGACGTCCGACGTCGCGGGCGACGGAACCACGACCGCCACGGTCCTGGCCCAGGCCATTTACGGCGAGGGCCTCCGCTATGTCACGGCCGGCGCCAACCCGACCCTGATCAAGAAGGGCATCGACAAGGCCGTCGAGACCGTCATCGGCGAGCTCAAGAAGATGAGCCGCGAGGTCAGCGGCGAGATGATCGCCCAGGTCGGCGCCATCTCGGCCAACAACGACCCGTCCATCGGCAAGATCATCGCCGAGGCCATGGACAAGGTCGGCAAGGACGGCGTCATCACGGTCGAGGAGGCCAAGGGCCTCGAGACCACGATGGAGACCGTCGAGGGCATGCAGTTCGACCGCGGCTATCTGTCGCCCTATTTCGTCACCGATCCCGAGCGGATGGAGTGCGTCCTCGAGAAGCCCCTCATCCTGCTCCACGAGAAGAAGATCAGCAACCTCAAGGACTTCCTGCCCATCCTCGAGAACGTCGCCCGCATGGGCCGTCCCCTCGTCGTCGTGGCCGAGGAGGTCGAGGGCGAAGCCCTGGCCACCCTCGTCGTCAACAAGCTCAAGGGCACCTTCCAGTGCTGCGCCGTCAAGGCCCCCGGCTTCGGCGACCGCCGCAAGGCCATGCTGGAGGACATCGCCACGCTGACCGGCGGCCAGGTCATCACCGAGGAGATCGGCGTCAAGCTCGAGAAGGTCAGCGCCGACTGGCTGGGCGAGGCCAAGAAGGTCATCGTCGACAAGGACAACACGACCATCGTCGAAGGCATGGGCAAGCCAAGCGACGTCCAGGCCCGCATCAAGCAGATCCGCGCCCAGATCGAAGAGACCACGTCCGACTACGACCGCGAGAAGCTCCAGGAACGGCTGGCCAAGATGGTCGGCGGCGTGGCCCTGATCAAGGTCGGCGCGGCCACCGAGACCGAGCTCAAGGAGAAGAAGGCCCGGGTCGAGGACGCCATGCACGCCACCAAGGCGGCCGTCGAGGAAGGCATCGTGCCCGGCGGCGGCGTGGCCCTGATCCGCGCCCAGAAGTCGCTCGAGAAGCTCCAGATCGAGGGCGACGAGCAGATCGGCGTCAACATCGTCAAGAGGGCCATCGAAGAGCCCCTGCGCCAGATCTCGGCCAACGCCGGCTTCGAGGGCTCCGTGGTCGTCGAGAAGGTCAAAGAGATGAAGCAGGACATGGGCTTCAACGCCCTGACCGAGAAGTACGAGGACATGATCAAGGGCGGCATCCTCGACCCGACCAAGGTCGTCCGGATCGCGCTCCAGAACGCGGCCTCCATCGCCGGCCTCCTGCTCACCACCGAGGGACTCATCGCCGAGCTGCCCGAGGAAGACAAGAAGCCCGGGTATCCGGCCCCTCCCGGCGACATGTATTGATCGCGCCCCGCGCCTAACGCATCGTCAGCCCCGGGCGGCCTCCCGCCCGGGGCTTTTTTTATGCTATAGTCCCATCCGATGCCCCGCCTCATCGACCGGTACGTCCTGCGGGAGGTCGTCCCGCCCTTCCTCATCGGGCTTCTCCTGGTCGCCTTCGTCCTGCTGATGAACGAGATCCTGCTCCTGGCCGAGCTCTTCATCGCCAAGGGCGTGCCGCTCTTCGAGGCCCTGCGCATCCTCGGCCTCCTCGTCCCCTCGGTCCTGGCCTTCGCTCTGCCGATGGCCGTCCTCATGGGGGTCCTGGGCGGGCTGGCCCGGCTCTCGGCCGACTCCGAGATCGTCGCCTTGCGGTCGCTCGGCGTCGGGCAGGGCAGGCTGGCCCGGCCCATCGCCCTCTTCGGCCTGGCCGGGTTCCTCCTGACCCTGCCCCTCGCCCTCACCCTCGCGCCCCGGGCCAACGGCGCCTGGGTCCGGGCCATGACCGACTCGGTCGTCGCCCGCGTCCGGCTCGACGTCGAGCCGCTCGAGTTCAACGAGACCCTGCCCGACACCGTCTTCCTCGTCCGCGGCGTCGAGAGCGACGGCCGCTGGCGGGACGTCTTCGCCTACCTGGGCAAGGACCGCGAGAAGCCCCGCTTGGTCATGGCCCGCTCCGGGACGGTCAGGCTCTATCCCATCGAGAGGCGGGCCGTCCTGGAGCTCGAGAACGGGACCGTCCATTCATGGCCGGCGGCCGCCCCGGACGAGGACACTGTGACCTCGTTCGAACGCTTGGAGGAAGAGATCGACGTCGCCGGCCTCTTCGCCCCCGTCTCGAGTGAAAAACGGGTCAGGGAGAAGGACGTCGGCGAGCTTCTCCGCGACCTCCGGCGGCTCGAGGCCGATCCGGCCCCCGTCCGGCAGCCGCGGCAGGTCCGGGCCCACAGGATCGAGATCCACAAGAAGTTCGCCCTGGCGGCGGCCTGTCTCGTATTCGCCCTTCTCGGTCTGCCGCTCGGTGTCATGACCGGGCGGGCCGGCCGTACCGGGGGCTTCTCGCTCGGCCTGGCCGTCATCCTCCTCTATTATGCGCTTCTCACCGCGGGAGAGAGCGCGGCCATGGACGGCCGTGTCCCGGCCTTCCTCGCCATGTGGGGGCCGGACATCCTCCTGGCCGCCGCCGGCGTCCTGCTCCTCGCCGGAGCGAGCCGTGGACGGGTCCTCCCTCGTCTCTTCACGGCCCGGCCGAAGCCCGCCCCCGCGGCACCCTCGACCGCGGCGCCCCCCGCCGCTCCGAGCCCGTCGCGGCGCTCGCCCTTTCCGCGTTCATCCCCCTGCCGATTCCCCGGCCTGATCGACCGGTACGTCTCGAGGAAGTTCCTGGCGCTCCTCGGTCTCGTCCTGGCGGCGCTCGCCGCGGCGGCTTTCCTGGTCAGCTTCTTCGAGCGCTTGAGCGACGTCCTGGAGCGGGGCAAACCCGCGGGCCTTGTCTTCCGCTACGCGGCGGCCAGGTTGCCCGAGCTCCTGGCCTACCTTCTGCCCGCCGCCGTCCTTACCGCGGCCCTCCTCGCGCTCGGCTTCCTGACCCGGACGAACGAGGCGACGGCCATGAAAGCCTGCGGCGTCAGCGCCTATCGGACCGCGCTGCCCGTCCTCGTCCTCGCCGCGGCCGCAGGCGGCCTGGCCTTCCTCGTCCAGGAACGGGTCGTGCCGGCCGCCCATGCGCGATCCGAAGCGGCCCGGAGCTCGATGCTCGATCTGGCCCCCCGCAGCTACAGCTACCTCAACCGGCACTGGGTGCTCGGCCGGAGCGGCGACCGCGTCTTCCGCTACGACTATTTCGATCCCGGCGCGGCGACGTTCAGCCGGCTTTCGGTCTGCGATCTCGACGCCGGCCGTTGGCGGCTCCGCAAGATGTCCTTCGCCGCCACGGCGACCTTCGAAGGCGACGCGCTCCGGGCCTCCGACGGATGGACGCGCACGTTCGATCCCGAAGCCGGCCCGCGCTTCTTCCGGACGCCCGATAGCCTTCTCGACGTCGCCGGCGAGAAGAGCGCTTTCCTCGAGCCTTGGAAGGAACCCCAGCAGATGACCTTCGGCGAGCTCCGGCGCTACGCCGCCGAGATCCGGGGCCTGGGCTTCCCGGCCTCCCGCCTGCGGACCGCCCTGGCCCTCCGGACCGCCCTGCCGTTCGCGAGCCTGGTCATGGCCCTGCTGGCCGTGCCCTTCGGTTTCCGGATGGGGCGGAAGGGGACTCTCGTCTCCTTGGGCCTGGGCGTAGCCCTGGCCATGGCCTACTGGGGCGTCTTCGCGCTCTGCCGCGGCCTGGGCGTCGCGGGGGCCCTGAGCCCGTTCCTGGGCGCGTGGGGAGCCAACCTGCTCTTCGGGCTGGGGGGGATCGCCGGACTAATGAGGATGCGGACCTAACCGCCTACATCTTATACTTGCCGAAGTCGTCGGGTTGGAGCCCTTCCAGCCAGCTGCGCAGCTTCTCCGAGGATTCGACCTTTTCGTCGAACTTCAGCCCGTTGGCTTTCTTGACCACTTCGTCCTCGACGAAGATAGGGGAGGACATGCGCAGGGCCAGGGCGATGGCGTCCGACGGCCGCGAGTCGATGATGATCTCCTGCTCGGCCCGGCGGCAGTGGATGAGGGCGAAGAAGGTGTTGTTGCGGACGTCGTTGACGACGATCTTCTCGATGGCGATGCCGAGCTTCTCCAGGAAGCTCTTGAGGAGGTCGTGGGTCATGGGCCGGGGCGTCGGGACGTTCTCGATGGTCAGGGCGATGGCGTTGGCCTCGAACACCCCGATCCAGATGGGCAGGATCTGCTCGTTGCGGGGGTTCTCCAGGACGACGATAGGCATCTTGGAGATCGGGTCCACGACGAGGCCCTTGACCTTCATCTCGATTTGCATGGCCGGTTCGTACCGACACCAATATAGTGGCCGGCATAGGGCTTGTCAAATACGGCCCCGGAGCGGTTCGGAGGACGATCTCTCCCTCCCGGGAAAGTTTTTCACGCCGTTCCGTTCACCGGGTTCGGCAGCAGGGAGCGGACTCGGGGAGCGACCATCAGAAGCGCGGCGGAGCGACTGAGCCGCACTTCTGAGGAATATCTGGAAAGCGATCTTTTGAGCGGATTTCCGGCGAGAAATCTGCGGCCTGACGCTCGAGCTTCCGGAACGGCTAAACTTTCCCAATGTCGGGTTCGATCACCTTCCTCACCGCTTCACGCTCACTCCGCGATACCCCTCAACCCCTTCTTCCGCAGCCACTCCCCGGGAATCCCCGCGTTTTCTGTGGAACCGCTCGATAGGCAGACAGCCTAGGTCTTATTGACAAGCCCTGGAAAAAGAAGAACTTAGAAGAGGGAGAGCTGGGGGGTGCAGGAGTCCTCGGCGGGCTCGCCGCCGAAGATGCGGATGGTGCCGTACTCGCCGTCGTGGCCGGGCTGGATGTGGACCTGGCCCCGCCTCATGCGGTCGACGGCCTCGGCCACCCTCTCCGGCGCGACCCGGGCCAGCTCGGCCACCGGGACCTCGGTCAGGATGGCGTGCTCGTCGCCGAATTCCCGGATGAAGTGGAAGTAGAGGTCCCAAACGCCCTGGCACTCGGGGGTCTTGCCCACGGCCTCGGCGATGAGCTCGTTGAGCGGGATCAGGTTCTTGAAGGGGACGCGCCCGGGCAGGCCCTGGTCCGACTCGCGGTCGGCCAGCTCCTCGACGCGGTGGAGAACGCCGATGGTCAGCTTCTTGCCGCACCGGGGGCAGAGGTCGTTCGTCCTCAGGCTCTCGCGCGGGGCGCTGACGACGCCGCACTTGCGGTGCCCGTCGAAATGGTACTTGCCCTCCTCGGGGAAGAACTCGACCGTGTAGAGGAACCGGGCCGGATCGTTAGCCCGAAGGGCGTCGATGAGCCCGCGATAGCTGAACTCCGTGTCGAAGACGTTGGCCTCGCGCCCGAGCTTCGAGGGCGAGTGGGCGTCGGAGTTCGAGACCAGGGCGAAGCGGTCGAGGGCCGAGAGCCGGCGGTTCATGGCCGGGTCCGAGGACAGGCCGGTCTCCAGCGCGAAAATGGAGGGCGTCATCTCCTCGAAACACTCCTCGATGCGGTCGAAGCCGGAGTTGGCCCCGAAGAGCGAGAACCAGGGCGTCCAGATGTGCGACGGGATGACGACCGCGCGCGGGGCCGTATCGGCGACCATGCGGCAGAACAGCCGGACGTCGAGGCCGAGGATGGGCCGCCCGTCGGAGGCCAGGTTGCCCACCGCCTGGAGACGGCCGTTGAGCCTCTCGACGGTCTCGAAGTCCGGGGCCAGGACCATGACGTGGACCTTGCGGACCTTGCCGCCCTTCGAATAGATGAAGCTCAGTTCCGAGGCCAGGACGAAGGCCAGGGGCCGGCCGAGGACCGGCAGGCCCCGGAACGGCGGGGCGTCGAGCACGGTCGTCCCGTTCTTGAAGCGGAGGAAGCCGTTGCCCATCGGCTCGAGCTTTTCCTTCATCAGGAAGAGCCACTCGGGATGCGTGAAGTCGCCGGTCGCCAACAGGGAGATGCCCTTGACCTTGGCCCAAGGCGAGAGGGACTCGAAGGACATGTCCCGCGACGTGGCCCGCGAGTACTTCGAATGTATGTGAAGGTCGGCGACAAACTTCATGATGGAGGGTCCAGTTTAGAAAAAGCGGCGGGCGAATGCAAGCGCTTTCGCCATCCCGCGCCGCCTTGAAAAAGAACCACGGAGAGGGTAGACTGAATTGTCCGGGTCGGATACGAAAGGATCCCATTATGAGACCGAGAACGATCGCCGTCCTGGCCAGCGCCCTGCTCCTCGCGATCCCGGCCGCCGCCCAGAAGGTCGCTGTCAAGGACCTGACGCCGCGCTACCGGGACTGGCTCCAGGAAGAAGCCGTCTACATCATTTCCCCCAAGGAGAAGGCCGTTTTTCTCCAGCTCTCCAACGACCGCGAAAGGGAGATGTTCATCGAGGCCTTCTGGAAGGCCCGGGACCCGGAGCCGTCGACGCCGCAGAACGAGGCCAAGGACGAGCACTACCGGCGCATCAAGTACGCCAACGACAACTTCGGCCGCGGCCTCGATGCCGGCGGTTGGCGCTCGGACCGGGGGCGCATCTATATCACCCTGGGCGAGCCGAAGCAGATCGAGAAGTACGAGAACCTGAGCAACGTCTACCCGATGCTGGTCTGGTTCTACTCCGGCCTGACCACGCCCAGCCTGCCGAGCTCCTTCAACGTCGTCTTCTTCAAGCCGAACGACTCTGGAGACTACATCCTCTACTCGCCCATGAAGGACGGGCCGCAGAAGCTCATGCCGTTCTACAACGGCGACATGAGCGATTACATCTCCGCTTACCGGCAGCTCGTGGAGATCGAGCCCCTGATCGCCCAGGTCTCGCTGACCCTGATCCCGAACGAGTACGTCATGGGCTCGACGCCTTCGGTCTCCTCCGACATCCTGATCAGCCAGAAGGTCCCCCAGTCCGCCTACGACGCGGTGCGCAGCGCCTACGCCGACAAGCTGCTTCGCTACAAGGACATCATCGAGGTCGAGTACACGGCCAATTACCTCGATAGCGACGCCCTCGTCCAGGTCACCCGCGACCGGGCCGGGAGGGCCTTCGTCCACTACCTCCTCGAGCCGAGCCGGCTCAGCCTCGAGCGCGTCGGGGACCTCTTCCGGACGACGTTCGAGGTCAACGGCATCGTCTCCGATGCCGGAGGCCGGACGGTCTACCAGTTCGACCGCACCATCCCGGTCGAGCTCCAGGGCGACCAGTTCCTGAAGATCAAGGACCGCAAGGTCTCGTTCCAGGATGCCTTCCCGCTCATCGAGGGCGACTACAAATTCAGCCTGCTCTGGAAGAACACGGCCTCCAAGGAGTTCAGCTCGGTCGAGGCCTCGTTGAACATCCCGCCGGCCCGGACCCTGACCCTGAGCGCCCCGGTCCTGGGCAACCGCGTCGTCCGCAATCCCGCGTTCGCGGGGCAGGTCAAGCCGTTCACCTTCGGGGAGGCCCAGGTCGTCCCTTCGCCGCGGAACGATTTCGTCGTCCAGGACACCCTGTCGCTCTACTGCGAGCTGGGCGGGATCACGGCCGCCCTGCGGGAGGGCGGCAGCCTCCAGATCGGGCTCGTCCGCAACGGCCAGGTCGTCGCCTCGACGGTCAAGCCGCTTCAGGGCGCGGCCGACCCCTTCCGCGTCGCCGAGGATTTTCCGCTGGCCGCCTTCCCTCCGGATTACTACGCGGCCGAGGTCTCGGTCCTCGACGCGGCCCGAACGGTCGTCCTGTCCTCGAAGACGGATTTCTACATCAGCCTCGCGGCCTCCTTGCCGCGGGCCTGGATCCTCTATCAACCCCTCCCCGGCGTCGGGGACCCGGCCTATTCCAATATCCTGGGCCTGCAACACCTCCAGACCGGCGATCTGGCCAAAGCCCGGCCGCTCCTCGAGGGAGCCTTCCGGCGCTCGCCCGAGTCCGTCCCCTACGCGCTCGACTTTTGCCGCATCCTCTACGCGGCCAAGGACTACGACGGGGTCCGGAGCGTGGCCATGCCGTTCTATCAGGAGAGGAAGAGGTTCGAGTTCGCCCAGTACCTCGGCGAGAGCTCCCAGGCCCTGGGCCGCTACGGCGAGGCCATCGCCTACTACAAGGATTACCTGTCCTCCTTCGGCACGAACCTCAGCGTCCTGAACGCGATCGGAGAGTGCTACGTCAAGACCGGCGATCTGGCCGGGGCGCTGACGGCTTGGAAGAAATCCCTCGAGCTCGGTCCGGCCCAGGAGGAGATCAAGAAGAAGCTGGCCGATCTCCAGGACCGGATCAAGGAGAAGAAATGAAGCCTCTCCTGCGATGGGGCGTGGTCCTGTCCGTCCTGCTCGCCCTCGGAGCGGGCTGCGCTTCGTCCCGTATCGAGAAGCAGCTCGATCCCAAGAGCCGGGACTTCGTCTCGAAGGTCCGCTACATCATCACGGCCGACGAACGGAAGGCCTTCCTGGCCCTGCCCGCCTCGGCCCGGGAGGATTTCATCGCCGACTTCTGGCGGCGGCGGGACCCGAGCCCCCGGACCGAGGAGAACGAGTTCAAGTTGGAGTACTTCAATCGCATCGAACAGTCCAACCGCATGTTCTCAGGCGGCGCCTCCCCCGGCTGGCTCCAGGACCGGGGCCGGGTCTGGATCACGCTCGGCCCGCCCGATAACCGGGAGACCTATCCGCGGGGCGTGACGTTCTACGGCGTGCCGACGGAGATCTGGTACTACGGCTTCTTCCCTATCTTATTCGTCGACGAGCGCTGGGTCGACGATTACCGGCTCGACCCCACGAGCGCGACCCAGCTGACCGCCCTGAACCAGGCCCAGCACCAGTGGAATCAGCCGTTGGAGAGCCTGCCGAGAGGCTACGCCCAGTCCGCCCGGCCCGCCGCCCTGACCGGCCTCGAGGTCCGGATCGAGAAAGCCGACGGGGACGCGACCCGGTTCGTGCTCGTCCTCCCCTACAAGAACATCTGGATGAGATCCAAGGGCGAGCGCTTCGAGGGCGGGCTCGAGGTGGACCTGAAGGTCCTCGACGCCGCCGGGGCCGAGGCCTGGGCCTTTGCCCGGAGTTATCCCCTCGAAGTGCCGCTCGACCGCCTCAGGACCGTCCTCACGGAGAGCTTCACGGCCGAGGCCCTCGCCCCGCTCAAGCCCGGGTCCTACACGCTGAAGGCCGTCGTGACCAACACCACGGACGGGAGCAAGGCCTCGCTCGAACGGCCGTTCGAGATCTAGATCAGCCCTTCGCCCGCGCCTTCGCGGCCTCCGCCGCGGCCCGGCCCTTCCTCGCGTTCTCCTCCGACCGGACCGGGTCCCCGGTCCGGTTGTAGAGGTCGGCCAGCAGGAAGTAGCCGAGCGGCAGGTCGACCGGGGCCGGTTTGAGCTCGATCCCCTTGAGGGCGAGCCCGATGGCCTCCTCGTAGCCGGTCCCGCGGCGCAAGTGGATGCGGGCCAGGTAGAAATAGGCAATGGGGAAATCCGGTTCGACCTCGATCGTCTTCTTCAACGCGTCATATTCCTCGTCTTCGCGCCCCATCAGCCGGTAGACCCGGGACAGGTTGTAGAGCGCCTTGTAGCTCTTGGGGGTGTCCTGGATCTCCTGCCGGTAGAGCTCGGCGGCCTCGGCGAGCCGGCCCTGCTTCTCGCGGAGCTGGGCCATGTTGTAGCGGACGCTCATGAGGGTGGGGTTGATGGCCATGGCCGCGTCGAGGTGCTCCTCCGCCAGGGCCTGGTCCCCGCTCCCGCCGTCGCGGTTGATGTAGATCGCCGCCAGGGCGTTGTGGGCCGAAGCGGACCGCGGATTCTCCTCCAGGGTCTTCTCGAAATAGGGGATGGCCTTCTCCGGCTGGCCGTGGTGGACCTTGAGGTTGCCCAGGAGGAAGAGGAGCTGGGAATCCTTGAAGCCCCGGGCCAGGTAGTCGAGGACATACTTCTCGCCGTCGTCGAAGCGGCCCATGGCCTGGTAGCAGTTGGCGACGTTGATGACCGTGAAGGAGTCGTCGGGCTTGAGCGCGAGCGACTTGTTGAAGGCCTCGATGGCCTCATCGAAGCGGCGGGCCTTGTAGAGGACGTTGCCGAGGGAGAAGTAGGCGTCGGAGATGGTCGGGTCGTCGGCGATGATGGCCTCGATCGTCCGGACGGCCTCGTCGATATTCCCGTTCATGCCCGATTCCCGCGATCTGGAAAGCTCGTTGAAGACGCCGATCTTGTCCTTGGGATCGGACAGCTTCTGCCCCTGGAGCCGGGAGGGGTCCGTGAACGAGCCGATGTAGCCGAGAGCGGCCAGCTTCTCGCGAGTCTCCTCATCGACCTTGCCGAGGTCGACCTCGTGGGCCCCCCGCTCCGCCTCGTCCATGAGGGTCCGGGCCCGGGCCGAGAGGTCCTCGAAGACCTTCTTCTCGAGGTAGACGAGGTTCTTCTCCTCGTCGGGGTCACGCTCGAGGTCGTAGAGCTCGGGCACGGGAGCGACGATGAGCTTGTAGCGCCCGTCCTGGACGCTCCGGAGATCGGACCAGCCGTAATGGTAACGGGGGTAGAAGGTCTCCGAGTAGGCCAGGCGCGCGGGACCGGCCCCGGGCGAGAAGAACGACGGCACCAGGCTTCGGCCCTGGACCTCGGCGGCGACCGGCAGGCCGGCCATCTCGCAGATCGTGGGCATGACGTCGACGAGGCCGATCGTCTCCCGGGACGTCACTCCCCGCAACCCCCGGAAGGGCGTGGAGACGATGAGCGGCACGTGGACGGCCTCCTGGTAGACGAAGAAGCCGTGGGTGCTCTCCTGGTGCTCGCCCAGGCTCTCGCCGTGGTCGGCCGCCAGGACCAGGAAGAGGCTGTCGCCGAGCCCGTTCCGGTCGATGTATTCGGTGAGCCGGGCGATCTGGCTGTCCGTGAAGGCGACCTCCCCGAGGTAGGGGTTCGAGGCGTACTCGGCGCGGAAGGGCTCCGGCGGGGTGTAGGGGCTGTGGGGATCGTAGAGGTGGATCCAGGCGAAGAACGGGCCCTCTTTGTGCGCGTCGAGCCAGCCCAGGGCCTCGTCCATGACCTCGTTCGCCGGCCGCTGGACCTCGCCGAGGGAGATGCGCTCGAAGCGGCTGAGGTCGAACTTGTCGAAGTACGTGTCGAATCCCTGGTCGAGGCCCCATTTGGAGTCGAGGACGTAGGCCGCGACGAAGGCCGCCGTGTCGTAGCCCCGGGCCTTGAAGGACTCGGCGACGGTTTCGAGCTCGTCCGGGACGATGAAGCCCCCGTTGTCCCGGACCCCGTGGAAGGGTGGCAGTGTCCCGGTCATGATGGTCGTATGCGAGGGCAGCGTCAGAGGGGTCTGGCTGATGCAGTCTTCGAAGCGGATGCCGCCGGCGGCCAGGGCGTCCATGGCCGGGGTGCGGACGAGGGGATTGCCGTAGCAGCCGATCTTGTCGGCCCGGAGCGTGTCCACGGTGATCAGGATGACGTTGAAGTCCCGGCCGCCGCGGAGCTTGGCGAAGTCGGCCCGGCCCGGCCGGACGACGAGCCAGATGACCGCGGCCGCGGCGGCCAGAACGCCGGCGGCCCCGATGATCAGGGTCTTTTTACGCATCGCGAACCTCACTACGCACCATTCTAGCATAAAAAAAAGCCCCGGAAGGAAGGCCTTCCGGGGCGGGAGCGCGCGCTCCGCGTAGGGATCAGAACGTCAGGCGGACGCCGAGCCGGGCCCGCCGCGGGAGGGTCAGGCCGTAGAGCTCGTGTCCGTCGGTCGACGGGTAGTCGCCGTCGAGGTACCAATCATAGCCGGCCCGCGTCCCCCAGGAGGTGATCGTGTCGGTGTTGAAGGCGTTGAAGACGTCCAGGATCAAGCCGAGCTTGTACTTCTTGGCCATGGTGAACGTCTTCTCCAGCCTCAGGTCGAGCTGGGTGTCCATGGGGTAGTGGTAGAGGCCGCGCTGTTCGGCGAGGAAGGTCACGCGCCCCTGGGCCAGCCGGGAGCTCCGGACCCGCGTCGTCCAGGCGTCGCCGGTGATGGCGTGGAAGTAGGCGTTGAAGTAGATGTCGAGCGGCAGCTGGTAGGTCCCCTGGATCTTGATCATGTGGGTCGGGTCGTTGGTCGAATTCCCCTCGCCGTTGATGAAGAAGTTGGGGTTGAAGACGTAGTTGTCGGCGGAGCCGATGCCGTACCCGACGTCGTCCGAGGACCCGTTGTCGAGATTGCCGAAGGCCTTGCCGTAGACATAGGAGGCCATCAGCTGCCAGCGGTTGGAGAAGCGCTTGTTGAAGAGGACCTCGAGGCACCAGTACTTCCGGTAGAGCCCGACGGGGATGCCGTTGCGCGGGACGTCGACGTTGCCGATCCAGTAGTCGTGCACGTCGCCCGAGGTCAGCTCGTAGATCTCGAAATCCCGGTCGAGCGCCGAGTTGTAGATCGTGGTCAGCTCCCAGGTGGCCGCGTCGTCCCAGGCCCCGAGGGGGTTCTTCCAGCGGCGGTTGACGTAGGTCACCGAAAGAGAGGCGTCCTTGAACATCTCCCGCTCGAGGCCGAGGGTGAACTGATTGAGGTAGGGATGCTTGAGGTTGGGATCGAGGCGCCAGGTGCCGTGCGTCGTCCGGTTGTACTCGGACCAGCCCTCGCCGTCCCAGTAGTAGTCGATCCGGTCGGCGACGTCGGGATTGAGCCGGTCGTACATGTAGGCGTACGTGCCTTCGGTGAATTGGCCGTAGTGGCCCTTGAGGACCGTGGTCTTGTCGCCGAGGATGTCGAAGGTGAAGCCGAGGCGCGGCGCGATCCGGTTGGTGTTGAAGGGCACGCCCGGGACGTCCTTGGCCGTCCCCCAGTTCTGGCTGAGCCGCAGGCCCAGGCTGATGTTCAGCCGTTTCGAGACCTGCCAATTGTCCTGGACGAAGGCCTCCAGGCGGACAAAGCGGGTGTCGAAGTTGTAGCCCGCGTACTCGTAGGCCAGGTACGGGCCGTTGTACCCGTACTCGGGGTACCAGTAGTCCATGTAGTAGCGGTGGTTGACGCCGGTGTAGCCGTAGTGGTCCTGGACGATGGACCGCTCGAACTCCGCGCCGAACTTGAAATCATGGGAGCCGGCCAGGAAGTCCTCGGCGTAGTGGGTGAAGCTGGCGTTGACCTGGTAGCGCGTCCGGGGATGTTCGGCCCAGTAGCCGGAGCTGTAATGGCGCTGGTTGCCGTCGTCCTCCGGCGTGTCGGGATTGTCGTTCTGGAAGAAATGCCCGGCGACGTCGCGGCTGACCTTGGGCTCCAGGTTGTAGGTGCCGTCGAAGAAGGCGCCCTTGACGTCAAAGAACGAGTTCGTGCTGAGGACGTGGGTCAGGTTGAAGTTGAGGACCCACTCGGGGCCCGTCTGCAGCACCGTGGATTCGGGCAGGGTCGTGGCCGAGGCGCCGCGGTTGGTGCGCTCGTAGGTGTCGCGCTCGGCGGAGAAGCTGAAGTTCGTCTTGGGGCTGAGCTGGGCCGTCAGCTTGAGGAAGCCCCGGGGCTCGTTGTACTTGTCGGCCTCGGGGAAGCCGGTGGCGTACCACCACTCCTTGAACATCTGGGCGCCCAGGAAGAACCAGAGCTTGTCCTTGATGATCGGGCCGCCCAGCTGGATGTTGGCGTCCATCATCGAGTCGATGGGCGCGGTGATGTCGGGGAAATCCCCGGCGTAGGCCGCGTTGTTGGTCGTCTGCCAGAGGCCGGCCGGCTTGTCCGTCGCCTTGCCCTGGAACAGGAACTCGGCGTGGCCGGAAAGGGAATTGCCGCCGGACTTGGTGATGAGGTTGAAGATGACGCCGGTGAAGGCGCCGTACTCGGCGGGCAGGCCGACGCCCATGACCTTGGCCTCCTCGATGGTGTTGTGGTTGAGGAAGACCCAGGACGTGCCGCCGGCCGGGTCGCCGACCCCGACGCCGTCCATCTGCCAGGCCACGCCCGTGCCGGACGAAGCGCCGTAGGCCGTGTCGTTGTTGACCGCCGGGGCCATGTTGACGATGTCCGAGGTGAACTGGCTGTAGGGGATGTTCCGCAGGATCTCGCTCGAGAGCGTGACCGAGGCCGTCTCGGTCGACTTGACGTCGACGGTCGGCGACTGGGCGACGACCGTGATCTCCTCGGTCACCCCGCCCGGCTTGAGGACGAAGTCGATGTTGAGGGTCGTCGTCGTCGTCAACCGGATGCTCTCCTGGACGTAGGTCCCGAACCCGGCCAGCTCGGCCCGCAGCGCATAGGTGCCGGGCGGGAGGGCCGGGAAGCGGAAATCGCCGTTGGCGTCGCTGAGGAACGACCGCGTGCCCATCAGGTTCGGGCTGGTCAGGGACACGGCCACGCCGGGCAGGGGAGCGCCCTGCTCGTCGGTGACCTGGCCGCGGATGGCCCCCGTATCGCGGGATTGGGAGACGAGGAGAGGGGCGACGAGGAGGAGAAGGACGGCCGCCGCTGTCAGTGCTTTTCTCATGGTTCCCTCCGATCTGAGATGTGAAAAACCTGGGCTCCGGGATTCACGGGCGTTGCTGGAGTTCGGCGCGCTTCACCTCCTGGGACGGATTTCATGACAGGGGAGTTCGGGGGTCAGAGGCCGGGATTGAGGACGTAGGCCAGCCGGCTGGTCATCCGGTGCCTGTCCCGCGAAAGCATCACTCGCATCGAAGTTGGCCCGATTATGGACGAATGGGACGGGGCCTGTCAAGCGTTTAGGCCTCCGGGCCCGGGGCGGGTAAAAAAAGAGGGCGGCGGGAGGTCCCGCCGCCCTCGCGCGTCTGCGAGAGAGGGAGAGTTAGAAGATCAGCCGGAGGCCGACGCGGGCCTGCCGGGGACGGACGATGCTGTAGAGCTCGTGGCCGTCCGTGGAGGGATAGTCCCCTTCGTTCCAGTCGTAGCCGATGCGCGTGCCCCAGGAGGTGATGGTGTCGTCGTTGAAGACGTTGAAGACGTCGGCCATCACGCCGAGGCGGTATTTCTTGGCGATGGTGAAGACCTTTTCCAGTCTCAGGTCGAGGTTCTTGGCCATCGGGTAGTGGTACAGGCCGCGCTCTTCGGCGTTGAAGGTGATCCGGCCCTGGTTGAAGCGGGAGGTCCGGACGCGCGTCGTCCAGGCGTCGCCCGTGATGCCCCTGAAGTAGAAGTTGAAGTTGATGTCGAAGGGCAGGACGTAGGTGCCCTGGATCTTGAGCATGTGGGTCGGGTCGTTGGTCAGCGTGCCCTCGCCGTTGATCCAGAAGTTCGGATCGTAGATGCTCCCGCCGTAGCCGATGTCGTCGGCGAAGCCGTTGTCGATGGTGCCCGTGGAGTGGCCGTAGACATAGGAGGCCAGGAGCTGCCAGCGGTTGGAGAAGCGCTTGTTGAACATGACCTCGACGCCCCGGAACTTGCGGTAGGGGTCCAGCAGGATGTTGGGGAAGTCGGCGCTCTTCTTGATGTTGGTGATCAGGTAGTTGGAGACGCCGAGCGTCTCCGCGGTCCGCTCGTAGACGGTGAGGTCCTGGTCGAGCGCGGAGGAGTAGTACGTTTCCTGCGTGTAGGCCCCGTTGGTGTCGTAGTGGCCGATGATCTCGTTCCACTTCCGGTCGATGTAGGTCACGCTGAAGGAGGTGTCCTTGAAGAGCTCGCGCTCGAGGCTGACCGTGAACTGGGCCAGGTAGGGGTGCTTGATGTTGGGGTCCATCGTGTAGGGCTGATGGACGTCCCGGAACATCTCGACCCATTCCTCGCCCTCGAGGTCCCAGTAGTAGCCGACGTAGTCGCCGAAGTTGGCCGACGGGTTCATCTTGTCGTGATAAACGGTCAGCATGGCCTCGCTGAAGTGGCCGTAGTGGGCCTTGAGGACGGTCGTCTTGTCGCCCAGGATGTCGAAGGTGAAGCCGACGCGGGGGGCCAGCCGGTTCGATTTGAAGACGGAGCCGCTGACGTTCTTGACGTCGCCCCAGTTCATGCTGTAGCGGAGGCCGAGGCTGATGTTCACCCGTTTCCCGATCTGCCAGGAATCCTGGACGAAGGTCTCGAAGCGGGTGTAGCGGGTGTTGGTGTCGTAACCCGAGTACTGGTAGGCCAGGTAGGGGCCCGAATACCCGTAGCTGTAATAATCGTAGTAATTGATGTTGTCGCCGAGCTCCCCGCCCGTGCCGGTGAAGCCGTAGCGGCTGCGGGCGAAGGACCTCTCGAACTCGGCCCCGAACTTGAATTCGTGCGAGCCGGCCAGGAAGTCCTCGGCGTAGTGCGTCAGGCTGAGGTTGGTGCCGAACCGGGCCCGGTCGGCGTAGTAGAAGTACCCGGCGCTGTCATAGAGCATGTTGTCGTCGATGACGTTGTGGGCGTAGATATCATACCCGACCTCGGGATCGAGGTAATAGATGCCCTCGAAGTAGTTGGTCTTCAGGTCGAAGAAGGTCTTGGCGCTGAAGATCTTGGTCATATTGAACCCGAGCAGCCAGTCCGGGGAGTCCTGGGTGACCGTGGCCTCGGGGGAGACCGTGGAGCTGGCCCCACGGTTCGTGCCCTGGTACTTGGTCCGCTGGAACATGGCGCTCATGTTCAGGGTCGGCGACAGCTGCGTGGTCAGCTTGACGAATAAGCGCGGCTGTTTGTAGTCGACGTCCTCGGGGAAACCGGACGGACGGTTCTGGGTCCGGTAGAACTGGCCGCCGCCGTAGAACCAGAGCTTGTCCTTGACGATGGGCCCGCCGACGTGGGCGTTGATGTCCATCAGCTTCGAGCTCGCCGAGGACAGCGCGGGGAAGTCCTCGAGGTAGGCGGCGTTGTTGTTGGCCTGCCAGAACTTCGAATCGGCCTGGTAGCCCTGGAAGTTGAACTCGAAGTGGCCCGAGAACTCGTTGCCGCCCGACTTCGTCACCAGGTTGAAGATGACCCCGGTGAAGTTGCCGTACTCGGCGGGCAGGCCGACGCCCATGACCTTGGCCTCCTCGATGATGTTGTGATCCGAGAAGACCCAGGCCGAGCCGGCCTCGGGGTCGGCCACGTTGACGCCGTCCATGGTGTAGGCGATGCCCGTGTTCTGGGAAGCGCCGTAGGCGACGTTGTCCGTGACGCCGGGGGCCAGGTTGACGATGTCCGCCGTGAACTGGTTGTAGGGGATGTTCCGGAGGATCTCGTTGGACAGCGTGACGGACGCCGTCTCGGTCGACTTGACGTCGACGGTCGGCGACTGGGCGATGACCGTGACCTCCTCCGAGACCGTCGCCGCTTTCATCTGGATGTCCACGGACAGCGTGGCCGTCGTGGTCACGCGGATCTTGTCGCGGACGGCCGTGCCGAAGCCCTGGATCTCGGCCTTGAGCTGGTATTCGCCTGGCGGCAGGGCCGGGAAGCGGAACTCGCCGTTGGCGTCGGTCACGGTCGAGCGCGCCCCCATGAGGTTCGGGCTGGAGACCGTAATGTTGACGCCGGGCAGGGGGGCGTTCTGGTCGTCCGTCACGACGCCGCGGAGAGCGCCGGTGTCACGGGACTGCGAGAACGCCAGGGGGGCCAGGAGGAGAGCGATGGCCAAGAACGCGATGACATGTTTTTTCAATCAAACCTCCTTCTCTACTTGCCTCGGGGATAGGATCGGGGAATGAGTGTCGTTACCTTTGCCGATAGACACCTCCTTCATGACTCGTTTCTGTAGCAAATTCAGTGCCAGAGTCTTCATCTTTCCAGGCCATTTGAAATCAACGACATACAGGAACGAGAAGACTTCCCATCTTCATATAGTTGGATGTTATCCAAAAAAATGGGCGTTTTCAAGAAAAACTTATATTCCCCCTGGCCGCCGCCCCCGGCGATTTGTATTGGCCAGGGCCGTGTGCTATCTTAGTTTTTGAAAGGTCGAGAGCCCCATCCATGAAAAAACCTGGAATCCTCGTCCTCAGCTTTTCCCTCCTGGCCGCGACCGTCGCCTTGGCCGCCGCTCCGAAGGCCGAAAAGCTGTCGCCGGAGCTCCAGACCTGGCTCGAGGACGTCTCGCCGATCCTCACCAAGATCGAGCGGGCCGTCTTCAACCGGCTCCAGGCCAACGCCGACCGGGCCAAGTTCGTCCGCTTTTTCTGGCGGATGCGGGACCCCTATCCCGACACGGCCGAGAACGAGTTCCAGAAGGAATTCGAGGAACGCGTCCGTTTCGCCGACCAGAACTTCGGCCACTACTCGCCGAAGCGCGGCAGCCAGACCGACCGGGGATACTTCTACGTCGTCCTGGGGAAGCCTCTCGAACGGACATTCTACACGACGCAGTCCTCGCTCTGGCCCCTGGAGCTGTGGTTCTACAAAGGGGCCGAAGAATACGGGTTGCCGAGCTACTTCTATCTCATCTTCTACCAGCCCGACGGCATCGGCGACTTCCGTCTCTACTCGCCGAGCGTCGAGGGCCCGGAGAAGCTGGTCATCCCGAACCTCGGGACCGCGGTGACCCGTTCGACCGCCTATAGCGCCATCAAGGCCGTCAACGGGGAGCTGGCCGGGGCCTCCCTGAGCTACCTGCCCAGCGACTCCACGGCCGGGTCCGCGTCGTTCTCCTCCGATACCATCATCGCCTCGGTCCGCGGGTTGCCGGAGAAGAAGTTCTCCGACAACTACGCCCGGTCCTACATGACCTACAAGGACTACATCGAAACCGACTACACCGATAACTACCTTCCCAGCGTCTTCCAGGTCCGGGTGTTCCGCACCGGCGGCCAGTCCTTCCTCCATTGGACCATCGAGCCGGAGAAGATGGACTTCGCCACCCAGGGGAACACCATCTATGCCAGCTTCGAATTCATCCTGAGGCTCGAGGACGGCGCGGGCCGGCTGGTCCACGAGACGGCCGAGGAGATCCCTCTCCGCATCACTCCCGAACAATACAAGGCCCACGAGCGCCAGCGCTTCGCTTTCCAGGACATGCTGGCCGTTGTGCCCGGCGAATATAAGGCCCTGTTCCTGCTGAAGAACAAGACGGCCAAGGGTTTCTCGTCATTCGAGACGAAGGTCGTGGTGCCCCCGGCCGCGAACGACGGCCGGTCCGGGCTCGGCGCGCCTCTGCTCGCCTACTCCTCCGACGCCGTCCCCGAGGCCCAGAAGAGGAACCTCAAGGCTTTCGCCTTCGGCGGCCGGCAGTACCTCGTCGGGGCCCGCAACGAATTCACCCAGGCCTCGACCCTGGAGGTCTTCGCCCAGGCCCTGAACGTCGCCAGGCTCGCGGCGGGGGCCTCGCCTTCGTTCCTCCTCACGCTCGTCTCTCTCGACACGGGCGAGACGGCAGGGACCTTCCCGATGTCCGGGAGCGTGCCCGACCCGGGCGATCCTTCGATCCTTCTCGTCTCGGGCTCCGCGCCGCTCAAGGACGTCAAGCCCGGCTATTACCGGGCCGAGGTCTCGCTCCGGGCGGCCGACGGACGGGCCCTGCTCGCCGAGAACGGGAACTTCGTCGTCCTGGCCCAGCCCGTGCCGGTCGTCCCGTGGGTCTACGGGCGGCTGCACGGGCCGTTCCCCGGTCCCGAGCACCTCAGGACCATCGGGTCCCAGTTCTTCCTCAAAGGGGAATACGCCCGGTCCCGGGAGGTCCTGGAGAGGCTGCTCGCGGACCGCGACGATCCGGCCGCCCGGCTTCTCCTCGCCAAGTCGCTCTACGGCCTGGGGCGGTACGCGGACGCCCTGGCCCAGGCCGTCCCCCTCTATGAGCGCGGCGGCGACCGGGAGGCGGCCAAGGTGGCCGCTCTGGCCCACGCCGGCCTCAAGGCTTGGAGCGCGGCCTTGCCCTACCTCGACAAGCTCCTGGCCGAGGCGACCGAGGTCCCCGTTCTCAACCTGGCCGCCGAGTGCCATCTGGCGCTCGGCCACCCCGACGAGGCCTTGCCGCTCATCCAGAAATCGCTCGCCCTCGCTCCCGACCAGCCCGCCGTCCGGGCGATGGAGGAGCAGGCGAAGAAACGTTTCGATCAATTTTAGGAGTCATCGATGACATCCAAGAAAATGGCCCTCATCGCTCTTCTCGTTGCCGTCGTCGCCGCCGTTCCGGCCTGGGCCCAGTTCCAGGGCAAGATCACCGGCCGAGTTCTCGATCCGGCCGGCAATCCCGTTGAGAAAGCCGAGGTCAATATCGTCTCTCAGAGGACGTCGTCGGTCCGCTACGACCTCAAGACGGACAAGGAAGGCCGCTTCCTCCAGATCGGGCTGATGCCCGGCTACTACCTGATCACCGTCAAGAAAGCCGGCTTCGTCTCCGGATCCAAGGAAGCCCACGTCGGCGTCGCCGCCGAGGAGTCCTTCGAGATCAAGCTCAAGTCCGCCGAGGCCGAGGCGGAGAAGACCTATTCCGCGGCCGACAAGGCCTTCCTCAAAGGCAACAAGCTCTTCGCCGAGCAGAAGTTCGCCGAGGCCGCCGCCGCCTACGGCGAGGCCATCGCCCTCGACGCGGCCAACTGGGCCTACCGGCTGAACCTCGGCCTGGCCTTCAAGAAGGCCGGCCAGCCCGCGGAGGCCCTGGCCGAGTTCCGGAAGGCGGTGGAGCTCAGTCCCGAGAGCTACAGCGCCAACAAGGAGACCGGCGAGGCCCTGGCCAAGGCGGACAACTACGCCGAGGCCAAGCCGTTCTACGAGAAGGCCGCCGGGCTGAGCCCCGAGGATCCGGACGCTCAGTACAACCTCGGCGTCTGCCTGGTCAACCTCGGCGAATCGGAAGCGGCCCTGCCCCTGTTCCAGAAGGCCGTCGAGCTGAAGCTCGACTATGCCGACGCCTATTACCAGATGGGGACCATCCTCATCGGGCAGAACAAGGCGCCCGAAGCCATCGCCGCCCTGGAGAAGTTCCTGGCCGTCGCGCCCGAGCACGAGAAAGCCGGTATCGCCAGGCAGCTCCTCGAATTCCTGAAGAAATAATCAAAAAAAAAGGACCGCCCCCGGGGGGGCGGTCCTTGTCCTTGTCTCTCGAACCCGGGCTTACTTGACGGTGAAGCCCATCTTGGCTTCGCCCTTCTTGCCCGAGACCTTGTCGATCAGGGTGGCCACGAGGCCGTACTTGCCGGCGGCCAGGGGCTTCTTCTCGGTGCTCAGGACGGTCCCCTTCTCGTCCATCTTCTGGAGGGTCTGGACGAGAGGCAGGGGCTGGTTGACGAAGTAGGCTTCGTAAGTCTGGGGGGCCCACTTGATGGCGGTCTTGCCGGCCTCGTCCTGGACCTCGAAATTGACCTCGAGGTCGAGCAGGGGCCGCGCGGCGGCGGGATCCTTGTAGGCCGCGCCGAGGACGAAGAAGAAGATTTCGAGGTCCTGGCCGGTCGCGATCTCGCCGGCGATGTTGGCGGCGAACTTGATGGCGCCCCAAGTGAAGTAGCCGCGGTGGAGCGTCGGGCGCTGGTCGGGCTCGACCTGCTCCATCCCGGTCACGATGACGGGGTCGGTCGGCCAGAGGGCGGCCTCGTAGGCCTCGGGGCCGTTCAGCGTGACGTCGGTGTAGGCGACGCTGAGCTTCTTCATGTCGGGCGTGCCGAGCACCATGGCCAGGACGTACTTGCCGGCGGGCATGCCCAGTCCGAACGAATACCAGTCTTCCTTATCGGGGCTGTAGTCGGCGCCGGGGACGGTCAGGGCCACCTGGGACCTGCCGCCCATCTTGGAGGCCATGGTCCCATCGGCGGCGGGCTGGAAGAACTGGAAGAAGGCGACGAGGTTCGTTTCCATATCGCCCGATCCGGAGGCCGAGGGGGCGAAGCCGAGGTCGCCGTTCTTGGCCTTGATGAAGAAGACGGGATAGAGATTGCCTCCCTGGGCGGGGAGGACGAGCTGCTTGAAGAAGCTGAAAGGAATGTCCTGACGGCCCTGACGGGTGGCCAGGCCTTCCTGGATAACAGCCGCGATCTCCTTGGGCATTCCGGACTTGGCCGGGGCCTTGGCATCCTGCTTCTTGCCTTGTATTCCGGGCGCCGCCTGCACGGAAACGGTGAGAACGCTGACGACGAATAGGAGCGCGAGCGCGGCCGCGATCGTTCTGGAAGTCTTCATTTTTCCTCCTGACAATATCATCTTGTTCACTTCCGCCGATCTAGAGAGCAAGTCTCATGCCAAGTTTCCCGGCAAGAGCGCGCTCTCTCATGAGGCTGAATGGCGGGCCGTGTAAAGGACTTTTACAGCCCTCGCGCGATCCTCACGCCAGCGTCCGGGGTGGCGGAAAGAAGAGGTAATATATCAAATTTTATTTTTTTTTCAATGCCCGATATCTCCGCACGGCATCGAGGTGTTCGCCGAGCGTCCGGCTGAAATCATGGCCTCCGTCGCCCCGGGCGACGAAGTAGAAATATTTCTCCGGCGCGGGGCCGAGGGCGGCGTCGAGGCTCGACTTCCCGGGATTCGAGATGGGGCCGGGCGGCAGGCCGGCGTGGAGATACGTGTTGTAGGGCGATGGGAATTTGAGATCGCGGATAAGGAGCCGGCCCGTATAGCGGCCTTCGAGCTTGAGAGCGTAGGCGATGGTCGGGTCGCAATCGAGCTTCATCCCGATCTTCAGGCGGTTGTGGAATACGGCCGAGACGAGGGGCCGCTCCTCGGGGACCGCCGTTTCCTCCTCGATGAGCGAGGCCAGCGTTACCACGTCCCGGACGCTGAGCCCGAGCGCGGCGGCGCGGCGGCGGCGGTCCTCGTCGAAGACCTCGCGGAACTCGGCCACCATGGCCGCGACGAGGTCGGCCGCCGGCGCCTTCCGCGGCAGGCGGTAAGTGTTCGGGAAGAGATAGCCTTCGAGATCCCTGGCCTGCGGGTCCCAGTCGGCGATCGGGCCGACGTCGCGGAAGGCCTTTCGGAAGGCCTCCGCTCCCTCGGCTTCGCCGGGCCCGAGGAGCGCGGCGATCTCCTGCCCGGTCAGGCCCTCGGGAATGGTCGTGGGCTCGAGGTGGATGCGGCCGCCGAACATCCGGAACAACGCGGACTTGACGTCGAGCGGCTCCTCGAGGAGATACTCGCCGGCTTTGAAGCTCTCGCCGGGATAGAAGATCCGGCAGGCGAGCCGGATCGGAAGCCCGTTCCGGACGATCCCAGCCTCCGCAAGGCGGTCGATGACGGTTTGGGCGCTCCAGCCTTTTTCGATCTCGAAGAAGGTCCCCCCGGGCCCGGAGATCCCGCCGGCCGGAGCCCGGAGCTCGCCGACGGTCCAGATCGTCGCCGCCCCGGCGAGGACGACGGCGGCGGCGAGGACGGCCTTGATCGACTTCAGGACCATCGGCCTAGCCGCGCTTCCGCTCGAGGTAGGTCGAGAGGATGATGACGGCCGCGATCTGGTCCTCCCACTCCTTCTTCTTTGGCCCGCTGAGGCCGCTGTCGTCGAGGTCCTTGAGCGCCTGCTGGGTCGTCAGCCGCTCGTCGAGCAGGACCACGGGCCGGCTCACGGCCTTCTCGAGCCAGGCGGCGAAGGCCCGGGCCTTCTCGGAGCGCGTCCCGGCGCTGCCGTCCATGCGCAGGGGCTCGCCGAGGACGATCTCTCCGACGTCGTGCTTGGCGACGAGGCCCTGGAAGTAGCGCCGGTCCTCGTCCTCGTTCCCCGTCAGACGGTAGGAGCCCAGGGGCTGGGCCGTGATGAGCAGGGGATCGCTCAGGGCCAGGCCGACGTGCCGGTCCCCGTGGTCGATGCCCAGGACCCGCATCAGCGGCCTCTTTCGACGCAGGCCTTCCGCGCGCGGTGACGCTCGAAGCCGAGCTCGATCAGCCGGTCGAGCAGGCGCGGGAACGGCAGGCCCGAGACGGCCCAGAGCTTGGGGTACATACTGATCTCGGTGAAGCCCGGGATGGTGTTGATCTCGTTGATGTAGAGGCGGCCCGTCCCCTTTTCGAGGAAGAAGTCGACGCGGGCCAGGCCCGAGCCGGCCAGGGCCTCGAAGGCGGCGACGGCCAAGGACCGGATCCGCGCCGTCGTCGCGGGCCCGAGCACGGCCGGGATGACGAAGGTCGTCCGGCCGTCGACGTACTTGTCGTCGTAATCGTAGAATTCCTTGAAGGGGATGATCTCGCCGGGCAGGGAGGCCTCGGGCGCTGCGTTGCCGAGGACGCTGACCTCGAGCTCCCGGCCGGAGATGCCCTTCTCGACGAGGGCCGTGGCGTCGTATCGGAAAGCGAGGTCGAGGGCGGCCGGCAGGGCGCCGGGCTCCTTGACCTTGGTGATGCCGACGCTCGAGCCGAGGTTGGACGGCTTGACGAAGAGCGGCAGGGGCAGGGCCCGGCGGACGCGGCGGAGGACCTTGCCGGCGTCCGTCCGCCATTCCGTTTCGCGGACGGCGAGCGAGGGGACGACGGGCAGCCCGCGGTCGCGGAGGACCGACTTGGCCAGGACCTTGTCCATGCCCAGCGCCGAGCCGAGGACGCCGGCCCCGACGTAGGGGACGCCGGCCATCTCGAGCAGGCCCTGGATCGTCCCGTCCTCGCCGAAGGGGCCGTGGAGAACGGGAAAGTAGATGTCGATGGCCGGCCCGGCGACGGACGGGCCCGCCTCCCAGGGCAGGAAGGGGAAGGCGGGGCCGGCCTCGAGCGCCGGGAGGCCGGTCGCCGGGGCCTCGACGGGCTTCCAGCGGCCGTCCCGGGTGATGTAAATGGACCGGACGTCGTACGTCCCCCGGTCCAGGTTCCTGTGGACGGCGCCGGCCGAGACGAGGGAAACCTCGTGTTCGGCCGACCGTCCCCCGAAGATCAAGCCAATGACCGTTTTTTTAGACATTCGGACCCGCGGCGCGACTAATTTAATGGCTTGAATCATTTTATGGAAATCGGGGCCGTTTGTCCAACGGGAGCGGGTGCTAACTATGTGTTGACAGCCGCTCGAACCGGCACCTATAATAACGCCGGGTGGAACTTCATCGGCCGAGAGGTGTGACGATGAGCAGAAAACCGATCGTTTACGGATGCCTGAGCCTTCTCATCCTTTCCGGTCTGGTCCTGGCCGTGCCCGGGCGCCCGGACGGGCAGGACGTGATCCGAAGGGCCAAGATCTTCGACGAGACCTATCAGCTCATCAATGAGTCCGACCTCAACTGCTCCTTCTACATGCACGAGGAAGGCAAGCTTCTGCCCGACATCCGGATCATCGGCGCCGAGCACATGAACGAGAAGAGCATCTTCAGCGACGGCGACCTCATCTACATCGACAAGGGCGCGGCCGACGGGCTCGAGATCGGGCAGCTCTTCCTGACGATCGGCCTGCGGGCCAAGGTCGCCAAGCTCGGCACCGTCATGGAGCGCCACGGCCGGGCTCGTATCGTCCGCCTGGACGACGGCACGTCCACGGCCAAGGTCGAGAAGAGCTGCGGCACGATCGAGGTCGGCGACTTCTTGCTCCCGTTCGAGGAAGGAGAGGGCGAGATCGGCAGGGACCTCGGCTACGGCGATATGGACCCCAACGCCAGCAAGCGCGGCAAGGTCGTCTTCATCGAGAACGATACCCACATCGCCGCTTCCGGGCAGTGGGCCCTCATCGACATGGGCCGCCAGCACTGCGTCCAGATCGGCGACCAGCTCAACGTCTACCACCGGGCCAAGCCGAACCTGCCCCGCGAGGCCATCGCCAGCGCCATCATCATCGACGTCCGGGGCGCGACCTCGACGATCAAGATCCTCGGGGCCCGCGACATCGTCGACATCGGCAGCGAAGTCCAGATCAACCTGGCAAAATAGCCCTCGGGACGATCATCGGGGACATGTCCCTTCGGGGCATGTCCCCTTTCTTTTGGTTCTTCTCCCATTTCCGGGCTTCCCTCTCGAGGTGGGCGAGCGGCAGGGAGCGAATTCCGAGTAGCGACCATCAGCGCCACCCCGGAGCGACCCGGAGGGGCGGTGCTGGGAGATATCCAAAGAAAGGTCTCTCTCCCGATATTTCGCAGGATCGGGACTCCGGGTGCTCCGTCCCGATCCTGCCTGGTCCGCTCACCGGGGTTCGCTCCCCGCTGCCCGGGGGGCCGGGGAGCCAGAGGATATCCCCGAACAGCACGCGAGAGAGGGAGCTCTTGGCGGTTGACAGTCCCCGGTGATTCTGCTAGTTTAAGGCGTGCTGCCCTTGAAAAAGGGACGAGCGGGCGGGCGTAGTTCAGTGGTAGAACGTCTGCTTGCCATGCAGAAGGTCGTGGGTTCAAGTCCCATCGCCCGCTCCAAGCATCTTCCTTCATTCATGAGGAAATCGGCGCGGTACCCAAGCGGCTAAGGGAGAGGTCTGCAAAACCTTTATTCGTCGGTTCGAGTCCGACCCGCGCCTCCACTTTTTTCCGTCTCTCCGGCCCCCGTCGCGGCTCTGGGCGCCGGCGCATTGACTCCCCCCGCCCCCCGATATATAGTCGGACCACAGGCAGGAAGGAGGCTCCCATGGATATCGCTCAGAGAGTCCAGGCGATCGTCCTGAAACCCAAGCCGGAGTGGGTCCGGATCAAGGCCGAACCGGAGACCGTCCCGGGCCTATTCAAGTCCTACATCATGATCCTGGCGGCCGTCCCGGCCGTCTTCCAATTCCTCGGCAAAATCCTGGTCGGCACCCGTCTGCCCATGGTCGGCCGCTACCACTGGCCCCTCGGCACCGCCTTGGGGAGCGCTGTGCTGACGTACGTCCTGGCCCTGGGGGCCGTCTACCTCTTCGCCCTGATCATCAACGAGCTGGCCCCGAGCTTCGCCTCTACCAAGAACATGACCGCCGCCCTGAAGCTCACCGCCTACAGCCTGACGCCGGGCTGGTTGGCGGGGATCCTCTACATCATCCCCGGGCTTTCCTCCGTGGTCATCCTGGCGAACCTCTACGGCATCTACGTCCTCTATTTGGGGTTCGAGACGCCGATGATGGAAACGCCCAAGGTCAAGATCCCCGCCTACCTGGGGATCAGCTTCGTCGTCGGCGTCGTGCTCTTCGTCGTCCTGGAGTGGTTCCTCAGGATGATCTTCGCCGTCCGCTACGGCCGGATCTGATCGAGCTCCTCGACGATCTTGAGGAAGGCTTCGTTCGGGGACGGAGCGCCGGTGATGGGCCGGCCGATGACCAGATAATCCGCGCCCTTGGCCACGGCTTCGGCCGGGGTCATGATCCGCTTCTGGTCCTGGGCCGCAGCCCAGACGGGACGGATGCCGGGCGTGACGATGACCAGATCCCGCCCGTACTCTTTGCGCAGGACCTCGATCTCCTGGGGCGAGCAGACGACGCCATCCATACCCGCCGCCTTGGCCAGTCCGGCGAGCCGCAGGACCTGGGACGCCACATCCGAGCTCAGGCCCACTTCCTCGAGGTCCGCGCCCTTGAGGCTGGTGAGCACGGTGACGCCGAGCAGGATGGGCTTGGGACCCCGGCCGGCTTCGACCGCGGCCCTCGCCGCTTCGGCGGCCTTGGCCATCATCTCCCGCCCGCCCGAAGTGTGGATGGTCATCATCTGGACGCCGTGCTTGAAAGCCGAGCGGACGGCCCCGGCCACGGTGTTGGGGATGTCGTGCAGCTTGAGGTCGAGGAAGACGTCCTTGCGCAGGGCCTTGAGCTTGCGGAAGAGGGCGGGCCCCTCGGCCGTGAAGAGCTCCAGGCCGACCTTGAACGTCCGGGCGTCCTTGAGCCGGCTGACCAGGGCGAGGCCCTCCTCCTTCGTCTGCACGTCGAGGGCGATGATGATGCGGTCGGCGTTGGCTGGGGTCATGGGAGATCCTCTCTCGTTCAGGATGTCTTGAGCGTCCCGACGACGTCCCGGACGGCCGCGACGCCGTGGGCTTCGCACCAGCGCGCCATCTCGTCGACGACGCGGACGGCGGCGTCGGGATCGACGAAGCTGGCCGTCCCGACTTCGACCGCGGCCGCGCCCGCGACCAGGAACTCCAGGGCGTCGGTCCCGGTCATGATGCCGCCCATGCCGACGACCGGCACTTTCAGGCGCGAGGCGACCTGGTGGACCATGCGCAGGGCGATGGGCTTGATGGCCGGTCCGCTCAGGCCGCCGTAGAGGTTGCCGAGCTTGGGCCGGCGCGTCTCGAGGTCGACGGCCAGGGCCAGGAAGGTGTTGACGAGCGCGACGGCGTCCGTCCCGGCCTCCTCGGCCGCCTGGGCGATCTCGACGATGTTGGTGACGTTGGGCGAGAGCTTGGTGATAAGCGGGCGCCGGCTCGCGGCCTTGATCCGCTTGACGAGCTCGTAGGTCGTCCGCGGCGACAGGGCCGGGCAAGCCCCCTCCTTCTTGACGTTGGGGCAGGAGATGTTGAGCTCGTAGGCGGCGATCCCTTCCTGCTTGTCCAGGAATTCGACGACCGCGGCGTACTCGTCGTCGTCCGCGCCGCAGACGTTGACGATGACGGCCGTCTTGAGATGCCGCAGCTTGGGCAGGACCTTGGCGGCGAAGGCCTCGACGCCGACGCCCTGGAGGCCGATGGCGTTGATGAGCCCGCTCGCCGTCTCGACCAGACGTGGCGGGGGATTGCCCTCGCGCGGCCCGTAATAAAGGCCCTTGACCACGAACCCGCCGAGCTTGTCCAGGTCGAGGTACGGTTCGAACTCGAGGCCGTAGCCGAACGTGCCGCTGGCCGCGAGGACGGGATTGCGGAGCTTGAGGAAGCCCAGGTCCACCGAGAGGTCGACGCCCTTGGCGGTCACGGCCATACCACCCGCTCCCCGGGGAAGACCGGGCCTTCCTCGCAGATCTTGATCCAGCCGTCCCCGCTCCCGCTCCGGATGCGGTGGACGCAGCCCCAGCAGGCCCCGACGCCGCAGCCCATGACGGATTCGAGGGAGAACTCGGCCGGGACGCCGTGTTTCGCCGTGACCGCGGCCAGGGCCTTCATCATCGGGTCCGGGCCGCAGGCGTAGACGACGGCCGGCTTGTCCTTGGAGAGCTCGCGGCCGGCGAGCTCGGTGACGAACCCGGCGAAGCCGAAGCTGCCGTCGTCGGTCGACGCGAGGAGCTCGAAGCCGGCCTTCCCGAACCGGTCGCGGAGCGGGATGTCGGCGGCCGTCCGCCCGCCGTAGAAGACGACGGGATGAGCGCCGGCCGCGGCGAGCTCGCGGGCCAGGAAGTAGAGGGGGGCGATGCCCCGGCCGCCGCCGACGAGGAAGGCGCGCTTTCCTTGTGGCGCCGCGCCCACGGTGAAACCCTTGCCCAACGGGCCGATGATGTCCAGCCGGTCGCCCGGCCTCTTCTGCGCGAGGAGCTCTGTGCCTTGCCCGGCGACCTTGAAAAAGAGCTCGATGCCGCCCGGGCCCGCGTCATGGATGCCCAGGGGCCGGCGGAGGAGGGGAAAGGCGCCTTCGGAGACCTTGACCATGACGAACTGGCCCGGCTTCGCGCCGGCCCCGAGCGCCGGGGCGTCGATCGTGAACCGGAAGAAGTCGCCCCAATTCTGGACCTCGCGGAGGCGGGCGTCGCGTTCGATGGTCATGGCGGTTCCGGGGCTCTTTTCGCCCCTTAAACTAGCAGAAACCCCCGGCCGTTGGCAACCGGTATCTTCAGCGTCAGGCGGCTTTCCCGTCTTGACGGCGGGCGCCTGAATCCCATATAACTATCGAGCGATGCGAACCCCCCGAGCCGCCGTCTGGTCCCTCGTTTCCTTGTCGGTCCTGACCCCCTTGGCCCTAGCCCAGGACAGCCATTACTGGACCAACCAGTACGGGACGCGGGCCACCCTGCTCGGCGGCGCGGTCATCGGCAGCGTCCTCGACCTCTCGGGCACCTATTACAATCCGGGCGGCTTGAGCCTCCTCGAGAAGCCGGCCACCTTGATGGCCGCCCAGGTCTTCCAGTATCCCCGGCTGACGCTGGCCGGGAACGATCAGAGGGGCGTTCCCCAGAACGCCCACAACCTGGGCCCGGCCCCTTCGCTCCTGGCCGGGACGATCCGTGTCCATGGCCTCGAGAAGCACTGGTTCGGTTATTCGTTCCTGGCTCGCCAGAGCGTCAAGCTCGGGGTTTCCATGTCCTCGGCAGGAATCCGCGACGTCCTGCCCGACGTCGCCGGGGCCGAGGACTACGTCACCCAGTTCAAGCTCGACGAGAAGATCGCCGAGAGTTGGTTCGGCCTGACCTGGTCCTACCGGCTCTCCCGGAAGAGCGGCATCGGGATCACCCAGTACCTCGCGGCCCGGTCGCACCGGGCCAGCGTCCAGGAGCTCGTCGAGGCGCTGGACGAGACCGGCGGGGCGGCCCTCGCCCTGGGCACCCGGCAATACCGGTACAGCCACCTCCGCGTCCTCTGGAAGATCGGGCTGGCCTGCGATTACAACGCCGTCACCTTGGGCCTGACCCTGACGACGCCCAGCGTGGCCCTCTATGGGAACGGATCGTCCGGTGCCAATTCCACCGTCGTCGGCCTCGACATGGACGGCGACGGGACGAAAGACGATTTCCTGGCCGCCGACTACCAGGACCGCAAATCCGCCGTCTACCGCACGCCTTTCTCGCTCGCGGCGGGCGTGACCGTCAAGATCGAGAAGGTCCGGGTCTACGGCAGCGCGGAGTGGTTCGCCCGGGTCCCGTCCTACATCGTCGTCGACACCCTCCCCTTCGCCGCCCAGAGCACGGGCGAGATCCTGTCGACCGACGTCACCCAGGAGCTCTCGGCCGTCTTCAACATGGGCTTCGGGCTGGAGTGGTTCTATTCGTCCCGGTTCAAGGGCTACGCCAGCTTCACGACCGATTTCTCGGCCAGGAGCACCGGCACGGCCACGAACATCTCGCTGACCGACTGGGACATCCACCACATCGTCACCGGGGCCGAGTTCTTCATCAAGAAGTCGGCCCTGACCGTCGGCCTGGGGTATTCGTTCGGCAGGCGGGAGATCGGCGACCGGCCGGACGTCCTCGTGCGGGGCGGGCTCGACGAGGTCTGGGACCCCTTCGACCACCTGAAGTTCCGCTTCTCCAACTATAAGCTCATCGTCGGGATCGCGATTTAGTTTGAACTTGCCCCTTCCGATTCCTTATAATGCCCCTTAGCTCATTCATCCCGTCACCGGGGAGGACTCAGCCATGAACGTTTCCCAGCGCGGGCGCGACATCCAGGCGTCCCCCATCCGCAAGTTGAAACCCTACGCCGACGCGGCCAAGGCCCGGGGCGTCAAGGTCTTCCACCTCAATATCGGCGACCCCGACATCCCGGCCCCGGGGCCGGTGATGGACACCTTCCACAATTGGGACCAGCCCGTCCTGGGCTACGGCCCGGCCCAGGGCTTCCTGGAGCTGCGCGAGGCCGTCACGCGCTACTTCGCGAAATACGACATTCCGCTCGGGCCGGACGAGGTCCTCATCACGACCGGCGGGTCCGAGGCCATCCACTTCACCTTCTCGGTCATCGGCGACGTCGGCGACGAGATCGTCATCCCCGAGCCCTACTACACGAACTACAACGGCTATGCCGCCTTCGCCGGGTTGAAGATCGTGCCTCTGCCGCTCTCGGTCGAGGACGGCTTCCGCCTGCCGCCGGCCGCCGCCATCGAGGCCTGTATCACTCCCAAGACCAAGGCCATCCTGCTCTGTTCGCCGAACAACCCCACGGGCACCGTCTACACGCCCGAGGAGCTCGACCGGGTCGTCGCCCTGGTCAAGAAGCACGACCTCTTCCTGGTCGGCGACGAGGTCTACAAGGAGTTCATCTACGACGGGCTCAAGCACAAGAGCATCCTCGAGTACCAGGACATCAAGGACCGGGTCGTCGTCGTCGACAGCATCTCCAAGCGCTTCAGCTGCTGCGGGGCGAGGATCGGCATGATCATCACCCGCAACAAGGAGGTCTACGCGGCCGCCCTCAAGTTCGCCCAGGCCCGGCTCTGCCCGCCCTCGGTCGAGCAGATGGCCGCCCTGGCCGCCTACAACATGCCCATGGAGTACTTCGCCGGCATCCGGGCCGAGTACGACCGGCGCCGCAACGTCCTCTACGACGGGCTCAAGGACATCCCCGGCATCGTCATCCGCAAGCCCCAAGGGGCCTTCTATGTCATCGTCCGGCTGCCGGTCAAGGACGTCGAGCACTTCGCCGTCTGGCTCCTCCAGGACTTTTCACTCGACGGGAAGACGGTCATGATCGCCCCGGCCCCGGGCTTCTACTCGACGCCCAGCCTGGGCACGGACGAGGCCCGCATCGCCTACGTCGTCAACGAGCACGACCTGCGCGAGGCCGTCCGCGTCTTCAAGGCGGCGCTCGAGAAGTACCGGGCCCTCCACGGCTGAGGGGCGAGGCAGAGGTGAACGACGCGCGGCGGGTCCTGGCCCAGGCTTCGGCCCTGGTGGCCCTCGCCGTCCTCATCGGCGCTGCCGTCAATTTTGCCCTCGTCAGGCGATTCGCGCGGGGCGAGTTCCGCGAAACGTTCTTCCAGGCCTCGAAGTACCCGGGGATCCGCCTGATCACGCTCCGGGAGGCCGAAGACCTTTGGGCCTCCGGCGGGGCGGCCGTCCTGGACGCCCGGGCGGCCGAGCTCTTCGCGCAAGGGCACGTGCCCGGTTCCCGGAGCCTGCCCGCGGCGCGGGACGGGTTCGAGGTCCCGGAGGCCGTCCGGGCCCTCCCGCGCGAAGCGGTCTTCGTCGTCTATTGCGAGGGCGGCGACTGCCAGTCGAGCCTGGCCCTGGCCCGGCGCCTCCACGACGAGGGCTTCCGCGACATCCGCGTCTTCACCGGCGGCTGGGAGGAATGGGAGCGGGCCGGCCTGCCCGCGGAAAGGGCGGAGAAGCGTGATCCGGAAGGGGAGAGCGTTGGTCAAGAATAAGACCGTCCTCCTCGTCTTCCGCCTCGTCCTCGGAGGCTTGTTCATCTACGCCGGCATCGTCAAGGTCCTCGATCCGCTCGACTTCGCCCAGGACATCCGCAATTACCGGCTCGTCGGCCAGGCGCTCTCGTTCGCCGCGGCCGTCGTCCTGCCGTGGCTCGAGATCCTGGCCGGGGCGTTCCTCGTCGCCGGCGTCTGGCGGCGCGGCGCCGCTCTCGTCATCACCGGCCTGCTCGTCTTCTTCATCGTCCTGACCGCCGTGACCATGCTCCGCGGCCTCGACGTCGACTGCGGCTGTTTCGGCTCCCTCAGCCGCAAGTCGGACTGGAGCGTCATCCTCGAGGACCTGGGCATGCTGGCGATGGGCCTGGCGATCCTTCTCTCGCCGGGATCGAAGAAGGAGAAAAGCTAGACCGGCCTGACCCTGCTTGGCCTGGCGGATGGGCAGGCGTTGCACGGCGGGGGGTAACCACCGGAGGAACGAGCCCGAGGCCCGGTTGAATTCCGGGCGGAATCCGTGTATATTTTCATAAATATTTCGCATATCAGGAGATGACAGATGGCCAAGAAGTACGTGTATTTCTTCGGGGCCGGCGCCGCCGAAGGCAATATGAAGATGAAGGAGACCCTGGGCGGCAAGGGCGCCAACCTGGCCGAGATGGCCGGGATCGGCCTGCCCGTCCCCCCGGGGTTCACCGTTTCGACCGAGGTTTGCGCCCTCTACTATAAGAACAGGAAGAGGATCCCCGAGGCCGTCCGTCTCGAGGTCGAGAAGAACGTCAAGAGACTGGAGAAGGCCGTGGGGCAGGCTTTCGGCGACCCGAAGAGCCCGCTCCTCGTCTCGGTCCGCTCGGGCGCCCGGGCCTCCATGCCGGGGATGATGGACACCATCCTCAACCTCGGCCTCAACGACCGGACGGCCGCGGCCCTGGTCGCCAAGACCGGCAACGAGCGCTTTGTCTTCGACTGCTACCGCCGCTTCGTCCAGATGTACGGCGACGTCGTCCTGGGCCTCAAGCCGGTCCACAAGGACGACATCGATCCCTTCGAGGAGATCATCGAGGCCAAGAAGCGCGCGCGCGGCATCCACAGCGATGCCGATCTCTCCGCGGCCGACCTCAAGGATCTCGTAGCCCGGTTCAAGGCCGCCATCAAGGACAAGACCGGCCAGGACTTCCCCGACGACCCCAAGAAGCAGCTCTGGGGCGCCATCGGCGCCGTGTTCGGCTCGTGGATGAACGACCGGGCCATCGCCTACCGCAAGATGTACGACATCCCCGAAGCCTGGGGCACGGCCGTCAACATCCAGCTCATGGTCTTCGGCAACATGGGCAACGACTCCGGCACGGGCGTGGCCTTCACCCGCGACGCGGCCACCGGCGAGAACGTCTTCTACGGCGAGTACCTGATGAACGCCCAGGGCGAGGACGTCGTGGCCGGCACGCGGACGCCCAAGCCCATCGTCGAGCTCAAGAAGGACGACCCCAAGGCCTTCGCCGAGCTCGAGGCCATCCGCCACAAGCTCGAGAAGCAT
>CAWDSL010000019.1:0-12079 GCA_963805015.1 uncultured bacterium
GGGGCGGATGGCTTTCGCCAGCTCCAACGACCTGGGGGAGAAGGCCCTCGAGGAGGCCGCCGGCCGGGCCATCGCCTTCGCCCGGGTGACGACCGCGGACGAAAACAACGTCCTGCCCGACGATCCGGGCGTGACGGAAGTGGCCGGGCTCCACGATCCGCGGATCGCCCAGGTGCCGATGGAGGAGAAGATCGAGCTCGCCAAGCGCCTGGAGAAGCTGGCCCTGAAGGACCCCCGCGTCACCAAGAGCGACGGCGCGAGCTACCGGGAGTCCGAAGGCGAGGTGGCCATCGCCAACTCGAACGGGCTCCTCAAGGGCTACAAGTCGACGGGCTGCGGCGTGGGCGTCTCGGTCGTCGCGGAGAAGGGGGAGCAGAAGTCCTCGGGCGGCGACTCCTGCGGGCGCCGCTTCTACGGCGACCTCAAGCCCGCCGAGGAGATCGCCGACAAGGCCGCCCGCGAGGCCTGCGACATGCTCGACCCGCGGACCGTCAAGACCCAGCGGGCCCCGGTCATCTTCCACGCCGACGTCTCCCGGGCCCTGCTCGGCGGGATCCTGGGCGCGGTCGACGGCGAGCGCGTCCTGCAGGGGGCCAGCTTCCTCGGGACGAAGCTGGGCCAGAAGATCGGCTCGGAGCTCATGACCATCGTCGACGACGGCACGCGCGAGAAGGGCATGGCCAGCGCCCCGTTCGACGGCGAGGGCGTGCCGACGCAGAAGCGCGTCATCGTCGACCAGGGCGTCCTGAAGGCATTTCTCTACAACACCGCCGTGGCCAAGCGGGCCGGGGTCAAGAGCACGGGCAACGCCTCGCGCGGCGGCTTCGACGGCCTGCCCGGGATCGGGCCCCACAACTTCTTCATGGCCGCCGGGACGGCCAAGTACGACGACATCATCGCGGCCACCAAGACCGGGCTCCTGGTGAAGAGCGTCACGGGCTACGGCATCAACCCGGTCAACGGCAACTTCAGCGGGGGAGCGGCCGGCTTCTGGATCGAGAACGGCAAGATCGCCTTCCCGGTCCAGGGCCTGACGATCGCCGGCACGGCCGACGAGATCCTCAACGGCATCGACCTCATGGCCGACGACCTGGATTGGAACCTGTCGATGGCCGCGCCGACCGTCCGGATCAAGATGCTGCAGATCGGCGGGGAATAGGGGAGGCCGTAGGACCGAGTCCCTATTTCTTCGAAGGCCTCAGCTCGTCGATGACTTTGGCGTCGACCCAGTACAGCCCGCGGGACGCGCCGCTTCCCCGGCGGTCGCTCTGGAAGAACAGGTACTTGCCGTCGGGAGTGACCTTGGCCATGCTGTCGCCGCCCTCTGTCTGAAGCTTCTCGCTCAAGTTTTTCGGCTCGGACCAGCGGCCCTCCTCGGTTCTGAAGCTGACGAAGAGCTGGGAAGGCCGGGGGGCGTCCGCGCGGAGCTTCGTGTAGATCAGGTAATCGCCTTCGGGAGAGATGAAGGGGCCGAGCTCTCCCGCCCGGTACTTCTGTTCTTCGGTGTGGGCCTCGTTGACGGGCGCGGGAAGCGGTTCCGGGGGCAGGTAGGCGCCGTTCTCGAAACGGGCGCGGGCGATGCCGGCGCCGGCGTTGAGATAGACGTCGCCGGCCTTGTCGATCGAGAACTGCCAGTGCATGCCCACGGAGTTGACGACGGGATCGAAGGGTGCGGGCCGGGACCAGCCCGGGCCCTCCTTTTCGACGAACCAGATGGCCTCGCGCTCGTCCATGCCCTGGACGTCGTGGGAAGCGGCCATGAAGTAGAGGCGCCGGCCGTCGTGCGAAAAAACGGGAACGTTGACCGCGTCCTTGGCCGTGAACGGCATGGGCCGAGGCGGTGTCCAGGCGCCGTTCTCGAGCCTCGTGAAGAGCATCTCAGGGGCTTCCGGCTTCCAGAACGCCTCCCGTCCGTCGGGCGAGAAAGCGACCGTGCCGTACATCCCCCGCCTCGTCGAGACGATGCCCTTGGCGAAGAGCCGCGGCGTCCGCCCCGGAGGCGGTTGCCCCAGATAAGGGCCCCTGAGCTTGGGGAACCGCTGGGGGCCCGGGTCCGCGCCTTTCCCGGCGAGGTACTCGGCGACGTCCTTGAAGCCGCCCCCTCGGCCAGATTCAAGGCGGACAGGCCGAGCGTCGTGCGCGCATCGATCGCGGCTCCTTTCGCAACGAGGAGCTTGACGAGGTCCGGCGGCCGGCTTCGCTGGCCAGGTGAAGGAGCGTGGCGCCGTCGAAATCGGGGTTGTCGAGTACCGCCCTGGATCCGGGCTTGATCCGATCGGCCAGGAGACCGACGACCTCCCACTGGCCCTCCCGGGCCGCGGCGTGGAGCGGCGTGTCCTCTCTGTCGTCCCGGTCGCCGGGGAGCGCGCCTTGTCGACGAGCAGGGCGGCCAGGTCGGCGTGCCCGTTGGCGGCGGCCAGATGGAGGGGCGTCGAGCCGTCGGACATCCGGGCCTCGACTGATGCCCCTCGGTCGAGCAGGATCCCGGCGGCCTCGACGTGTCCGCGCGACGATACGCTGTGGAGCGGACAGACGCCGTTGGCGTCCCGGGCGTTGACGTCCGCGCCGCGCTCGGCGAGGAACTTGACGACCTCGCCATGGACGCCCCGGCAGGCCCAATGCAGGGGCGTACGCCCGGTCTCGTCCTTGGCGTTGACGAGGGCCGCGTCCTTTGCGACAAGCGCTTGGACCTTGGCCAGGTCGCCGGCCTTGGCCGCGTCATGGATCTCGGCCGGCCGAGCCGAGGCCGCGAGCAGGGCCAGGGCCAGGATGCCGGCGGGCCATAGGGCGAACGGTCTTCTCATGGAGCTCTCCTCGGCGAAGATCAGGGGCGCGGCCAGCCGGCCGGCGTCCCGCTGTCGATGATAATGCGCGCCGGGGCGGAAGAACAGGGGCTGAAAGTCCCGTTCCGCGAATCCATACTTAAGTCCGGGCCGCGCGCCGTTGACATCGGCGCGACGATATGGTCTTTTAGGCGGGATGTCCCACCTGGTCCTTCTCCTGTACTTCGTTTCCGTCTGTTGCGGGATCGTCCTGATCGGCTTGGCCCTCCGAATGTCCCGGACCTACCGGAAGGCCCACCTTAAAACCTATGCCGTCCACCTGTTCCTCCTGAGCGCCATGGCCGTGTCCCTCCTGGCTCTCCGGTACATCCAGGTCAATATCAGCCCGGCCAAGGAAGGCATCGTCGGGGGCGTCTACGTTCTTTTCATGGGGCTATGCGCCCTCGATTTCGCGGCCATCGTCGGCTATGTCGCGACCTTCGTCCTGATGACCATCCAGCTCCAGGACAGGGCGCCTTCGGCCGGGTTCAAGGCGGTCGGATGGCTGGCCCTCGGGGCCGCCGGGGCGGTCTGGGCCAAGGGCGTCTATGACATCGTCGCCGGCAGGTCCGTCGATGTCCTGATGGTCTCGCTGCGGGTCCTCGACTATCTCCCCAAGGTCGTGATCCTGGCCCTATCCCTGGCCCTCTTCGAACGGGCGCGGCGACTGCCCGCGTCCGGAAAGCGGGTCGCCCTTAAAGGCCTGGGCGCGCTGTATGTGTCGACACACGCGGCGTTCTTCGTCGCCTACGCCCTGAAGAACGCCTGGCCGCCTTGTTCGCGTTCGCCTGGCCGGCCTATTTTCTGGTCCTGAACCTCGTCCCGCTCTTCAGCTTGGGGACGTTCCTGCACCATTTCCACGGCAAGAAGCTCTCAGTCGCCGGACGGGCCGGCGGCTTCGATGCGGCCCTGGAAGGCCTCGGGGTGACCAAACGGGAGCGGGAGATCATCCGGCTCGTTTGCACCGGCAAGACCAACCGCGAGATCGAGGCGTGCCTCTTCGTCTCCGAGAAGACGGTCAAGTTCCATCTGTATAACGCCTACAGGAAGCTCGGCATCCGCAACCGGGTCGAGCTGGTCAACTTGGTCCAGGACCTGCGCGCCGAAGTCCCAGAGCGTCCGTCCTAGCGGCCGTCCGCGTCCGGCAGATCGGCGGAGAATAAGTATGGCCTAGGGATCTTCGATCCCCGGGCAGGCGTCCGTTTCGCAGCCCGCTTCGTCGGCCGTTTCCAGCTGGAACGTGGCATGCCGGATCTCGAATCCCGTCGCTACGGCCTCCCGGGCCTGGCGCAGGATGGCCTGGCCATCCCGGCCCTTGGCGATCTTGAGATGGGCGCTCAGCGAGACGAAACCCGAGGTGATGGTCCAGACGTGGAGGTCGTGGACCTCCGTCACGCCGGGGATAGCGGCCAGGACCCGGATCACGCCGGCCATATCCAGGCCGGCGGGCGCGCCTTCCATGAAGACGTGGAACGATTCTTTGATGAGCCGGCCCGAGCTCCAGAGGATGAGAACGCACACCGCCACGCTCATGATGGGGTCCCAGATCCAAGAGCCGGTCAGCTCCATGAGGAGCGCCGCGGCCAGGACGCCCACGCTGCCCAAGGCGTCGGCCATCACATGGAGAAAGGCCCCCTTGATGTTCAGGCTCCTGTGCCTGCCCCGGAACAGGATGGCCCCGACGGCGATATTGGAGAGGAGCCCGAGCGCGGCGACGGCGATCATCATCCCGCTCTTGACCTCGGGCGGGGCCTTGAGCCTGGCGAAGGCCTCGTAGCCGATGAGCCCGGCCACCGCCCAGAGCGCGATGCCGTTGAGGAGCGCCGCGAAGATCTCGAAGCGGCGCCAGCCGAACGTCCTGGCCGGCGTCCGGGGACGGGACGAGAGCCAAAAGGCGAAGAGGCCGAGGGCCAAGGCCGCGGCGTCCGTGAACATGTGCCCGGCGTCGGCCAGGAGGGCCAGGCTCCCGCTCAGGAAGCCTCCCGCCACTTCCAGGAGCATGAAGGAGGCCGTGATGGCCAGGGCCAAGGCCAGGCTCTTCTTGTTCTCCATCGGGAACCAGTTTATCGCAGATCGGATGGCCGTGCCAACCGGCCTTTTGACTTGCTGATCCTGGCTTGATATCGTAAGCCGCGAAGACTTGAAATGATGCGAATGCCCGCCGAACACGTTCAGGATATCCTCGCCCGGACACGCGCCCTCGTGGAGAAGTGCCATCCCCGGCTGCCGGGGACGCCGGGATGTCTGCGGGCCGCGCGCGAGTTGAGGGACGAATTGGGCCGGTCCTGTGACCGGGCGGACCTCGAGGGATACGACCAGCGGCCGGGCTCGTTCTTCGCGATGAACAAGGTCCTGGCCATCGGTTATCTGGCCGCGGCGGCGTTCTTTTTTATCGGGGGCTGGGGGATCCTGGTCTCGGCCGCGCTGTTCATCCTGGGGATGGCGTATTTCGTGAACATGTTCGCGTTCTTGGGCCGTTTCTTCGATCCGCTGTTTAAAAAGAGGCCCGGCGAGAACGTCGTGGGGACGATGGAGCCGGCGTCGGATGTCCGGCAGGCGATCGTCTTTTGCGCCCATCACGACAGCTCGCCGGTCTGCAATTTCTTCGAAAAGCTCCCGGGGGCCTACGCCTTCCGGACCTTTCTCCCGGTCGTGTTCTATGTCGTGGCCACGGTCGGCGCGATCGTCGCCTCGGCGAGCTTGTTCTCGGGCGCCGGCGCTTGGGGAGGCATTCCCGCGCTCAGGATCGTTCTGGCCATGGGACTCGTCTTCGTCGTGCCCGTCTTTTGGTATTTCGGCCGGGAGGCCTCGCCCGGGGCGTCGGACAATCTCGCTTCGAGCCTCGTCCTGGTCAAGCTGGCCGAGCTCTTCAGGTCCGGCACGGCGCCGAAGCCGGAGCACACGCGGCTGGTGTTCCTGAGCGTCGACGGCGAGGAGAACGGCCAGCGCGGATCGTCCGAATTCGCCCGGAGGCACAAGACCGAGCTCCTGGGCTTACGGACCTTCGTTTTCAACATGGACACGTTGGCCCGGCTCAAGGACCTGGCCTTCCTCGAGACGGACACCAACGGCCTGCGCAAGCTCTCCGCTCCGCTGACCGCCGAGTGCCTCGAGATCGCGGCCGGCCTGGGCTATCCGGTCAAGACGGCCCGGTTCCCGTTCGGCGGGGGAGGGACCGACGCCGGGCAGTTCGCGAAGATCGGTGTCGAAGCCGTTTCCCTCATCGGCGTATCGACCCGCCCGATCCGCAAGGACATCGACTACCACACCTCCAGGGACACCGTGGACAACATCGAGCCCGCGGCCGTCGAAGCGGGCTTGAACATCGCCATCCACTTCGCCCTGGCCAAAGACGAGCAGGTTCGATAGGGACCGCCGGGCAAGCCCCCGCCGGAGCCGGCCTACTTCCGCAGCCGGGCTCTGCAATAGTCGATCTGCTCTTGGGCGCGAAGGACATACGCGTCGTCGAGCGCCGCGGCCTTGGCGAAGTCCTCGATGGCGCCCGGAAGGTCGTCGGCGTGGATGCGGGCGATCCCCCGGTTGAAAAAGATGGCCGCGACGCCCGGGCCCAGCTCGATCGCTTTCGAGAAATCGCCGATCGCCCCTTGATAGTCCTTGGCCTTCACGCGGGAAAGGCCGCGATTGTTGAAGGCCAGGGCCGACCCGGGGTCCAATTCGATGGCCTTCGAGAAATCCGCTATCGCTCCGCCGTGATCGCCCGATTGGTGCCGGGCAGCTCCCCGGTTGATGTAGGCCAGCGCGTTGTCCGGAAAGGTGGCGATCTCGGTCGTCCACTTCCGGATATCCGCCTCCAGGCTCGACGACACTTCGGCTCGCGCCTTCAGCGCGTCGACCTCGTAAGACGGAGGAGACGAACGGGCGATATAGAAGATCTTCTCTCTCCCCGTTACCAGGACGGACAGGTCGTTCGCGAGATAGAGCTCCCGGGCGTCCATCCAGAACGTCGCGGTCACGCGGCCGGCGGCGTCGAGCTCCAGGATCTCCAAGCGGGGAATATGGCTCAGCAGATAGACCTTGTCCCCGCAGGCTTCGATATCGATGATCAGAGGCTTGTAGGCGACCCTCCGGGTGGGGTCGGTGATGCCTTCCCCGACCGCCTTCAGATTGTACATTTCCTTCGCCTCCATGACGGCGCTGTCGACGCGAAACTCGGCCTGGAGGGCCCCTTCGGGGGAGTATTTCCGGACGACGGGGAAGTACCGGAAGGCGACATAGACGTTGCCGGCGTCGTCGACGGCGAGCGATCTGGCGTTGAGGGTCGTCATGCTGTGTGCGAACGATAGGGGACGGCCGAAGGCGCTCCTCCGGCCGTCCGCCAGAAGGACGCTATAGAGCGGCTCGTCTTTGCTCTCGATGGGGGGCGCGAGATAGATGCGGCCGTTTTTAGCAATTGCGAAATCATCGGCCGCCGGGATCTTCGTGTAGCGGACCCGGCCGCCTTGAAGGTCCATGAGATCCAGGCGATCCCGAAGCGTCTCATGGACGATCAGCTGATCCTCGACGACGGCGAGCCCGGCCGGGCCCTTCAAAGTGCTGACCCCGTCCTTGTTGAGCGACATCTGTCTCTCGTTCTTCCCTTCGGCGTCGAAACGGCAGAGCGCGCCGTTCGAGGCCGACGAAACAAAGACGTTTCCCTCGCGGTCGACCGCGAGCCTGAGGGGGGATCGAAAGAGCTCCGACCTGATCGTGTGATCCGGTTCCAGCTCGACGGCGTTCGCCGGGAGCGGCAGGAAGCCGTTCTCGGTCAGGAAGATCTCGTTATAGACGGTGACCTTGGTCGTGACCTTCTGGGGGAAGACGGGCGGCCCGCTCGAAAGAACGCCCAAGAGAACAAAGGCGGCAGCCGGTTTGCCCAGCATGGCATCTTCTCCCCAGTCGAGTATACACCGGATCAGGTCCAATTAGAGTCCGGCGATCTCGTACTTCACGACCTCGAGCCGGCCGTCCTCGAGCTCTTCGAGAACGAGCAGCGAGCGCCCGGCGATCGTCAGGGGATAGCGAGCCAGGTCGTGCACGCCGACGCCCTTCGGCAGGGGAAGATAGAAATTGTCGAGGTACTCGCCGCGGGAGCTGACGACGTCGACGAGAACGCCCTTGCCGGGGATCAAGGTCGAGGTCACGGCCCAGATCCGGCCTTCGACGGCGAAGAGCCTCTGGATATCGTTGAAGTAGTCGCGCGGCTCGGCCAGGCTCCGGGACCCGCCGGGGGTGTCCTCGGATTTCTCGGGCTCGTATTTCACCCGGCGGTAGTCGCGGCGGATGGTCAAGAGGCGCGCGTTCTTCGCCGGATCCGCGATGTGGATGCCGTACTCCTCTTCGTGGGCGACGGCGGCCAGCCCCGCATCGAGCGGGACGCAGAGGAGAAAGGTCAGGTTATTGGCGATGAAGGCGCCGGGCAGGCGCTTGGCGAACCATTTCGTGGGATAGGTCAGGGTGGTCGCTTCCACGCCGCCGGCCGCGCTCATGAGCTTCAGGGTCCAGACGATGTCCAGGACGACGCCTTCGGGCTTCTGGACCTTGTCGAACTCGGGGGTCGAATTCGAAGCCACGAGCAGGCGGTCGCCGAAAAGGCCGAGGAGCCGGGACATGTGGGCGTCCGGCTTGACCTCCCGGAGGAACTTCCCATCGCGGCCCATGAAGACGCACTTCATCGGCTGTTCCTGGAAGGCCAGGACCTCGTCGCCCCGGACGAGGCAGTCCGAGATCTGACGGAGCTCGCCGGGCCCCTGGCCCGGCCGGAACATATTGACGACGAACTTGCCCGCGTCGTCGAACCGCAGGAGCTCGTCCTCGTCGGCAACCAGAATGCCTCCATCAGGGCCGGGTTGGATGCTCGAGGGTCCCTTGAAGAAGAACCCGCCCTGGGCATCGGAGATCCGGAGGACCTCGCGGAGCTCGAGGACGCGCCCCGCCCGGGGGTTCTGGGGCTTGGCCGGGAGGGTTACTGTTTCCTGGCCGAAGGCGGCCGTGATCATGAGGACCGATGCGAATGCCAGAGGGAGCTTTTTCATATGAGCCTCCGTGCGGTCCGGCCATAGCCGACCGGCCGTGATATTAAGAATACCGACCGGACCGCCGGAATGTTTATCCCGTATCAAAACCGCATAGCTGCGTCCGCCGGCGCACCCTGCCCGCTAGAGGGATCTTTTCCTCGAGAACAGGTAGGCGAATGGGATGGCGATCAGGTCGCCGATGATATAGGTGAGGAATACGACGGACGTGCCGACGGCATATTTCGGGAACTGGCCCTTGAGGAAGAGCGGAATAGCGAAAACGACGAGCCAGAGCGGCTTGTAGACGAGCTGCAAAAGCAGTAGAGGGACGAATTTCAAAGGATCGCGAAGGGCGAGGATCGCGATCAGGCCTGACGCCAGCAGGATACAGGCGTAGAGCCCGAAGACGCCCGGATCCTGGGCCGGGAATCCCATCATGGCCTTCGTGGCAGCCGGAAAGACGATCAGCCCGAATCCGAGCCCGCCGGCCCCGACGAGCGTGTAGAGATACATAGCCCTGAGCCAGCCCCATCGGATAGTAACACCGTTCTCCATTTTGCTTACCTCCCCCAATCCGGATTACCGGCTCAGTGTAGTACAAGAACGCCGGCCTATTCCAGCCCGGCCCGGAACAACGCGTTCTTGACACTCGCCGGAGCCGGGGATATCCTTCGTCGCGAGAGGGGAAGGGGTGATACCATGACCAGAAAATATCCGGGCATAGTCCTCTGTTTTTTGATCCTTGCCATATCCTCCATGTTCGGTCTCGCGTCGATAAGAAAAAAGGCGCTGGACATTCCCTCTGGCTTCGCGGGGATCATCGCCTATGGCTCCCTGATCTCCCTGCCGAGCATGGAAGAGACGCTGGGGCATAAATACGTGGGCCCGGTCCATGAAGTCCATCTGAAGGGTTATGAGAGGGCATGGGCATGCGTTCGCCCTTGGAACGTCCCGCCGGCGGGCGAACCAGGCGCCAAGAAGATCGATGCGTATTTCCTGCGCGGTACGGAACGCGTTCCTATCGGCGGAGCCGCGGAACTCAATATCTTTGCCAAGAAAAAGGGCGGGATCAACGCTATCTTATATCTGATCACCGATGAGGAGTTGATCCGCCTCGACAAGAGGGAACACGGCTATCGAAGAGTGGATGTGAGCGACAGGGTCGAGGAATTCCGATTCCGGGGAGGGAAGGTCTTCGTCTACGAGGGCCCTCCGCGGGCCGTGCCGGCCTCTTCCTCGGACAAGGGGACGTTCATTTTGATCAAAGAGTTCCTCGACCTGGTGATCGGCGCCTGTGAGTCGAGAGGCCGGGCTTTTCACGAGGAGTTCGACAAGTCCACACGGCCGTGCGCCTTCCCGGTTGTGTCCTATAAGGACATCGTCTGGGGGAAAGCCAATTAGCCAAGCGCTTTCGGCGGAAGCCTCTGGGTCAAAGCGTCATCAATCGAGGGGAATATGGATCAAAGGGGAGCTGTGAGTCACGGGATTATGATCGGAATATGCGGCCTGCTTGGCGTGTTCTTGCTTTCGGGATGTGGCGACAAAGAAGCGAAGACAGCCAAAAAGGATGTTCAACGCCAAAAAGCCTCAGGGGTGGTATCGGTAGAGGGCGCCGAACTGCATTATGTCATTGAAGGAAGGGGAATCCCGTGCATCGGTCTCGGCCATTCAGAGAGCCAACGCCGCATATTATCTCAGGATTTAAGGAAGCATTTTAGGTGGGTATTTTTAGATTTGAGGCACGATGCGTACTCCCATTCTTCAATAGAAATATCCAAAATTACGCTCGATACATATCTTGACGATATTGACAGCGTCCGCAGAAAGCTTGGGCTCGAAAAGGTCGCCGTTTTTGGACATTCCATTCACGGCTATATCGCTCTCGAATATGCCCGGAAGTATCCCATGAATACCTCGCATGTCCTCATGGCGGGGAACACGCCTTATCGCGCCGAAGCCGGAGTGGCGGATGAATTTTGGGAATCGGATGCTTCAGATGAAAGAAAGATGGTCCTTGAAAAAAACTGGGAAAAGATATCAGAAGACGAACTTAGCCAAATGTCGCCCAAAGAAAAGGTCGTTAAGAATTACTTGGCCATGACTCCGAAGCTCTTTTGTGATCCCAGGTATGATTTGTCGTGGATATATGAAGCTGTGGATACCGATCAGAAGATCGCTAATCATCTGTTTCAAGCTATTTTCAAAGATTATGATATCGCCAAAAGGCCTGGCCGGGTTGAGACACCGGTGTTTCTCGCGATCGGCCGATATGATTATTTCTGGCCCTACTTCCTCTGGGATGATAATAGAAAAGACGTTTTGCCGAACCTTTCCTACAATCTGTTCGAGAAGAGCGGCCATTTTCCGATGGTCGAGGAACAGGAACTGTTCGATAAAAAGCTGATCGAATGGATCAAGGATCATTGATCAAGGGGCTTTCCGGGATTCAATACCCCAGCCAATCCAGCAGGGCGCGAACGCTGCCGGTGGCCAGGGCGATGCTCGAATCCGCCGCCCCGTAATACAGCCTGAGGGTGTCGCCGTCGGGAGCGATGGTCGAGCCGCAGGGGAAGACGACGTTGCCGACGTCCCCGTGCTGCTCGTAAGCCGCTTCCGGGCCGAAGAACCACTCGTCGCTGCGCTTGAGGCAACGCTCCGGCGTGTTCAGATCGAAGAGCGCGAGCCCCAGCCGGTAGATCGAGCCCGAAGCCGTCTGACGCACGCCGTGGTAGATGGTCAGCCATCCCTGCGGGGTCTCGATGGGAGGGGAGGAGAGGCCGATCTTGTTGGCGTCCCACCAGGACCCGCGGCGGCAATCCAGCATCAGCTTGTGGTTGCCCCAATGGCGCAGGTCGGGCGAGTAGGCCATCCACATGTTGGCCCGAGGAGAGCTGACCGGGCGATGGATCAGGGCCCATTTGCCGCCGATGCGGCGGGGCAACAGGGCCGCGTCCTTGTCCTCCGGGGGCATGACCACGCCGTAGCGCTCGAAGCGCCGGAAATCGTCCGTCAGCGCCAGGGCGACGCCGGGGCCCTCCCGCGTATAGGCGGTGTAGACCACGGCGTACTTGCCCAGTTCGGGGAGATAGGTGATGCGGGGGTCTTCGATGCCCCACATCTCCTCCGGGAAGTTCTTCGGGTCGGCCAAAAGCGTGGGCTGAGGGTCGATCCGCCGATGCCCTCGCCGTCCGCCGAACGGGCCGCGCAGAGATGGGACTGGCCGCGGCGATCCTCGACCCGGCA
>CAWDSL010000020.1:0-20296 GCA_963805015.1 uncultured bacterium
GGGACCTGGCGCCGGCTCAGCGGACCGGGACGGAGGGGGTAAAGCCCACGTTGGCGGGCCGGTCGCGCCCCCGTGATGAAGATGGCCATGCGAACGTACTTCCGGAACCGACGGATCGAGCAGCCGGCGTCCCCTCGTAGTCGTGCCAGCGATCGACGAACTCTGGGCGCGGTATTAAGCCCCGCGAGCCGAGGAGGGACGGGGCCTCGAAGGAGAGATTCTCGGCGTCCACCCCCAGGAGGACGAGGCAGTGGCTGTCGCCCGACGTGTTCGGTTCGGGCCGTCGGCGCGGTCGCGCCAGGTGGAGGTCGATGATGACGGTCGATTCGGCGGCGAGGGTGGCTTCGAGGTCGTCGAGGTGGAGGCCTTCGCGGAGATCGGCCGCGAGACCGAATTCGCGGGCGACGCGGACGATGTCGAGGGGGTGGGTGCCGGCCTCGGGCGTCTCTCGAGGCGGCCGCGAGCCGGTCTTCACGCTTGGTTGTACGAGTAGGCCAGGATGGCCTGCAGCGCCGCCGCCCGCAGGTGTAGCTGGTGCTCTACGGACGTTGGGGACGGAGGCGAGGGGACGACGACGGGCCGGGGGGAGAACGGGCGCTGGCGGACGGCAGGCGGGCGGGATGCGCCGCGGCCAGGGTAGGGGAAGGGCGAGCGTTCCGGCGATCGATCCGGCGGCCAGGGCGGTGATGGCGTCACGGCCGGCAGGGGAAGAACGTCTCCTCCATCGGGGTAGATCTCGCGCCGGCCTCAGAGCAGGCTCAAGAGATCGAGGGGCGAGGCGACCAGCGCGGCGGCCCCGCCCCGCGGAGCTCGTCGGCGGTCCGGAAGCCCCAGAGGGCGCCGACGGCGAACATGCCCGCGGCCGTGGCGGTTTTCATGTCGACGCTCGTGTCGCCGAGGAAGGCGCAGGCGCCGGTTCGACGCCCAGCTCGGCGGCGATGGCCAGGGCCGAAGCGGGATCGGGCTTGAGCGGGACGCCGGGGACGGCGCCGCGGACGATGTCGAAGCGGTGGCCGGCGAGAAGTTCCTCGGTCATCACGGTCGTGAAGATCTGGGACTTGTTGGAGAGGACGGCCGTCCTGACGCCGCGCCGGGCGAGCTCGGCCAGGAGTTCGGGACGCCGTCGTAGGGGCGGCTGTTGGCGCGCCAGCAGGCCTGGTATTCGCGGCGGTAGTCCTTAAGGATGTCGGCGATCTCGACATCGCCCGGCGCGCGGCTACCGCGCCAGGCGAAGACCCTTCGGATCAGCTCCTCGACGCCGTCGCCGACGAGGGTCTTGGTTTCCGTCGATCGCTGAAGGGGGCGAGCCCGCGGGCTTCGTAGGACGCGGTTCGAGGCCTCGGCGATGTCCACGATGGTGTCGAGGAGCGTGCCGTCCAGGTCGAATATCACGGCCTGATATTTCGGGGACGAATACCCATTCCTATTTTCCCGATCTATGGAGGTCGCGGAGGCGGGCGTAGGTCTTCCAGCCGTGCTCGAGCCGGGCCCGGTCCTCGTCGGTGAGCTCGCGGCGGACCTTGGCCGGGACGCCGGCGGCGATGACGCCCGGCGGGATCTCCATTCCCTCGGGGACGACGGCGCCGGCGGCGACGATCGAGCCCCGGCCGACCTTCGCCCCGGACAGGACCGTGGCGCCCATGGCGATCAGGGCGTCGTCCTCGATCACGCAGGCGTGCAGGACGGCGCCGTGGCCGACCGTCACCCGCGCCCCGACCCGGCAGGACATGTTCTCGTCGACGTGGACGACCGTCCCGTCCTGGATGTTGGCGTCCTCGCCGATGTCGATCTCGGCGCCCTCCATGTCGGAACGGAGGACACAGCCGTACCAGACGCTCGCCCCGCGGCGGACGATGACCTTGCCGACGAGGACCGCCCCCGGCGCCACCCAGGCCTCCGGGTCGACCTCGGGCTCGCCAAGTTTTTCGGAACGCCGAAATCGTCCATGGTCGATTTCTCCTTCCATCTAGGGAAGTCATTCTAGCACGGCCATGCGTTCCGCGCTACCAACAGAGAAGGGGTCAAACCTACCTTTTCTCGCAAAAGGTAGCCGTTTGACCCCCTCTTGATCGAAAAAAATTCTTGCATTCGGAGCGTCGGCCGTTCTATAATCCTTACTATTCCACTAGGATTTAATTTCCTCGGGTGGGAATTCGTCGATACGTTGGAGGTATGGCATGGCCGCGACCGGCGGTTTCACCGAGAACGCCCTCAAGATCCTGAAGGCCCGCTACTTCCTGAAGAACGAGAAAGGGCGAGCTCCTCGACAAGTCCCCCGCGGACCTCTTCCGCCGGGTCGCGACCTACGTCGCCTCGGCCGAGAGGACCAAGGCCGACCGCAAGAAGTGGGCCGAGGACGTTCTTCGAGGCCATGATGAGCCGCGACTTCCTGCCCAACAGCCCGACCCTGACCGGCGCCGGCCGGGACATGTGCCTGAGCGCCTGCTTCGTCCTGCCCGATCGAGGACTCCATGGAGTCCATCTTCGAGACGGTCAAGAACGCGGCCCTCGTCCACAAGGAGGGCGGCGGGACGGGCTTCGACTTCAGCCGCCTCCGGCCCAAGGGCAGCTTCGTCCAGCAGGACCCAGGGCGTCGCCTCGGGCCCCGTCTCGTTCCTCAAGGTCATCGACGCCGCGACCGAGGCCGTCAAGCAGGGCGGCACGCGCCGCGGGGCCAACATGGGCATCCTCCGGGCCGACCATCCCGACATCGAGGAATTCATCCTGATGAAGAAGGACGGCAAGAGCGTCGCCAACTTCAACATCTCGGTCGCCGCCACCGACGCCTTCATGGAGGCCGTCCGGAAGGGGACGTCCTACGACATCTACGACCCGTACCGGAAGAAGGCCGTCGACCGGAAGGACGCCCGCAAGGTCTTCCGGATGATCGTCGAGTCGGCCTGGGCCATCGGCGACCCCGGCCTCATCTTCATCGACCGCATCAACGCCGGCAATCCGACCCGCGGCCTCGGCCCCATCGAGGCGACCAATCCCTGCGGCGAGCAGCCGCTCCACGCCTACGAGTCCTGCAACCTCGGCTCGATCAACCTGGCCAACTTCTTCGCCCCGGCCAGGCCAAGGACCGCTTCGACTGGGACCGCTTCGGCGCGGTCATCCGGCTCGGCGTCCGCTTCCTCGACGACGTCATCGACGTCAACCGGTACCCGCTGCCCGAGATCGAGAAGACGACCAGGGCAACCGCCGCATCGGCCTCGGGGTCATGGGCTGGGCCGACCTGCTCCTGCTCATGAAGATCCGCTACGACTCGCCCAAGGCCCTGGCCCTGGCCGACAAGGTCGCCGCCTTCCTCCGGACCGAGGCCACGGCCGCCTCGCGCGAGCTGGCCGCGCGAGCGCGGCAGGTTCCCGAACATCGCCCAGTCGGTCTACAAGGGCGGCAAGATGCGGAACGCCACGGTCTTCACCATCGCCCCGACCGGGACGATCTCGCGCATCGCCGGCTGCTCGTCCTCGCATCGAGCCCGTCTTCGCCTTCGAGTTGACCTCCCAGATCATCGACTCCGAGATCAAGGACGTCCATCCGCTCTACGCGGAGTGGAAGGAGAAGAATCCCGGCAAGCCCCTGCCGGACTATTTCCAGCCGCCCACGACATCGCGCCCGAGGGGCACATCCGGACCCAGGCCGCCTTCCAGAAGCACGTCGACAACTCCGTCTCCAAGACCATCAACTTCCCCCACGAGGCCGCGGTCAAGGACGTCGAGAAGGCCTACCTCCTGGCCTGGGACCTGGGGACCAAGGGCATCACGATCTACCGCGACGGCTGCCGCGAGAGCCAGGTCCTCTACAAGAACGGGACGGAGATCAAGCACCCCGCCAGGAGCGGCCCGACACGCTGCCCTCGGTCACGGACAAGATCAAGACCGGCTTCGGCAACCTCTACGTGACCATCACCTTCTTCAACCAGAAGCCGTTCGAGGTCTTCGCCTCGATCGGCAAGAGCGGCTACTCGACCATGGCCGACGCCGAGGCCATCGGCCGGCTCATCTCGCTCGCCCTCCGCAGCGGCGTCGAGCCCAAGGAGGTCGTCACCCAGCTCAAGGGCATCGGCGGCTCGGAGCCCATCTTCACCGAGGGCGGGCTCATCCAGTCCATCCCCGACGCCATCGCCAAGGTCCTCGAGAAGCACTTCGGCGAGGTCAAGCACAACGCCAAGGACTTCTACACCGTCCGCTGCAAGATCTGCGGCGCGCTCCTGCCCGACGAGAAGTGCCCCGTCTGCCCCAACTGCGGCTGGAGCAAGTGCGCGTGAACGTCCAGGACCCCGCGGCCGCCGTCGCCGCCATCCCGGCCTTCGATCTCTTCCGTCTTCTCCTCATGGCCGGCATCCTGGTCCTGGCCGTCGTCCTCGGCCTGGTCGTCCAGAAGGTCTTCGCCTCGACGATCCACGCCTGGGCCAAGCGGTCGGCCTCCGAATGGGACGACATCCTCGTCGATTCGATGAAGGGCCTGGTCGTGCCCTGGTTCCTGCTCATCGGCCTGGCCGTCGTCCTGCGCTTCGTCCCGCTCCGCCCCGAGATCGGGCTCGTCGTCCGCCGCACGATCGGCGTCCTGGGCATCCTGTCGGCGGCCGTCTTCTTCACCCGGATGGCCCGCAAGGCCATCCACGTCTACATCGACCGCAAGATCGAGGTGCCCTCGTCGATCTTCAAGAACTTCGCCGCGGGCCTCATCTATCTCATCGGCTTCGTGCTCGTCCTCGACTATCTCGGCGTCTCCATCGCGCCGCTCCTCACGGCCCTCGGCGTCAGCGGCCTGGCCGTGGCCCTGGCCCTGCAGGACACGCTCTCCAACCTCTTCGCCGGGCTGAACATCCTGATGACCCGCAAGATCCGGCCGGGCGACTACATTCGCCTGGACACGGGGGAGGAGGGCGAGGTCTGCGACATCACCTGGCGCAACACGACCATCCGGGCCCCCGAGGACAACATGGTCGTCGTCCCCAACGCCAAGCTGGCCGCGGCCATCTACACCAACACCCATCTGCCGGAGCAGGAGATGGGGCTCTTCCTCCCCGTCGTCGTGGCCTTCGACAGCGACCTGGCCCTGGTCGAGCGGGTCACCGTCGAGGTCGCCCGCGAGGTCCTGGCCGGGCCGGAGCGGGCCATCCCCGGCTTCGAGCCCGCCGTCCGCTTCAACGCCTTCACCGAGCTCGGCGTCCGCTTCTCGGTCATCCTCCGGGTCAAGGAATTCCGGGAGATGTACCGCCTCCGGCACGAATTCTTCCGGAAGCTCCACGAGCGCTATCGCCGGGAAGGGATCAAGCTGGCCGTGCCGCCCCGCGCCGTGACCATCGAGAAGCCCTGACTAGATGGAAACCCTCCCTCCGGCTACCGGCCCGGAATATCGCCCTAGCCCCCGGCCCCCCGGGAACCGGTACGCTCGGTTCCCCCCGCTGCGCGGGCCCCCCCTCCACCACGGGGATCTGCGAGGACGATTCACCTCACGTGCCGTCGCTACGGATCGGGATACTCCCAAGAGTAGGGACTACTTGAGCCGATGATCAGCGTTTGCAGGTCAGGCAGCAGGACGTTGAGGCCGATCACGACGGCCGCGACCGTCCACAGCAGCACTTTGAGCCCCGTCCCGTTGGCGTACTTGCCCATGACCTTGGGCGACGAGGTCAGGCGGATCTGGGTGACGATCGTGAACGGCAGCTGCATGCTGAGCAGCATCTGCGAGACGACCAGCCCCCGGAAGGGGTCCCCGATGAGGAAGATGACCGCGGTCGCGGCCACCAGCGTCCCGGCCGCGCCGATCCGCGAATGCAGGTCCTTGATGTCGTAGGACTCGCCGAAGATGCCGGCGAAGATGGTCGCCCCGGACATCCCGGCCGTGATCGACGAGGACAGCCCCGAGAGGAGCAGGGCCAGGGCGAAGACCACGGCGGCCGCCGGCCCGACGAGCGGCCCCAGCATCTTCTGGGCCTGGCCGAGCTCGGTGACCGGGGCCCGGCCGAAGAAGGCCGCCGCGGCGACCAGGATCATGGCGCTGTTGATGCCCCAGCCGACGACCATGGAGACGAGCGTGTCGGCGAACTCGTACTTGAGCTGGCGCCGGATGACCTTCTCCTCGCCGAGGTTCCACTGCCGGCTCTGGATGACCTCGGAGTGGAGGAAGATGTTGTGGGGCATGACCACGGCGCCGAGGACGGCCATGACGATGGGCAGGGAGCCGGCCGGGATCGCGGGCACGACCCAGGCCGCGGCCGCCTTGCCCCACGAGACGTCGACCATCGTGAGCTCGAACAGGAACGACAGCCCGATGAGGGAGACGAAGGCGATGATCCATTTCTCGAGGCGCGGGTAGGAGTTCGAGAAGAGGAGCGCCAGGACGACGCCGAGGACGAGGACGGCCGCGGCCCGGAGCGGGAGCCAGGGGAAGAGCATGGCCAGGCCGATGGCCGCGCCCAGGATCTCGGCCATGGCCGTGGAGACCGCGGCCAGGACCGCGCTCGAGAGGACGAGGCGCGACGCGGCCGGGCGCATGTGCTTGGTCGCCGCTTCGGACAGGCACAGGCCCGTGGCGATGCCGAGGTGGGCGACGTTGTGCTGGAGGACGATCAGCATGACCGTGGCCAGGGTGACCATCCAGAGCAGGGTGTAGCCGTGAGAGGCGCCGGCGGCGATGTTCGAGGCCCAGTTGCCGGGGTCGATGAAGCCGACGGTGACCAGCAGGCCCGGGCCGATGTAGCGCAGGAAGGCCGGCGCCTCCAGGCGGGGGCGGTGTTTCTTCAACAGCTCGGCCAGCCTCATCCCGTCCCTCCCATGTCGATAATGGGGACGTTTCTATTTAGATGAAGGAGCCGCCGCCGGCTGGGCATTGGCCCAGCGTTTCAAGCGCTCGCAGGCTTCGGGGGAGATGGTCACGGAGAGCTTTCGCTTTCCCGCGCGAAGCGAAGCCTTGAGCGGACCGCCCGGGTCCTTCGCGACGGCCGCCTCGCAGGCGATCTCATCCCGAGAGAGCACCTCGACGATCTTGCCGCGGAGGAAGAAGGCTGCGGAGCCCTCAATGAGTCGAAGGCGTCCCTCCACGGGACTGAGCGACCGTGTTTTGAAGGCCACGACGTCCGGACGGATCGTATCGGATCGGACGGAAGCGATCTCCTGCTCGATCCGGGCCCGGCCGGCGGGGTCCAGGGTGAAGCCCCGGAGATAGGCGTAGCGCTTGTATTGGGCGATCCGCCCGATCCCCCAACCGATCTGGAAGATGCCGAAGATCAGGAAGCGCCCTGTTAGCGAGCCCCCGGAATTCCCGCCGATCTCCACCAGGCTGACAACGATATTCCAGACGCCTATGGCGGTCACGAAAAGGCCGTCGACGATGATGCCGGAGGCGGACGGCGCGGCAATGACCCAGACGCCCTCGACGATCAGGAGGAGGCCCAAAAGCGCGAGCATGCCATTGAGCGGGACCTGGCCCATCGTGGAGGCTCCCAAGAAGAACGCGATAACGCCGAACAGCAGGCTGCCGATACCCGCGGCGCGCAGCTGCCGTCGCAGACCATAAAACGTCAGGGCTTTCCGCAGCCAGGCATCCGTGCCGGCCGCTTCCGCCGTCAAGGGCGGGGCCTGGGCGTCGGCGGATTCGAAACGGGCGCCGACAAGATGCAACCCTCCCCAAACCGCGAGCCCGAAGACCGCGGACGAGACCAGGACCATCAAGGCATTGTCCAGCTCGCCCGAAAAACTCAACCGGACGCCCGGATGGGTCAAAACGTTGATGGCGGTATTGATCGCCGAATTCAACAAGTCCGCTGCGGCGGCCCCGACCGCGAGCGCCAGCGGAAGGACGGAGATCAGTCGCAACGCCAAAGCCAAGCCGACGAAGAACAAGTACATCCACAGCCAGCTGTAGAAGATGTGCAAGGCCTGGAACCCCGGAGCGAACGCGATCCGGACGGGGACCATGGCCAGCGCATTCGCCGAAGCGCCCAGCGCGGCGGCGAGCCAGACGTTCCGGACGGCGCGGAACGCCAGGACGGCGGCCGCGGTCAGGAGAAGCGGCCCGATGAGCGAGGCCAATATGAGCCAAAGGTGAAACTCCTTGGGTATGACGTTCCAGGCCGCCAAACTCCGGATCATCCCCGGCAGGTTGGACAGAAGCTGGGCGACCATAAAAACAACCGGGAACCGCCAATCGATCCGCGCGCCGTCACAGCCCAGCAGCTGGCGCAGCGTCATCCCCTGCCATGATCCATGATCGGTCATTTCGTTCCCCTTTTCTAGAATTGGATGGCAGGACGATATACCGGGCCGCAAGCGGTGTCAATGACCTAAAATACCCCCTTTCGGGTTTGACCGGCCAACGCTTTGGTGGTATCGTTTTTAGCGATCCGCTTGGGAACAAGGAGTCAACACGATGAAGAAAGTCGCCTTCGCCCTCGTCATCTTCGGCTGCCTCGCCGGACTGTCGTTCGCCGAGAGCAACCACAATATCGGCCTCGGCATCATCCTCGGCGAGCCGACCGGCATCAGCTTCAAGATCTGGAACCGCCAGACCGTGGCCTTCGACGCCGGCGCGGCCTGGTCGATCGTCGACGAGAAGCACTTCCAGGTCCACGGCGACCTGCTCTTCCACAATTTCGGCCTCTTCCGGGTCGAGACCGGCCGCATGGCCCTCTACTACGGCATCGGCGCCCGGGTCTGGTTCGCCACCGACACCATCGTCAGCCTGCGCGTGCCCGTCGGCCTCTCCTACGAGTTCGAGAAGACGCCCATTGAGCTCTTCCTCGAGGTCGTGCCCATGCTCGACCTCATCCCCTCGACCGAAGTGGGCATGGGCGGCGCGGTGGGCTTCCGGTATTACTTCTGATCCGGGTCCGCCCGAAACGCCCGGCGCCGCTCCGATGACCGCCTCGCCTCTCCAAGGCCCGCCGGGCCCGGCGAGGGGATTATTCGCCGCCGCGCTCGCGGCCGGGCTTCTCATCGCGGCCGCCGTCGCCTGCCGGTCTGAAGAATCGCCCGGCAATCCCTCCCCGGAGGCCTCGACCGCCCTCCCCGCCGCTCCGGCCGTCCTGGTCTCGCCCCGTTCCCCGCGCGCGGGTGGGCCGCTCAGCGTCCTGGCCGTTTTCGAGACCGATGCCGCCAAGGTCGGGATCGCCCTCCGCGGCCCGGACGGCGCCGTCGAGCCCTCGCGAATAAGAAGGGGAGGGGGGCCTCCGTTCTGGGTGGCCGCGGAATTCGCCGCCTCGCCCTCGACCGATCCCGTCGTCCTCCTCCGCTCCGGCCGCTCCGAGATCGAGATCGGCCCTGACGCGCGCCTCTCCGTCGGCGGCGGTTGGTCCCGGGCTGCCGAGATCCTCTATTCGGCCTGGATCGAAGCCCTCTTCGCCGACGCCGACGAACGCTCTTCCTGGAAGGCGCTCCACGAGGTCACGCGCGACAGCAGCAGGAACCTCCTCCACGGCCACCTCGGGCTCGGAGAGGACGAGCCGTCCGGAAAGAGCGCGCTGGGGATGACCCCCGACTGCGCCGACAACCCCTACTTCCTGCGGGCTTACTTCGCCTGGAAGACCGGCCTGCCCTTCGGCTTCCACGAGACGAGCTGGGGCACCGTCGAATCGCCGCCTTTGGCCGGGCGCTTCATCGCCGCCGAGCCTCTTTCCGGGACCGGCGCCCCGTCACCGGTCGCGGCCATGGCCCGTCTGCTCAACCAGGTCAAGAACATCGTCCACGCCGGCAACGGCCGGACCGCGCTCCGGACCGACGGGACCGACTACTACCCGCTGGCGCTCACCCGCCGGGCCCTGCGGCCCGGGACCGTCTACGCCGATCCCTACGGGCACACCTACACCCTCGTCCGCTGGGCCCCCCAGACGCGCGGTAAGCCCGGCCTGCTCCTCGGCGTCGACGCCCAGCCCGACGGGACGATCGGCGTCAAGCGCTTTTGGAAGGGCAACTTCCTCTTCACCACCGAGGACGTCGTCGGCGAGCCGGGCTTCAAGGCCTTCCGGCCCATCGCCGTCGAGTCGGGCCGGCCGCGGCTCCTGTCGAACGCGGAGATCGCGGCCAGCCCCGACTATGGCGACTACTCGCTCGCCCAGGAGCATCTGGCGATGGCCGATTTCTACGCGGCCATGGAGAAGCTCATCAATCCCGAGCCGCTCGACTCTGAAGCCGCCTTCGAGGACCTCTTCCGGGCCCTCCACGAACAGCTCCTCGTCCGCGTCGACTCGGTGGCCAACGGCGAAGCGTACATGCAAACCCATCCCGGTACGGTCGTCCCCATGCCGTCGGGCAAGGGCGTCTTCCAGACCCTGGGCCTGTGGGAGGATTACTCGACGCCGAACCGCGACTTGCGCCTGCTCATCGCCATCGACACCGTCCTCGAGTTCCCGGAGAAGGTCGCCCGGGACCCCGCGGCCTACGGGATGGACGGAAAGGGGACGGCCGACGGGATCCGGCGCAAGCTCGAGGCCGTGCTGAGAAAGCGTGCGGCGGAGCTCTCGATCACCTACGCCGGCTCGGACGGCTCTTCGCGCGTCCTGACCCTCGAGGAGATCTTCCGCCGGCAGGAGGCCTTCGAGACGGGCTACAACCCCAACGACAGCATCGAGATCCGCTGGGGAGCGCCCGCGGGGAGCGCGGAGCTCTCGACCGCCCGGCGCCGGGCCCCGGCCTCGCAGATGGCCAAGATGAAGGCCCTCCAGCCCTGGTTCCGCAAGCGCCTCCGGCCCGCTTCATAGGGCCGATCTGGTCCGAGCCGTATCCCGAGGTGCCTTGACTCTGACCGAGGCCTTCGGTATTATCGCCCCACGCCGGGAGATAAGATCGGCACGCTTTACGGCTGTCGATGGGTGCGCCTCGAAAAAAGGAGAAGTCCATGGGCAAGTTCCTCGGAGCGGCCGTCTGTCTTGTCATTGGCGCATTTCTAGCGGTCCACGGCTTTACGAAGGTCAATCTCTCATCCACGGATCCTTCGGCGACATATGAGAGTGTGATAGGGGGAAGGAGTACGGGGATTATCCTGTCCGGCGAGTATGTGTATACCTCGGGCAAGGCCCTCACCGCGTTGGTCTCCGTACCATTCCTCCTGTTCGGGCCCATCCTGTTCGTCTCGGCTTTCAGGCGACGCCCCGTTCCACCAAAGATCTTGGGCTCCATCCTTGTTGGCTCGTTCGTGTCACTTCCCATCTACGCGCTGTTTTTTTCTAACATGCTGGGCATCCAGAATTCGTTCTGCTCCGCGGGGCTGTGCATCGTGTGCATCGCGGGTGTTGCGCTAGCGCTCCATAGGTCGACGAGAGAGGAGCGCCAGGAAGGACTCCCTCTCTAGCCGTTGCCCCGCGGCGCAGCGCCGGACGGACCGGACCGGGGCGAGGCCCTAGCCCAGCCACTCTCCGATGCCGCTCCAATGCATGTCCAAGGTCCTGGCCCCGGGCCTGTTCCCCAAGCTCTCCCACATCGCGAGCATGGCCCCTTTGCCTCCCCGGCGGTCGAGCTCTTGGCCGATAGCCGTGGCCACGGGCTCGAGCCGGTCGATCGCCGCCCGGTCGTTCTGCTGATAGGCATAGCAGAGGTCCGCGAGGGCCTTGAACATAGCCGAGTCGCTCATCGGCGCGGAGGCGGGCGGTCCGCCGGATCCGGCGATGGCAGGGCGGCTGCCGGTCTCTTCATAGATCCCCTGGATATCGCGCCCGAAGCTGCCTTCGGGAGTTTCGACGACCAGATAATGAAATTCCTTGGTGACGGGATGGCGTTCCAGGAAGGCCCGGGCCGAAGCCTCGTCAGGCCCCTTATGGATCCGGTAGGTCGCGATACCCGATCCCAGCTTGGTGGGTTTTCGCTCTTCCTTCACGAAGACGACGTCCTCGGGCGAAGCGGGAGGACCGGCCGGGGAAGCGGGAGGGCCGGCCACCACGGGCTCGAGATCGTTCTTCCTCCGGCCGCCGTGACTTTCGAAACTGGATTTGGCGCGTTCCCACAGGTCGTGGGTCAGCTTGTCCCCGCAGATGACCGCCTCGTAAAGACCGTCCGACTGGCGGTAATAACCGAAGATCAAGGGCTCGGTGCAGATGAGCTTCCCGTCCGGTCCTTCGTGGATGCAGGGGAGGTCCAGAAGCGCTTCGCGGGCCTCTTTGCCGGTGTCGAAAAAATACATGACGAACGGGTCCTTCACCGGCGAGGAAAAGCGCTCGATCCAGTAGGCCATCGCCTGCTGGAGATCATCCTGCCGGTCCCCTCGATTGACCAGATCTTCGGCCGGGGGGGCCGGGACGGCTTTCTCTACGGCCCTTGCGGGCTGGGCGATGGGCTCCGCCGGGCCGGCGGGGCGCTCCGCCGGGACGATCCTGTCCACGTGCCCTGTTCGAGGCAGAGGAGCCGGTACCCGGTCCGGCCGGCTGCGGATGACCAGATAGGCGATCCAGCCGCCGAGGGGATGAAGCCCGAACCACATCCAGTGCGGCGAGACGCCCTTTCGCTTCGCCGCCTTGATCCCGAGAACGACCGGAATGATGGTCAACGCCAGGACGCCGATGACGACGAACGGGACCTGCTCATCCGGAAGTTGCTGGCGCTCTCGTGTTTGGGAGCTTGGGGACGGCTCCGTTTGGGCGGCCAGGCTTTTCGTCCCGGCCAGGAACGCGGCCGTGAGAACGAGCCCGAGGAGCGCGATCCCTCCGAGGATCGGGACTTTCCGCGATCTTCTTGACGGCCTTGAGCTGGATCTGACATGGCGGCACCCCTCAGGAGTTCTTGATGACCAGGGTCTTGGCCAGATAGTCGTGGAGGGCCTGGTTCTTCGGCGTAAAGATGGCCATGGCAAAGCCGATCATGAAGGTCAGGAGGCCCAGGAACTTGGCGAAGAAGCGCCAGGTCGCGCGGCCGAAGCCGAGGCGCCGGCCGTCAAGATCGACCACGCTCAAGCCGAGGATCCGCTTGCCCAAGGTCGCCCCCCTGGCCGAGGATTCGAAGAACGCGAAGTAGAGCCACCAGACGGCAAGCACCGCCAGCATCCACCCGGGCTTGGGACCGCGGCTCGCGGGCCCCTGCCCGCCGAGCATCGCCGCCACCTGGAGCGGCATCGTGGCCAGCGAGATGATCAGCCCGTCGATGAGATACGCCGCGAGGCGCGCGACCGGGAAGGCGTAGGACGTTTCCGTCGGCAGAGGGGCTGGGACGCGGCTGGAGCTGGGCCTGGGGCCGGGGCGCGGGACGGCTCTTCGAGGCCTCGGGAGCCGCCTGTCGTACGGGCGGCCAGACGAGGTCGAACGGCGGGATGGCCCCCGCCGCCAAGCTGGCCGGGAGGACGCCGGGAAGATCCGGCGGAAGAGTCCGCGATCGCATGCTCTTGGCGACGTCGGCCCGGATGGCCTCGATATTGGTCTTGATCCGCTGGCTTTCGGGATCGACCTCGCGGGCCCGCTCGAGCCAAGGCAAGGCCTCTCGCAGATAGCCCGCTTTGGCCAGGGCGACCCCGCAGCTCATCAGGGCCAGGGCGTTGTACGGGTTCCATCGGGCGGCCAGACCGTAGATCTCCGCGCCGCGAACGAGGTCCTGGGCGCTCCCGCCCCTGGCCACGATCACGGGCCCGACGGGTTTCGCTCCCCGGGCCACGAGGTCGGCCTCCATCACCTGGGCGACGGACTCTTTGAGACGCCGGATATCCCCGACCTCCAGCTTGCGGAGGATGTCCTGCTGGCTCTGAAGGCGGGCGAAGGCATCGGGACCCGGCGAGGCCATGACCAGGTTGGGAACGCCGGGGGTCTTTTCGAGGATGATGGATTCGTAAACGTCCAGCGGGAAATTCCCCGCCGCGAGCTTCTCCTGGGCGCTCAAAGGGGCCAGGAAGGCCGGACGGGTTTCCATCAGCCGTTTGAGCTCGCGGAGGCTTTTATCGAGCTGGGCGAGCCGCCCTTGGCCCGCGTCGGAGAACGACGCCCCGCGCAAAGGCGCTTCGACGATCTCGACCTCGGTCTCTCCGGGCCCCACGGCCTTGAGGCCGATCGTCGATAGCAGGAACTCGCTTTCGATGCCGATGACGGTTTCTTCCTGGAAGGCGGCGAGCTTCGAGGGCGGCCCGATGGCCCATTTCATCGAAGCGCCGGCCTGCCAGCCGGGTGCCACCTGCACGAGATCGCCCTGTCCCCAGAGCTTCCAGTGGGCCGGCTCCATCAGCCAATCCCAGATGTCCCGGCGGGCCCTCGAGATCACCGCGTTCGCTCGGATCATGGCGTTCCTCCCTCCTTCGGCGCGAAAGCCTTTCTGTCCGGACGTTTGCCAGCGAGCATACTCCGTTTGCGGGGACGGACACAAGCGCGTTCCGGCCTTGCCTTGACTTCGGCCCCTCGCGCGGCTATCATCGGGCGCAATTGTCGAGTTCAGGAGGGCCCATGGATGTCGGGATCTGCCGCGTCTGCGGGACGCGGATCGCTCAGAGCGCCGTCCCGTTCTATTGCGCCAAGTCCAGCGAGATGAAGGTCGGCGTCGTTCCGATCTACCGGTTCGAGACACCCATCTGCGATGAGTGCGTCAAAGAGAGGACGTCGAGGAGGGTCCGGCGTTACTGGCTCGTTTCCCTGGCCGTCGCGGCCGTCGCCAGCATCGTCGTTTTCATCCTGGCGTGGTCGGATCTCTCTCGGGGCGCTTCCGACACGTTCGTGAGCCGGATCATCGGAGCCGTGTTCGTCGCAGGGGTCCCCGGCGCGGTCGTGCTGATGTTTGCGGCGATCATCTCGATCCAGGCGTGTTCGAAGAAATTCGTCGCGGCGCAGTTGGCGGTCAAAGCCCAGAAGGCCGGGCTAGACGCGGCCGGCTACACGGGTTATTGGATGGCGCCGCCGAAGAACCTGACGATCAGGCGCTATTGAGCTCCCTCCCGGGCATGCCCGGCCAGGGCCTTCCCGGGGGCGAGGGAAGTCCTGTATAATGAAGATCGGCAGGAGGGGGCGATGAACCGCAATAAGCTTTCGGTCCTCGGTGTCGTTGCCTTGAGTTTCGCGGCCTTGGCGTTCGCCGCCGGGCCGGCCGCGGCGCAGGACGCGGCGCAGGAGGCGCCGCCTCCGCCCGACGTCGGCGCGCCGGGCTCGTACCGCTCCTTCAGCCCGTTCCCGATCGTCATGTACGACACCGACATCGGTTTCGGCTACGGCGGCCGGGTCAAGTTCATCGACTATCTCAAGAAGAGGGAGTCCCTCGACCTCATCCTCTTCAACTCGACCAAGGGCGAGCGCTGGTACGTCTTCACCTTCTCGGTCGCCGATCCGGAGATCCGGCAGGGCAAGCGCTACGGCCTGGCCTTCGACCTCAAGGCCGAATACGACAAATTCCTCAATTACAGCTTCTACGGCTTCGGCGCCGGGACGCCCGAGGCGAACGAGACCGTCCTGACCCACGCCACCACGAGCCTGTCGTTCCTGTTCAGCCGCGGTTTCACCCCGCATTTGGTCGCCGAGGCGGCTTATGTCGTCCGCTGGCTGCGCTATACCGAGCCGCGGGAGGGCCCGCTCGTCGACGAGCTCGCGGCTCTCGCCGGCGCCGGCCGGCTCTTCGCCCCCTACCTCTCGCTCGCCCTGAAGTACGACACCTCGGACAGCCAGATCCATCCGACGCGCGGCTTCCGCTTCATCCTCCAGGAGGACCTGGCCGGGAGCTTCATGGGCAGCCGGGACGCCTCCTTCAATCGCCTGACGGTCGACTTCCGCAAATACCTGCGCGTCTTCGGCGAGAAGGACGTCTTCGCCGTCCGGGCCCTGGCCCAGTACGTCGGCGGCGACGCGATCCCGGTCTTCGACCACGCCTCGCTCGGCGGCGGCAACATCCTGACGGCCATGCGCGGCTTCCCGCAGAACCGCTTCCTCGACCGGGGCAAGTTCCTGGTCAACGCCGAATACCGGTTCCCCATCATTTGGCGCCTCGGCGGCAACGTCTTCACCGACGCCGGCACGGTCTGGCATTCGCTGCGGACGATCGACCTCGGGGAGACCGCCTTCGACGCCGGCCTGGGCTTGCGCTTCTACATGCCCGACTTTGTCGTCCGCGTCGACGTCGCCTGGAGCCGGGAGGGGATGGGGCTCTACTTCAATTTCGGCCATGTCTTCTGAGCCGGGCCGGGCGGGATCCCATAAGGGGACTCGCGGCGGATGGACAAGCCGGGCCCGGTTCCCGATAATGGGAGGACAAGGAGACGCGATATGACCCCCACCCGATCCTCCCCTCCGCTTCCTCCGGATCCTCTCGGCGATCGTCGTGTTGGCTGTCGGTGCCGCGGCCCTCGCTCCGCAGGCCCCGCCGCAGACGCAAGCGCCGGCCCGAGCCCAGGCCAGCGACGAAGAGATCTGGCAGGAGTTCCTGGCCTGGTTCAGGGCGACTTCCGGGCCCACCGGCCTGGCCTCCTACGCCGCCGAACTCGGCCATAAGAACGTGCCGAAGGAGGAGATCCAGCGGCGCTTCGGCGTCATCATGCGCCTGTTCGCGGTCCGTCCGGAAGGGGCCGAGGTCTTCTACGACAAGACCTTCGGCCGGCCCGCCCTGACCGGGAAGCCGGAGGTGGACGGGTTCGCCAGCATCCCGAGCGAGTTCCTGGTCGGCGCGCGTCAAGGGCGTTCCGCCGGGACGGGCCCTCGATCTGGGCATGGGCCAGGGCCGCAACGCGGTCGCGCTGGCCCAGGCGGGCTGGGCGGTCACCGGCGTCGACGTCTCGGGCGAGGCCGTTGCCGCGGCGGGCCGCAACGCCGACAAGGCCGGGGTCAAGATCACGGGCGTGAAGTCGGATTACGCCTCGTTCGACCTGGGCCGCGACGCCTGGGACCTGGTGGTCATGGTCTTCGCTTGGGCGCCCGTCGACGAGCCGGCCTTCGTCGAGCGGATCAGGGCTTCCCTCAAGCCGGGCGGCTTGGTCGTCTTCGAGAACTTCGTCAGCACTGCCCGAGCGGCCCTTCGCGCCCATGGTCCGGGCCCTGCCGCCAGGGGCCACCCGGCAGGCCTTCGCCGGCTTCGAGATCGTCGCCTACGAGGAGCTGACCGGTACGGGCGATTGGGGCGGCCCGGACTCGAACTTGGTCCGGATGGTGGCTAAGAAGAAATAGGAATAGGTTCATTGGAAGAAATGCCCGCCGGCCGTCGTCCAAAGTGCGACGTGCCGAATCCGTCCGTCAAAAAATCCACAGGAGGAATCTCGATGTCTACCCGTCTATCCCGTCCACTGGTCCTCCTTCTGGCCCTGGGCTTCGTCCTGGGCGCCGGGGGAACGTCCGTGGCCCAAGCGCAGGTCACGGCCGACGACCTCAATTTGCTCAATTGGCGCTGGGTCGGGCCCGTCAACGTTCTCGGGCCGGATCTCCGAGTTCGCCGTGCCCCCCGGGCAAACCACGACCTATTATGTCCTGGCGGCCAGCGGCGGGGTGTGGAAGACCGAGGACGCCGGCACGCACTTCGAGCCCATCTTCGACAAGTACGGCAACATGAGCATGGGCTCCCTGGGCATCGCCGCGTCCGATCCCAAGATCCTGCTACCTGGGCACGGGCGAGCCGATGCACGCCCGCTCGAGCTCCCACGGCAACGGCGTCTGGAAATCGACCGACGCCGGCAAGACCTGGACGAGCGTCGGGCTCGCCAAGAGCTTCTTCATCAACAAGGTCCAGGTCGATCCGAAGAACCCCGACGTCGTCTACGTCGCCGCCGAGGGCAAGCTCTACGACAACGAGACGGACTGCGAGCGCGGCTTCTACAAGACGACCGACGGCGGCAAGACCTGGGAGCGGTGGTGGACCGCTGGCCGACCGCGGCGTCGCCGATTTCGTCGTCGATCCGCGCGAATTTCGACGTCATCATCGCCCAGGCTTACAAGCTCTACCGCCGGAGCCTGGACCTATATCGACCGCCAGGCCAGGCAACAACCTCTATAAGATCGACCGACGGCGGCAAGACCTGGAAGATGCTGACGGAGGGCCTGCCCACGACCATCGAGGCCGGGCAAGGCCGGCCTGGCCATCTTCCGCAAGAACTCCGACGATCGTCTACGCCCGGATCGACGAAGAGGTGAACCTCGGCCTGGCCGAGCGGGACGCGTCGCCAACTTCCGCGCGGCCGGCGGCTTCGGCGGAGGGATGTTCGCCGAGGACAAGTCCTTCGACGCCTGGAAGGCCTTTAAGATCAATCCCGAGATCGCCAAGCAGGCGCCCAAGTTCACGGCCCCGAGGCCGCGGACGAGGCCGAGCTGGTCAAGAAGCTCAACGAGTTCGTCGCGGACAAGGAGTTCCTGACGAAGTCCGGGATCGACCTGGCCACGCTTCAACGCGGCCGCCCGCAAGGCCTACGCCAAGGACAAGGACCTGATCGCCGCGATCGACGAGATCGAGGCGCTCCAAAAGCGCGAGGCGCCCAAGGCCGACTCGACGAGACCAAGGGCCGCTCGCAGGTCCCCAATCGCCACGTCCTCGCGATGCTGTACGGCGACCTGCTGCGCAACCAGGCGCCGGCCAAGCGCTCGGGCATCGTCTACCGGTCGGCCGACCTCGGCCAGACCTGGGCGAAGATGACGGAGAACAAGGGGCAGCGCCCAGGTCAACCAGACCGAGGCCGGCTACTACGGCCGGCTCTACGTCGACGCCCGAACGACCAGATTCTTTACGCTGCGACACCAACACGACCGTCTCGACCGACGGCGGCAAGACCTTCAGGCCACCGGCTGGGATTCGGGCGCCTACAAGCTTCACGTCGACCACCGCGCCCTCTGGATCGACCCGCAGAACGCCAAGCATATCCTGAGCGCCAACGACGGCGGGGCGGGCGAGACCTGGGACGGCGGCCAGCACTGGCACCAGAAGTCGACCGTGAGCGCCCAGCAGTTCTACGACGTCTCCGCCGACAACGAACAGCCCTACAACATCATGGGCGGCACCCAGGACAACGGCGCCTGGATGGGCCCGTCCCAGAACCGGAATCAGAAGGGCGTCTTCGCCGCCGATTGGAACTATCTGCCGACGGGCGACGCCTACTTCGTCGTCCGCGACTGGTGGAATCCCGAATTCATCTATTATGAGAGCCAGTTCGGGGTCTCCAGCCGCAGGACCTCTCGACCGGAGAGATGCTCCCCGTTGGCCAAGCGGACGACCCCGGAGGAAGCGGCCGACGGCGTGCCGGCCCAGCGCTACCAGTGGAACGCGCCCGATCGTTCTGTCGCCCCACAACCCCGGCATCGTCTATCGTCAGCTCCCAGTTCGTCCACCGTTCGCTGACCCGGGGCGAGATCGGCACCTGGCAGACCATCAGCCCCGACCTCTCCCGGACCGACCAGGTCGCGCCCGAGCGAATCCAAGAAGACCAACCTCCAGTACGCGACGATCTACAGCTTCGCCGAATCGGTCAAGAAGCCCGGCCTGTCTGTGGGCCGGGACCGACGACGGCAACGTCTAGATCGTCGCCCGACGGCGGCGTCAATTGGACCAACATCACCGCCCGTTCTACGACATGAAGACGGGCAAGGCCAAGCCCAACGTCAAGGGCGCCCTGATCCCGTTCGACCGCTGGGTGAAGAGGGTCGTTCCCTCCCGGTTCGACGAGAAGACCTGCTACGCGGCCTTCAACGGCTACCGGACCCACAACGAGGACAAGACCTGGATCTTCGTGACCCGCGACCTGGGCCAGACCTGGGAGGACATCTCCGGCGGGATGATGAGTCCCGTTTGGGACCTCGAAGAGGACCCCGACAACGCGGACGTCCTGTATATCGGCACGGATTACGGCGTGTGCGTCACCGATCGACCGGGGCAAGACCTGGGTGCCGTTCTCGAAGACCGCGCCGAACGTCATCATTCGCGACCTGGCCATCCAGAAGCGCGACCGCGACCTGGTCATCGGGACCTACGGCCGGGGCATCTATATCGCCGACATCGCCCCGCTCAAGGAGATGACCGCCGAGACCTGGCCAAGGACGCGTATCTCTTCGACGTCGAGGAGACGGTCCGCTGGAACCGGTTCGAACAGCGGGGCGAGGACTACGGCGAGTTCGCCAAGGTCGACAATCCGCCGGTCGCCGCGACGTTCTACTTTTACCTGAAGGCCGATGCCAAAACCGTCAAGGTCGTCGTCAAGGACCTCGAGGGCAACATCCTCCAGGAGCTGACCGGCGCGGCCAAGAAGGGCCTCCAGAAGGCCTCCTGGGGCCTGACCCGCCGGCAGCCGGCCGGTCCGCAGCCGCCCCCCGGCGGCGGGATGCGCGGCCGCGGCGCCAACCTCGTCGACTACGGCACTTATAAGGTGACGCTCGTGGTCGACGACAAGGACGTGGCCACCAAGACGATGAAGGTCAGTCCCGACCCAAAGTTCAAGTAGG
>CAWDSL010000021.1:0-91116 GCA_963805015.1 uncultured bacterium
CCTCCCGGTGAAATGACAGGAGATCGGCTTTCATTTTCTTCTCCAGGGTTATCGCCGTCGGATGTCAGGCCCGAAGAAAGCGAGGTCAAGCGAGGGCCGTCTTTCCGTATTCGCCGCGAGGGAACCCGCCGGTGTGTTCGACGGATGGGGCATCGATTTGGAGTATATGGAGATGAAAACGGGGTGTCAAGGCGGAGAAGATCTGAATCCCCCCAAGCGCGCCCTTTCCCCCGTCCCCCCCGAGGGGAAGCCGCTGCCGGTGCCGCCCCGTTGCCTGTAGAGAGGGCCTCCCTCACCCCCCGAGATGAGACAATTTTTGCTAATTTCACCCAGGCAATGCTCACCCAGGGTGATTGACGCAATTTGTCCCTGACGGAGAATAGGGAGCATCGGAGCAATGCCTTGGAACGGATATCGGTCAGAGAAAAAACGGCTCCCCGGCCGTCTCTTGAAGAAGGAGAGCGCATTGCCTTTGAATTGACAGGAATTGTCTAAAATATTAAGATGACGGAATAAAAAATGGCATCCAACCTGGGCGAGCTGCTTCTTAGGGAAAAGATCCTCTCGGTCGATCAGCTGAAGTCCGCCCTGGACTTCCAGAAGAAGAACAGCCTTCCGGTCGGCACGTCCCTCGTGCAGCTCGGCTACCTGACCGAGGAGGACATCGCCCAGGCCCTGAGCCGCCAGCTGGGTTACCCCTACATCGATCTCGACCAGTTCGACGTCTACTCCGAGGTCATCAGCCTCATCCCGGTCGACGTGGCCAAGAAGTACCTGGTCATGCCGATCCACCGCATCCGCTCCTTCCTGACCCTGGCCATGGTCGACCCGACCGACCTCGAGATCATCGAGGACGTCCGCTTCCGGACGGGCCTGTCGATCCAGCCGGTCATCGCCTCGGAGACAGGCGTCGTCAACGCCATCAACAAGTACTACGGCACGGCCGACGCCATCCGGGTCAAGAAGATCATCGAGGACATCGCCCTGGCCGACGACGGCCGGGTCAACATCATCGAGGACGACAAGGAATCCGATGTCCTGACCGACGATGACTCCGGGGCCGAAGAGGCCCCGATCATCAAGCTGGTCAACCAGACCTTCATCGACGCCATCAAGCGCGGCGCGTCCGACGTCCACTTCGAGCCCTACGAGACGAGCTTCCGCGTCCGCTACCGCATGGACGGCGACCTCTACGAGATCGTCAACCTGCCCCTGAAGTACCGCAGCCCGGTCATCTCCCGCGTCAAGATCCTGTCGAACATGGACATCGCCGAGAAGCGCCTGCCCCAGGACGGCCGGATCAAGATGCGCCTGCGCCTCGACAACGGCAAGAAGAAGGAAGTCGACATGCGCGTCTCCTCCCTGCCCACCCTGTGGGGGGAGAAGATCGTCGCCCGTATCCTCGACAAGGAGATGCTCAAGCTCGACCTGACCCAGCTCGGCTTCGAGGAGGAATCCCTGGCCGTCTTCCAGGAGGCCATCGGCAAGCCCTGGGGCATCGTTCTGGTCACCGGGCCGACCGGCAGCGGCAAGACGAACACGCTCTACTCGGCCATCTCCACCATCAACTCGCCGGACATGAACATCATGACCGCCGAGGATCCGGTCGAGTTCAACGTCCCGAACATCAACCAGGTCCAGATCAAAGAGGAGATCGGGCTGACCTTCGCCGCCTGTCTGCGTAGCTTTCTCCGCCAGGACCCCGACATCATGCTCGTCGGCGAGATGCGCGACCAGGAGACGGTCGACATCGCCATCAAGGCGGCCCTGACCGGCCACCTCGTCTTCTCCACCATCCACACCAACGACGCCGCGAGCTCCATCACCCGCATGGAGAACATGAACGTCGAGCCGTTCCTGATCGCCGACTCGCTCATCCTGGTCGCCGCCCAGCGGCTCATCCGGCGGCTCTGCAAGAAGTGCGCCCAGCCCCACCCCCTGCCCGAGGCCGCCCTGCTCGAGATGGGCTATCATAAGAGCGAGCTCAAGGGTTTCCAGGCCATGAAGCCGGGCGGCTGCGACGCCTGCAACAAGACCGGCTACAAGGGCCGGACGGCCCTGTTCGAGGTCATGAAGATCGACGACGACATCCGGACGATGATCCTGACGCGGGCCCAGTCCCGGGAGATCAAGCGCAAGGCCATCGAGAAGGGCATGCTGACCCTCCGCCGCAGCGGACTCATCAAGATCAAGAACGGCGTCACCTCGGTCGAGGAAGTCCTGCGCGAGACCGTCCGGGACGAATGATCCCCCCAATCCGATAACGGAGGTTCCTATGGCCAAGCCGATATTCGAGCTGCTCAAGGCCTGCGTCGAAGGCGATGCCAGCGACCTGCACATCACGACCTACATCCCGCCCCGCATCCGCGTCCACGGCGTCCTCAAGGACATCGAACACCCGTCCCTGACGCCGGCCGAGACGAAAGAGATCATCTACAGCATCATGACCGATAAGCAGAAGCGGATCTTCGAAGAGAAGCTCGAGCTCGACTTCTCTTTCGGCGTCAAGGAGCTGGGCCGCTTCCGGGCCAACGTCTTCATGCAGAAAGGCGCCGTGGCCGGGGCCTTCCGGCGCTTCCTGCCTTCCATGTGGAGCTTCGCCCAGCTGGGCATCCCCCAGCGCATCCAACAGCTCTGCTTCCTGCCCCGGGGCCTCGTCCTGGTCACCGGGCCGACCGGCTGCGGCAAATCGACGACCTTGGCCTGCATGATCGAACACATCAATTCCGAGCGGGCGGTCCACATCATCACCATCGAGGACCCCATCGAGTACTACCTGACCCCTCGGAAAGCCATCATCAACCAGCGCGAGCTCTACGCCGACACCCAGTCCTACGGCAACGCCCTCCGCTCGGTCCTGCGCGAGGACCCGGACGTCGTCCTGGTCGGCGAGATGCGCGACCTGGAGACGGTCGAGGCCTCGCTGCGCGTCGCCGAGACGGGCCACCTGACCTTCTCCACCCTGCACACCAACTCGGCCGTCGAGTCGATCAGCCGCATCATCGACATCTTCCCCAGCCAGTACCAGACCCAGGTCCGGATCATGCTGTCGATGTCGCTCGAGGCCGTCATCACCCAGGCCCTCCTGCCGCGGATCGACGGCAAAGGCCGGGTCCTGGCGATGGAGATCATGATCCCCAACGCCGCCATCCGCAACCTCATCCGCGAGAACAAGATCCACCAGATCTACTCGTCCATGCAGATGGGCCAGGAGAAATACGGGATGCAGACCTTCAACCAGTCCCTGGCCAACCTCTATTTCCGCAAGTTGGTCAGCCTGGACATGATCATGAGCATGAGCTCCTCTCCCGAAGAATTGACCGACATCATCCAGCGCCGCGAAGGCGCCAAGATCGCGCCGGCCGGGCAGGCCGGCTCGTACAGAAAATAGGCACCGAACCGCCAAAGCGAGGTAAACCATGCCGACGTACGTTTGGAAGGGCAAGAACCGCTACGGGGACACGGTCGGCGGCGAACGGGTCGCCGCGTCCAAGGAGGAGCTCGGCCGGATGCTCCAGAAGGACCAGATCACGGTCCTCAGCATCGGCGCCGCCAAGGGCGGGTTCTCCATCCCGTTCCTCAAGCGGGAGAAGGTCAAGCTCAAGGACCTGTCCGTCTACAGCCGCCAGCTGTCGGTCCTCATCGACGCCGAGCTGCCCCTCATCCAGAGCCTGGGCATTCTCGAGGAACAGCAGAAGAACGCTTACTTCAAGCACGTCATCAAGACCGTCAAGGAGGACGTCGAGGCCGGCTCGACCCTGAACCAGGCCAAGCGCAAGCACCCCAAGGCCTTCGACGACCTCTACTGCAACCTCATCGCCTCGGGCGAGCAGTCGGGCTCCCTCGACGTCATGCTCCGACGCCTGTCGGAGTTCATCGAGAAGACCGTCCGGCTGAGGTCCAAGATCAAGCAGGCCATGATCTACCCGGTCGGCATCCTGATCTTCGCCGTTCTCGTGACCATCTTCATGCTCTGGAAGGTCATTCCCGTCTTCGCCGCGATCTTCCGCGACCTCGGGGCCGAGCTGCCCTGGATCACGGCCGTGGTCGTGGCCATGAGCGATTTCGTCCAGAAGTACATCTTCCTCATCTTCGCCGGCCTCGTCGCGCTCGTCTTCGCCTTCCGCTACTACCGGAGCACGAAGGCGGGCCGCTGGCAGACCGACCAGCTCCTCCTGAAGGCGCCCCTGTTCGGCAAGCTCATGCACAAGGTGTCCATGACCCGGGTCACCCGGACGCTGGCCACCCTCATCTCGGGCGGCGTGCCCATGCTCGAGGCCCTCAAGATCACCTCGACGACGGCCGGCAACGTCATCATCGAGAGCGAGATCATCGAAGCCCGCAAGCTCGTCTCCGAGGGCAAGACCATGGCCGAGTCCTTCAAGCAGGCCGGCAAGTTCCCGACGATGATGCTCCAGATGATCAACGTCGGCGAGGCCACGGGCACGCTCGACGAGATGCTGAACAAGCTGGCCAACTTCTACGACGAAGAGGTCGACGCCGCGGTGGCCGCCCTCCTGTCGATCCTCGAGCCCATCATGCTCATCTTCATCGGCGGCCTGGTCGGCGGCCTGGTCGTCTCGATGTACCTGCCGATCTTCAGCCTGATGCAGAAGTTCTGAGCGGGGACCGGAGAGAGGGGACGATGAAACCCGAGCGGATGGTGGAGCGGCGGCACGTCTTCCTCTACAATATCTACCGGGTCGTCGTCCTGACCTCCCTCCTCGTCTCGGCCATCATCATCCAGCTGTCCTCGCCCGACGCGCCGTCCAACCTCCCCTTCTACTACCTCATCCTCGGCGCCTACGTCTTCTCGGCCGCGTTCTTCGCCCTCTACGCCGGCGGCCGGCGGCTCGTTGTTCAGGCCTACCTCCAGGTCGTCTTCGACCTCCTGCTCATCACCGCCTTCGTCTACCTCTCGGGCGGTCTCGGCTCGTCGATGTACTTCCTGTACCTCTTCCCGATCATCGCCGCCAGCCTGGTCGTCTCCGGCCGGGCCGGATTCCTGGCCGCGGCCCTCTCGGCCATCCTCTTCGGCGTTCTGGCCGACGGCCTCTACTTCGGCTTCATCCCCGGCTTCCGGCCGGAACACGCGGTCCGGCCGCCGCTCGGATCGATGCTGGTCACGATGTTCGTCGCCTGGGGCGTCTTCTTCGTCATCGCCGGGCTGATGAGCCGGCTGACGGGCAGCCTGCACCGGACCCGCGAGGCCCTCCGGGCCGCGGAGAAGGAGCTCCTCGTCCGTGAGCGCCTGGCCGAGGCCGGGCGGGTGTCGGCCAGCCTGGCCCACGAGATCCGCAACCCCCTGGCGGCCATCTCCGGCTCGGTCCAGGTGCTGAGGAAGGATCTCGTCCTGAACCCCGAGCAGCAGGAGCTCATGGGCATCGTGCTCAAGGAGTCGGAGCGCGTTTCGCAGAGCCTGGAGCAGTTCCTCGATTTCGCCCTGCCGGCCAAGCAGGTGTTCTCGCCGATCAATCTCCGCGACCTCATGGAAGAGACCGTCAAGATCCTCAGGGCCGGGGGGGAGCTCAACGGCAAGGTCGAGCTCCTCGGCAACTTCCGCGACGCGAGCGTCCCTTATGTCGGCAACGCCGGCCAGTTCAAGCAGGTCTTCTGGAACCTCATCAAGAACGCCCTCAAGGCCATGCCCGAGGGCGGGCGGCTGACCCTCGAATTCCCCGAGCCGCGCCGCAAGGAGGTCCGCGTCGTCGTCGCGGACACGGGCCGGGGGCTGAGCGCGGAGGACCGGGAGCACCTCTTCGAGCCGTTCTATTCCGGGTTCGGGAACGGGCGCGGCCTGGGCCTGTCCATCGTCCGCAAGATCGTCGACGACTACGACGGGCGGATCGACGTCCGCTCCGAGGCCTCGAAGGGGACGGAGGTCACGATCACGCTGCCGCGGCGCAGGCCCGCGGGGGAGTAAGGGTAAGGCCATGGAAACGATCCTGATCATCGACGACGAGAAGAGCCTCCTCGACCTGCTCACGGTCGTCTTCAAGAAGGAAGGCTACGCCGTCAAGACGGCTCCCTCGGCGGCCGGGGCGTTCGAGATCCTGGCGAAGGAGGAGGTCGATCTCGTCGTCACCGACATCAAGATGCCCGGGGCCGACGGCATGGACGTCCTCCGCTATGCCCGGGAGAACCTGCCCGACTTGCCGGTCATCCTGATCACGGCCTACGGCAGCATCGCCCAGGCCGTCGAAGCGCTGAAGGCCGGGGCCCTCGACTACGTCGTCAAGCCCTTCGACGTCGAGGAGCTCAAGATCATCGTCGGCCGGGGCCTGGCCGCCGGGCGCCTGAAGCAGGAGAACCTGCTGCTCAAGCGCGACCTCAAGGACCGCTACGGCTTCGAGCAGATGATCGGCAAGAGCCGGCCGATGCAGGAGATCTACATCCTCATCGAGAAGGTGGCTTCGACCGACTCGACCGTGCTCATCACCGGCGAGAGCGGGACCGGCAAGGAGATGGCCGCCCGGGCCGTTCACCTCCAGGGCGCCCGGCGCGACCACCCCTTCGTGTCCATCAACTGCGCCGCCCTGCCCGAGAACCTCCTGGAGAGCGAGCTCTTCGGCCACGTCCGCGGCTCGTTCACCGGGGCGGTCTCCGACAAGAAAGGCATGTTCGAGCTGGCCCAGCGCGGCACCCTCTTCCTCGACGAGGTCGGGGAGATGTCGCCCTGGACCCAGGTCAAGCTCCTCCGCGCCCTCCAGGAACGCAAGGTCCGCCGGGTCGGCGGGGCGGACGAGATCCCGGTGGACGTCCGCATCATCGCCGCCACCAACCAGGACCTGAAGAAGAGGATCGCCGAGGGCAAATTCCGCGAGGAGCTCTTCTACCGGCTGAACGTCATCTCCGTCGACATGCCCCCGCTGCGCAAGCGGGTCGAGGACATCCCCATCCTCATCGCCCACTTTCTCCATAAGTACTGCGAGAAGATGGGCAAGAAGCCGAAGCGGTTCACGCCCGACGTCGTCGGCCTCCTCGAGGGCTACCCCTGGCCGGGCAACATCCGCGAGCTCGAGAACGTCATCGAACGCATCGTGGCCATCGAGGACCGCGAGACGGTCACCGTCGCCTGCCTGCCCCAGGAGATCGTCTCGCCGCAGAAGAAGAAGCTCGAGACCCAGGAGCTCTTCGCGCCCGGCTTCAGCCTGACCCAACATCTGGACGAGATCACCAAGAAATACATCCAGGAGGCGCTGGCCGTGACGGGCGGCAGCCTGCAGAAAGCGGCCCCTCTCCTGGGCTTGAGTTACCGGACCATCCGCTATCTTATCGGCAAGTACGACCTCAACCAGGTCCGCAAGGCCGAAAAGCGGAACGGCAACGGCGACCGCAACCCCGCCTGAGCGACAAATTGTGTCAATAATGACAAAATACGGCGTCATTTTTCCGGCAAGTCCTTTGCCAATAATTATAAACGTATCAATATCAATAGTTTATAATCGTTTCTAATTTGGCACGCATCTTGCTATAATAGGGGTGCCAACTATGAGTGGCAAACAACCCGGCTGAGGAGATCAGCCAGGGAAATCTTAAGGAGGTTTTCAATGATCAAGAAGATGAGAGGTTTCACCCTCATCGAGCTGCTGATCGTCGTCGCGATCATCGGCATCCTGGCCGCTCTCCTCATCCCGAACGCTCTGGCCGCCATCCAGAAGGCCAAGCAGAAGACCGCGATGAAGGAGATCATGACGGTGTCCACGGGCGCCATGGATTACATCACCGACCATGGCAACTGGGATCTCGTCGCGCAGGACGGCCCCCTGGGCGCTTCCACCGATCCGTTCCCCCAGGCCATCGCCAATTTCTACATCAAGACCTGCCCGATCAACGATCCCTGGAACAACCCCTACAACGTGTTCTGCGGCGAAGCCGCGACCGAGGGCGCGCTGAGCGGCGCCAACGCCGACAACATCGGTGACGACGACTTCGTCATCACGTCTTGGGGCCGCAACCAGGCGGACGGTCCTTACCCCGCCTCCACCTATGCTGAAGCGAACCCCGAGGCCGGCTTCTACAACGTCAGCGGCATGTCCGACTTCGACGGCGACCTGGTCGCCTGGGCCGGCAACTGGATCTGCGGTCCCCGCACCGCCCTGGTCCAAGCCGGAAGCTGACCTAGCTCCGACACGCACGCCTTTTCTGGGGGCGGCTTCGGCCGCCCCCCTTTTTTTTGCCTCGCCCGTGGCGGGCCACTTCCTTTCGGGGCTTGCGGGAGAGCAGGCCGGTCCCGATCGCTCTCGGAAATATAGGTCCGATGGCCTCCGGGACCTTCGCCGGGCGTGGCGCGCGGAAAGACGAGGTCGTCAGCGCTCGCCGGGCGCGGGGACGGCGCGGGGAGCGAGCTCGGGACCGTAATACCGGGACAGGCGGTCCCAGAGGTCCCGGACGACGTCCGGCCGCGCCGCGGAGACATCCGTCTTGCAGGCGGGATCCGCCTGGACATCGAACAGGGTGGTCCTGATGCTTTCACTGCCGCCCCGAACGAGGACGTCCCGGATGAGCTTCCACTCGGACGTCATGACGGCCCGGTTCCGCCGCCGGATCAGGAGGTCGTAATAATCGTCCCGCACCGTGACGAGCCCGGACCGGTCGAACTCGTAGAAACGGACCCCCTGTTCGATCAGAGACTGGAGCGCGAGGCCGGCGCCGCCGGGGGCGTCCAGCGAGAATTCCGTCTCCATGAAAACGGACCGGTCGTCGGCCGGCTCGGGCCCGCCCGCCGGGCGGATCCAGGGAGCCAGGCTCGCCCCATCGAACGCGCGCCCGTCCGTCCCGAGCCCAAGCAGGTCCAGGATCGTCGGGGCGATGTCGATCGTCCGGACGAGGTCCCCGACCTCGCGGTGCGCCGTCCCGCCGGCGGGCTTCCAGGCGAGCAGGGTCCGGTTCTGCTCGGAGTCCCTCAGATCGGAGCCGTGGCCGTCGGCGGACTCGCCGTGATCGGACAGGACGACGACGATCGAGCCGTCGTAGAGGCCGGCGGCCTTGATAGCCCCGAGGATCCGGCCCAGCTGGGCGTCCGCGATCGAGACGGCCGAATCGTAGAGGTTCATGCGCGGGTCCGCACCCGGGCGGAACTCGAATTCGCGCGGGGAGGCGTGGAAATAGGGCCAGTGGCCGATGCAGAGATGTGCCGCCAGCAAAAAGGGCGGCCCGGACTTGAGGCGGTCGAGCGTGGCCACGATATCGTTGACGAAATACCGTCCGTCGTAGAGGTGGAACACGGCCCGGTTGTGGCGCAGGAACGGGAAGGTCACGAATCCCAGGGGATTGTTGAAAAAGACGTTGGTCAGGCTGAAGTCGTGGAAGCTGCCATAGACGTAGTCCTTGATACCCATCACGGGATGGCGCAAGATGTCGAAGCCCTCCGCGGCCGTGATGTTGCTGAACCGGACCTCGTCGGTGAAATGCACCGTGGCGTAGCCCTGGGCCTTGAGAACGTGGCCGAGACACCGCTCGGCGGAGCGGATGGATTTCCGCTTCTGGAGGTTCAAGCGGACGCCATTGGTTACCGGGTATTGGCCGGTCAGGATGGCGTACCACGAGGGAAAGGTCCGGGCGATGGGCGAGTAACAGCTCCCGAACACGACATTCTCCCTGAGGAACCCGTCCAGGTTCGGGGTGAGGGGCAGGGGGTAGCCGGCGTAGCCCGTATGCCGGGGGTTTAGAGAATCCACTCCGATGAGGATCACGTTCGGAACGCCGGCGGCGTTCGCCGCTTCCTTCTTCGGCAGGGCTCTGCGGACAAGGAAGGCGGGGTCGTACGGGGCGATGAGGAGCACGGTCCAAACGGCCAGGGACGCGGCCGCCGTCCCCCTACGGGCGTGACAGAAGGTCAAGATCATGAACCCGAGCAAATAGACGGCCATCAGACCTAGGGCGGCCGCTTCCAGGGTCCCGGCCCTTCCGCCGAAGAGGAACGCGCCTTTGATGAAGGCCAGGTTCGAAGCCGGGTAGCGCGCGGCGTTCAGTCCGTAGACCCCGGCCAGGAAGACGGTGTTGACCGCCAGGAAAGCCACCCCCCGCGCCGACCCGGAGGATCGCGGCCAGCGCCGGACGATCCGGTCCGCGAGCAGCGAGGCGTAGTGCCCGTTCAGGACGCCGAAGAGGACGTACACGCCGACGAGCTTCAGGATGTAGAGGAGGAGGCCGGGGGCCAGGATGCGCAGGCCCTCGGCGAGCTGGGTCTTCAAGGGCGAATTGGCGCCCTGGCCCGCGTATTCGTAGAGGACCGCGAAGACCTTGGTCACGGCTTCGGCGATCCAGAGTGCGAGGTATAAGAGAATGCCGAGGCGGACGAGCGGACGGCCGAACGTTCCGCGTTCCGTCTTCATGGGCGGTATTATACCGCAACCGGCTTCGGTGGCGGAACCGGGTATGCTATAATCGGCGGGCTTCGATGCGCACCGCGGTCCTCGTCCTCTTCTACATCCTCGTCGTCGCCGCCTGCCTGCCGTTCATCCTGTTCTGCATGCTCGCCGGGCTGCGCGAGCCGCTCATCGCCGTCGGGCTCTGGGCCATGCGCGTGAGCCGGCGCGTCCTGCGCATCGAGATCCGGACCTCGGGGCTCGAAAGGCTCGAGCCCGGGACGCCCCGCATCTTCATGCCCAACCACCTGAGCTTTCTCGACGGCCCCATGGTCATGACGCTCATCCCCGGGGTGGCCCGGGTCATCCTCAAGAAGTCCATCCTCCGCATCCCGGTCGTCGGCCTCGGCATGCGCTTCGTCGGCTTCGTCCCCGTCGACCGCAAGGGGGCCGAGGGCGGGAAAAAGAGCATCGCCCGGGCGGCCGCCCTCATGCGGGAGAGGGGCTACTCGTTCCTGATCTTCCCCGAGGGAACGCGAAGCCGCGACGGCCGTCTCGGTCCCTTCCGGCGGGGCGGTTTCTTCCTGGCGCTCGAGACCGGGGCGCCGATCGTCCCGGTGACCATCCGGGGAACCTATGAGCTCATGCCCAAGGGACAGCCGTTCGCGCGCGGCGGCCGGGTCGAGGTCGCGTTCCACGATCCCATCCCGACGGCCGGGACCACGGTGGAGACCATGCCCGGGCTCATGGAGAAGGTGAGGGCGGTCATCCTGGCCGGAGAGCCGGCGGCGGGGAGCATGGGGGAGGGGATCGAACGGGGGGGCTCATCATGAACGACAGGGAACAAGGACGGGGACAGGCCGAAGCGGGGGCCGCGGTCGCCGGGCTCGACGCGGTCCTCCGGGAGTTCCTGAGGACGCGCGCCGGCGCTCTCGACGCGGCCGGGCGGGCGATCGCCGCGGTGCTGCGATCGGGCGGCCGGGTGCTCGTCTTCGGCAACGGCGGCAGCGCCGCGGAGGCCCAGCACTTCGCCGCCGAGCTCGTCAACGGCCTCTCGCGCCGCGAGGGCCCGGCCCTGGCCGCGATCGCCCTGACGACGGATACGTCCGCGTTGACCGCCGTCGGCAACGACCGGGGCTTCGAGTTCGTCTTCAGCCGGCAGGTCGAGGCGCTCGGACGGGCCGGGGACGTGGCCCTGGCCCTGACGACGAGCGGGCGATCGCCGGATGTCCTCGAGGCCCTGCGCTCCGCCCGGGCCGGGGGGCTGGTCACGGTCGCCCTGACGGGCGAAGGGGGAGGGGAGGCCGCCGCGCTGGCCGATCATCTCCTCGACGTGCCGTCGCGCTCGACGCCGCGCGTCCAGGAGGCGCACCTGCTGATCCTCCACGTCCTGGCGGAGCGGATAGAGTCGGAGCGCGGAGGTTTCTAGGGACCCGAGAGGGGAGCCGGCTCAGCGCTCCGTCTCGCCGGGCGCTTTCTTCGAGGGGCCCTGCTTGGCGACCAGGGATTCGATCCGGGCCTGTTGAGCTTGGGCTTTGACCAGCCTCTGGTTCGTCTCGTCGAGCTGCTGCTGGATGACCGATCCGGGAACCATGGCATCCTGATTTTCGAACTGCTGCCGGAGACCGTTCATCTTGGTCGTCAGGAGGTCGACGAGGTCCCTGGCCGACTTGAGCTGGGCGTCGAGGGTCCCGCCTCCCCCCTCCCGGTCGCGGTTGACTTCGCCCGTAATGAGCGGGCCGTCGGGCGCGGTCCGGGGGACGATGCGCCGGCCTGATGGGGCGCCCGAGCCCGAGGGGGGATTGCCCGCCTCGGCCTCTCCGGATATGGTTTCGGGATCGGCGGGCAGCGAGGCCTCGTCGCCGGCTTCCTCCGCCAAGGCCTCCGGATCGGCGACCTGGATGGCCGCGGTCTTCTGGACACGCATCAGGTCGACGTTCGTGACGACGACGGCGCGACGGTCCTTGAGGCCTTCCCGGCGGGCTTTCTCGCGCTTGGCCAGATCGGCCAGGCTCTGGGCGCCGAGGGACGCGGCCAGACCGAGCACGACGACGAACGATAGGAGTTTCTTCATAGCGGTCACTCGTCCATTATGGCCCCCCGCCCGTCGCGTGTCAAACGCGGCGGGCGGGGGCCCCGGGAACTTTACCAGATGATCCTGTAGATCTCCCGCCAGGACTTGATGCGCAGGAGCGAGCCGATGGGCTGCTCCAGCTTCTCCAGGGTGGAGTCGTATTCCTGGACGTAGATCTCGCGCTTTTGGACACGGCCGGCGACCCGCTCGGCCTCGCCGACCGTGACGGCCCGGCGGGCCTTGCTGATCAGCTGGAGGTACTCGGGAGGTGTCGCCTCCGTGGTCTTGAAGGCCGTCCCGCCGACCGGGATGGCCGAGGTCGTGCGCAGATAGCGGGCGTAGAGCCGGCCCGCTTCGCCCAGGTTGGCGCAGGGATTGACGGCCTCGATGCTGCCGGTCAGGGTGCTGTAGTAGACGACCTGGTCGGCGATGACCGGGTCGGCCCAAACCTTCTGTCCGATCCCCAGCGTGCCCCGCTGATAGAACGCGTCCAGGTTCAGCAGCGCCGGCTGGCCGATATACCACTCGACGGCCGCCGTGTTGGTGTTGTTGTCGATGAGCCCGACGAACGAATATTCCCGGTCGGCGGGGGCGGCGTCGTGGCCGCCCGTGCCGATGTAGACCCTGGCCCGGGCCGGCCCGCCCTCCAGGGAGTCCATCCAGACGGCCGGCTTGGTGATGATCGGGTAGTAGAGATAGTCGGTGTAGATCGTCTGGAGCGTCCAGGAGCTGGGGTTCGTGCTCGATTCGACGTCCATGCGGTAGAGGCGGCCGTCGAGGTCGCCGACGTAGGCGTAGTTCGTGAAGCCGTCGCCGTCGAGGTCCACGGTCGTCGGCGAGCCGGGGATGGTGGCGACGATATTGGTATAGTTGTAGGCCGTACGCGCCCCGCCCATGCTGGCCGTGCCGACCTGGCTGATCGCGGCCGTATAGACGATGGCCGCCCCGGTGTCGATGCGGAGCACGTAGAACCGGCGTCCGAGGGGATAGCTGCTGTTGTTGATGTTGTCGTAGCCGGAACCCATGAAGGCCACCCAGCGGGTGACGCCGCTGTGATTGACCTTGCCGATGGCCGGCGTCGACCAGGTCTCGCCCATGGTCGGGTAGGTCCGGCTCCCGGACCGGTAGGTGTGGGAGATCTCCCAGAGGGGCATGGGATTTTCCGGGTCGGTGATGTCGATGGCCCAGTAGTAGTTCACGGCTCCGGCGACGTTCCCGGCGCCGAGCGTGCTGCCGATGCCCGGGCCCTGGCCGGTGACGAGGACCGTCCTCCAGGCCCCCGCGATCTGGACGTCGGCCACGGCGGCGGTGCCGTCGCAGTAGATGTCGTGGGCGTAGTATCTCCGGTTGTTCAGGGTGTCGACCGCGTACATGTTCTTGAGCTTGCGCAAGAGATTGTAGGGGATGAAGCCCCAGAGCTCCTCGCCCGTGGCGATGTCAAAGCAGTGGACCATGCCGTCGTTCGCCCCGACGTAGACGACCTTGCGCCGGGAGGCATAGGTCGTCTTGAAGGCCTCGTAGCCCGCCCCCATGTAGGTCGAATCCTCGGACGGGGGGCCGACGACGACGGGCGTCGAGTGGTTGATGTCGCCGAGCTTCCAGTCGCGGTCCCTGCCGCGGACGAAATCGACCAGGCCGGCGTTGTCCCCGTTGACGTCCTGGAGGCACCAGGCCAGGCTGCCGGCCGTGGAGACGTTGCCCAGGTTGGTCCGGATGAAGTTCTGGCGGACGAGGCTGTTGGTGGCCACGCCGCCCGTCCGGATGGCCGTATAGATCGTCCGGTCGTCGTGACCGCGGGCGTTCAACAGCTCGCCGGCGTCCCAGAAGATGTCGGCCCCGGAGACCAGGGTGCGTCCCGTGGCTTCGTCGAGGTCGGAGCTGGTGATCGTGCGCAGCTCGGAGACCGTCCCGGCGACGAACGAGACGCCGGTGACGTCGTAGGCCCGGAGCTGGCCCTGCCAGCCGGGGAAGATGAAGGACGAGCCGATGACGAGCTTGGTGTTGGTCCCGGTCCCGGTGACGACGGTGGCGGCGGCCGAGGCGCGCGAATACTCGCGCCTGTCGACGTAGATGAACTCGAGCTGGAGGTCGCCGACGTACGGCGTCTCGAAGGAGGCGTTATCGAAGTCGACCATGTCGTCCTCGGGGGCCGTCAGCACGATCCGCCAGCGGAGATCGGCGCCGAAGTTCTTGAAGTCGTACCAGGCCAGGTTGGTGCGGTTGACGAGCCCGGAGCCGGAGAAGGTCTGGTAGGTCTCCCAGGTCCGGCCGCCGTTGTTGGAGAACAGGACCTCGACGGCCAGGCCGGTGCTCGCGCCGTTGAGCCAGCCCTGCTCGATCGAGGTGACGCGGACGCGGGTGATGGCGTGGAGGTCGGGGTCGAGGTAGCCCGAGGCGATGTTGGTCGATTGGGCCAGGCCGTAGAGCTCGTAGACCCCGGCCAGCTCGTTCTCGATGTAATAGTAGTCGCCCGAGTGGTTGGCGTCGGCGATGACGATATCGGTGTCGTTGTCCTGGTCGTAGTCGAGCGAGGTCGCCATGTCGATGTCGTAGGGGGAGGGGGTCGGCGAGGTGCAGGAGTTGAGGCAGCGGAAGAGCCAATTGACGTCTCCGCCCGTGGTGCCGAGGTTCCGGAGGAACCAGATGCGGGCCTCGGCCGTGCCGCCGCGGTAGGCCCGGTCGGTGGACACGAAGATGTCGGGCCGGCCGTCGCCGGTGAAGTCGTCGACCTCGATGCCGACCGAGCCGACACAAGTCGAGTTGGTGATGGCGATCTCGTTGCGGGCGAAGGAGCCGACGCCGTCGTTCTCGTAATAAACGAGGTAGGCGGTCGTGCCGACCGTGCCGCCGACGATATCCAGGTCGCCGTCGGCGTCGAAGTCGCCGGCGGCGATGCACGAGCCGCCGGGCAAACCGGTGAAACCGGTCCGGTCGTCGTAGGACAGCTCCGAGATGGTCCAGTCCGCGGCCGTGAAGCTGGAGGTGCCGGGATTGGCCACGACGTAGATCTGGTCGGAGCTGATGACCAGGATGTCCGTGTCGGCGTCGCCCGTGACGGTGGCGTCGATGTTGACGGAGGCGAAATGGTTGGCCACCCAGTAGCAGAAGATGCCGGCCGTCTGGAAGCGCGAGGTGAAGTCGACGATGGTGAAGGCCGGCGCCGTGGCCGTGCCGATGTTGAGGTACATGGCGGCCTTGAAGTTGTCGTAGCCGAAGACGTCCGACGAGTTGCGCATGAAGAAGAAGTCGAGCAGGCCGTCGGCGTTGTAGTCGCCGGCCGTTATGGCGCAGGGGCCGGTGTGGGTGTAGAACTGGTCGTAGGACGTTCCCAGGTCGACGGCGAAGAGGGGCGACGCCCCGGCGTTGGTCGGGTAGAGGTTGCGGATGAGGCGGATCTCGGACTGCGGGCTGGAGACGGGCGAGGTGTACTCGCCGCTGATGTCCAGCCCGATGAGGTCGGGATAGCCGTCGCCGTCGAAATCGCCCGCGGCGCAGTCGTAGATCCTGCGGCCGAGCGAGTCGGCGGCGCCGACGACGAAGTTCGAGCCCAGGGCCGGCAGGACGATGGGTCCGGACGGCCAACGGGCGGCCGACGTGGCCGCGGCGTCCTTGAAATCGGTCCCGTCGAAGTTCTCGCCGAAGGACCTGGTGTACTCGGTGCAGGCCTGGGCCGCCTGGGCGTGGAGATGCCGGGCGACGAGGCCCGCGGCGGCGAGGACCGCGAGGACGGCGAGGAGATAAAGGCTTCCTTGGCGCTTCAAGCCTTTGAGTCTCATGTCAGTTCCCCTTTCGCGGGGTCTCAGGACCCCACCTCGATGACGATCTCGAGGCGCTTGTAGGTGTTACGCGGACCGCGTCCGATGCAGACGATGATGCAGTCGTTGTCGTCGGCCGTGATCGTCCCCGGCGCCTCGTCGTTGATGAGGAAGACCGTGAACGTGCAGCGCGGATCGGTGGCCAGGGGCTCGGAGTCGAAGAGCGCGTTGGTCGGGTCGGCCTGGATGTCGGCGACGAGCTGGGCGTCCGTCAGGCCGCGGAAGTAGCTCGGGCTGGCCGGATCGTCCAGGCCCGGGGCGCCTCCGAAGTTCGTGCGGTACTGGCCGTTGAAGGTCGTCGAGACCCGGTTGAGGAAGTTGTCGTTGAGCACGATCCAGGCGGCGTTGAAGCCGGCCTCGGCGGCGTCGAAGGCCAGGCCCTGCAGGCGCATGCTCTCGGCGGCCTTGGGGCTCGTCCCCGTGACGGTCAGCAGGAGCATGCCGACGGCCAGCATGAAGGCGACGACCATGATGACGACGATGAGGCCGGAGCCCCGTTCCCGGCGGCGGTCCTTGATCGGTCTGTTCATGGCACGCTCCTCATCGCTGGCCGAGGTTGTAGAGGTTGAGGCTCATGTTCCGGACGTTGGACGTCGACTCGAGCAGATACCTCCGGTGCTTGTCGTCGGCCGCCGCGGCCGGGCTGTCCGACAGGGCCGGCCGGCGGTAGGTCTGGACGGCGCCCGGGACGGTCCCGCTGCCGACCGAGGTGAAGGGCTGGGCCGTCTGCCCCAGGACCCACATCCGGACCTGCTGGATCCGGGCGACCTCGGCGACGGTCCAGGTCACCTGCCACGGCGACCAGCCGTCGAGCAGGAGATCGTTGTCCATGTCGCCGTTGTACTCGAGCTGGAAGTTCTCGATGTTGCGGGCCAGGGGGAAGTGGACGCCGTTGTGGGTGCAGTACAGGATGCCCCCTTCGCCGTTCCCGATGTAGCCGTCGACGCCCGCCGTCAGCCCGGGGTAGTTCCCGGTGACGTCGAGCCAGTATTCCTTGATGTTGACGAAGCTGATCGTGCCCCCGTCGTAGTCGTCGGAGCTCGAGCAGGTCCCGGACAGCCCGCCCGGCGGATCGACGTTCGGGGCCAGGCCGGGGGAGAAGTTGAACCGCTCGTTGGTCCCCCCTGTGGAGTGGGTCACGTGGGTGACGACCCGGACCTCGGCCGCCCGGCAGAGGGAGTCGGGATTGGGCAGGACGAGGACGTACTTGTTGGCATAGAAAGCGTCGGGATAGGAGTATTGCTCGAAGCTGAAATCCTCGATGTCGAGGACGACCGCCGAGCCCTGATAGCTCCGGATGGGCAGATTGAGGGGGTCCTCGATGTTGCCCATGAGGATGACCCGGTCGGGCAGGACCTCGGCCCCCTGGTCCTCGTTGTTCTCGCCCTCGAGGAACCAGCCGCCGAACTGCTCGGGCAGACCGGCCCCGGCCATGCGCAGGTCCCGGGACAGGAAGAACATCGAGGACCGGACGTCGTTCTGGACCTCGGTGACCATCTGCTGCTCGACCGAGACCTTGTTGCTGCGGGAGTAGATGAACAGGGCGCCCAGGACGGCGACCAGCATGACCGCGCTGCCGACGAGGAGCTCGACCATGGTGAATCCCGCGGCCCGCTTCGAAGGGGTGGTCAGGGGTGGTTTCACGGCTGTCGCTCCTTCATCGGGTGATGATCGTCGTGATCAGGGCCTTGGGATTGTGCTGGCCGGGATCGGCCAGGAGCTCCGTGGCTGTCGAGACGCCGAGCTTCTCGGCGGAATAGACGTGGATGAGGGCTTGGAACGTATCGCCGACGATGCGCAGCTCCGTGACCCGGCGATAATCGTTGGTCCCGTCCAGGTTCATGTCGAGGATCTCGTCCCGCGACTCGAGGGGCGTGCCGGCGTAGGCCGTCAGCTCGTCCAGGGTGAAGCCGCGGAGCCAATCGATCTGCTGCTGGGCCAGGAAGGTCGCGTTGGCCATCCGGTCGGCCCGGACGTTGTTGGAGACGGCGACCAGGAAGAGCTGGGCCAGCCCGATGACGGCGACGCCGACGAGGAACAGACTGACCAGGACCTCGACCAGGCTGAATCCGCGTTCACGATTTTTTTTCTTCATCTTAGGAGCTCTTTCTCTTGGCATAGCTGATCGATCCGCCCATGAACAGGCCGATGACCCGCTCATCCATTTGGCTCGGGCGGTCGAGCTTCGGGCTCTGGAGGACGATGGTGTTCTGGTCGACGGTGAAGTTGGCCACGGCCCCGACGGGGGAGAAGATGACGACGGGATCCGAGCCGTCGACCGGCAGGTCGAGGGTCACGACGAAGTCATTGGGGATGGACCTGCGGGGCGGGCCCTCGACCCTGATCCAGGTGCCGTCGATCTGGAGGCGCTCCATCTCGTAGACCCAGTACCCGGCGTCGGCCTGGTAGAAACGGACCCGGTGGACGATCTTGGTGTCGACGGCCCGGAGCTTCGTCATCTGCAGGTAGGTCTGGACCTGGCGGGTCGCGTTGTCGAGGTTCCTCGCCGCCATGACGTTGAGGATGCTCGGGTAGGACACGACCATGAAGATGCCGATGATGCCGAGGACGACAAGGACCTCGATCACGGTGTAACCCCGCGGGGCCCTTTTGCCGGAGGACATGGTAGTCATGACTCTTCCTTCCGTGTATCCCTTTATTCCTCTTTTATATAGCAAAAGCGGCACCTCTTCAAGACGGCTCCTGGGGCTTTTGCGCCGATGATGATTATCAGGCGGCCGGCCGCCCTGGGCAATCATCGCGGAAGATGGATGGATGGGTGATTTTTTGGGGGAGCGGCCTCACCCCGTCCGGCTAGCCGGAGTACGGCCCCATCAGCGGCCGGACGAGACGAGCTCCTTGAGCCGGTCCGCCCCGGCTGCGCCGCTATTGAAAAGCACGCACCTGACGGGCCCGAGGAGCCGGTCGAAGAAGGCCTTCTGGGCCTCGATCTTCTCCGGGCCCGCCCCGAGAAGATGGGGATTGTAGAACGGCTGGGGCTTGCCGCCCGTCAGGGCTTTCTTGGCCCCCGCCGCCTCCCCGGCCTCGAGGGTCCTCAGGGCTTCGTCCCTCGGGAGCTCGACGACGGCCGGCGAGGTGGCGTCGTTCCTCAGGAGGACGAGCCAGCGCAGGTTCGTTCGCCGGACCGAGGCGGCCGGCCCGCCGAGCCAGCTGGGGTCGAGCAGGGCGTGGGCCTCCTTGGCCGCCTTGTAGCAGTACGGCGAGCCCTTGTCGAGCCGGCAGTCGTCGGCCCTCTGGCACTCGAGGTCGGAACAATCCTCCTTGCGGACGACGACGTTCTCGCACTTGCTGCGGTCGAAGAGCGAGGCCAGGCGGCGGTCGAGCTCTACCGTCACGGTGGGCATGAAGAGCTTCCGTTCGACGTTGTCGGCCACGGCCCGGCCGCCGGCGACCTCGACGAAGACGATGTCGTTCGAATGCAGCTTGAAGCGGGGGTCGGCCAGGAGCTCGAAGAAGAGCTCGGTCTTCTTCGTCCCCGGCGGCCCGACCAGGACGATCCCGTTGCCGTCGAGGTCGGCCGACATGCCGCGCACGGCTCCGGCCACGCCGGACCCGGCCGTGCGGGCGGCGATGTCCATGGCCAGGCCCAGGGCCAGGCTGCGGAGGGTGCCGTAGTGGTCGGTGTTGACCAGGACCCCGGTCTGCGAGCCTTCGTGGGCGAAACCGCGCGGCTCCCGGCCGGCGATGCCGTCGACGGCGTAGACGACGCCGTGCGGCTTGACGTCGGACTCCGCGGGAGCGGGCGGGAAGTTCTCGACCCAGAAATCGTTGAGGTGGGCGATGTTGGTCCGGAGCTGGAGGACCGCGCCGCCGACGCGGGCGTTCCATTCGTAGCGCCCCTCGTAGCCCAGGTGGCCCTCCATCTCGGCGACCAGGGCGTCGCGCATCCGGGCGTCGTCCACGGTCTCGACCGGGACGGGCTTCTTCACCCGCGTCACGGTGTTCTGAAGAGCGACCCGCTTGACCTTCTTGGCCGTCTTGAGCTTGGCCAGGGCCTCGACGATGCGGTCCATGCTCTTCTCGAGGTTGGCCATCGAGGTCGCGTAGGACAGCCGGATGTAGTCGTCCGCGCCGAAGGCGTCGCCGGGGACGATGGCCACCCGGGCCTCCTTGAGGAGGTAGTAGGCCATGCCGTAGGAGTTGCGGATCTTGGCCCCGTTCGCTTCCTTGTCGTAGAACGAGCGGACGTTCGGGAAGAGGTAGAAGGCTCCCTGGGGCTTGAAGCAAGACATCCCCGGCACGGCGGCCAGCCGCATCAGGCAGTAGTTACGGCGGCGCTGGAACTCGGAGACCATTTTCGCGACCTCGTACTGGGGGCCGTCGTAGGCCTCGAGCGCGGCCATCTGGGCGATCGAGCAGGCGTTGGAGGTCGTATGGCTCTGGATCTTGGACATGCCGTCGATGACCTCGGCCGGCCCGGCGGCGAAGCCGATACGCCAGCCCGTCATCGAGTAGGACTTGGAGACGCCGTTGACGACGATGGTCTTCTTTTTGATGTCCTCGCCGAGCGCGGCGAAGCTCGTGAACTTGAAGTTGTCGTAGACGAGGCTGGCGTAGATCTCGTCCGCGATGACGTAGACGTCCTCGCCCTTGACGACCTCGGCGAGGGCCAGGAGCTGCTCCTTCGTGTAGGCGCCGCCGGTCGGGTTGGAGGGGTTGTTGAGGATGATGGCCTTGGTGGCCGGTGAGATGGAGGCTTTGAGCGTCTCGGGCGTCAGGAGGAAGCCGTCCTCCTCGCGGGTCGGGACGATCACGGCCCTGCCCTTGGCCAGGGCGACGCACTCGGGGTAGGTCACCCAGTACGGGGACGGCACGATGACCTCTTCGCCCTCGTCGACCAGGGCCTGGACGAGGTGGAAGAGCGAGCTCTTCGCCCCGGCCGAGACGATGATCTGCTTGGGCGCGTATTCGACGCCGTGATCCTCCTTGAGCCGCTTGGCGATGGCCTTGCGCAGGCTCAGGATGCCGTCGCTCGCGGTGTACTTCGTGAAGTTGTCGCGGATGGCCTTGATCCCGGCCTCCTTGACGTTCTCCGGCGAGGGGAAATCCGGCTCGCCGACGCTGAGGTCGACGACGTCGATGCCCTCGGCTTTCATGGCCTTGGCCTTGGCCGAGATCTTCAGCGTGGGGGAGGCGCCGAGCCGTTGGACTTTTTCAGAGATCATGGTTCACCTGCCTCGACGCCCCGCCGGGCGCTCATTTCTTCGCGTCTTTGGCCTCGGGCGAGAGCTTGGCCTTGAGGAAGTCGCGGACGTCGGCCCCCGTCAGGGACTTGACCACGTCGGGCATCTGGGCCAGGATCTGGGCCACCTGGCCCGTGATCTTGGTCGTGCCGAGCTCCTTGTCGCCGCCGACGATGACGATCTTGTCGACCTTGGACAAGGGCTCCGAGACCGCCTTGGCCAGCTCGGGCAGGACCTTGATGTACGTGTCGAGGACGGCGGCCTGGGTGTATTTCTCGTAGGCCAGGGCCTTTTTGGTCATGGCCTCGGCCTCGGCGGAGCCCTTGGCCCGGATCTCGTCGGCCTCGGCCAGGCCCTCGAGCTTGAGGGCTTCGGCCTTGCCCTTGGCCTCGGCGGAGATGCGATACTCCTCGGCCTCGGCCTCGGACTTGATCTGGTACTTGCGGGCGTCGGCCGGCTTGATGACGGTCGCTTCGAGCTCCTTCTCTTTGCGGGCGATCTCGAGCTGCTCGATCTTGATGGCCTCTTCCTTCTCGACCTGCTTGACCTTGGCCTCCTCTCTCTTCAGGTCCTGGCTCAGGCGGTGCCGCTCGAGCTCGTAGGAGAAGTCGGCCTGGGCCTTCTTGGTGTTGACGAAGACCTGCGACTCGGCCTTCTTGGCCTCGTTCTCCCACTGGGCCTTGGCGATCTGGGCCTCGGACTGGAGCCGGGCGACCTCGGCCTCCTTGCGGGCCATCGACGACTTGATGATCGATTCCTTTTCGGTCTCGGCCTGGGCGATGACCGCGTCGCGCTTGGCGGCCGCGATCTGGGGCTTGCTCAGGGCGTCGATGTAGCCCTGGGTGTCGCTGATGTCCTTGAGGGCGAAGGACAGCATGGCCAGGCCCATCCGGGCGAAGTCCTCCTTGGCCGCCGCGACGACGCGGCCCGAGAACTCCTGGCGGCCGCGGTAGATCTCCTCGACGGACATGCCGCCGATGACCTCGCGGACCTTGCCCTCGAGGACGTTGACCGCCACATCGCGGATGCCGTCGCGGCCGATGCCCAGGAACTGCTCGGCGGCCCTGTGGATGGTCTCGTCGGACGAGTCGATCTTGATCTGGGCCGAGGCCTCGGCCAAGATCGGGACACCGCCTCGGGTCAGGACCTCGGGCGTGCGGATGCTCACGGGGATGATGTCCATGGGGAGGACGTAGACCTTCTCCATGCCGGGCCAGACGAAGACGCCGCCGCCGAGGCGGTAGCGGTAGCCGACCTTCTGCTGTGTCCCGTCGGCCAAGGTGATGGTGTGCTTGCGGCCGCCGGCGATGATGAGCGCCTCGTTGGGGCCGACCTTGCGGTAGCGCAGGGCCAGGACAAGGATGACCAGGGCGACGAAGACGACGACGGCGCCGGCGATGATGAGCCCGGATGTGAAGTTCATGACGACCTCCTTGGGAAAAAGGGACCCGGCTTACTGAGAGCCGATATTATTGATGGAGGGGAGGGTTGTCAAGCCAAGCCCACACGAATCCCGGGACACGATTAGAAAAATCCTCGGGACACGATCCCTTTTCAAGAGAAAAGGGTCATGTCCCGGATTTTTCTCATGTCCCCGATTCGTGTCAGCTCGGCCCCTTGCCGGGGCCGGGCTCGCCTTTGTACCCGTAGGCCATGAACAGGATGCTCTTCTTCTTGAGCGTCTCTTTCTGGAGCTTGATGATCCGGGCGACACCGCGGTCGGCCATCTTGAGCAGGCCCAGGAGATCCTTGCGCGAGAACGGGTTCTTCTCGGCCCCGGCCTGGACCTCGACCAGCTCGCCCCGGTCGGTCTCGATGACGTTCATGTCGAGGTCGGCCTGGGAGTCCTCGGCGTAGTCGAGGTCGAGGAGGGTCCGGCCCTTGACGATCCCGACGCTCACCCCGGCGACGAGGTGGCGCAGGGGCATGTGGTCGATCATCCCCTCGTCGATCATCTTCTTGAGGGCCAGGCCGAGCGCGACGCAACCGGCCGTGACCGAGGCCGCTCGCGTGCCGCCGTCGGCCTGGATGACGTCGCAGTCGATGATGATCTGCCGTTCGCCGAGGGCCCTCAGGTCGGTCACGGCCCGCAGGGCCCGGCCGACGAGCCGCTGGATCTCCTGGGTCCGTCCGGAGACGCGGCCGGCCGTCCGCTCGCGCGGGGTCCGCTCGGTCGTCGCCCGCGGCAGCATGGCGTACTCGGCGGTGACCCAGCCGCGGCCGGTCCCTTTGAGGAACGGCGGGACCCGTTCGTCGATGGTGGCCGCGGCCAGGACGCGCGTCCGCCCCCACTCGATCAGGGCCGAGCCGTCGGCGAAATCGAGAACGTCGATGGCGATCTTGATGGGCCGGAGCTGGGTCGGCGTGCGCTTGCCGGAACGGACGGGATCCACTACTTGATCCAGATCGCCGGCGCCTGGTCCCTCTTCGCCTGGGCCATGAAGTCCTCGAGGTCCTTCTTCGCCTTGGCGGATTCGGTCTCGGCCTTGAGGAGCTTGTCGTAGGTGTCGCTGATCTGGACCTGGATCATCTCGCGGGATTTGAGGTTATCGAGGCCGTAGAACTCCTGGTAGAGGGTGTTGAGCTTGAGCGTCAGGAGATCGACCATCTCGGCCTTCTGCAGGGCGATGTCGGCCAGCTCGTTCTGCTTCTTCTGGAGATCTTGGGCGGTCGGGGCGGCCTTGTCCTCGGCCGGATCCGGATCCGCGGGCTTCACGGGCTCGGCGGCGGCTTGAACGGCGGCCCCGGCCTGCTGCCCGGCGGGGGGGGCGGCGCCCTCAAGCAGGCCCTGGGCGCCGGCTTCGCCGGCCTGTTCCTCGCCCTCGGCCTGGGTTTGCTCGACCGTCTCGACGGCCGGGCGTTTCTTGACCTTGGCGATGTCGGCCGTAGTGATGGTGGTCGCCTTGCCCTTCAGGGCCGCCCGGCGCTCCTTCTCCTTCTTGGCCAGTTCGGCCAGGCTCTGGGCCTGGAGAAAAGAGACCAGGAGCAACGGAAGGAAAAGCGTCGCCAGCAGTTTCTTTGTTCCCATGGCGCTGATGCTCCTTGGACTACGACGATTATCATGATTTTAGTCGCACGTGTCAAACGGAAGTCCGGACCGAGATCCGGCGGCCGTCGGTCCGGATCTCGACAGCCCCGTCGAGGTCCGTCCGGAACACCCGGGCGCGGGCCCTCCGGCAGCGGGCGAGAACCTCCCGGCTGGGAAAGCCGTAGGCGTTGCCTTCCCCGGCCGAGACGAGGACGAACCGGGGCCGGACGGCCTCGAGGAATTCGCTCGAGGTCGAGGCGGCGCTGCCGTGGTGTCCGGCTTTGAGCACGTCGCTCCGCAGATCGGCGCCGCTCTCGAGGAGGGCCCTTTCCGTAGCCTCACCGGCATCCCCGGCCAGGAGGACAGAGACCCGGCCGAAGGTCAGACGGAGCACGAGGGAATCCTCGTTGCCCGGCGGCGCGGCGGCGGCCTCTCCGGCCGGGGGCGGATGGAGGACCTCGATCATGATCTGACCCAGAAGGATCCTGTCTCCCCGGGCCAGGTTCCGGCGGGCGACGCGCGGGGGAACGCGCGCTCCGAGCTCGCGGCGGAGGCCGTCGTCCGGGGCCGGCCGGCCTTCCCAGAACTCCCCGATCCGGAAGTTCCTGGCCACGGCGAGAAGGCCGGCGAGGTGGTCCGGGTGGGGATGGGTCAGGACCAGGCGGTCGATCCTCCGAATGCCCTTCCGCCAGAGGACGGGGGAGACGACCCGCTCGCCGACGTCGAACGGGCTGCCGGCGAGCCCGCCGCCGTCGACGAGCATGATCCCCCGGCCCGGGAGCTCGATCAGGACGGACTCGCCTTGGCCGACGTCGATGAGCGTGATCCTGAGCTCCGGCGACGCGGGCCGCGGCGGCGGCCCGGCGATGAGGAGGGCGAAGAGGGCGAGGCCGCCCAGGGTGACCGGCCTCTGGCCGCGGAAGCGGGGCCGGACGAGGGAGAGGCCGAGGAAGAGGGCATACCCGGCCAGGATCCCGGGCCGCGGTGTCGGGACCCGAAAGGACAGGAACGGGAAGGCGTCCAGGGCGTGGGAGACTTTAGCGAAGAGCCCGACGAGGAAGCCTAGGGACGCCGCCGGCGGTCCGGCCGCGGCGGGGAAGACCGCCGCGAACGGCAGGAAGACGTAGCCGGCCGCCATGATCGCGCCGACGAGGGGGATGGCGGCCAGGTTCAGGACGAGGGAGGAGAGCGAGACGCGGTTGAAGCTCGCGGCGATGATGGGCGCGGCGCCCAGCGCGGCCGTTAACGAAAGACAGACGAGCTCGGTCGTCTTGAACGGCAGGCGCGGCAGCCTCCGGAGAAGGGGAGGCGTGAACAGGATGATGGTCAGGGTCGCGGCGTAGGTCAGCCGGAAGCCGGCGTCGAAGAGGCTCGAGGGGTTGGCGGCCAGCAGGACGAAGGCGCTCGCGGCGATGGTGTTGAGCACGTGGACGTCCTTCCAGAGGAGCTTCCCGGCGATATAGGCGAGGGTCATGAGCGTGGCCCGGAGGACCGACGGGCTGCCCTCGACGAGAACGGTATAGAAGACGAGGAAGAAGGCCAGGGCCAGGCTCGAGGCCCGCCGGGACATGCGGACGAAACGGAAGAGGGAGAAGAGCAGCACGTTGATGATGGCGATGTGGCCGCCGGAAATGGCGAAGAGATGGTAGAGGCCCGTCTCCTGGAGGTTCTCGACGGTCGCCTCGTCCATCCGGCCGTCCTCGCCGAGAAGGAGCGCCTCGAGGACGGCCCCGGTCGGGGAGATGTCCCGGCCGTCCGGCGCGGGGAAGCGGCGTTCGAGGAGCGCCTGGATGCCGCGGCGGACCCGCGAGATCCAGGTCCGGGGAGAGCCGTCCGGCGCGGCCCGCTCCCGGACGACGAGGAGCGAGGATTTCGTCGTGGCCCGCCTGTGGACGCCGAGGCCTTGGAGGTGACGCTCGTAGGAGAAACTCCCGAAGTTCCGGAAGGAGCCTCCGGTGCCCAGCCGGACCGAGGCCCTGATCGCGTCCCCGGCCAGGAGGTCGAGCCGGGCGCGCGTCCCCCGGGCGAAGGGCACGCCCACCCGGAGCCGGCCGGCGAGCGGCCGTTCCTCGCCCCCGACCCTTACGGTCCGGACGGTGACGAATAGGACATCCCGGTCCGTTTCCCGGCCTGGCGAGCGATAGAGGCGTCCCGAGACGTCGACGTAGCCGTCGGCCTCCAAGGCACGGAGGGCGTTTCGCCGGTAGTCGCGGTCATGGTCGGCCAGGCGCGCGGCGCCGGAGGCGGCCACGGCGGCGAGAAGGCAGAGCGCCGCGGCCCGGTCAGAGCGGCGGGCGAAGAAAAGCCAGGCCGCCGCGACGAACGCCAGGGGCGGGGCCCAGGGCGGGCCGGCCGGCGAGGGGAAGGCCTTGGCCGCGGCGATGCCCAGGGCGAAGGCGGCCGTCAGGAAGACGAAGGGATAGGGGCTGGCCCTCAGAACCCGGGGCTGCCGGAGGCGAGCGCGCTCTGGCCCTCGAGGGCGTCGATCACCAGGTGGCTGAGGATCCTCATCCCCAGAGGGATGGCCCTCTCGTCCGGGCTGAACTGGGGGCTGTGGAGGGGCGCCATCGTCGGCAGGGCGGGATTCTTCACGCCCAGGAAGAAGTAGAGGCCGGGGGCCTTCCGGGCCAGGAAGGCGAAGTCCTCGGCGATCATCTGCGGCTTCCACTCGACCAACCTGTCCTTCCCCAGGAGCCGGACCAGGGTCGGGGTCATGGCCGCGGCCAGCTCCGGATTATTAAAGACGGACGGGTTGCCCGGTTTGTACTCAAATTCGAAGCCGGCGCCGTAGATCTCCGTGATGTTCCGGACGACGCTCTCCATGAGCGGCCGGACCTTCTTCTGGTTGACCTCGCTCAGCGTCCGGACCGTGCCTTCGAGGATGACGCGGTCGGCGATGATGTTGCGGCGGGTGCCGCCGCTGATGGTGCCGACGGTCAGCACGGCCGGGTCGGTCGGGTCCGAGGCCCGGCTGACGACGGTCTGGAGGGCGGTGACGATCTCGGCCGCGATGACCACGGCGTCGATGCCCTCGTGCGGCCTGGCCCCGTGGGCGCTCCGGCCCTTGACCGCGATGACGAAGGTGTCCGCCGCGGCGGTCACGTTGCCGGGGGCGAAGAGGACGGTGCCGACGTTCTCCGGCCAGACGTGGAAGCCGAAGACGGCCCGGACCGGGGGATCGTCGAGGGCGCCCTCGCGGACCATGAGGTCGGCCCCGCCGTCCTCGCCTTCGGGCGGGCCCTCCTCGGAAGGTTGGAAGAGGAAGGTCACGCTGCCCTTGAGCTGATCGCGAAGAGCGTGGAGGACGAGAGCCGTCCCCAGCACGACCGAGCTGTGGACGTCGTGCCCGCAGGCGTGCATGACCCCGGCGTTGAGGGATTTGTAGGGGAGGTTCGTCGCCTCTTGGACCGGCAGCGCGTCCATGTCGGCCCGGACGGCCACGGCCGGCCCGGACTGGCCGCCCTTGAGGACGGCCACGACGCCGGTCTTGGCGACGCCCGTGCGGACCTCGAAGCCGAGGGGCTGGAGCCGGGCGGCGATGAGGCGGGCCGTCTCGACTTCGCGGTTGCCGAGCTCGGGATTCATATGGATGAAGCGCCGGATCTTGACGACCTCGGCCCTGTTCTTCTCGATCTCCTCGTCGATCCGTTTGGCCGTTTTCGGATCGACGGGGCGGGCCGCCGGCGGCGCCCCGGCCAGCACAGCCAGGGTCAGGACGACGGCCATGCGGCCCAGCTTGGAATTCATGGTGCTCCGCTCCCCCTGTCCCGGCGTCCGGTCTATGGCAAGAAAGCGGCCGCGCGCGAGCGGCCGTCCCGAGCTACTTCTTCTCTTCGGCCTTCTGGAGGAATTCCTCCCGCTTCTTCTCGATAAAATCGCGGATGGCGTCGACGCTCTCCCCGGTCTTCTCCTTGACCATGCGGATGCTCTTCTCGGCCTCCTTGGCCACCTTCTCGTAGCCTTCCTTGGCCGCTTCGCCGGTCCGGGCGGCCTGCTCCTTGATCTTCTTGCGCGTCTCCTTGCCGCTCGCGGGGGCGACCAGGATGCCGACGATGAAGCCCGTGGCCGCGCCGGCCACGAAGGTCAGCAGGGAATCCCAGAAATGACTGTCCTTGGTATCACCCATCCTTCTTCTCCTTTCGTTTCTTCATCTGTTGCCAGCCGAAGCGGAGGATCGGCAGGAGGAACGGCATGTAGTTCGCCGTGGGCCGGATGACCCGGGACGTGAGGAACATCGTGATCTCCGAGAGCCCGGTCACCGCTTTCTTCGACGTGGCGAGGACCTGACCGACGCTGTCCAGGCTGGCATTGATCCGGACCTCGATCTCCTTCATCCCGTCGAGCGCCTCCTGGGCCTTGGCCAGGGCTTTCTCCCCCTCCCGGGCCGTACGCCGCAGCTGGTTGAGGAACAGGACGAGGAAGATCACGGTCACTACGGCCGCGACGGTCAGGATGATCCACAAGACCTGGTTCAGTGTCAGGGTCATGGTACCTATACCCTAAGACAATCGCCCCGGAATGTCAATTTCGCCCGAGGCCCGTTTTCGCCGACGCGGATCGCGGGGCCTGCCCCGGGGCGTCCCCGTCCGGCCTCGGCTCCACCCATCCCCCGGTGGGGCCCTTCCGCCTCGGGGGGCGGGAACTGGCCCCGGGACACCCGCTGATCCCCGTGGGCTCAAGCAGGCAGGCAGGATAATGGGGACATGTACCCTAGGTACGTGTCCCCAAGAGGAGGTTTACTTCCAGAGCAGCTTTTTCGGAGTGGGCAGGCCGTGGACGCGGCCGAGGCGCTCGAGGATCTCCGGGTAGCGGGCTTCGTCGTGAAGCTCGACCGCCTCCTCCCACTCGGCGAGGAGCGGGTCGGCGACGAACTCGTGCGGTTTCCGGACGAGCCGCGACAGGCCCCGGAGCGCCTGCCATTGGATGACCATGACGACGGCCAGGGCGTAGAAGATGATGTTCGGGCCGGGCAGCAAGGCGGCCAGGCCGGTCACGGGAACGACCAGGGCCTCGGCGGCCAGGACCAGGATGTGCCGGGTCTTCATGCGCCGGAGGAAAAAGAGGAACCGCGTCCGCGTGGACTTCTCGTCGTGCCGGCCGGAATGGAGGATGCGCAGCGGCTCCGGGCCCGGCCGGCCGCCGTGCTCGAAGGCCTGTTCCTGGAGGAGGGTCCGGGGATCGAGCCCGGTGACCTTCTTCTTGGCCTTCTCCCAGACGGCCCGGGTCTTCGAGAAATTCGCCGGGAGCGGGCCGAGCGGCTCGGCCGAAAAGAAGCGGGGGCGGTGACGGTGGTCGCGGACGAAGAAGAAATCCATGGATCCTCTTCCTAACATACGACGCGGGTGCCACCGGAGTTCTCAGGCCCGGTGCATCGCCTCTGAGCGGCTCGGAGGTCAGCCTCTCTCTCCTGGAAAAGTTCGAAGACGCCAGGCCGTGCGCCGGACTTCGGCGGCAGGGAGCGGACTCTTGGAAGCGACCATCAGAAGTGCGGCGGCGTGACTCGAGCCGCACTTCTGAGAAATATCCGGAAAGAGCTCTTTCAAGATCTTTCGCGAATCGTGACCTCATGTGCTCGGCCACGATTCTGCAGGTCCGTTCCGAAGACTCCACTCCCCGCCGCAGGGAAACTGCCCTCCTCCGGCACGCGGCCCGGCTGAACTTTTCCAAGTCGAGTTCGGCCGACCTCCTCACCGCGTTTTACGCCGGCTTCTTTCCGGCGATTCGCAGCACGGATCTAAAGGGTCAGCGCTTCTTGTGCAGAAGATAGAGGAAGAAGGGGGCGCCGACGGCGGCGGTGATGACGCCGATCGGCAGCTCGGCCGGCAGGACGGTGCGGGCGAGGAGGTCGCAATAGAGGAGGAACGTGCCTCCGGCCAGGGCCGAGGCGGCGAAGAGGGGAGCGGTGGCCGGGACCGATCAGGATGCGGACCCAATGCGGGACCACGAGGCCGACGAAACCGATGATGCCGCTGACGGCCACGGAGAGGGCCGCGAGAAGGGCCGACATGGCCAGAAAGACCTTGCGGACCCGCCCGACCGGGCTGCCGAGGGCCTGGGCCGTTTCGTCGCCCAGGGCCAGGAGGTCCATGTCCCGGGCCAGCCAGATCGAAGCGGCCAGGCAGAGAAGGATCCAGGGCGCGATCGTCGCCGCCTGCCGCCATTCGGCCAGCTGGAAGCTGCCGAGGAGCCAGAAGACCGCCTGGTCGTAGGAGTCCGAGCGCATGAACAGGAGGAACGAGGTCAGGGCCGAGGCCAGCGCGCCGGCCGCGATCCCCGTCAGGAGGACGGTCTCGACCTTGTATCCGCCGCGCCTCAGCGAGAGGGCGTAGACGAGCGAGACGATACCGAGGCCGGAGAGGAAGGCCAGCAGTCCGGGCCCGCTGAAGCCGAAGGCCGCGGTCTCGAACCCGACGGCCGCCGCCACGACCGCTCCGAGCGAGGCCGCCGAGGAGACGCCGACGACGAAGGGGTCGGCCATGGGATTACGGAAATAGCCCTGGAGGATGGCGCCCGAAAGGGCCAAGGCGGCGCCGACCAGAAAAGCCAGGACAGCCCGAGCCAGCCGGAGGTCGAGGAAGATGGCCGCCTGGACCCGGTCGGGCTCCTGGATGAACCGCCACAGGTCGCCGGGCGTCGTCTTCACGGGCCCGATGAGGACGGAAGCGAGGAATCCGGCGACGCAGAGCGCGGCGCAGGCCGCCCCGAAGAGTCGCCTTCGCCCGCGCCGGCTCATCGGTCGCCTCCGAAGCGTTCGGGGTGGAGGAGCCGGGCGACGCGGTCGAGGACGTCGACGAGCCTCGGCCCGAAACGGCTGGCCGCGTTCTCGTCGAGCTCGTAGATCCGGCCCGCCTTCACGGCGGCGATGCGGTCCGCGCCCGGCATCCGCAGCAGCCAGTCGCGGCTGGACGCGAAGTCGTCGGGCGAGCGGGCCAGGATGAAGACGACATCGGGATCGTCCTTGATGATCCGTTCGCGCTTGTAGAGGGCCCACTTCTTCGGCAGGGCCGAGGCGACGTTGGCCCCGCCGGCCCGAGCGACGAGATCGTCGACGAAGCTCTCCCCGCCGCATGTCCACAGCCCCTGGCCGTGGAGGAGGACGAAGACCTTCGGCCCGGCCGCGGCGCCCCGCAGGGACGCGTCCACGGCGCCGATCCGGCGGCGGAGGCCGGCGGCGAGCTCCGCGCCCCGGGCCTCCGTCCGGGTGATCCGGGCGATCCGCTCGATGAGCGGGAACAGGGCGTCGAGGCCCTCGCCGACGTCGCAGACGAACACCGGCAGCCCGAGCTTGGCCATGCGTTCGACGAGCCGGAGGGGATTCCCCCGGAATGCGACGACGAGGTCCGGATCGAGGGACTGGACGACCTCGATGTTGGGATCGACGAGGCCTCCGATCCTGGGGATGGCGGCCGTCCCGGGCGGATAGTCGCAGAACCGCGTCACGCCGACGACCCGGTCGCCGAGGCCGAGGGCGAAAAGGATCTCGGTGACGTTCGGGGCCAGGGAGACGATCCGCTCCGGCGTCCGTTCGGGCAGCGGGAAGGTCCGGCCGAAATCGTCCTTGATGACCTGGGCGCCGCCGGCACGGGGACAGGCGCCGAGGGCGGCCGTTCCCATTCTCCGGAGGCGGCGGAGCGCCGAGCCAGACGGCCGCGAGGAGCGGAAAGAACAGGATGGCCGGCTTTCTCACGGCTGCCTCTCCGCGCCGGCCAGCGAGATCTCCGGAAGGCCCGTGCGGGCATTGCCGCGGATGTCGACGTCGGCGCCGAAGACCGCCCGGATGTTCGCGGCCGTGACCGTCGCAGCCGGCGTCCCCTCGACCGCGACCATCCCGTCCTTGAGGAACACCAACCGGTCGGCGTGGGCCGCGGCCAGGTTGACGTTGTGCTCGGCCACGATAACCGTCTTGCCGCCGTCGCGCCGCAGGGCCGCGAGGATCCGGTAGATCCCGGCCTGATAGCGGATATCGAGATGGCTGCTCGGCTCGTCGAGCAGGAGCAGAGGCGCGTCCTGGGCCAGGGCCCGGGCGATGAAGACCCGCTGGCGCTCGCCGCCGCTCAGCTGGGACAGGCTCCTCGCGCCGAGCCCGTCGACCTCGGTCAGGCGCATGGCCTCGGCGACGGCCGCGTCGTCGCCGGCGGAAGCCCGCTCGAGCCGGCCCTGCCGGGCGAAGCGGCCCATCCGGACGATCTCCTCGACCGTGAACTCGAAGGCCGGTTCGGCCATTTGGGGCACGTAGGCGACAAGTGACGCGACCCGGCGCGGGCCCATCCCGAAGACGTCCTCGCCGCCGCAGCGGACCGTCCCGCGGACGTCCTCGAGCAGGTTCTGGACGGCCTTGACCAGGGTGCTCTTGCCCGATCCGTTCGGGCCCAGGACGGCGACGAACTCCCCCGGCTCGACCGCGAGCGAGACGTCCCGGATGACGGAGCCGTCCCCGTATCCCGCCGACAGGTCGCGCACCTCGAGAATGGCCATATTCCGTCCGTTTCCGCCCCTCAGTATAGCCCCTCATCTGGATTTATTCCACGCGGGAAGTTCTAGCATTCCAGGATATGTCGAGGCCGGATGGGCCCGAATCGCGAGAAGGCCTTGAGATCGATATCGGGAAGGAGGACGCGATCCTAGGGGCCGAGGGGATCGTCGGAGTGAGCATGAGGGCTGATTTAGCCGTTCTGGAGACGGACGAGGGAAGTTTCCCTGGAAACCGACAAAACGTGTTTGAGCGAGGCTTAGCGCAAGCCGAGCGAGTTGTTTTGGCGCTGAGTCCGTCGAACGGAACGGCGTTAAGAATCAGCCCAGCGAACGGAGATGATCCCTGAGGCCCCATAGCGGCCGACAGGCCGATGCTCCATCCGGCTTCCTTGACTTAGGGGGGGAATGAATCTAAGATGAAAACCCATTCTTTCGAGGATTTCAGTGCCATGACCGAGACCTACGATTTCGCCGCGATCGAGCGCAAGTGGCAGCGCGCCTGGGAGGACGGCCGGGCCTTCGCCGCCGTCGAGGACCCCTCGCGCCCCAAGTTCTACTGCCTCGAGATGTACCCCTATCCCTCCGGCCGCATCCACATGGGCCACGTCCGGAACTATTCGATCGGCGACGTCATCGCCCGCCAGAAGCGCATGGCCGGGGCCAACGTCCTCCATCCCATCGGTTGGGACGCCCTGGGCATGCCGGCCGAGAATGCCGCCATCAAGCACGGCACCCATCCGCAGACATGGACCCTCGACAACGTCGCCCACATGAGGTCCCAGCTCAAGAAGCTGGGCATCAGCTACGACTGGGACCGCGAGGTCAACACCTGTCTCCCCGATTACTATAAGTGGAATCAGTGGATCTTCCTGCGCATGCTCGAGCGCGGCCTGGCCTTCCGCAAGGAGAGCTGGGTCAACTGGTGTTCGCAGTGCCGGACCGTCCTGGCCAACGAGCAGGTCGTCGGCGGCGGGTGCTGGCGCTGCGAGACGCCCGTCACGCAGAAGAAGATGGAGCAGTGGTTCCTCAAGATCACGGCTTACGCCGACGAGCTCCTCTCCGGCCACGCCGCGCTCGGGAAGTGGCCCGAGCACGTCCTGCAGATGCAGAAGAACTGGATCGGCAAGAGCACCGGCGCCCATGTCCGCTTCCCGCTCGAGGGCGGCGCGAAGTCGATCGAGGTCTTCACGACCCGCCTCGACACGATCTTCGGGGCGACCTTCCTGGTCGTCTCGGCCGAGCACCCCGTCGTCGCCGACCTCGTCGCCGGCCCGAGGGCCAAGGAGCTCGGCGCCTGGGTCGACCGGACCGTCGCCGAGATGCGCAAGCGCCGCGACATCGGGGAGACCGAGAAGGACGGCGTCGACACCGGGAAGAAGGCCGTCAACCCATTCACCGGCGAGCGCGTCCCGGTCTGGATCGCCAATTACGTCCTTATGGACTACGGCACGGGGGCGATCATGGCCGTGCCGGCCCACGACGCCCGCGACCTCGAGTTCGCCCGGACCTACGGCATCCCCGTCCGCACGGTCGTCGTCCCGCCCGAGCGGGCCGGCGAGCGGTTCGAAGGGGAGCCCGCCGAGGTCACCGAGGACCCGGGCGTCCTGGTCAACTCGGGGCCCTACTCCGGCCTCTCCTCCGCCGAGGCGACGGAGAGGATGGGCGAGTTCGCCGAGAAGGCCGGTTTCGGCCGCCGGAGCACGATCTTCCGGATCCGCGATTGGGGCATCTCGCGCCAGCGCTACTGGGGGACCCCCATCCCCGTCATCTATTGCGACAAGTGCGGCATCGTCGGCGTCCCCGACTCCGACCTGCCGGTCGAGCTGCCCTTCGACGTCAAGCTGACGGGGGAGGAGGGCTCGCCGCTCGAGCGCCACGAAGGCTTCGTCCGCACGGCCTGTCCCAAGTGCCACGGACCGGCCCGCCGCGAGACGGACACGATGGACACCTTCGTCGACTCCTCGTGGTATTTCTTCCGCTACTGCTCGCCCCACGAGTCCGCCCTGCCGTTCCGGCCCGAAGCGGCCAAGAACTGGCTGCCCGTCGACCTCTACATCGGCGGAGTCGAGCACGCCATCCTCCACCTCATCTACTCGCGGTTCTTCACCAAGGTCCTGCGGGACTTCGGCCTGACCGACATCTCCGAGCCCTTCCCCCACTATCTGGCCCAAGGCATGGTGACCAAGGACGGCTCGGCCATGTCCAAGTCCAAGGGCAATATCGTCGACCCCGACGAGATCCTCGGCCGCTACGGCGCCGACACCATGCGCCTGTTCATCCTGTTCGCCTCGCCGCCCGACAAGGAGTTCGCCTGGTCGGAGGACGGGCTCGAGGGCTGCCACCGCTTCCTGCTGCGCGTCTGGGGCCTGGTCAACGAGAACCTCGACCTCTTCGCGGACGAAGCGCCCGCTCCCGCCGCCGGGGATGCCGCGTCCCCGCTGGTCAGGAAGACCCACCAGACGATCCGCAAGGTGACCGACGATATCGGCGTCCGCTTCCACCTCAACACGGCCATCAGCTCGATCATGGAGCTCTACAACCTGGCCCGCAAGGAGCGCGACGCCCTGCGGCCGTCGCCCGCCGGCCGGGCGGCCCTCCGGCTGGCCCTCGAAACCATCGTCCGGCTGCTCTCGCCCTTCGCGCCCCACATGACCGAGGAGCTCTGGGAGAGGACCGGGCAGCACGGCCTCCTCATGCTCTCGGCCTGGCCCGCCTACGACGCGGCCCTGGCCCGCGAGGAGATGGCCACGGTGGTCGTCCAGATCAACGGCAAGGTCCGGGACCGGTTCGAGGCCGTGCCCGACCTTCCCGAAGCCGAGCTCGCGACGGCCGCGCTGGCCCTGCCCAAGGTCCAGGCGGCCCTGGGCGGCCAGGCGCCGCGCAAGGTCGTCGCCATCCGCAACAAGCTCGTCAGCATCGTGAGCTGAGGACCGGGCCGAAGGCGCGCCGCCGATGACGGGCACGAAATGGAGGGGACGCCGGCCGGCCGCCGTGGCGACCGTCCTTCCGCTCCTCGCCGTTCTCCTCTCCGCCGCCGGCTGCGGCTACCGCCTGCGCGGCACGGGCTCCTCGCTCCCCGCCCGGGTCCGGACGGTGAGCGTCCCGATGTTCAAGAACCTGACGACGCGCTTCGAGCTCGATGTCAAGCTGACCCGGGCCGTCATCGGCGAGCTCGTCGCCCGCGGCAAGGTCCGGATCGCCTCGGACCCGGCCGTCGCCGACGCCGTGCTCGAGGGCGAGATCACGGGTTTCAGCGCCAATCCCATCGGCTTCGGCGCCGGGAGCCAGGCCGACCGGTACAACGTCACGGTGACGGCCAAGGTCGTGCTCAGGGAACGGGACGCCAGGGAGCCGCTGTTCTCCAATCCGTCCTTCGTCTACCAGCAGGAGTACGAGGTCCCGACCGGCGCGAGCTTCGAGTCGCTGCAGACCGAAGCCCTCGACAAGATCGCGGATAAGTTCGCGCGCAGCCTGGTCGTCAGCATCCTGGAGGGTTTCTGAGGTGGGCGGGCCCGCGGCCGGGCCGCTGCGCGAGGACGCCCTCCTCCCGGGCTACCTGTTCTACGGCGAGGAGGAGTACCTGGCCGACGAGTTCGTCGACGGCCTTCAGCGCCTCCTGAGAGAGTCGTCCGGAGGCGAATTCCACCTGACGCGCATGGACCTCGACGAGGCGAAGTGGCCGGCGATCATCGACGCGGCCCGGACCGCCCCGTTCCTGTTCGAGCCCTGGCGGGCGATCGTCGTCCGGGTCCCCGATAAGAAGGGAAGCGCGGGCAAGGGCCCGGACCGGAAGACCGGCGGCGACGGGGAGGAGGGCCGGGGCTCGCGCTTTCTCTCCGCCCTCGACCAAAAGGTCCTCAAGGACTATTTCGCGGACCCGCCTCCGCGGACGATCGTCGTGGTCCTCCGGGCCGGCCGCTACAGGAAGGACGACGCCGTCGTCCGCTTCTTCTCGTCCCTGCCCAAGGCCGTCTTCGCGGTCACGGAGATGAAGCGGCTCTATCCCGCCGCCCTGATGCAGCGGGCCGACGAGAAGGCCCGGTCGATGGGGAAGACGATCACCGAGGGGGCCAGACAGAGGCTCTTCGAGCTCCTCGGCCAGGACCTCCGCCTGATGATGAACGAGGTCGGCAAGCTGGCGGTCTTCGTCGGCGATAAGAAAGGGATCGAAGAGGACGACGTCAGCCGGGCCACCGCCGGGCAGCGCAGCTTCGAATCCTACGAGCTCGACGACGCCCTGGCCGCCGCCGACTTCGCCAAGGCCGCGGCGATCCTGGGCGACCTCTTCGCCGAAGGTGAGCGGCCCGAGCAGATCGTCGGCCGTCTGACCGGGTTCTTCCGTAATGCCCTCGCGGCGCAGACCTGGCTCCGGGAGAGGAGCCGGACCAAGGACGAGATCTTCCAGGCCTTTTTCCCGAAGATCCAGAAAGGCTGGAGCCTCTACGGGGATAAATCGCGCCAGTTCTTCGGCATCGTCGAAGGGTTATCGTCCGCCGAGCTCAACGCTCTCCTGGCCAAGCTCCGTAAAGTCGATATCCGCCTCAAGACGACGGAGGCCGACCCCCGGACGCTCCTGGAGGTCTTCCTGGGCGAGTTTGTCCTGGCGAGAAAGAAAAAGACGATTATTTCGCCGGAGTGGGGCTGAGGAGAGCGACCTGCCGGCTCAGCCGCGATTTGTAGCGGCTGCCCGTGTTCTTCTTGATGGCGCCCTTCTTGACCGACGTGTCGATGGCCTTGAAGAGGGCGGGAAGGAGCTTCACGGCGGCCTCGCGGTCCTTCTCCGCGATGGCCTCGCGCATCCCGCGCATCCGGGTCCGGAGGGCCGATTTCACCTGGGTGTTGACCGCCTTCCGGCGCAGGCTGCGGCGATGTTGCCGTATCGCTGATTTGTGACGGGCCATATTTCTCTCCTCTTGAAAGGGGCCTATGATAGAATATCCGGGCCTCAAAGTCAAACGGCCCCGGGGCCGGGAGGGCGCTCATCCCATGGACCGCGACGACCGGAGAGACCGCCTGATCCGCTCCACGGCCGCCGGGGCCGGGCCGACCCTCGTCAGCCGCGTCTTGGGCTACGTCCGCGACCTCCTCCAGGCCTACTACCTCGGGACCGGTCACGCGGCCGACGCCTTCACCATCGCCTACACCATCCCCAACCTCTTCCGCCGCCTGACCGGGGAGGGGGCCATGACGCCGGCCTTCGTCCCGACGTTCACCGGGCTCCGGAGGAGCGGGGACAAGGCCCGGCTCTGGGCCTTCGGCAACGCCTTCTTCTGGGACCTCGCCTTGATCATGGCCGTCGTGACGGGCCTGGGGATCGTCTTCGCGCCCGGACTGGTCAAGGTCATCGCCTACGGCTTCGGCGAGGTGGCCGGGAAATGGCCCCTGACCGTCTTTATGACCCGGGTGATGTTCCCCTACCTGTTCTTCATCACCCTGGCCGCCCTGGCCTCCGGCATGCTCAACGCCTTCGGCCGTTTCTTCGTTCCGGCCTCGACGCCCATTCTGTTCAACCTCGCCGTCATCGCCGCCGTCGCCGGCTGGGCGGGTAGCGCCCGGGAACCGGCCCTCGTCTTCGCCGTGGGGGTCGTCGTCGGGGGAGTGCTTCAGCTCGCCCTCCAGGTCCCGTTCCTTTGGAAGGAGGGCCTGCGGTTCACGTTCGCCCCGGCCTTCCGCGATCCGGACGTCCGTCGCGTCGGGCGGCTGATGCTCCCGGGGATCTTCGGGGCCAGCGTCTACCAGGTCAACTTCGCCCTGAGCCGGATGATCGCCTCCGGACTGGAGAAGGGGAGCACCTCGGCACTCTATTACGCGTCGCGCATCGAGGAGCTGACCCTGGGCCTGTTCTCCATCGCCCTGGCCGCGGCCCTCCTGCCGGCCTTCTCCGAGCAGGTCGCGGCCCGCGACATCGGCGAGTTGAAGCGGACGCTGGGCTTCTCGTTGAAGCTCTCGGCCCTCGTCAGCTTCCCCGCGGCGGCCGGGCTCATGGCCCTCAACGTGCCCATCATCCGCACGCTTTTCGAACGGGGCCGCTTCGACCGGGGCTCGACCGCCCTGGCCGGGTCATGCCTGCTCTTCTTCGCTATCGGGCTGCCGTTCGTGTCCGGGGTCAAGGTCGTGGCCCCGGCCTTCTTCTCCCTCAAGGACACCCGGACCCCCGTGGCCATCGGCGTCGCGGTCATGGCGACCAACGTGGCCGTCTCCCTCGCGCTCATGGGCAGCCTGCGCGTCGGCGGCTTGGCCCTGTCGCTCTCGCTCGCCCAGATCCTCAATTTCGTGTTGCTCTTCGTCTGGCTGGAGCGCAAGATCGGGCCGACCGGGACGGGGACCTGGGCCGCGTCGGCGGCGAAAGCGGCCGCGGCGGCCGCGGTCATGGGCGTGCTCCTGCGCCTGGCCTGGCTCGCCCTCGGCATCGACGGGGCGGCCTTCGGGGTCCGGGCCGCCGCCTTGGCCGGGGCCATCGCCGCGGGACTGCTCGTCTACGTCGGCCTTCTCCGGCTGGTCAGCCCGGCCGACCTGAAGAGCGTTCTCGGACTCCTTAAAAGGGCCGCGTCCAGGGAGGCGCCATGAAGATCGTGCTCCAGCGGGTCAAGGAAGCGCGGGTCGACGTCGAGGGCCGGACCGTCGGCCGCATCGGGCGGGGGGTCTGCCTGCTCGTCGGCATCGAGAGGGGAGACACCGAGTCGGACGCGAGGGACCTGGCCCGCAAGTGCGCGGAGCTCAGGATCTTCCCCGACGCCGCGGGCAAAATGAACCTCTCGGTCGTCGAGACGGCGGGCGAGGTCCTGGCCGTCTCCCAGTTCACCTTGGCCGGCTCGGTCCGCAAGGGCCGCCGGCCGAGCTTCGACAACGCCGAAGAGCCCGGCCGCGCGGCCGAGCTCTTCGACCGCTTCGTGGGCGCCGTCGAGGCCCTCGGGCCGGTCGTCAAGACCGGCGTCTTCCAGGCTATGATGGAGGTCCACATCCTCAACGACGGCCCGGTGACCTTCGTCATTGACTCGAAGCGGGCGGCCGGCGCCCCGGAAGAGGGGTGAGAAAGGCCGCGTCCCCTCACCTCTTGGGGGGAGGGCCGGGGCCCGAAAATCACCCCCCGATTCCCCGGCCCGGGCCATGCCGGCGGGCCTTTAGCCCCCCTAGAATCACCTGGGGCACCCGTGCGAGCACGGGCCCGTCCCTGAAGAGAGAGCCTTGTCCATGAGCCGTTTCGTCGCCCGGAAGAAGGTCGGGAGCCTGCCCCGCGTGCCTCTGCGCGGGACGATCGACCTGACCTACCGCTGCGCGAACGACTGCCGCCACTGCTGGCTCCGGCTCCCCCCGGACGCTCCCGAGAGGAGGAGCGAGCTCACGCTCGGCGAGGTCCGTCGCATCGCCGGCGAGGCCCGCGCGCTCGGCTGCCGCGAGTGGGCGGTGTCCGGCGGAGAGCCCCTGCTCCGGCCCGATTTCCCCGAGCTCTTCGAGATCCTCACGGAGAGGTCCGCCTGGTACACGCTGAACACCAACGGCGGGCTGATCACGCCGGCGATCGCCCGACTCCTGCGCCGGAAGGGCACCACGCTCGTCGCGCTCTACGGCGCCACCGCCGCCGTCCACGACGCGGTCACCCGGAATCCCGGCTCCTTCGAGGCTCTGGCGCGGGGCGTGGCCTACCTCCGCGAGGCCGGCGCCGCCTTCACCGTCCAGATCGTGCCCATCCGGACGAACTTTTCCGGATACGAGGCCATGGTCCGTCTGGCCGAGTCGTGGAGCCCGAGCTGGCGGATCGGCGCGACCTGGCTCTACCTTTCCGCTTCCGGCGACGCGTCCCGCAACCGCGAGATCGCGGCCGAGAGGCTCGGCCCGGCCGAGATCGTCGGCCTCGATCCGGCCCGCGGCGGGAGCCCGGCCGGGGAGAGCGCCGCCGACTGCGCTTCGGCGGCCGCCGCGTCCGGCGGGCTCTACGCCGAGTGCCTGGCGGGACGGCGCGATTTCCACGTCGATCCGTACGGCGGGATGAGCTTCTGTTCGTTCGCCAAGGACCCGGCCCTCCGGATCGACCTGCGGACGACCGGCTTCGCCGAGGCCTGGGACGAGCGTTTGCCGCGCCTGGCCGGGGCCGTCGAACCGGCGGCGTCCTACGGGGAGAACTGCGGCGCCTGCGAGCTCCGCTCCGACTGCAAGTGGTGCCCCGTCTTCGCCTGGCTCGAGCACCGCGACCATTCGGCCCGGATCGACTCCCTCTGCGAGATCGCCCGGGAGTCGCGCCGGGTCCGCGCCGCCTGGCTCGACGCCCACCGCCGCCGCTACCGGATCGCCGGGCTCTCGGTCGACGTGGAGGCCGATCGGCCGATCACGGAGGCGACCTTCGAGCGGAAATTCGAGCCCTTCCGGGCCCCGGCCGACGGCCCGGCGGACATCGTTCTCAGCCATCATTTCTCCCTGCCCGATCTCGGCGGCCGGGACCTCGGCCGCGAGGTGTATCGCCGCGCCCCATGGGCCGTCTTCCGCAAGGACGGATCGTGGACCTACCTCATGATCCCGCCCGACCCGGCCGATCGCTCGATCCACCGGGTCATGGTCTTCGACGACGGCCATACCCGGGGCCGCATCTATCATCCATCCGACGCGGCCTTCCGCGCCGGGGGTCTCGACTCCTTGGCCCTCCTGCCGTCGGACCAGCTCGTGCTGGCCCGGGCCCTGCCCGCGTTCGGCGGGATCTTCGTCCACGCCGCGGGCGTCGCGATGGACGGGCGGGGCCTCGTCTTCGCCGGGCCGTCCGGGGCCGGCAAGTCGACCATCGTCAAGCTCATCGGCGGCCGGGGCGAGGTCCTCTGCGACGACCGCGTCGCCGTTCGCGGCGGGACCGGCGGCTTCCGCGTCCACGGCACCTGGAACCACGGCGAGATCGCCCGGGTGTCGCCGGCCTCGGCGCCGCTCCGGGCCGTCTTCTTCCTTCGCCAATCCCCGGAGAACCGGATCGACCGGATCGGCGATACGAAGGACGTCCTCTCCGGCTTCCTGCCGCGGCTCGTCCGTCCGCTCGTCTCGGCCGATTGGCTGGAGCGGGTGCTCGACCTGGCCGGCGCGATCGTCCGCGAGGTCCCGTTCTACGAGCTGCGCTTCGACACGAGCGGGGCCATCGTCGGGGTCCTGGAGAAATTCCTCGCGGCGGGGGACCGGCCATGACGAAGAAGTCGTTCGTCAGGAAGGTCCCCTCCGGCCGGGCCGGGCTCTGGGGGGCCAAGCCGCCCCGGCTGGCCCGGCTCGACGTCGAGCTCACCGAGCGGTGCAACCACGACTGCGTCCACTGTTCGGTCAACCGGCCGGCCGGCGAGGCCGCGGCCCGGGACGGGGAGTGGCCGGCCGCGCGCTGGAAGAGCCTCCTCGACGAGGCGGCCGCGCTCGGCTGTCTCGTCGTCCGGATGACCGGCGGCGAGCCGCTCCTCAGGGACGACTTCGCGGAGATCTATCTCCATGCGCGCAAGCTCGGGCTGCGCGTCATGCTCTTCACCAACGCCACGCTCATCACGGCCGAGCTGGCCCGTCTTTTCAAGGACGTGCCTCCGCTCGAGGCCGTCGAGATCTCGGTCTACGGACTGACGGAGGCTTCCTGCGAGGCCGTCACCCGCGCCCCAGGCTCGTTCGCGGCCTGTCGCCGGGGCCTCGATCGGCTCATCGAGGCCGGCGTGCCGTTCCTCGTCAAAGGCGCGGTCCTGCCGCCGACGCGAAGCGAGGTCGACGGGTTCGAGCGTTGGGCGGCCGGCCTGCCCGGACAAAGCGGGCCGCCGCCGCTCGTCACGCTCCTCGACCTGCGCTCGCGGCGCGACGGCGGCAAGAACGCCTCGATCGCCGCGATGCGGCCGGACGGGGACGAGTTCGTGCGCCTGGCTCGCCGCCGCGGCGAGGCCGTCGTCGACGAGTGGCGGGATTTCGTCGCCCGGTCCGGCGGGCCGAAAGGCGACCGGCTCTTCACCTGTCTCCCCGCGGGCGGATCGGCGGCGGTCGACGCTTACGGCCGGCTCCAGTTCTGTCTCGGCCTGCGCCACCCGGCGACCGTCCGCGGCCTCGCCCCGGGCTCCCTCGGCGAGGCCGTGACGGAGTTCCTGCCGAAGCTCCGGGAGACGCGGGCGGCGGACCCGGCCTACCTCGAGCGGTGCGCCCGCTGCTTCCTCAAGGGACTCTGTGAACAGTGCCCGGCGAAGTCCTGGGCCGAACACGGCACTCTGGACACGCCGGTCGAATATCTCTGCGGCATCGCCCACGCCCAAGCGGTGGCCGCGGGTCTTTTGGAAAAGGGGGAGAAGGCGTGGACGGTCGTCGACGCCGCATCGCGGGCGAAAAGGAGGACCGGATCATGACAGAGAAGATCGACCTGACGAAGGCCTACGGGCCCTCCGAGGACGTCGTCGTCCGGGAGATCGAGGGGGAGATCGTCATCGTGCCGCTCGCCTCGGGGATCGGGGACCTCGAGGACGAGCTCTTCACCCTCAACGAAACGGCCCGGGCGATCTGGAACAGCATCGACGGCGCGCGGCCCCTGGCCGCCATCGTCCGCGGGCTCACGGCCGAGTACGACGCGCCCGACGGGCTCGTCGCCTCCGACGTCGTCGGCTTCCTCCAGGAGCTCTACGACCGGCGGATGATCGTGGAGAAAGGCTGACGGAATGGACCCGACGCCCCGCCCGCGCCCCGTGCTCGAGGACGGCTTTCCCCTGGCCGGCCTGATGCGGGACGTCCTCGGCCGGGGCAAGCCCTTCCGGTTCGAGGCCCGGGGCTCGAGCATGTACCCCGCCATCCGGGACGGGGACCTCGTCACCGTCGCGCCTCTCCCCGGCCCGGGCCCGCGGACGGGCGACGTCGTCGCCTTCGTCCACCCGGGGACGGGCGGCGTGCGGATCCACCGGGTCGTCGCCGCCGCGGACGGGAGATGGCTGCTCAAGGGCGACAATGCCCTCGGCTTCGACGGCGCCCTCGACCGCGCGGCCATCCTCGGCCTCGTCGTCGGGCTCGAGCGCGATGGGCGGCGCCGCCGCCTCGGGCCGCCGCTGCGGTCGGCCGTGCTGGCCCGGCTGTCCCGGTCCACGTGGTTCACCCGGATCGTCCGCCGGGCCCGCCGGACGCTCGCGCCGGGGAAAGGGAAGGCCTGACGTGGGGAAGGAATTCGTCGTCCGCCGTCCCCTCCCGGAGTTCGGGCTCTGGGAGAAGATGGAGGCCGGCCGGGCCGTTTTCAGCTTCGACTTCGAGGCGACTTCCCGTTGCAACCTCGACTGCCGGCACTGCTACATCAACCGGCCGGCGGGCGACCGGGCCGCGAGGAAGGGCGAGCTCACCGTCGACGAGATCGGCCGGATCGGCGCCGAGGCCGCCTCGCTCGGCGCGGTCTGGTGCCTCGTCACGGGCGGAGAGCCGCTCCTGCGCCGGGACTTCTTCGACGTCTATCAGGCCCTCCTCAGCAAGGGCCTGCTCATCTCGCTCTTCACCAACGCGACGCTCGTTACCAAGGAGCACGTCCGTTTCTTCCAGAAATACCCGCCCCGCGACATCGAGGTGACCGTCTACGGCGTGACCCGCGAGACCTACGAGCGGGTGACCCGGACGCCGGGCTCTTTCGCCGCGTTCCAGCGCGGCCTCGACCTCCTGCTCGCGGGCGGCGTCACCGTCCGTCTCAAGGCCATGGCCTTGCGCTCGAACAAGCACGAGATCGCGGCCATCGGCGAGTTCTGCCGGGCCCACGGCCGGGGCCAATACCGGTTCGATCCCCAGCTCCACCTCCGTTTCGACCGGGACGAGGCCCGCAACGCCCTCATCCGGGCCGAGCGGCTCAGCCCGCGCGAGGTCGCCCGGCTGGAGCGGTCCGACCCCGAGCGCTTCGGCGCCCTGACGGCCGCCTGCGGCGAGCTCCTGCCGGCCCCCCCGGCCGAGGGTCCGGTGGAGCCCTGCCGGCACATCTTCCGGTGCGGCGTCGGCCGGAGGAGCTTCGTCATCGGGCCGGAAGGGCATCTGCGTCCCTGCCTGTCCCTCCACCACCCCGATTTCCTCTTTGATCTGCGGCGGGGCGGAATGTCCGAGGCCTGGACACATTTCGTCCCGGCGGCGATCTCCCGGGAGTCCGACCGGCGGGAGTGGCTGGACAAGTGCGGGATTTGCCCTATCGTCAACCTCTGTCTCTGGTGCCCGGCCCATGCCTATCTGGAAACCGGGGAGCTCGACCGGCCCGTCGAGGAGTTCTGCCGGGTCGCGGAGGCCCGGGCGGAGGGGCTAAAATCAGGTTGACACGGCCGTTCGAACGGCCTAATATATTGTGAGGGAAGCGTTTATGGAGGATCCAAGGTCATGAAAAAGCAATGGAAGACGCCTGAGCTCATTGTCCTCTTCAAGGGGCGTCCCGAGGAGACCCTCCTGTGCCATTGCAAGCACAAGACGGCCCCGCCCGTGGCGCCCTATAACCACAAGGACAACTGCACGTCGAACCCGATGTGCTGCCAGGCTTGCTCCGACATCCGCTACGCCTCGTAGCCCGGCTGTTCGAAAAAACGCGTTGTTGGTCGACCTTAGGTCTGCGTCGATATTCCGCGATTAATCCTCCGGCCCGGCCTATCCGCGCTCCTGTAATAACCGGCGTTTTTCGAACAGCCAGGCTCTGGCCGTTCGAAGGGGCTCCGCTTTAGCTGAAACGCAAGCCGCTCGCCTTGCCGATGGCTTCTTCCGCCGCCGCCCTGACGTAGGGATTGGCGTCCTTTTTCAGCTTCACGAGGAGCCGGATGGCTTCCTCTCCGCCCAACTCGCCCAGAGCCTCCGCCGACGCCCGGCGGACGTCCGCGTTGGCGTCGCCGATCATCCGGCCGATCTCGGGCACGGCCTCGCGCATGCGGCGGCGGCCGATGACGCCCAGCACGGCGCTCCGGGCGTACCAGGGCGGCAGGCGCAGGCGCCGCAGCGCGGGCTCGAGGCGCAGACTCTCCCGGCGGCAGAGCTCCCGCGTGACGAGGTCCCGCAGTCCTTCGTTGGGGTCGGCCAGGGATTCCCACAGGAGCTCCTCGGCCCAGGGCCGGCCGACCTTGACGCAGGCGGCCAGGATCCTCCGTCTCCGTGAGGGATCGGGGGTCCGGCCGAACTTGAGCAGGAACGCCCGGCAGACGGGCGACGGGCCGGGGGCGTCGGGCAGGCGGGTCTCGTCCATCCTCAGACCCGGTCCAGGATGTGGCCCATCTTCTCTTTCTTGGTCTTGAGGTAGCGGAGGTTGCAGGCGTTGGGCTCGACCTCGAGCGGGACGCGCTCGACGATCTCCAGGCCGTAGCCGGTCAATCCGATGAACTTGCGCGGGTTGTTGGTGATGAGCCGGAGCCGGCGGACGCCGAGGGCGACCAGGATCTGGGCCCCGATGCCGTAATCGCGCTGGTCGGGCTTGAAGCCGAGCTCGCGGTTGGCCTCGACCGTGTCGGCCCCCTTGTCCTGCATGGCGTAGGCCCGGATCTTGTTGGCCAAGCCGATGCCGCGGCCCTCATGATTGAGGATATAGAGGACGACGCCGCGGCCCTCCTTCTCGATCATCTCCATGGACCGCCGGAGCTGCTCGCCGCAGTCGCAGCGGGCCGAGCCGAAGGTGTCGCCGGTCAAGCACTGCGAGTGGGCCCGGACGAGCATCGGCTCGTCCCCGCCGACGTCGCCCTTGACCAGGGCGACGTGGTGATCGCCCCGGATGGTGTCCTCGTAGACGTGGATGCGGAAGTGGCCGCGCGAGGTGGGCAAGTCCGTCTCTTCGAGCTTGCGGACGTGCGTCTCGTGATGCATGCGGTAGCGGATGAGCTCGGCGATGGTCAGGATGGGGATGTCGAAGCGCCGGCTGATCTCCTCGAGCTGGGGCATGCGGGCCATCGAGCCGTCCTCGTTCATGACCTCGCAAATGACCCCGGCGGGGACGAGCCCGGCCATCCGGGCCAGGTCCACGGCCGCCTCGGTCTGGCCCGCCCGCGACAGCACCCCGCCCTCCTTGGCCTGGAGCGGGAAGACGTGGCCCGGCCGGGCCAGGTCCTCGGGCTTCGTCGCCGGGTCGACCGCGGCCCGCACGGTCCGGGCCCGGTCGGGCGCGGAGATGCCCGTGGAGACCCCTTCCTTGGCGTCGATCGAGACGGTGAAGGCCGTCTGGAACCGGGCCGTGTTCTCGCTGACCATGAGCGGCAGGTGGAGCTCCTCGAGGCGCTCCTCGGTGAGGGGCAGGCAGATGAGCCCGCGGCCGTGGCGGGCCATGAAGTTGATGATCTCGGGCGTCGCCTTCTCGGCGGCGACCATGAGGTCGCCCTCGTTCTCCCGGTCCTCGTCGTCGACGATGATGATCATCCGGCCGGCGCGGACGGCGCCCAGGGCTTCCTCGACGGTGGCGGTCTTGCGTTCTTCGGTCATGGGGGCGGGGCCTCTCTCAGCCCGATCGGGGCTTCTGGGACAGGAAATTATACACGTATTTCCCGACCATGTCACACTCGAGGTTGACGGACGCCCCGGGGCGCAGGGCGCCGAGATTCGTGCCGGCGAGGGTCAAGGGGATGAGCTCGACCTCGAAGGAAGACGGGCCGAGAGACGCGACGGTCAGGCTGACCCCGTCGACCGCGATCGAGCCCTTGGGGACGAGAAAAGGCCGGAGCGCGGCGGGGAAGGAGACGGCCAGCCGCTTTCCGGGCGGCCGTGAGGTCAGGCTGAGGACGGTCCCCACGCCGTCGACGTGGCCGCTGACGAGGTGGCCGCTGAGCGGCGCGGCCAGCGTGAGCGGCAGCTCGAGGTTGAGCCGGTCGCCCGGGCGGAAGCGGCCGAGCGTCGTCCGGGCCAGCGTTTCGCGCGAGAGGTCGAAGCGCAGCTCCCTCCGGACGGCGGCGACGAGGCTGAGGCAGGCGCCGTTGACGGCCAGGCTGTCGCCTTCCTTGAGCTTCGTCTCGAGCCCGGGGGATTCGAGGCTCAGCTCCGATCGGCCCTTGCGGTAGCCCCGGAACAGGCCCTGGTGGGAGATGATGCCGGTGAACATCAGAAGTATCCTTCCACGACGACGTCGTTCTCGATCGTGAACGAGCGCGTCCGTCCGAGCGTCGCGGCCAGGCCGATCGCGGCGGCGCCCGCGCCGCCGACGAGACCCGGGGCGCCCACGCCGCCGACGAGGCGCGGGGCGTAGGTCAGAACGGCCTTGTCGGCGAGGGCGGCCTCGACGAACGCGGTGATGACGCGGCCGCCGCCCTCGACGAGGAGCGACGCGATCTCGCGCCGGCCGAGCTCGGCCAGGACGCGGTCGAGCGTCCATTCCGCCGCGCCGTCCGCGGGGAACACGACCTCGGCGCCGCGGGCCTCGAGGGCCCGGGCCCGGCCGGCGGGCGCGCCGCGGCCGGCGAAGACGAGGACCGGGCCCCGGTCGAGCGTTTCCAGCATCCGCGCCCCGGCCGGGAACCGCAGGCGCGAATCGAGGACCGCGCGGAGGATCCGCTTGCCGGGCCAGCCCGGATGCCGGACGGTCAGGAGCGGGTCGTCCGAGACGAGCGTGCCCGCGCCGATGAGGATGGCGTCCTGTTCCCCGCGGAGGAGGTGGACGTAGTCGCGCGTCCCGGGAGAGGAGATCCATTTCGAATCGCCGGTCCGGGTGGCGATCTTGCCGTCGAGGGTCAAGGCCGCCTTGATGGTGACGAACGGGACGCGACGGACGATATACTTGGCGTAGGCCTCGTTGAGCGCCGCGTTCCGCTCCGCGAGCAGGCCGACCGAGACGTCGAGCCCGGCCGCTTCGAGCCGGCGGACGCCCCGGGTGTGCACGAGGGGATTGGGATCTAAGGACGAGACGACGACCCGGTCGAGCCCGGCGGCGACGACCGTATCGACGCAGGGCGGCGTCCGGCCCCAGTGGACGCAGGGCTCGAGGGTCAAGTAGAGGGTCGCCCCCTTGGCCTTCCGGCCGGCCGCGGCCAGGGCCAGGATCTCGGCGTGGGGCTTTCCGGCCTCCTCGTGATAGCCGAGCCCGACGGCGGCGCCGTTCCGGACGACGACGGCCCCGACGAGGGGATTCGGGCTCGTCCGTCCCCGGGCCTTCTCGGCCAGGCCGTAGGCCATTTCCATCCAGGCGCGGTCGCGGGCGGCGGTCATGCGAGCAGGGCCTCGACGAACTCGCGGGGCGAGAACGCGTAGACGTCGTCCTCGCCCTCGCCCACGCCGACGTACTTGATGGGCAGGCCGATCTCGACGGCGACGGCCACGGCCGCCCCGCCCTTGGCCGTTCCGTCGACCTTGGTCAGGAAGATCCCGGTCAGGCCGGAGAACTTCAGGAACTCCCGGGCCTGGGCGACGGCGTTCTGCCCGACCGTCGCGTCGAGGACGAGCAGGGACTCGACGCGGGCCCCGGGCAGCTCGCGCCCGACGATCCGCCCGACCTTCTCGAGCTCGTTCATGAGGTTGGCGTTGGTGTGGACGCGGCCGGCCGTGTCGACCACGAGGACGTCGGCCTTGCCGGCCTTGACGATCTGGGCCGCGTCGAAGGCGATGGAGGCCGGGTCGGCGCCGTACGAGCCCCGGACGACCGGGACGTCGAGCTTCCGGCCCCAGAGCGCGAGCTGCTCCTGGGCGGCGGCCCGGAACGTGTCGGCGGCCGCGAGGACGACCCGCCGGCCGTCGCGCTTGAACAGCGCGGCCAGCTTGGCGGCCGAGGTCGTCTTGCCGCCGCCGTTGACGCCGACCATCAGGACGACCGAGGGGTCCGCGCCGCAGGGCTCGGGCGCGGCCGCGCGCGGCGAGAGCAGGGCCGTGAGCTCGTCCTTGAGGACCCTGTCGAGATCGGACTCGTCGGCGTCCTTGCGCGTTCTCGTCCGCAGGGCCCGGAGCAGCCGCTCCGCCGCGGGCACGCCGACGTCGGCGAGGATGAGAGCCTCCTCGAGCTCGTCCAGGATCTCGTCCCGCCGCCGGCCGCTCTTGAACAGGTCCTCGATCCGGCGGAAGGAGTTCCGGGTCCGGGCCAGTTTTTCCCGCAGGCTGCCGAACATGGTCTTAACATTTTATTTTTCAAGCGTTTAATTGTCAATCCCGCCGGTTGAGCCCTGGCGGTGAATATGCTAGAGTGAGGGCGCCATGAACGACGTCGCCTGGCTCATCCACCCTCCGCGCGCGGAAGCCGACGCGTTGGCCGCGGCCCTCGACCTCCCTCCGGCCATCGCCCGGGTCCTCGTCAACCGGAAGATCGTGACCGAGGAGGCGGCCCGGGCGTTCCTCTACGGCGGACTCGACAAGCTCCACGACCCCTACCTGATGAAGGGCATGGACCGGGCCGTCGCCCGGATCGGGGCGGCCATCGCCGCCGGCGAGAAGATCCTGGTCTTCGGCGATTACGACGTCGACGGCATCCTGTCGACGGTCATGCTGGTCAAGGCCCTGACGACGCTCGGGGCCAAGGTCGAGCACTTCATCCCGGAGCGCCTGACCGACGGCTACGGCATCAAGGACGAGCACGTCCGGATCCCGGTCGAGCGGGGGGCGACGCTCGTCATCAGCGTCGACTGCGGCATCAAGGCCGTCGAGTTCACCGCCCGGGCCCGGGAGAAGGGCGTCGACGTCATCGTCACCGATCACCACCGGCCGGGCGAGACGCTCCCGGACGCGGTGGCCGTCCTCGATCCCGTCCTGGCCGACTCGGGCTACCCCGACACCGGCTTGGCCGGCGTCGGCGTCTGCTTCAAGCTCATCCAGGCCCTCCTCGAGAAGGCCGGCCGGGACACCGGCCTGCCGCACTACATGAAGCTCGTCTCGATCGGCACCGTGGCCGACGTCGCCGAGCTCAAGGGCGAGAACCGGCTGTTCGTCAAGCACGGTCTGGAAGGCCTGCGCAACGTCTCCAACATCGGCCTCCGGCAACTGATCGAGGCCTGCGGGCTGGGGCGACGGAAGATCTCCGAGGGCGATCTCGGCTTCCGCCTCGGCCCGCGCATCAACGCCGCCGGGCGCATGGGCATGACCGACCTCGCCGTCCGGCTCTTCTTCTCGGAGGACGTCGCCGAGTCGCAAGCCCTCGTCCAGAAGCTCGACGAGCTCAACGGCCAGCGCCAGCGAACGGAGGAGCGGATCTTCAACGAGGCCCGCGAGCGCGTCGAGGAGCGGGGCCTCGACAAGAAGTACAAGTGCCTCGTCCTGGGAAGCCCCGACTGGCACCGCGGCGTCATCGGCATCGTCGCCTCCAAGCTCAAGGACTGCTTCAACCGGCCGGTCGTCCTGTTCGCCTACGAGGACGGCAAGGCGCACGGCTCGGGCCGGAGCATCTCGGAGGTCCCCCTGATCGACCTCCTCGAGGACTGCCGGCACCTCTTCCTGAGCTACGGCGGGCACCGCTTGGCCGTCGGGTGCACCCTGCCCACGGACCGTATGGCCGAGTTCCGGGCCACCCTGAACCCGCTGGCCGAGGCCCGCATCCCGGTCGAGAGCCTGCAACGGCGGATCAGGATCGACGGACCGCTCGATTTCGCCGCTCTCGACGACCGCTTCATGGAGGTCTTCGCCCGTCTCGTCCCCTTCGGCGTCGGCAATCCCAAGCCCCTGTTCATGGCCGATAACGTCGAGGTCATCAGCGATCCCAAGGTCCTCCAAGGCAAGCATCTCAAGTTCCTGGCCCGGCAGAACGGCCGGGTCCTCGAGGCCCTGGGCTGGGACAAGGCCGACTGGCGGCACGTCATCCACCGCGGCAGCCGGGTCAGCGTCGCTTTTTCGGTCATGACCTCGGAGTACCTCGGCGAGCAGAAGACCAACCTGTCCATCGAAGACCTCAAGATCTGAGACGATGAGCGCCCTGAGAGCGTCCGGGCCGGCGAGGCTCGCCGGGTTCGTCGCGGCGGCCGCGCTGGTCGTCGTGGCGGCGGCCCTGGCCGTCCGCCTCGCCGGCCGTCGCGAGATGCCGCGGCCGGCCGCCCTCGCCCCCCCGCCCGCCGGCCGCGCGGTCGACCGCAAGGAACAGGTCCGGCACGAAGAATACAAAAACGGGAAGCTCGCGGCGGCCGTCCGCGGCGACGCCTTCTTCCTCGGGCCGGACGGCCGCGACCATCTCCGGGGCGCGGTCGAGGTGATCCAGTACGGGCCCGCCGGCGAGATCGTCTCGCGGCTCACGGCCGACGAGGTCGCCTACGACAAGGCCGCGCTCCGTTTCGACGTCTCCGGCCGGGTCCGTGTTGCGGCCGGCGGCGTCATCCTCGAAGGCGGGTCGTTCGTCTACGACAAGGCCGCAGGGACCTTCGGGACGAAGGCCGGCGGGCGGTTCGCCTCGAAAACGATGTCCGGCGAGGCCCAGGAGGTCTGCTACGCGGAGGGCCCGGACGAGGTCCGGCTCGGCGGCGGTTTTAAGGCCGGGACCGCGGCGGAGGACGGGTCCGGCGGCGGACTGGTCCTCTCGGGAGATTCGTTCGTCTTCGACCGCCGCGGCCGCCGGGGCCGGGCGGACGGGCGCGCGGCGCTCGAAGGCCCGGCCTTCGAGGGCTTGGCGGGGACCGTTCAATTCGTCGTTTCCGAGGACGGATCGTTCCTCGAGTCCGCCGTCCTCGAGCCTGCCGCGGAGGTGCGCTTCCATGGGAAAGGGACGCCGGGCGGGGGAAGCGGCGAGGTCCGCGCCGAGCGGATCGAAGTCTCGTTCGTCCGGGACCCGTTGGGCCTCGGGGCGATCCAGGCCTCGGGCCGCTCCCGCCTCTCTCTCCGGTCCGCGCCGGACCGGACGGTGGCCGTTCTCGCGCCGAAAACCCTCCTGAGCTTCGACCGCGCGCTCGGCCTCTGGACCTGGTCCGCCTCGGGCGGCGTCCGGGCGGAGATCGCGGAGGCCGGCCGGCCCGGCCGCGCCCTCGAAGGGGACGAGGCCGTGTTCGACGGCGCCGGAGTCCTCGGGATCCACGGCCGGTCCGGGCGCCCCGCCGTCGCCGATTCCGACGAAGCGCGGATCGAGGCGCCCAAGATCCTGGTCGCCTCGGACGGGGGCAGGGTCCTGGCCACGGGTGGCGTCGCGTGCGTTCTCAAGAAAGAAGAAGGAAGGCGGTCGGTCGGGTTCTTCTCCCCGCGGCAGGACGTCGCCGTCTCGAGCGACGCGCTGGAGATCAGCCCCGGCGTCTCGAAGTCCCTCTTCACCGGCCGTGTTCTCGTGAGCCAGGGGACGGACACCCTGCGGGCCGACGAGATCGAGCTTGTCGGCGACACGGGCGAGATGCGCGGACGGGGCGGCGTCCGGGCCGTTCGGACGGCCGCCGCGACGGGGCCTTCCCCCGGCCGCCCGATCGAGCTCGGCGGCGGGGACATGTCCTTCGCCCCCGGCCCGGGGACCCTGACCCTCGCCGGCCGGGCCTATGTGCTGCTCCCGGAAGCGCGGCTCGAGGCCGGGACGGTTTCGGCCGTCTTCGGCCGTGCGGGCGGGGACCTCGAGGCGCTCGCGGCCAGGGGAGCGGTCGTCGTCGCCAAGGGCCGCTATGAGGGCCGGGGGGAAGCCGCATCCTACGGGGCCGGGGACGGCCGGCTGGTCCTCACCGGGAAGCCCGTCCTGACCGACGGAAAGGGCGGCGCCGCCAGGGGGGATAAATTGACTTTCGACTTGGCCGATGATAAGATTTTTCTCGAGAATGAGGGAACGGGAAGAACGGCGACCGTCATCAAATCGTGAGCCATGAAGGGTTCTCTGAGGGCGGTCGAACTCGAAAAGAGCTACGGGGGCAAGAAGGTCGTCGACAAGGTTTCCGTCAGCGTCGAACAGGGGGAGATCGTCGGCCTGTTGGGCCGCAACGGGGCCGGCAAGACGACCACGTTCGCGATGATCCTTGGCCTTGTCCCCCAGGACGGGGGCCGCGTTTTCCTCAACGGCGAGGATGTCACGGACCGTCCGATGTACCTCCGGGCGAGGAAAGGCCTGGTCCTCCTGCCCCAGGAGCCGTCGGCGTTCCGCAAGATGACCGTGGCCGAGAACCTGCTGGCCGTCCTGGAGACGAGGCCCGCGTCGGCGGCCTCCCGGGCGGCCCGGGTGAGCGAGGCCCTCGAGGAATTCGGGCTGGAGAAGCTGGCCGGGGCCATGGCCCTGACCCTTTCGGGCGGCGAAAGGCGCCGCCTCGAGATCGCCCGGGCGATGGTCCTGGACCCCGGATTCCTCCTGCTCGACGAGCCGTTCACGGGGATCGACCCCCTGTCGGTCCGGGACCTCCAGGCGATCATCCGGGGCCTTCGGGCCAAGGGGATCGGCATCCTGCTGACGGACCACGCGGTCCGGGAGGCCCTGGCGATCACGGACCGGGCCGCGATCATCGAGGCCGGCCGCGTCCTCGAAGAGGGGACGCCGGCGGAGATCGTCTCATCGGCGGCGGTGAGAAAGAGCTATTTGGGCGACGAGTTCCGTCTATAGATAGAGAACCATGACCCTGAAACAGAGGCTCGACCAGAGGCAGGTCCAGAAGCTCATCCTGGCCCCCGCCCTTCAGCAGGCCATCAAGCTCCTGCCGCTGACCAACCTCGAGCTCATCGAGGTCATCGACGAGGAGCTTTCCCAGAACCCCATGATCGAGATCGCCGACGAAGCTCGGGAGGCCGCGCCCCGCGACAGCGAGACCGTGGCCGCCGAGGAGGCCGGGGTCGGGAACCGGACCGGCCTTCTCGACGGGCTGAACCTCGAGTCGACGGAATCCAAGATCAACGGCGATGTCCGGGTCACCGACGTCCTCTCCGGCTTCCAGGAATACCTCGACGAGGGCTTCCGCCCCCACTTCAGCGAGAACCGCGAGGCGATCTCCCTGGAGAACACCCTGTCCCGGACGCCCTCCCTCTGGGACCATCTCAACTGGCAGGCCTCGCTGACCTTCTTCGATCCCGAGGAGCGCGAGCTCGCGACCAACATCATCGGGGACATCAACGAGACCGGCTACCTCGAGTCGAGCGTCGAGGAGCTGGCCCGCCTGAACCGGACGACGCCGGAGCGCATCGACGCCGTCCGGGCGAAGATCAAGACCTTCGACCCCGTCGGCTGCGGCAGCCGGGACCTGCCGGAGGCCCTGCTGGCCCAGATGGACAACCTCCAGATCGGCGACGAGATGACCCGGGCCATCGTCACCCAGCACCGGGCCCTGCTCGAGAAGTCCGACTACGCCCAGCTGGCCCGCGTCCTCAACGTCCCGATGGCCGAGGTCCGGTCGCGGATCGACTTCATCCGGGGCCTCGACTTCGCCCCCGGCCGGAAGTACAGCGAGGAGCGGACGTCCTACGTCGTCCCGGACATCGTCGTCAGCCGCGAAGGCGACGAGTGGAAGGTCGTCGTCAATGACGAAGGCCTGCCCCAGCTCCGGCTCAGCGCCTTCTACCGCCAGCTCCTGGCCAAGGCCGTGGACGGCGAGCCGGAGGCCTATCGTTTCCTCAACGACCGCCTGAAGAAGGCCATCTGGTTCATGCGCAGCCTCAACCAGAGGAACCAGACCATCTACAAGGTCGCCAAGTTCATCGTCGACCGGCAGAAGGGCTTCTTCGAGAAGGGCATCGATTACATCAAGCCCCTGACGCTGATGGAGATCGCCCAGGACATCGGGGTCCACGAGTCCACGGTCGGCCGGGTCGTGGCCAACAAGCACATGATGACGCCGCGGGGCGTCTTCTCCCTGAAGTACTTCTTCCACAAGTCCCTGCAGGGGAGCTACGGCGAGGACGTCTCCTCCCTCAAGGTCAAGGACAAGCTCCGCAAGCTCGTCGAAGGGGAGGACCGGGACAATCCGCTGAGCGACATCGAGATCGGCGAGCTCCTGGCCCGCGAGGACCTGCACATCGCCCGGCGCACGGTCGCCAAGTACCGCAACCAGCTCAGGATCGAGCCGTCCCACATCCGTAAGAGGAAGTCCGCCATGGAGGATAAAAAATGAACGTCCACTATACGGCCCGGCAGTCGGCCCTCACGCCCGAGATCAAGGCCTATTGCGAGAAGCGCCTGGCCCGGCTGAAGAGCCTGGTCGACGACGTCATCGATATCAACGTCATCCTGGTCGTCCAGAAGAACCGCCACAAGGCCGAGATCAATCTCAGGGCCCGGGGCGGCGGCCTGGTGGTCGCCGAGGAGACCCTGGACATGATGGATTCCCTGAACGCGGCCTTCGATACCCTGGAGAAGCGCATCCGCAAAGAGCGGGCCAAGTGGCGCGAGAAGAAGCGGCGCGGCGGCCGGCAGCGCAAGGCCCTGGCCCCCGCCGTCGAGGCCCCCGAGCCGGAAAAGCGCGTCGTCCGGAGCGCCTTTTACTCGCTCAAGCCCATGTCGCTCGAGGAGGCCATGGTCCAGCTGGACGTCAAGAACAAGGAGGTCTTCCTCTTCCGCCGCGAGGGCTCGGAGGGCTGGGCTGTCCTCTACCGTCGCAAGGACGGCCACTACGGACTGGTCGAGCCCGAATGAGGCGCGGGGGAGACCGGTGACGCTTCACGCCCTCCTCGACGAGGACCTGGTCCTGCACCGGCTCGATGCCCGGGACCGGACGGGGGTCCTCCGCGAGCTCTCCGCCCGGCTCGAGGCCAAGCGCGGCGCCGAGTTCGACGGGACGCTCCTCGACAGGCTCCTGAAGCGGGAGGTGCTCGGCACGACGGCCATCGGCCACGGCGTGGCCGTGCCCCACTGCCGGGCCAAGGGGCTCCGGACGCCGGCCCTGGCGCTCGGCCTGTCGCCCGACGGCGTCCCCTTCGAGGCCGGCGACGGGAAGCTCTCGCACGTGTTCTTCCTGCTCGTCTCGCCGGAGGACTCGCCGGGCGAGGGTCTCCGCCTTTTGGCGGCCATCGCCGCCCTGACGCGGACCTCGCGGACCCTGGCCTCCAAGCTCCTCAAGGCGCCGACCCCCGCCGATGTCCTCAAGACCCTGAAGGCCGAGGAGGAGAAGGGCCGTGGTTCGTAGACCGGCCGCCGCCCCTCCGACCGACCCGCCCGTCGAGCAGACGACCATCTCGGCCGGGTTCCTCAAGATCTTCGGCCTGGGCACGCTCATCCTCGGCGACAGCGGCATCGGCAAGAGCGAGAGCGCCGTCGAGCTCATCGCCCGGGGCCACCAGTTCGTCGCCGACGACGTCGTTCAGATCCGGGTGGCGCCCGGGGGAGAGCTCTGGGGCTCGGCCCCGGCGCTCAGCCGGAACTTCATGGAGATCCGGGGCCTGGGCATCATCAACATCCGGGCCATTTTCGGGCCGCGCTCGATCGCCAAGCAGGCCCGGGTCGACCTCGTCGTCCGGCTGAAGAAGTGGCGGCGCGGCTACGAAGTCGACCGCCTCGGTCTCAAGTCGGGGGACGATATGCTCGTGCTGGGCCGGAAGGTCCCCCAGCTGGCGATCCCGGTCGCCCCGGGCCGCAACATCGCCACGCTGATCGAGATCGCCTGCAAGGTCCACATCCTTCGCCAGAAGGGATACAGCGCGCCGGACGAGCTCATCCGCCGGCTTGACCGCGTCCTTACCTGAGAAACGCTATGACCAAAGCCGTCCCGGACAACCGCTTTCTCATCGTCACCGGCCTGTCGGGCTCGGGCAAGACCGTCGTCAGCCGGGCGCTCGAGGACTTCGGCTATTACTGCGTCGACAATCTGCCGGCCAAGCTCATCGGCAGCTTCGTCGACCTGTGGCTCCGGAAGAAGGTCGAGATCGACCGGGCCGCCCTGGTCGTCGACATCCGCGAGCCGCGCTTTCTCACCGATTTCCCGGCCATCCTCCGGGACATCCGGAAGCGGGCCCCGGTCCGCCTCATCTTCCTCGAGGCCGCGGATGAGGCCCTGGCCAAGCGCTTCAACGAGACCCGGCGGCCCCACCCGATGGCCCCGCGCAGGCCGATCCTGGAGGGCGTGCGTCTCGAGCGGAGACGCCTCGCCGGAATCCGGCGGATGGCCGACGACGTCGTCGATACCTCGGGGCTCAACATCTACCAGCTCAAGGATCTCATCGCCGAGCGCGTCCTGCGGCGCAAGCGGCCGCGGACACAGGTCGTCCTGACGAGCTTCGGCTACAAGCACGGCCTGCCCCTCGAGGCCGATATCGTGTTCGACACCCGGCTGCTGCCCAACCCCTTCTACGTCGAGCGCCTGAGGGCGCGCAACGGCAAAGCGCCGGGCGTGCGCCGGTACGTCCTGGCCTCGCCCGGGACGAAGCCCTTCCTGGCCCGGCTCCGCGGCCTTCTCGACTTCGCCCTGCCCCGGTTCGCCCGCGAGGGGAAGACGACCGTGAACGTCGCCATCGGTTGCACGGGGGGCCGCCACCGCTCGGTCGTCGTGGCCGAGGAGCTCCGGTCCCACCTCAAGAAGGGGCCGTACGACGTCAGGATATATCACCGGGACCTTTATAAATAGGCGGCTTTGTCGTACAATGGCGCACTGACCGGGAGGACGAACGACCTATGATCGGAGGCATCATCGTCTGCCACGGCCGCATGGCCGAGGAGCTGCTCAACGCCTTGACCATCATCCTCGGCGAGGCGCCCAACATCGAGGCCATCTCGATCGGCTGGTACGACGACGTCGAGGACTCCAAGAGGAAGATCAACCAGAGCCTCAAACGGGTCGATCAGAAGAGCGGAGTGGTCATCTTCACCGACATGTTCGGCGGCACGCCCTCCAACCTGAGCTTCAGCTTTTTCAAGGAAAACCACGTCGAGATCATCACCGGGGTCAACCTGCCCATGCTGATCAAGTTCGTCTCCCTCCAGCGCAACAACAACCTCAAGGACGTGGCCAAGAAGGTCGTCGACCAAGGCAAGAAGAACGTCCATCTCGTCAGCGCCCTGCTCGGCTCCCGGACGAAGTGACCCCTCCATGCTCGACAGGACCGTCGCCATACGCAACAAGCTGGGCCTCCACGCCCGGGCCGCGGTCAAGTTCGTCAACCTGGCCAACCGCTTCGGCGCCTCGGTCAAGATCGTCAAGGACGGCGACGAGATCGACGGCAAGAGCATCCTCGGCATCCTGACCCTGGCCGCGACCCAGGGCACGTCCATCCGGCTCGTCGTCTCGGGCAAGGACGAGGAGGCGGCCATGGCCGCCCTGGCCGAGCTCATCGCCAACCGCTTCGACGAGAAGGAGTGACGCGATGGCGGACGTGAGACGCCTCCGGGGCATCGCGGTCTCGCCCGGCATCGCCATGGGCGAGGCGCTCCTGTCCAAGCGGGTGGTCTTCACCTCGCGCAAGGAGATCATCGGCGAGGCCCAGGTCCCCGACGAGATCAAGCGCCTCCACCAGGCCCTCGACCGCACCCGCGAGGACCTGGTCAAGGTCAAGGAGGGCGTGCGGGAGAAGATGGGCCCGGACAGCTCCCTCATCTTCGAGGCCCACCTGCTTATCCTCGAGGACCCGGCCCTCGTCGGCGGGCTCGAGGGCGTCATCCGCGACGAGAAGGCCCGGGCCGAATGGGCCCTGTCCAAGGCCAACGCGCGGTTCGAGAAGCTGTTCGAATCCCTGACCGACGACTATTTCCGGCAGCGCAAGTCGGACGTCTCCGACGTCCTCAAGCGCGTCTACCGGAACCTCGAGGCCCATCGCGAGAAGGAGAAGCCGCCCCAGAAGGAGCACATCCTGGTCGCCCACGAGCTCCTGCCCTCCGAGGCCGCCCTCCGGCTGAGCCGGGAGCTGACCCTCGGCGTGGCCCTGGACATGGGCGGCCAGACCTCGCACACGGCCATCCTGGCCCGGTCCCTCGGCATCCCGGCCGTCCTCGGCCTGCGCGACATCACCCGCCAGATCCGGGAGGGCGAGTTCCTCATCGTCGACGGCACCGAAGGCGAGGTCATCATCGACCCGCCGCCCGCCATGCGCCGCGAGTTCCAGGCCAAGAAGGAGAAGTACGAGAACTACGGCCGGGAGCTGCAGAAGACGGCCAAGCTCAAGTCGGAGACGCTCGACCGCGTCCGCTTCATCCCCCAGGCCAACATCGAGCTGCCCGAAGAGATCGCGCTGGCCCAGTCCATGGGCGCGGAGGGCGTCGGCCTGTTCCGGTCCGAGTTCATCTACCTCCGGCGGGAGTCCCTGCCGACCGAGGAGGACCACTTCGATATCTACTCCCGCCTGGCCCGCGGCGCGGCGCCCCACCCGGTCACGATCCGGACCCTGGACATCGGCGGCGAGAAGAGCCTGCCTCAGCTCAACATCGAGAGGGAGCCCAACCCGGCGCTGGGCCTGAGGGCCGTCCGCTTCTCCCTGCGCAACAAGGACCTGTTCCGCATCCAGCTCCGGGCCATCCTGCGGGCCAGCGTCGCCAAGAACGTCCGGGTCCTCGTGCCCATGGTCACCGAGGTCGACGAGGTCCTCGAGGTCAAGGACGTCTTCGAGGACGTCAAGCAGACGATGCGCCAGAAGGGGGAGGCCTTCGACGAGGCCATCCCGCTCGGCGTCATGATCGAGGTGCCCGCGGCGGCGGCCCTGGCCGATGTCATGCTGAAGGAGGTCGACTTCATCAGCATCGGGACGAACGACCTCATCCAGTACTACCTCGCGGTCGACCGGGCCAACGAGTCCGTCACCCACCTCTACAAGCCGTTCCACCCGGCCGTCCTCAAGCTCATCCGGTCGGTCATCCAGGCCGCGCGGAGCGCGGGCAAGGACGTCGTCGTTTGCGGCGAGATGGCCGCGGACACCCTCTCGGCCATCGTCCTGATGGGCTTCGGCCTGCGGACCTTCAGCATGAACCCGATCTTCATCCCGCGGGTCAAGAAGGCCCTCCGGTCGATCGAGGCCCGGACGGCGGAGCGGATCGCCGAGGAGGCGCTGAAGCTCCGGAGCGCCCAGCAGATCGAGGAGTACATCATCGAGGAGATCCTGCTCCGCCACCCGCAGGTGTTCCTGACCGGCCAGCCGCTCGAAGCGGGCCCGAAGAAATAGGCTCCTCCTCCGGATTCCGGGAGTCCCCTCTCTCCGGCTTCGCTCGCAACGGGGAGCGGACTCCGGGGAGCGGACCAGGCAGGATCGTGACGGAGCACTCGGAGTCCCGATCCTGCGAAATATCTTGAGAAATTCCTTATGAGCTGCCTGGAGGGCTATTTCTTGTTAAAGAAGGAAAGGAAAGAGCGGTCGTCCCTTGCGGGGACGGTCTTCTTATTTGCGCTGGTAGTCGTCCGAAAGGCGGACGATGTCCGTCTCGGAGGAGGGGCCGAGCCAGAGCTCCATGACGCGGGCCGGCTTGTCGCCGACGTTGCGGACCCGGTGGGGCGTCCGGCGGGGGATGACGAACTCCTCGTTGGGGGCCGCGAGCCAGACGCGGTCGCCGAGCGTGACCTCGAGCCCCGGGTCGAGGACCACCCAGAACTCGGCCCGGCCTTCATGGTATTGGAGAGACAAGCGGCCGCCCGGCTCGACGGTGATGATCTTGACGCTGCTGACATCCTGATGGGGGAAGCGGCGGAACTTGCCCCAGGGCCGGAGGTCCTCGACGATGCCGGCCTCGTAGCCGGCCTCGGGCGGGATCTTGTCGCTCACGGCGCGGGTTAAAAGGGAATATCGTCGTCGGGGCCGCCGGAGCCCCCGGGGCCGCCGCCCTCGTCGCCGGCCGGGAAGTCCTCTTCCGCGGCGCCGCCGCCGGCGGGCCGTCCGCCGCCGCGGCCGTAGACCGCGTCGAGGTCGGTCGTGTCGGCCGACGTGGCCGAGCTCTCCTCGCGCTTGCCGAGGAGGACGATGTTCATGGCCTCGATCTCCGTCGTCGTCCTCTTGTTCCCCTCCTTGTCCTGCCAGCTCCGGGTCCGGAGCTTGCCTTCGAGGAGGATCTGGCGGCCCTGGGCGAGGTACTTATCGCAGAACTCGGCCAGCTTGCCGAAGACCTTGATCCGGTGCCATTCGGTCCGGTCGGAGGACTCGCGCGTCGTGGGATTGAAAAGCCGCTCGTTGGTGGCCATCGTGAACGAGGCGACCCAGCGGTCCTGCTGGGGAAGGCGGCGCATCTCGGGCTTGCCGCCGAGCCGGCCGACGAGGATGACCTTGTTCAGACTGTTGACGTCTCTCATTTTTCGTTGAGCTCCCTGATCTTGTCCTGGGCGATCCGGCTTTCTTCCTCGAGGGGGTATTTGGCGACGAGGAGCTTGAGGGCGGCCAGGGCCTCGGGCTTGCGGCCGAGCTCGATGAAGCTGAGACCCTTCTTGAGGTGGGCCGCGGCGGCCTTGTCGCCCTGGGGGTAGGCCACGATGAGCTCGTCGAAGGCGTCGATGGCCTCCTCGAACTTTTTCTGGCTGTAGCGGCACTCGCCGATCCAGTAGAGCGCGTTATCGGCCAACGGGCTCTCCGGGAACTGCTGGCGGTAGAGCTTGAAGCTGTCGACGGCCAGGTCGTAGTTGCCCTTGAGGTAGTCGTTGTAGGCCACGGAATAGGCTTCCTGCGGCGACATCGTCGGGGCCGGCACCGGGGCCGCCGGCGCCGGCTGGGGCTTGGTCTCGGGGGGCGTCTTGGCCGCGGGCGGCGACGCCGGCTTCCCTTCCGTTTCGGCGGTCGCGGGCGGCGTCACCGGGATCGGCCGGGCGGCCTGGTCGGCCGCCAGCCGCTGGACCTCGAGCGTCAGCAGGTCGAGCTTGCGGACGATGTCCTGGTACTGGGCGGGCAAGGCCCGGAGGCCCTCCTGGCTCCCGGACTGGCCGGCCAGGGCCTGGCGGACAAGATCGGCGATGGCCTTGAGCTGGTCCTGGACGGCCCGGATCTCCTCGGCGTTCCGGTCGATCTGGGCCCGGAGGTCCTGGACCTGCTGCTTGAGGACCTGGACGTCGTCGTAGACGAGCTCGTAGGCCTTCTTGCTCTTGTCCTGCCCGGCCGAGGCCAGGACAAGGACGGCGAGGAAGAAGGCCCCGAGGCTCGCGCGGCGCAAGGCTTACTTCTCGATGATCAGGAACTGGGCGCGCCGGTTCATCTGCCAGGCGCCCTCGTCGTGGCCGGGATTGATGGGCTGGCTCTTGCCGTAGGAAATGATCTTCAGCCGGTCGGAGGAGATGCCGAGCGACAGCAGGTAATCCTGGGCGGCCTTGGCCCGCTTCTCGCCGAGGGCCAGGTTGTATTCCTCGGTGCCGCGCTCGTCGCAGTGGCCTTCGACGAGGACCTTGATCGTGCGGAACTTCTTCAGCCAGCCGGCGTTGCCGTCGAGCGTGGCCCGGGCGTCGTCGCGGACGACGGCGCGGTCGTAGTCGAAATAGATCGCTCCGAGGGGCTTCTCGCGGTTGATCTGGTCGAGCGACTTCTGGAGCAGGAGCTCCTCTTCGCTGAGCTGGGGCTCCTGGACGACGGGGGCCTCGACCTTTTCGACCGGGGGCTGTTCCTGGGTCTGGGGCGGGGGCGGGGGGACTTCCTTGGGTTTCTTCTTGCACGCGACGGCGAACGAGAAGACGAGGACGATGGCGAGCGAGTAAATCAGCAGCTTTTTCATGAAGCCTCCTTATAGATCGCGTCTCCCGCCCTCGGAAGCGACGGCACGACGCATTGTTCCGCCCATCTTATACCCTGACAAGGGGGGCGTGTCAATACGTTTTCCCCCTGATTTCGCCATTTTCCCCCCTTAGGACTACCCCTCCGCCAAAAGGAAGCCGAGGGATGTCGTCGATATCCGCAAACTGGGCGCAGGGAGGCGACGTAGAGGCGTGGGGGCCCCCCGAATGCACGGAGCCGCTGATGCCGGGACCTTTGGCGCGGCGAGTACGGGCGGGGGTGACGCCGAGAGAGGAACCGTCCCGAGCCCGTCAGGCGGCCTGAGAGGCTATCCCGAGGCTAGTTAGTCCAGTTGGGGAGCTTGTTCTCGCCGCGGTCGGTCAGGCGCCGCAGGTTGGCCCCGTCGTAGTCGACGGAGTAGATCTGGATGGAGCCCGAGAGGTTCGAGGCGAAGACGAGGTGGCGGCCGTCGGGCGACCAGCTCGGCGACTCGTTGCGGACGTTGTTCTCGGTGAGCTTCGAGATCTGGTTGGTCCGCAGGTTGAGGACGTAGATGTCGAAGGTGCTGTCGACCCGGGAGACGAAGGCGATGCGCTCGCTCGTCGGGGCCCAGGCCGGGGAGTCGTGGTAGTTGCCGCCGAAACTGGCTTTGCGGACGTTGGAGCCCTCGGCGTCCATGATGTAGATCTGGGGGTTGCCCTGGCCGAGGCGGTCCGTGGTGAAGGCGATCTCGCGGCCGGTCGGCGACCAGGACGGGGCCGTCTCGATGGCGGCGTTGAAGGTCAGCCGCTTGATCTTCTTCGTCTCGAGGTCCATGACGAAGATGTCGGCGTTGCCCTCCTCGGCCATGGTCGAGCAGAAGGCCAGCTTCTTGCCGTCCGGGGAGAAGGCGGCCGAATAGCTCGTGCCCTTGGCGGCCAGCGCGGTCTCCTGGCCCTCGTAGATGTTGCGCAGGAACAGGCCGGCGTTGCCGCCGCGGTAGGAGGTGAAGGCGATCGTCCGCTGGTCCGGCGACCAGGCCGGCATGTAGTCCTTGATCTTGTTGAAGGTGATCCGCGTCGGATTGGCCCCGTCGTAGTCCATCATGTAGATCTCGTCGTTGCCGTCCCGGTTGGAGACGAACGAGATCTTGGTCGTGAACAGGGGTTTCTCGCCGTGGAGCTTGAGGAGCTCGTCGGCCATCTTGTGGGCGACCAGGCGCAAGCCGTTCTTCTCGGCCTGGTAGCGCTTGCCGACGATGAAACGCTCGCTCTTGACGTCGTAGATCTTGCCGTCGAAGACGATGCGGCCGCCGTCCTCCCGGACCTCGCCGGTGACCAGGAGCCGGGCCTGGATGGAGTCCCAGTCCTTGAAGTTGATCTTGTCGGCCGTCACCAGTCGCCCGACATAGTCGTAGTAGCTCTTGGGCAGGAGCTGGAAGATCCGGGTGTAGGCGATGTCGTCCGACAGGGCCTGGCGGATCTCCGCGGCGGCGGCCTGGGCCGCGGCCGATCCCGGCCGGACGATGAAGTCCGGCAGGGCCAGCGCGATCATGGGCATGCCCTCGCTGATCTTGAGGACGACCTCCTGCTGGGCGACGGCCGCCGGGGCGGCGATGAGGACGAGGAGCGCGACGGATATTTTCAGGTGTTTCATTTGCTGTGCTCGAAGATGAGGGTGATGCCGAGGTATTGGCCGGCGTACTCGTTCGGGAGCGTGGCGAACGGGGCCGCGTTGCTGATGGCCCGCTTGGCCGAGAGGTCGAACGACTCGACCCCGCTCGAGACGTCGACCTTGACGTCCGAGATGGTCCCGTTCCGGTAGATGCGGAAGTAGACCTGGGTCTGGAGGAGCCCGCCGACGCCGGGGTCGACGAGCGATTGGAACCAATTGGCCGTGATCTTGTCCGAGATCATCTGGAGGTAGAACTGGAAGGGGAAACCGGCGACGCCGAACGGGTCGCCCGCTCCGGAGCCGGTCCCGCCGCCCGTCCCCCCGCCGGGCCCGGTCCCGCCGCCGCCCGTGCCGAAGCGGAGGCCGAAGCCGGAGCCGCTCGTCGCGCCGGCGGCCGGCGGCGTTGACCGCGTCGGCCGCGGTCGGCGCCGCGGGCTCGGGCTTGGAGATGGCCGCCTTCTTCTCGGCCGTCTTCTTGGCTGTCTTGGGCTTGTCGGCCGGGTGGGTCAGAGAGCTCGAAGGCTCCGCCTTGAGCTTGGAGGCCACGGTCAGGTCGCGCAGGGCCGGCTTCTGGGGGGCGGGGAGAGGCTCGGCCTTGGGCGCGACGGTCCCGCCGCCGCCCGCCGGCCCCCCGCCTGTTCCGCCGCCGCCTCCGCCGCCGATGAAGTTGACGTACTGGACGAGGCCCTTCGGTTGGGAGCGGGTGAACGAGGGCGAGGCGGCGATGAGGACGATCAGCCCGACGTGGAGGGACGCCGAGATGACGACCGCCCGTTTGAACGCCTGGGGCAGCGGCAGCCGCGCGGGGCTCATTTCCTCTTGTCTTTGACGTCGATGGGTTCGGTGATGACGCCGACGATCTCGACGCCCGCCTTTTTGGTGATGTCCATGACCCGGACGCCGACGCCCCACGGCACGTCCTTGTCGATCTGGAGGTAGACGACCTTCTTCGGCTTGTTATAGAAGTATTCGGTCAGGCGGCGCTCGAGCAGGTTGATGTTGATGACGGAGTCGCCGACGTGGACGTACTGGTCCTTGGTCACGGTCAGGGTCAAGCCTTCTTCCGCCGGCTTGGTGTCGGTCTCGGCCTGGGGCAGGTTGACGCCGATCCCCGACTGCATCATCGGCGCCGTGACCATGAAGATGACCAGCAGGACCAGCATGACGTCGATGAACGGCGTGACGTTGATCTCGGAGAGATGCGTGCCGATCTGCCGCTTGCGCGAGGATCCGGACGGCAACGACTGCGTGCTAAGAGCCATGGAGCCTCTCGGCGATGCTCAGGAATTCGAGGGAGAAGTCCTCCATGTCGGCGATGACGTCCTTGATGCGGCCGAGGAAATAGTTATAGGCGATGACGGCCGGCACCGCGGCGAACAGGCCGAAGGCCGTGGCCACCAGGGCCTCGGCGATGCCCGGGGCGACGACCTGGAGGCTGGCCGAGCGCATGGCCCCGATGCGGACGAAGGAGATCATGATGCCCCAGACCGTGCCGAACAGGCCGATGAACGGCGAGACGCTGCCGGTCGTGGCCAGGAAGAACATCATCTTCTCCAGGCGCGCGACCTCGGAGTTCGAGGCCTTGAGGAGGGCCCGGTTGAGGCTCTCGGTCTTCTCGCCGGACCAGCCGTTGGCGCCGCCGGACTTCGACTGGTAGGCCAGCTCCTTGTTCCCGGCCAGGAAGATGACGGCCAGGGGGCTGGCCCGGAGCTTCTTGGCGGCGTCGTTGACCTCGGTCAGGCTCTTGCTGCGGCGGAAGGCGTCGAGGAAGCGCTCGGACTGCTTGACGGCGGACTTGATCGTCTTGGCTTTATAGAAAATGATGGCCCAGGAGAAAACGGAGAAGAACACGAGCAGGAGGAGGATGAGCTGGACGACGATGTCCGCTTCGGCGATGATCTTGAAGATGTTGATATTCATGATTATCCGTTGAAAAAGTAGCACATGGTCCCCGGGCTGTCAAATGAGCGGCTTGTCCGCAGGGCGCCGGTCGTTATATAGTCGGCCCATGAAGCCCTGGGACAGGGTCAAAAAGGTCCTCATCGGAGGCGGGAAGAACGTCCGCGACCCGCGCATCTTCCACCGGCTGTCGCTCATCGCCTTCTTCGCCTGGGTCGGCTTGGGCGCCGACGGCCTGAGCTCGGCGAACTACGGCCCCCAGGAGGCCTTCCTCACGCTCGGCGACCACCGCCACCTGGCCCTCTACCTGGCCCTCATGACCGCGATCACGGTCATCACCATCTCGGCCAGCTACTCGCAGATCATCGAGCTCTTCCCGACCGGCGGCGGCGGCTACGTCGTGGCCACCAAGCTCCTCGGCCCGGTCTTCGGCCTCGTCTCCGGCTGCGCCCTGGTCGTCGACTACATGCTGACGATCAGCATCTCCATCTCGAGCGGCGTCGAGGCCGTGCTGAGCTTCCTGCCGCCGGGCTATTTCCAGTACAAGCTGACCTTCATTCTCGTCATCACCCTGGCCCTGGTCCTCCTGAACCTGCGCGGCGTCAAGGAGTCGGTGGCCACGCTGACGCCGATCTTCCTGTTCTTTTTCGTCTCCCACGTCGTGCTCATCCTCTACGGCATCTTCTCCCACGTCTCGGCGACGCCGACGCTCTTCGCCGACACCATCCGGGAGACGCGCCAGGGCATCCAGCAGCTCGGCTTCGGGGCCATGGCCTTCATCCTGCTGCGGGCCTACAGCTTGGGCGCCGGCACGTATACGGGCATCGAGGCCGTCTCGAACGGGCTGCAGATCCTGCGCCCGCCCCAGGTCAAGACCGGCAAGAAGACGATGGTCCTGATGGCCGCCTCGCTGTCGTTCACCGCCGGCGGCCTGCTCGTCTGCTACCTGCTGACCAACGTCCAGCACGTCGCCGGCAAGACCCTGAACGCCTCGCTCATCGAGACGCTTCTCGGGCAATGGACGGTCGGCGGCTTCCCGCTGGGCGTCTGGCTCCTGGGGCTCATCCTGGTGTCCGAGGGGGCCATCCTCTTCGTCGCCGCCCAGACGGGCTTCATCGACGGCCCGCGCGTCCTGGGGAACATGGCCATCGATTCCTGGGTGCCGAACCGCTTCATGCACCTGTCGGAGCGGCTGGTCGTCCAGAACGGCATCCTGTTCATGGGCCTGGCCTCGATCCTCATCCTGATCTTCACCCGGGGCTCGGTCCAGATCCTCATCATCATGTACAGCATCAACGTCTTCATCACCTTCTCGCTGTCCCAGCTCGGCATGTGCCTGCACTGGCTGAAGACGCCGGCGCCCCATCGGGCCAAAAAGCTGACCGTCAACCTCATCGGCCTGCTGATGTCCCTGTCCATCCTGGCCGTGACGGTGGCCGTCAAGTTCAAGGAGGGCGGCTGGATCACCCTGGTGCTGACCCTGTCCTTCGTGGTCGTGTGCGTCTTCGTCCGCCGGCACTACCGGCAGGTCAACGGCATGATGAAGCGCCTCGACGACGTCATGGCCCAGGTCCAGCAGATGACCGGACGGCACGAGGTGCCGGCCCGGGACGGGGCGGCGCCGACGGCCGTCCTGTTCGTGCGCAACTTCGCCGGGCTGGGCATCCACTCCTTCCTCAACATCCACCGCATCTTCCCGAACTATTTCAAGAACTTCGTCTTCATCTCCATCGGCGTCGTCGACTGGAAGAACTTCAAGGGGGCCGAGGAGGTCAAGAACCTGGAGAGCCACATCGGCGACGAGCTCAAGAAGTACGTCCGGCTGGCCAACACCTTCGGCTTCCACGCCGAGTCCATCCACTCCGTCGACACCGACACGCTCGACGTCGTCGAGCAGCGCTGCGAGGAGCTCCAGCGGCGCTACAACAAGGCCGTCTTCTTCGTCGGCAAGCTGGTCTTCGAGGAGGAGAACCTGTTCACCCGGCTCCTCCACAACCAGACGGCCTACAGCATCCAGCGCATCCTGCAGTTCAAGGGCATCCCGACGATCGTCCTGCCGATCCGCGTCATCAAGACCAAATAAAGAAGGTTCTTCTCCCATTTCCGGGCTTCCCTCTCGAGGCGGCGAGGGATGTTGCCTCGTCCCTCTCGGGACAGGGTGAGCTAGCAGGCCCAGAAGATCCCCGTTGCTGGGGGAGGGGACCGGCAGGGAGCGGAGTCTGCGGAGCGACCATCAGCGCCGCCCCGGAGTGGCTCGGAGGGACGGCGCTGGGGAATATCTTAAGAAAGCGCTTTTTTAAGATGTTTCGCAGGATCGGGACTCCGGGTGCTCCGTCCCGATCCTGCCTGGTCCGCTCCTTGGAATCCGCTCCCCGTTGCGAGCCAAAGCCCGAGAGAGGGATTTCCCGGAATCGGGAGAAGAACCATAAAGAAGGGACCTGGTCCCTTCTTGGCTGTTAGTTGACGCGGGGGGAGCGGGGGCCTTCGAGGCCGAGCAGGCCCTGGAGGATCGCCCGGGCGACCTTCTTGGCCTCCTTGCCGCTCTCGTTGGTGGCCCCGACGCACGACGGGCAGCCGTCCCGGCAGGGACAGGCCTCGAGCGTCCGCAAGGCGTGCTCGAGCAGCCGCGACTCGAGGGCGAAGAGGGACGGGCTGAGCCCGATGCCGCCCGGGAAATTGTCGTAGATGAAGATATTGGGCTCGAAGTCCGGGTCCATGACCGCCGGCGTCTCCTCCGGCGCCGCGCCGGCCGCCCGGGCCTGGAGGGCCTGGGGCCGCACGGGCTCGCCCGAGGTGTTGTCGCCGATCGACACGCCGACGTCGTGGAGATCGCACATCATGAACAGGGGCGAGACGTGGTGGAGGAGGTAGGCCAGCCCGAACAGCCCGTTGACCCGCTGCTCGGCCGGGAAGGGGACGGCCTGCATCAGCGCCGACGGCACGGTCAGCCAGTAGGCCGTCGTGTGCATCTCGTTCTGGGGCAGCTGCAGGTCTCCCGCGCCGACGTTCTCCCCGGTGTGGAACTTGATCTTCTTGAAGCCGACGACCTGCGTCGCCACGTGGACCTCGCCGTGCGAGAGCCGGCCCGTCCCGGCCTCGATGGCCTTCTTGTCGAAGACGTCGAGGATGGTGATCTTGGTGTAGTCGATGGCGTCGGTGTAGTAGTCGATGTCCGTCTTCTTGACGTAGGCCTTGCGCTCCTCGAAGTCGAGCTTCTCGACGAAGTATTGCTCGCCCTCGACGATGTAGATGGCCTTGGGGTGGAGGGCCGTCAGGGCCGACGTGAAGTCGACCTCGGCGATGACCCGGGCCTCGCCCGTGACGTCGACGACGACGAAGTTGTCCGAAGAGATGCTGCGCAGGCTGATGGCGTCGGCCGGGTAGGCCTCCGACGTGTAGAACCACTTGTCCTTGGAGTGGTGGAGGAGCTTGTCCTCCTCGAGGAAGGCCAGGATCTCGCCGATCTCGGCCCGGCCGAAGGTCTCGCCGTCCTCGAACGGCAGCTCGAAGGCCGCGCACTCGATGTGGCTGACCAGGATCGAGAGGTTGTCCGGGTTGATGAGGGCCATCTCGGGCGACTTGGAGAAGAAGTACTCGGGGTTGTTGATGATGAACTGGTCGAGCGGCGAGCTCGTGGCCACCAGCACGGCCGCCGACAGCCCCGTCTTGCGCCCGGCCCGCCCGGCTCTCTGCCAGGTGCTGGCGATCGTCCCCGGGTAGCCGGCCAGCACCGCGACGTCGAGCGTCCCGATGTCGATGCCGAGCTCCAGGGCGTTGGTCGAGACGACGCCCAGGATCTCGCCCGTCCGCAGGCCCTTTTCGATCTCCCGCCGCTTCAGCGGCAGGTAGCCGCCCCGGTAGCCGCGGACGAGGCCCTCCTTCTGGATGCTGGTCTCGATGTCCTCCTTGAGGTAGGTCAGGAGGACCTCGGTGATGAGGCGGCTGCCGGCGAAGACGATGGTCTGGAGGCCGTTCTTGAGGAAGATCGAGGCCACGCGCCGGGATTCGTTGACGTAGGACCGGCGGATGCCCGAGGGCGGCGTTGACCACGGGCGGCGTGTAGAAGACGAAGTACTTGCCGCCCCGCGGCGCGCCGTTGTCGTCGACCAGCGTGACCGGGGCCTCGATCATCTTCTCGGCCATCTCGGCCGGGTTGGCGATCGTCGCCGTGCACAGGATGAACTGCGGGTCGGCGCCGTAGAACTTGGCGATCCGCTTCAGCCGCCGCAGGACGTTGGCCAGGTGGCTGCCGAAGATGCCGCGGTAGTTGTGGAGCTCGTCGACGACGATGTACTTGAGGTTCTCGAAGAGCTTGATCCACTTGGTGTGGTGGGGGAGGATGCCGGCGTGGAGCATGTCCGGGTTGGTCAGGACGATGTGGCCGCGGGCCCGGATGGCCTTGCGGGCGTCCTGGGGCGTGTCGCCGTCGTAGGTGAAGACCCGGATCTCCTCGGGCAGGCGCCCGTTGATGTCGTCGAGCTCGGCCTGCTGGTCCTGGGACAAGGCCTTGGTCGGGAAGAGGTAGAGGGCCCGCGCCGAGGGGTCCTTCAGGATGGCGTCGAGGACCGGAAGGTTGTAGCAGAGGGTCTTGCCGGAGGCCGTCGGCGTCACGACGACGATGTTCTTGCCTTCCTTGAGCGCCTCCCAGCTCGAGCGCTGGTGGGAGAAGAGCTGGGTGAAGCCCTTGGCCGCCAGGGCCTCGCGCAGGGCCGGGTGGACGTCGTCGGGGTAGTCCCGGAACGAGCCCTCCTGGGCCGGCAGGTGCTTGATGGCCTTGATGGAGTCGCTCTTGTAGCCGATGTCCTTCAGGATATCGAGCGACCGGAGGATCTTTTCTTCGTTCGACATGGGGCGCCCTCATCCTAGCGAATTTATATCGGGGACACAATACCAATTCACCTATTTCGTCAACTGGGATCTCAGGGGCAAGATCCCTGCCGCAGGGGAAAAGGCCGGAGCCCCGATCTCGGCCTTTTCGGCTGGCCTCAGAACGACGCCTTGACCTTGCCCTCGGCGTATTGGTGGAGGATCGAGCCGATCAGCGTCTGATAGGGGATACCCAACTCGCTGGCCCGGGCCCGCAGGTGCGTCAAGTCCCTCTCAGATAGACGGATGCTGATATGCCTGTTCTTGGCCAGAGTCGCCCGCGCCGCCAGGGCCAGCTTCTCCTTCTCGGCCTGTTCGCCGGGGACAGGGACGAGATCGCCTCTTTTTATGGCGTCGCGGATATCCCGCTCCTGCTTATCCAGGGGTTCATAGAACTCCTCGTGACCGGCTTTAGCCGCTATTCTTTCCGCCAGCCCGGCCCTGGGCTCTGGTCTCTTTTCGGCTCGGATAGACCGTTTTAAAGATGATCCTGTCATCGGTTTCCTCATAGGGGACGATAAAGACATAGCCTGCGATCAGAATGCCCAGTTGCCGCTGGCCGGGGTGCTTGTCCGGGCGAGGGTGATCTCTGACCCAAAGCGGTCCCGATCCCGCGAGGGCCCGGACGACATCATCGAAAGAAATGCCGCGCAGTTCCTTGAGAAGGGCATTCTTCTTTTCGTCCCATTCGATCGTTTTCAAGAAAAACTTATCACAATGTATATACATTGTCAAATATCGCGAATCGGCATCGGGTCCGCTGGAATCTGGCCGCATGACGAGGGACGTTCCGCGGATCGCCGGATTCTCAGACGAGAGCGGGAATACGGAGCCGAGAGGCCTGGCGTTCGGGCTGGGCCTCAGAACTTCTCGAAGACGACGAGGTCCTCGAGCGGCTTCTTCTGTGGGGCCGGCGGCCATTCGGCCGGGATGCCGATCGGGGTGAAGCAGACGAGATTGTAACGGTCGGGGATGCCGAAGAACCGGCGCATCTGCTCCTCGGGGAAATAGGTCGTGTAGAAGCCCGTGCCGTAGCCGAGGGACCTGGCGGCGATCATCAGCAGGGCCGCCGCGAGCGGGCCGTCAAAGCGGCAGTCCGGGGGGTAGGGCGACTGCGAGTCCGTCAGGACGGCGACATAGACCGGGGCCGAGAGCACCTTGGCCATGGTCGCCGGCAGCTGTTTCCGCAGTCCTGCGAGCCTCTCGGGGGCCGGCTTCATCCGCTTGTCGTATTCCGCCAGGAACCAGGACACCGCCTCGACCTTGAGCCGGTCGAGCTTGGCCCGGTCCTGGACGACCAGGAATTTCCAGGGCTGCTGATTGCCGGACGTGGGCGCCGACCGGGCCATGTCCAGGATCTTCAGGATGTGCGCTTGCGGGACGGGGTCGGGCCGGAAATCGCGCACGGTGCGCCGGCTCTTGATGATCTCGAACAGGTATTCCTGCTGGTCGGTGTACGGCGCCGCGGCCGCCTGGCCGGAGGAGACGCGAGGCTCAGCCTGGCCGGGGGGGATGTCCGACGGACCGGCCGTCCAGCCGGTCAGGGCCCCGGCCAGCGCGGCGGCGACGAGCGCGGATCGGAATCTGAGGTTCATGGTCGTCCTCCTTATATTCATTATATTCATTATAAAGCACCGTCCAAGGGCCGCGGGGTCCCTTCGGGGGTCTCTTGTGATAAAATAGATTGATTATGCTGGACGAGATTCGCATCAAGAGGGCGGCGCAGCACAATCTCAAGCATATCGACGTGGCGCTGCCCCGCAACAAGCTCATCGTGGTCACCGGTCCGTCCGGCTCCGGCAAGTCCTCGCTGGCCTTCGACACCATCTTCGCCGAAGGCCAGCGCCGCTACATCGAGTGCCTCTCGGCCTACGCCCGCCAGTTCATCGACCAGATGGAGAAGCCCGAGGTCGAGTCCGTCGAGGGCATCTCGCCCGCCATCTCCATCGACCAGAAGACCATCTCGACCAACCCCCGCTCGACGGTCGGCACCATCACCGAGGTCTCCGACCTCTTCCGCCTGCTCTTCGCCCGCGTCGGCACCCCCCACTGCCCGAGCTGCGGCCGGGTCGTCTCGTCCCAGACGCCCGAGGAGATCCTCAAGCGCGTCGCCGCGGATTCCGCCGGCTCCAAGGTTCGCATCCTGGCCCCGGTCGTCAAGGGCCGCAAGGGCGAATACCAGCGCCTCTTCGAGCGCCTCCGCAAGAAGGGCTTCCTCCGGGCCCGGGTCAACGGCGTCCTGCGCGACCTCGACGACGACATCGTCCTCGAGAAGAACCGCAAGCACACGGTCGAGGTCCTGGTCGACGCCATCAAGGTCGGGCCCGATTCGGAGCGGCGCCTCGGCGAAGCCGTCTCCAAGGCCCTCGACGTCGCCGACGGCGAGGTCCTGGTCGTCGACGAGGCCGGCCGCGAGCGCTTCTTCTCCCTGACCCTCCTCTGCCCCTACTGCGAGGTCTCGCTGGCCGAGCTCGAGCCGCGCAATTTCTCCTTCAACAGCCCCTACGGCGCCTGTCCCAAGTGCCACGGCCTCGGCCACCGCACGGCCGCCAACGAATGGGGCGAGGTCGAGCTCACGGACGAGGTCTGCCCCGACTGCCGCGGCGCCCGCCTCAAGCCGGAGACGCTGGCGGTCCGGGTCGGCGGCCGCAACATCCACGAGGCCGGCGAGCTCTCCATCCGCGACCTCCGGGCCTGGTGCGCCGGGCTGGCCTTCCCGCCCGCCGAGACCCTGGTCGCCTCCAAGGTCCTCAAGGAGATCGCCTCGCGCCTGGCCGTCATCGAGGAGCTGGGCATGTCCTACCTCCAGCTCAACCGGACGACCTCGACCCTCTCGGGAGGCGAGGCCCAGCGCGTCCGTCTCGCGGCCCAGGTCGGCTCGCGCCTGCGCGGCGTCCTCTACGTCCTCGACGAGCCGACGATCGGCCTCCACCAGCGCGACAACGGCCGGCTCATCACCCTTCTCCGCGGCCTCCGCGACGAGGGCAACTCCATCGTCGTCGTCGAGCACGACGAGCAGACCATCCGGGCCGCCGACTATGTTCTCGACCTCGGCCCCGGCGCGGGCGAGACCGGCGGCTTCAAGGTCGCCGAGGGCCCCCTCGCGGCCATCCTCGAGTCGCCCGATTCGCTCACGGCCCAATACCTGCGCGGCGAGAGATCGGTGCCCGTACCGCCGGCCCGGCGCAAGGCGTCCGGCTGGCTGGTCATCCGCAAGGCCACCGAGCACAACCTCAAGGGCATCGACGTCCGCGTCCCGCTCGCGGCCATGACCGCCGTCACCGGCGTCTCCGGATCGGGCAAGAGCACCCTCGTCTACGACATCCTCTTCAAAGCCCTGGAGAACAAGCTCCACAAGGCCCGCCAGCGCGTCGGCGCCCACGAGCGGATGGAGGGCGTCGACGGCCTCGACAAGGTCGTCGCCGTCGACCAGAAGCCCATCGGCCGGACGCCCCGCTCCAACCCCGCGACCTACACCGGGCTCTTCGCGGCCCTGCGCGATCTCATGGCCCGCACCCCCGAGGCCCGCGCCCGGGGCTACTCCTCCGGCCGGTTCAGCTTCAACGTCGCGGGCGGGCGCTGCGAGGAGTGCGAGGGGGCCGGGGTCAAGAAGATCGAGATGCACTTCCTGCCCGACGTCTTCGTCACCTGCGACCGCTGCGAGGGCAAGCGCTACAACAAGGAGACCCTGGCCGTCACCTACAAGGGCCGGTCGATCGCCGACTACCTGGCCATGACGGTGGACGACGCCTATGAGCTCCTCAAGGCCTACCCCCAGCTCAAGCGCAAGCTGGCCACCCTGAAGCGGGTGGGATTGGGCTACATCCGCCTCGGCCAGCCCGCGCCCACCCTCTCCGGCGGGGAGGCCCAGCGCATTAAGCTGACCAAGGAGCTCGGCCGCCGGGCCACGGGCCGGACCCTCTACCTCCTCGACGAGCCGACGACCGGCCTCCATTTCGACGACGTTCGCAAGCTCCTCGAGGTCCTGGCCGAGCTGGCCTCGCTCGGCAACACGGTGGTCATCATCGAGCACAACCTTGAAGTCATAAAATTTTGCGACTATATTATCGACCTGGGCCCGGAGGGCGGGGAGGACGGCGGCCGGATCGTGGCCCAGGGGACTCCCGAAGAGGTGGCCGCCGCGGCCTCGCGGTCCCATACGGGGCGCTATCTCAAGAAGCTCCTCGATGGCGGCGGCAACGGCGGCGGCCGCCGGCCGGAACGAAAGGACGGTTGAGGACGTGGCCTTCAAGGACATCGTGGGCAACGAGGGGATCAAGAGGATCCTCCACCTGGCCCTCGAGCGCGGCCGAGCCCCCAACTCCCTCGTCTTCGCCGGGCCCGACGGCGTCGGCAAGTCGGTCATGGCCCTGACCCTGGCCAAGGCCCTCAACTGCGCCCGGCTGACGACCGATTCCTGCGACGCCTGTCCGTCCTGCCTGGCCATCGACGCCGGGAACCACCCCGACGTGATGACGCTCTCCGCCGAGGCCCAGAAGCTCAAGGTCGAGCAGACCGAGCTCGTCAAGCAGATGGCCTACCTGCGGCCCATGACCGGCAAGAGGCGCGTGTTCATCATCGACGACGCCAAGGACATGACGCCGGAAGCCGCCAACTCCCTGCTCAAGGTCCTCGAGGAGCCGCCGGCCTTCACCCACATCATCCTGCTGACCGACAGCCCGCACCTGCTCTTGCCGACCATCCGCTCGCGCTGCCGCCTCCTGTCCTTCGCCCTCATCGGCCGCGAGGAGGTCGAGGCGAGCTTCCTGGCCCGCGACTTCAGCCGCGAGCAGGCCCGCGTCCTGGCCCTCGTCGTCGGCGGGAACCTCGACCGGGCCCGGGAGCTCGAATGGGACGAGGTCCGGGCCCTCAAGGACGAGGCCTGGGACCTGTTCGAGGCGCTGGTCTCGACCGACCGGTCCAGCCGGTTCCTGGAGCGCTTCGGGACGATGCCCAAGGCCGTCCAGGAGGAATTCGCCGGCGTCCTGGAGATCCTCTCGTCCTTCGTCCGGGACATCCTCCTCGTCCGGCTCGGCGGGGCTCCGGACATGCTCCTCAACCCGGACCTCGAGGACCGGCTCCGCGCGGCCGCGGCGTCCTGGTCCGTGCCGCAGGTCCTGGGCGTCCTGGAGGAGCTCGACTTCGTCCTGACCCAGCTCGCCGGCAACCTCAACAAGGGGCTCCTGGCGACCACGTTTTTCTCGAATTTCGGGGAGCTGAGACATGTCTGACATCGTTTGCGTTCAATCGGAGACCACGGGCCGCCTCGTCCGCGTCCACGCCGGGGACCTGGCCCTTCACGTCGGCGACCGCGTCCTTATCGAGTCCGAGCTCGGCGGCGACCTGGCCGTCGTCGTCGACGGGACGAGCACCTACTGCCACAATCCCAAGGCCTCGCGCCTGGCCGTCCAGGTCCTCCGCAAGGCCACGCCCGAGGACATCCGGAAGTCCGAGTGGCTGCGCGAGCGCGAGGCCCGGGCCTACGACCTCTGCCTCCAGAGGATCACCGCCCACAACCTGGCCATGAAGCTCGTCGCCGTTCGTTATTTCTTCAGCGAGAAGAAGGGCATCTTCTACTACACGGCCGACGGCCGGATCGACTTCCGCCAGTTGGTCAAGGACCTGGCCAAGGAGCTGCGGATGCGCATCGAGATGCGCCAGGTCGGCGTCCGGGACGAGGCCAAGATGATCGGCGGCCTGGGCGTCTGCGGCCGCTGCCTGTGCTGCTCGAGCTTCATGACCACCTTCGAGCCGGTGACCATCCAGAAGGCCCGCAAGCAGCAGATCGTCATCAACCCGACCAAGATCTCGGGGCTGTGCGGCCGGCTGATGTGCTGTCTCGGGTTCGAGGAGGCGACGCGCGGGCGGATGTTCTCCCAAACCGACGACCGCCAGATCGAAGATTGAATTCATAAAAACGCCGGGTTTCTTTTTAGGATCAGAAGACCCAAGACCGGCGTTTTTACCCTACGGGCAAGCCGATCCGGCCGCATCTGCTTCGTTGCAAAGGGCTCGCAGTACTCGTAGTACAGCTTCGCCCTTTGACGCCTCGCATCTGCAGCCGCCTCGACTTGTGAATTCGAATTAACGGCGGCGGAGGCCCAAGCGGGCCAGGAGCCGGCGCCACCGGGAGGCCGGCTTGTGAACGTGGTCGCAGCCTGCGCCCCCCGCCGCCTCCAGGATCCCTTCCTTCTTGAGGATCTGGACGATCTCGCTCTGCTGGTCCATCTTGGCGAAGCAGTGGGGGCAGATGAAGTAGTGCTCCTCGAAGGCCGCCTGGTCCTCGGGCTTGAGCTTGTCGAGGAGGTACTCGTCGATCAGGTGGTCGTAGTGGCACGGCTTCTTCATGTCTGCAGCCTTTTCGGGCTTCAGAGTTTTAGTCGCTCGAGAGGGCGTCAAGACGGACTTCCCGGGGCCTATTTCCGGACGGCCTTCTGGATGAGCTTGAGGGCATAGTTGACCCGTTCCGAGACCCGGCGGGGGGAGATGTCCAGGGTCCGGGCCACCTCCTCCCGCGACAGCTCCTTGTAATAATAGAGGTAGAGGACGTCCCGGAACTTGGGCTTGAGGCCTTCGACGACCCGCTCCACCTGCTTGGCCCGCTCGCGGTGCTCCATCTCCTCGTGGGGGTCGGGGTAGGGGGCGGGCTCGGGGGCGTGCTTGAGGACCCGGGTCTTCTGCCGGATGTAGTCGATGATCCGCCGGCTGGTGATGGTGTAGAGGAAGGTCCCGATCGAGGAGTCGCCGCGGAACTCGCCGCTCTGGATCTTGGCCACGGCCTGGGTCAGGATCTCGTTGACGACGTCCTCCCAGTCGGGGTTGGAGCCGCCGAGGGCCTTGCGGACCCGGAAGGAGATGACCGGCCGGTACTTCAGGACGGCGTCCTCGGGGCAGGCGGGCTTGATCCCCTTGACCATGCCGCTCAGTCCTCCCGGTCCCGGTCCGCGTCCCCGGCCCTCTTCCGGACCTGTTCCTTGAAGAACTCCTTGCGGTCGACCAGGATCTCGCGGGGCTTGCTGCCTTCCCCGGGGCCGATGAGCCCTTCGCCCTCCATCTGGTCGATGATCCGGGCGGCCCGGGCGTAGCCGAGCTTGAGCCGCCGCTGGAGGTGGGAGGCCGAGGCCTGGCCGCTCTGGAGGACCGTCTCGACGGCCTTGTCGTAGAGCTCGTCCTTCTCGCCGTCGTCGGCAATGAGGTGGTCGACGTCGCCCTTGACGACGTGGAGGATGCGCGTGTCGTAGGTCGGCGTGCCCTGGCCCTTGACGTGCTTGACCAGGCGCCGGACCTCGGGGATGGAGATGAACGCGCAGTGCTGGCGGATGGCCCGGGGGAAGTTGGGAGGCATGAACAGCATGTCGCCCATGCCCAGGAGCTTGTCCGCGCCGATGGTGTCGATGATGATGCGCGAGTCGACCTTGGACGGGACGCGGAAGGCGATGCGGCAGGAGAAGTTGTTCTTGATCGTCCCGGTGATGACGTCGATCGACGGCCGCTGCGTGGCCATGACCAGGTGGATGCCGACGGCCCGGGCCAGCTGGGCCAGCCGGCCGATGAAGAACTCGACCTCCTGGGCCCCGACCATCATCAGCTCGGCCAGCTCGTCGATGATGATGACGATGTAGGGGAGAGGGGCGATCTGGGCCTTCTCCTCGTCGCTGAGCGGCCCCTTGTGCTCGGCCAGGAGCTGCTTCATGTGGGTGTTGTACTGGTCGATGTTGCGGACCTTGACGCCCTGCAGCTTCTTGTAGCGCTCCTCCATCTTCTTGACGATGTCCATCAGCACGACGTGGGCCTTCTTCGGGTCGTTGATGACCGGGCAGAGGAGATGGGGGATGTCCTCGTAGAGCGTGAACTCGAGCCGCTTGGGATCGATGAGGACGATCTTGACCTCCTCCGGCGTCGCCTTGTACAGGATGCTGGCGATGAGGGCGTTGAGGGCCACGCTCTTGCCGGTGCCGGTCGAGCCGGCGATGAGGAGGTGGGGCATGACGGCGAGATCGGTGACGGTCACGCCGCCGTGGACGTCCTTGCCCAGGGCGAAGGACAGCTTGGACGGCGAGTCCTGGAACTTCGGCGACTCGATGATGTCGCGGAGCTTGATGACCTCGCGCTTGTCGTTGGGGATCTCGACGCCGAGGGACGACTTGCCGGGGATGCGCTGGATGCGGACGGACTCGGTCTCCAGGGCCAGGGCCAGGTCCTCCGTCAGGTTCGCGACCTGGGCGACCTTGATGCCCGGGGCCGGGAAGTATTCGTAGGTCGTGATGACCGGGCCGGGATGGTACTCGCGGACCTCGCCCTCGATGCCGAACTCCTTGAGCTTCTCCTCGATCCGGCGCTTCTTGTCGACGAGCTCGGCCTGGCTGATCTTCTCGGCCGGCAGGCCGGGCTCGAGCAGGGTGAAGGCCGGGTAGCGGTAGTCGCCCTTCTTGCCCGGGTCGGGGAAGAGCAGGGCCTGGGGGGCCGGCGGCGCCACGGGCTTGGGCGGGGGCGGCGGGGCCTTGACCACGGGCCGGCGGGCGGCCTCCTTCTCGCGCCGCCGCTCCTCGCGCTCGCGCTCTCTTTCGGCCTCCTTCTCGGCCTTGCGGGCGGCTTTCTCGGCCTTGGGGTCGGGGACCGCGGGAGCGGCCGCGTACTTGTCGCGGACCTTCTCCCTCATCCGGTCCTTCTCCTTGGCCTTCTGGCGGTCCGTCACCTGGATGCGGACCTCCTTGGCCCTGGACTCGAAGGCCCCCTTGGCGAAATGGAGGGTCTTGGCCAGGGACCAGCGGGTGGAGAAGAGCAGGAACACGGCCAGGGCGGCGAGGAGGAAGAAGAACGAGCCGATCTCGCTGAGGAAGCGGGACAGGAAGCTGAGCAGGAGCTGCCCCAAGATGCCGCCGGCCGGGAAGTCGCTGCCGCGGTAGGGGAAGTGTTCGAGGAAGGCCAGAAGCGGACAGACGATGAGCAGGCCGAGCGTGATCGTGCCCAGGCGCTTGAGGAGGTGGGCCGACGTGCCGCGCAGGACGGCGCGGAGCGCGGCGTAGCCGAGGACGAAGGGCAGGACGAACGCGGCCAGGCCCAGCAGCGACAGGACGACCTGGGCGAAGTACGAGCCGGCGCTGCCGGCGAAGTTACGGATCGAGTGCCCGGCCGTCGGCAGGGTGGCGAACGACGGGTCCTTGGCGTCGAAGCTGATGACGCCGATGAACGCGAACAGGGCCAGGAATATGAGGAGGACGCCGGTGATCTCGACCGCCAGGGCCTGCTTCTTGGGCGAGGCCTTGCCGTTCCGGCCGTTCTTGCCGCCCGCGGCGGACTTCTTCCGCTTTTTCACGGCGGGATTATAGCACAACGGGCGGGGATAACGGCAGGGCCAATGCTCCCGCGCCTCTGCCGACGAAACGGGCAATGCCCGTCCGCCCGGGTCCGCTCAGGCCCGCCGCAATCCCTTGTACTGGGCTTCGCTCAAGGTCTTCAACGTAGAGGAAGAGCCTTCCCCGGATCTCATCCGGTCGGCGAGGGCATGCTTCCGGAGCTCGTCGACGACCCGGTATTCCCGATAGAGCTCGGCGGCCATCCAGACGAAGAACGCGGCGAGCGGCACGAGGAGAAGCCAGCCGGGCTTCTCGGAGCCGAAGGCCTTGACGATGGCCCAGACGGCGCCCGCGATCAGGGCGGGAATGGTCAAGGCCGCAAGGACCAGGTTCAGGCTGATCCGCGGCCGGCCGGAGCCGTAGCCGCGCCGGCGGATGCAGGGAGAGCAGACGGGATAGAGGTGCGGGCGGATGTCGTAGTAGTTCGTCTGCGTCGTCGAAACGAGCTGATTGCCTTCCCGTTTGAGCGACATGAGATGGGACGAGGTGGTCGCGGAGTAGATCGTGACGGGGATCGTGCCTTCTCTCTTCTTGCACAGGGCGCATTCCATAGGGAGCCTCCCGCGGGATCGGTGTTGGAGGAAGACTACGGCGGCTCGCCTCGGATGTCAATCCCGCGAAGACCGTTCTCCCAATTTCAGGAAGAGGGTGAAGAGGGGCCCTGGCTCGAGCTCTTCGGCCCTGGCGTTGCGGCCGAGGCCGAGGGCGCCGTAAGCCGCGTCGAGCGCGGCCGGGGTGGCCCGGCGCGCCAGGTTCTTCCAGAGCATCTTGCGGCGCTCGGCGAAGGCCGCCCGGAGGAAGGCGCGGAACGGCTCGTCCGCGGCGCCGGGATGAAGGGGGGCGGGCCGGCGGCGGAGCGTCAGCAGGGCCGACTGGACCTTGGGCGGCGGCGAGAACGAGCCGGGCGCCACCGTGAACGCGACGCGGGCTTCGAATTCGTTCTGGAGCAGGATGCCGAGGGGGGCGTAGCTTTTCGTGCCCGGGCCGGCCGTCACCCGCTCGGCCACCTCTTTTTGGATGAGGAACGCGGCGTCCGATAGGACCTCGCGCTCGTCGAGGACCCGGAAGAGGAGCGGCGTCGAGATCGAGTAGGGGATGTTGCCGACCAGGCGGAGCGACGCGGGAGCCGGTCTTCTTCAGGACTTCGCGGAGGTCGAGCTTCAGGATGTCGCCTGCACGATCTCGACGTGGGCCGGCATCGTGGCCCGGAGGGCGGGAACCAGGCGCTCGTCCTTCTCGACCGCGACGACGCGCCCGGCCTTCTTGGCCAGCTCCGCCGTCAGTCCGCCCCGGCCGGCGCCGACCTCGACGATGACGTCGGCGGGCTGGGGGTCGATCGACGCCGACGATCTTGCGAAGGACGCCCGCGTTGGAGAGGAAGTGCTGGCCGAGGGCGTGGCGGCGGGACTTGTACATTGAGAAGGGACATCATAGCGTTTTTAAGGGTGACGATAAAGGGGAGGTTCCGGTTTGACCCGCGCCGACGCTATCCGTATAATTCCCGCGGGGAACCAGAGAAGGAACGAGAGAAATGAAGCTCAAAAAGATCCTGCTCTTCGCGCTGGGCGTGGCCGTCGTCGTGGCCGGCGTCCTGGCCCTGAACAAGCGGAACAAATAGCCCCATCCGTCCGGCCGGGCCGTCCCGTTCGGCGGGGTGGTCCCTCCGGCGCCTCTGGGGATCCGCTCCGCCCGGTGGGGGAGGATCGCCCCGGTCCCAGGGGCCGCAGCCCCCCTGAAGATGGTCGTTTCCCTGGTGCCGCCCCTGGCGTTTGACAAGGCCCGCCGGTTTGCCTAGAGTATGTGGGCATCCGTGCCATGTCCGAAAAAAAAGTCCTGCTCATCGACTACGACGCCCCCAGCCTGGAAAAGCTCTTTAAGCTGCTGAAAACGAACAGGTATCATGTCGTCAAGGCGACCGACGGCAAGGCCGGCTACGACGCCTATATCGCCGAGAAGCCCGACCTCGTCGTTCTCGAGGCCATGCTGCCCAAGATGCACGGCTTCGACCTCTGCCAGAAGATCTCCCGGGAATCCCAGGGACGGGTCCCGATCATCGTCATCACCGGGCTCTACAAGGGGCCCAAGTACCGCCAGGAGGCCCTCAACGGTCTCGGCGCCTCCGACTACTTCGAGAAGCCGCTCGACCCGGCCGGCTTCCTGGCCGCGGTCAAGCGACTGCTCCACGAAGAGGACGATTTCGAGGACGAGCTGCCCGATTCGAACTCGGTCATCGAGGCCCTCAGCCGCCGCGGCCGAGGGCCCGCCTCTCCCAAGGGGGAGGGGAAACCGGCCCGGAAAGGATAACGCCCATGACCAGCCTCTGGACCCGTTGTAACAACTGCCAGCGGATCCTCTACAAGCAGGACATCCTGGACAATATGGCCGTGTGCCCCTCCTGCAGCTTCCACTTCCGCCTCTCCGCCGAGGAGCGCCTGCAGATGCTCTTCGACGACGGCGCCTACGAGGTCCTCGACGCCAACATCCACTCCGTCGACGCCCTCCACTTCGTCGACCTCAAGGCTTACGCCGACCGCATCAGGGACAACGAGAAGAAGACCGGCCTCTCCGAGGCCATCGTCACGGGCCGCGGCATGATGGGCGGCCTCCCCGTCTACATCCTGGCCATGGACTTCGGCTTCCTCGGCGGCAGCGTGGCCTCGGTCGTCGGGGAGAAGATCGCCCGGGCCTGCGAACGGGCCCTCGAGGACGGCCGGCCGGTCATCATCGTCTCCGTCTCCGGCGGCATGCGCATGCAGGAAGGCATGCTGTCCCTGATGCAGATGGCCAAGTCGAGCGCCGCCGTGGCCCGCCTCGGCCAGGCCCGCATCCCCTTCATCTCGGTCCTGGCCGACCCGACGACCGGCGGCACGACGGCCAGCTTCGCCATGCTCGGAGACGTCAACGTCGCCGAGCCCCAGGCCCTCATCGGCTTCGCCGGCCCGCGGGTCATCGAGCAGACCATCAAGGAGAAGCTGCCCAAGGGCTTCCAGCGCTCCGAGTTCCTGCTCAGCCACGGTATGCTCGACGACGTCGTCGAGAGAAAGGCGCTCAAGCCCTACCTGGTCAAGGCGTTGCGGCTCTTCCTCAACCGGCCGCAATGACCCCGTCCGAGTGCCGGGACTACCTCGGCCGCCTCCAGCACTTCGGCATCAAGCTCGGCCTCGAGAACGTAACTACCCTGTGCGCCGCCCTCGGCAATCCCCAGAACCAGTTCCTGTCGATCCACGTCGCCGGGACGAACGGAAAGGGCTCGGTCTCGGCCATGCTGGCCGGGATCATGCGGGCCCACGGGTTGCGGACCGGCCTATACACCTCGCCGCACCTGGCCCGGGTCGAGGAGCGGATCCGCGTCGACGGGAAGACCGTCGCCCCGGCCCGCTTCCGGGATCTCCTGACGCGCCTCAAGGGCGTCATCGACGGGCTCATGGCCGGAGGCCGCCTCGTCTACCATCCGACCTATTTCGAGGTCCTGACCGCCCTGGCTTTCCTCCAGTTCGCGGAATGCGAGGTCGATGTGGCTGTGCTCGAAGTGGGCATGGGCGGCCGGTTCGACGCGACCAACGTCGTCCGCCCCCTCGTCTCCGTGATCACGACGATCGCCAGGGACCACGAAGAGCACCTCGGCTCGACCCTGGAAAAGATCGCCTTCGAGAAGGCCGGCATCGTCAAGCCCCGCATCCCGGCCGTCTGCGGCGTCGCGGGAGGCCCGGCCCTGCGGGTGATCCGGCGAGCGGCGCGCGAGCGGGGAGCGGCCCTGACCGAGGTCTTCGGAAGGGGACGGACGCTCGAGACCGCGCGCGTCCGCGACGGATACCGGTTCGTCTACTCAGGCGAGAACGGCCGCTACGCCTTCACGCCCGGCCTCGCCGGCCGCCACCAAGGGATCAATGCCGCCGTGGCCATCGCCACGACCGAAGTCCTAGTCGCGGACCTGGAAGCCCTTCGACAAGAGCAAGATCCTCGAAGCCATTCGCGAGACCCGCTGGGAAGGTCGCCTCGAGACGGTCCGGCGCCGCCCGCTCGTCCTCCTCGACGGGGCCCACAATCCCGAGGGGGCCGAGGCCCTGGCCGCGTACCTCAAGGACGTCATCCGCAGGCCGGTCGTCCTGGTTTTCGCGGCCATGCGGGACAAAGACCTGCGGGCCATGACCCGTTCGCTTTTCCCGCTGACCTCAGCGGTCGTCCTGACACGCGTCCCGTACAAGCGCTCCGCCTCTCCCGAGGAGCTCCTGGCCACCGGCCCGCCGTCCTTCAAGGGCCCCATCTTCCTCGAGCCAGACACCCGCAAGGCCGTTGAAGTGGCGATGTCCCTCTCCGGCGGCCGCGCTCCGGTCGTCATCGCCGGCTCGCTCTTCCTCATCGGCGAAGTCAAGCGGCTGCGGCTCTTCGGCTGACGCCCCCCCGGCGGCCCGTTCCGCGGATCGATTTCAAACGACAAACTGAAGAAGCCCAGATGACCTCGAAGCTGCAAACACCAGTTAGCACGGCCTTCCTTAGAGCGTTATGTCGTAGACGTTCGTCAGCTTCGCTGAGTCGCTTAGGCTTCTGACGCCGTGGCCTACCAAGGCCGCCAACCCCTGCTTCAACACGAAGCGCTTCGTCCAGGTCACGCTATATCCGGAGAAGCAGCGGCCAGAGTCTATCGATTCAACCTTCTGCCCCGTTCCCGGAGCAAACAATCTAGTAGGAAGTATGAAACTGTAATCGTCACGGGGAAAACCCAACTCACGAGGTTTAATAGGAAGCCCGCTTGATTCTCATCTATTCCGGGTGACAGAAATAAAATAACGATTCCTGCGCCATGAATAAGCAAAGGAATCATTGGTATCCTACATCGAGATCCGATTCTCAGGAAAGTCCCAAGACAAAGCAATACTGTGAGATATAAAACGAATACCAACAAGAAAAGAGGCCCTCCGCTAGAATTAAAGGCGCCATATATCAAGAAGGTCCAAGACATCAGAATAAATGGGGCTTGTACGGGTCCATTTGAATTAAATCCCCCAAAAAGAAACACCAGAGCCATTGCGACGGCAACGAATGTAATTAATAAGAGGAGTCTAATTGGCAAGACTCCAGTGCCGTCCGCTCCCCACATAGCTATGCTTCGGATCTTCATGTTGTTGTTAGATGGCACCGGAGAGGGCAAAACCAATTGATATTGAAACTGAGGCAGCAAACGCTTCCAGACGTTCCTGAAAAGCTTGCATGAGATCGAGTGTCAGCTGAGCCATGTCCATCACCTTTGACCATTCATGGTAGTTTGAATTCGGATCGTCAATTCCAGCATATTCGCTGCGGATGTGACTGGATCCGCCCATCAAAGAAACCGAGGAATGGGCGAAATAGTCCTGAATAACATGAAGATAAGTCCCGAATTCCTTGGCATTTAGAGTCTTCTCACAGATTGACAATGCCTCAATATGCCGTTCGGTTGATACGAAATGCCAATCCTTCCTTTGTTTCTCGCTTGCCGGGGGCAAAGAAGACTTACCGCTTAAAAGATTGTCCACGAAGTTATCTGCGCGTGCAATGGCCCTGGCCATCTTTTCGGGAATTCCTGCCATTATAGCGATCCTGAACGTCCAATCCTTATGGACGGTGCTATCCCACCTTCCCGTAGGATCGATATTGTTGATTGGATTATTCGAGCAATACAGATAGAGGTTCCATTTTTGGGATTCGACTTGGGCCGCTTGATAAATCAGCTTCGGATCCACAGAAATAAACCTATAGATATTTCTGTCATAATACCTCGCCCCGAAGTAATCGAGCTGCGATTCGGTGTCTCTCTCCTTGCCCGAGAACTTCGCCAACGGGTCCACCGTGCCCTGCTCCGTCCGGATCTCACCATAGGGAGCATAGGTCGCCGTGTGGAGACATATCGCAGAAGCACCTCCTACCATTCACGAGCCGGCTCCCCCCCATCGCTTGCGTCGCTCCCCTCTTTCTCGTCTTCGAGAATGAGCGTCTGCGACTAATCATCTTGCTAGATTAGACTGCTGTTAACGGATATTTAGCTCAAAATATTTTGATATTACCTCTACCATCGGCTGCAAGTTGGCATCAAAATCCGATCTTATTACAGGAGCCTTATTCTTTGCGAACATCGCGAGTCCGTAAAGCTCTTCAGGCTTAAAACTCATCTTTTCTATAGTTCCATTGGCATATTCGAACCAGACTTCGGCAATCGATTCGAATCTAGTTTTAATCCCGGCGTTATTGAGCGAAGCCGATATCCGATGGGCATAGGACAGGAAGTCGGAGGTGCATTCAATGATCCCTTGCTCCCAATCAGGATGTTTCGAGATAAGCCTATCGTATTCTGCATTCGACAAAGTATAAAATACAATCGCATTTTCCTTAATGGCGACATGGCTATCTTGCCGGTGATTACTGCCCTCCGAACATATTGCACAAACCATAAGACCCGCTAACAGAAATATACAAAACGCCTTCGCTTTCATTTGTTCTTAGCTCCTTTTTTCCTAATGCTTATCCCCAGTCCACCCCATGCCTTCGCTAAATAGATCAGGAGGTTGTGCAAGTATCATGCAGTAGTCAATCAGATCTAAAAAGCATCTTTTTGCATCTTCCTGCATATCGCTTCCCACGTAATTTCTATACCAATGATGTGGCTCAGATTTTGGATTGAAATATATGCCCCACTTAACGTCAGGTGGGGCGAGTAGCGCTGCAATAAATCGTTGTAGTGGCGTTAGTATGTTCCAATTAATATCTATAGCTAGGCCCAATTCGTGAAGGCTTGTGCCTTTGGCTGTTTTCTCCGGATCCTTTGCCCTATATCGTGAAGTGGTCCACTTCGTTCGATAGGCCTCATTGATTTTAATATTGATTCCCAAATATTCGCAAGATCTGAACCAGTAGTCTATTTCCGCCCCAAATGCGGGATCTATCATCACGATTCCATTCCCGGCAATCTTAATTGGCCTGATATCTCTTCCATCAGGATCAACATAACATTCCGGATTACCAATACAAAAAGCATACTCGTTCTGTTGTTGTGAGCTGTGCACACGGCGCTGTGAGAGGATAGGGTCCACAGAAATAAACCTATAAATATTCCTGTCATAATACCTAGCCCCGAAGTAATCCAATTGGGACTCGGCGTCGCGCTCCTTGCCCGAGAACTTCGGCAATGGGTCTACCGTACCCTGCTCCGTCCGGATCTCGCCATAGGGAGCATAGGTCGCTGAATAGACGATATTTCCGCTCTGGTCGGTCACGACGCGGGTGGAATTGATCTGGTCCGGCGTGTAGTAGAAATATTGTGTCGTGGCCGGTTTTAATTCAGCGACAAGGCGGGCGCCCATGTAGAGGTAATCCTTGAGGCTTTCCCCGTAGATATCGTATTCCGCCAGGAGGCGCCCGTCAAAGGAATAGATGGTGAAACGGCCTTCCGGTGCCGCTCGATTCAGGGGAAAAGGGTCAGGCCCTTGATGGAGGCGAAGTGGGATGTGTTCCCGGTGAAGAGGGGAAGGCCGTTCGCCAGGCAGACCCCGGCGATGAGGATGTCCTGGTTGCCGACGGTAAAGCCTTCCGATCTGAGGTCGGTATAGATCCGACCCGCGTAGGCGGCCGCTAACACGTCGAGCGGCAAGACAGGCACGTGGGCGAAGAGGGATTCCAGCTGTTTCAGCCGCTTGGCGCCTCGTACTCCCGCATAGAGCTCGAAGACCGTGACGGCCGCGACAGCCAAGCGTCCCTCCATCAGCAGCGCCGCCACAGCCTGGGCCCGTGGGGTCGTGTCGGTGAAGAAATCGATGATGACGTCGGTGTCCGCGATCACTAGGCGGGCCAATTTGTCCGGATCTCCTCGAGCTTCTTCCTCGTCTCTTCGGCCTCTTCGGCGCTCCAGCTTCCTCTCATCTTCATCAGGACGCTCCAGGCCCCCCCTTTTTTCTCGAGATCGTGGAGATAATGCTTGACAGCTTCTTCCATGATCCGGGAATAACCCCGGTATCCTTTTCTCACGGCAAGCGCGTGGAGGGCGGCGATCAGATCGTCCGACAGCTCGACGGTCGTTCTCATTAGGCGCCCCTTGTTCGTTCTCTGGCCGATATGCATTGTAATATTCAAATGCCTATTTGTCAAGCCTCCTGCCGGACCGACCGAAGAGGATCGTTTCGCCCTTCTTTATCGTCGAGGTCGAGCGCTTTGTTGACGGTCATGCCGGAACATGTCGGGGGAGGTTTCGGGCGATTGCTTTTCGGTCCCAATCGTGGTACATTTTTCTTTACTTTTCCCTCTGGGAAAGTCGCCAAATGCTTCAAATCGACGCAACGGCTTTGATCGTCTTCGCCATCGTCTGGATCCTCGTGCTGATCCTGACCCGGATCTTCTTCAAGCCCATCCTGCGCATCCTCGACGAGCGGGCGGGGAAGATCGCCAAGGACAAAGCCTCCGCCGATGAGGCCCTGAAAGCCTACGAGGGCGACCTGCGCCGCATCGAGGACGGCCTCAAGGAAGCCCGGGCCGCGGCCGACGGCATCCGGACGGCCGCCGAGACCGAGGCGCTCAAGGAAAAGAGCCGGCTCGTCCGGGAGGTCCAGGCCGAGGGCCGGGCCGAGGTCGAGAAGGCCAAGGAGGAGCTTCGCCGGGAGATGGAGGCCCTCAAGAAAGACCTCGACAAGCGCACCGAGGAGATCGCCGGATCCATCGAGAAGCGGGTGTTGGGGGACTGATGCGTCGCGTCGCCGTCGTTGTCCTGCTTCTGGCCCTCCCGCTTCTCCTGGCCGCGTCCACCGAGGAAGGCAGCCACGTTTCGGCGACCATGGACTTCATCGGCAAGGTGGTCAACTTTCTCATCCTCTTCGGCGGGCTGTTCGTTCTCCTCCGTAAGCCCGCCAAGGCCATGCTGGTCAAGCGGACCGCGGCCATCGGCGATTCGATCGCCCAGGCCGAAACGGGCCGGACCGAGGCCGAATCCCGGGCCGCCGGGTCCCGGGCCAAGGCCGCCGGCCTGGCCGGAGAAGTCCTCGCGCTCAAAGCCGCGGCCGAGGCGGAGGGCAAGCGCGAGACCGAACGCATCGCCAAGGCGGCCCGTGAGGAAGCCGAGCGCCTCAAGAAGCTCACCCGCCTGGAGCTCGAAGCCTCGGTCCGGCAGAGCGTCGGCGAGCTCAAGTCCTACGCCGCCGCCAAGGCCACGGCGCTGGCCCGGGAGCGCATCCGCCGGCGCCTCACGCCCCAGAGGCAGGCGGAGCTCATCGACCGATCCATCGACAGGCTGTCCCGCATCCATGAGAAACCTGGTCCTCGTTAAGAAATACGCCGAGGGCCTGGCCCGGGCCCTCGAGGGCGAGGCGGAGTACGGCTCCGTCGGGGCGGAAGTTCACGCCTTCCTTGATGTTCTCCTCGCCCATGAGGACTTGAGGAGGGCGCTGGTCAGCCCCTTCGCCAATGCCCGCCGCAGGGACGCCGTTCTCGGCGAGGTCCTGACGCGACTCGGCACCGGACCCAAAGCGTCCCGGTTCTTCAAGCTTCTCCAGCAGCACAAGCGCATGGAGCTCTTGCCGGACATCGTCGCCGCGCTCCCCGAAGCCTGGAGCGAAAAGCAGGGTATTGTGACCTACGAGGTCGCCTCGGCGGTGCCCCTGACCGCCGCCCAGCGGGACCGGCTGTCCGCGAACCTCGAGCGCTCCGAAGGCCGCCGCGTCCGCCTCGTCCTCAAGGACGAGCCCGCTCTCGTCGGCGGCCTGGCCCTGCGCAAGGGCCACATCGTCTACGACGCGTCCGTCGAAGGGGAGCTTCGCGCGCTCCAGGAACGACTCGGCCACGAAGAGAGATAGAGGTTGTCATGAGCATCAAAGCCGACGAGATCACCAAGATCATCCAGAGCCAGATCGAGGGCTTCACCAAGGAGGTCGACATCCGCGAGGTCGGCACGGTCACCTCGGTCGGCGACGGCATCGCCCGGATCTACGGCCTCGACCGGGTCATGTCCAACGAGCTCCTGGAGTTCCCCCGGGGCGTCTTCGGCCTGGCCCTGAACCTGGAGGAGGAGAACGTCGGCGCGGTCCTGCTCGGCGAGAGCCACCTCGTCCGCGAGGGCGACGTCGTCAAGCGGACCCGGCGCATCATGCAGGTGCCGGCCGGCGATGCTA
>CAWDSL010000022.1:0-44757 GCA_963805015.1 uncultured bacterium
CCCGGACGACGACGGGGTGAAATTCAACGAGCGCTTCCTGCTCGAAGCCCCCAACACGCTGGCCGAGCACTGTCCCGAGTGCGCGGCGATCACCGACGCCCTCCGGGTCATCGACATCCCCGAGGTGACCGGCGGCAAGGTCCTGCGCGTCCTCATGAACGCCGACCGGGAGCTGGCGGTCGGCTTCTTCGCCCCGCCGGAAGCGGCCGTGCGGACGGCCTGCGAGGGCGGCGCGGCCCTCTCCCGCGAGGACGAGGACAGCGCCCGCTGGCGCCTGCGCATGGCCGAGCGGATCGCCTACCACTGCGGCGGGCACGCCTGGGGCATCCGCGGGGTGTACTTCCTCGATGAGAGCGAGGGCGGGGAGGTCGACCCGGCCGATCCGATCCGGCTCGTCATCCACTTCCTCGGCGGCGGCCGCCAGCGCAAAGAGCTCGAGACCTGGCTCCAGGGCTGGAGCCTGTCGCTCGCCGAAGTGAACTACTTCCGGACCGGCTTCCACTCCGAGGGTCTCCTCGAAGTCCACTTCCTGACCGACGAGAAGGTGCGCGGGGAGAAGGACGTCGCCGTCCGTCTCAAGGTCGCCTCGGACAGCGTCCGGGAGCTCTCCCTCGGCCCGAAAGCCTCGAAATAGGGTCCCCGGAAATGCCGCGCCGCCGACAACCGCCCGTCCCCCGCTTCGCCCACGAGGCCATGGCGACGGTGTTCGAGGTCTTCGTCGCGGACCGGGAGGAAGCCTACGCCGGGCAGGCGGCCCGGGCCGCTTTCGGCGAGATCGACCGGCTGGAGCGCCTCTTCAGCCGTTTCGACCCGTCGAGCGAGATCAGCCGGATCGGGCGGCTCGCGGCCGGAGAGACCCTGCCGGTCGGTCTCGAAACGGCCGAGGTCCTGGGCCTTGCCGCCTTCGTGCAGGCGGAGTCGGCGGGCGCCTTCGATATCAACTACCGGACCGGCCTCCTCCCCGCCCGGGGCCGCTCGCGGCGGGCCCCGGCGCCTCTCGCCAAGCTCGTCCGGATCGACCGTTCCGGCACCGGCTTCGCGGTCACCCGTCTCCCTGGCCGGGGGCGGTCGAAACCCCTGGCGCTCGACCTCGACCTCGGCGCGGTCGGCAAGGGCTACGCGCTCGACGCCGCCCTCGCCCTTCTCAAGGACTGGGAGGTCGGGAACGTCCTCCTCCACGCCGGCACGAGCACGGCCCTGGCCGCCGGTCCGGGACCCGGGACGAAAGGGGCGGGGGACGGCTGGCCGGTCGGGGCCGGCTCGACCAGAGGGACGACCGCCGGGCCGGGCCTGGTCCTCCTCAAGAGCCGGGCCCTCAGCGGCTCCGGCACCGAGGTCAAGGGCGAGCACGTCGTCGATCCCCGGACGGGAGGGCCCGCGTCGGGGCACGCCGCCGCCTGGGCCTCACACCCTTCGGCGGCGGCCGCGGACGCCCTCTCGACGGCTTTCATGGTCATGACGACCGAGGAGGTCGCCGGCTTCTGCGAGCGCCACCCCGCCGTTTGGGCCCTCGTGAAAACCGGGGCCGAAAAGTGTAGAATATTCAACGCGGGCGAGATCGCCGGAGACGGGCCCGCGAAACGAAGGAGTCGAAGATGAAGAGAATCCTCGCCGTAACGGCGATCGCCGGCCTCGCCCTCGCCCTGTTCCCGCCCGCCGCGGCGGCCCAGGATCCCGGGAAAGAGGTCCTGAAGATCCAGCTCCCCAAGCCGATGTTCGTCGGCACGCCCAAGAACATCCGCACCCCCAATCTCGAGACGATCACCGGGAAGCCCCGCGGCCCGTTCCTGGTCCCCGTCGGGACGGTCCTGCTCTCGGCCGGCAAGCCGGTCGCCGCGAGCGACAAGGAGCCGGTCATCGGCGAGGTCGCCTGCGTCACGGACGGCAAGAAGTCCGGCGAGGACGGCTACTACGTCGAGCTCGGACCCATGCTCCAGTGGGTCCAGATCGACCTCGGCAAGCCCCAGGAGCTTCAGGCCATCGTCGCTTGGCACTATCACAGCCAAGCCCGCGTCTACCGGGACGTCGTCGTCCAGGTCTCCGACGACAAGGACTTCATCGGCGGCGTGACCACGGTCTTCAACAACGACCACGACAACACCTCCGGCCTCGGGGCCGGCAAGGACAAGGAATACATCGAGACGTTCGACGGCAAGCTCTTCGATCCCAAGGGGGTCAAGGCCCGCTACGTCCGGCTCTACAGCGGCGGCAACACGTCGAACGACATGAACCACTACGTGGAGGTCGAGGTCTACGGCCTCCCGGCCAAATGACGAAGAAGGCCTTCGCGGGTCTCTTTCTCTGCGCCCTGGCCGGCGCCCTCGTTTTCCGCCTCGCGCGCCTCGACGTCCGCCCCGTCCATCCCGACGAGGCCAACCAGGCCGTCAAGTTCGGCGATCTCCTCGAGCGCGGGGACTACCGCTTCGATCCGCAGGACCATCACGGCCCCACCCTCTACTACTTGACGTTGCCGGCCGCCCGGCTGGCCGGGGCCCGATCGCTCGCCGCGCTCGACGAGACCGCGCTCCGGGCGGTCCCGGCCCTGTTCGGGGCGGGGCTCCTCGTCCTTCTCCTCCTCTTCGCCGGGGGCATGTCCCGCGAGGCCGTCCTGAGCGCGGCCTTCCTGGCCGCCGTCTCGCCGGCCATGGTCTATTACAGCCGGTTCTACATCCAGGAAACGCTCCTCGTCGCCTTCCTCGCCGCGTTCCTCGGGGCCGGATGGCGATACGCGAGGAAGCGCTCCGCCCGATGGGCCCTCGCCGCCGGCGCCGCGGCGGGCCTGATGTTCGCCACCAAGGAGACGAGCCTCGTCCTCTTCGCGGGAGCGGCGGCCGCGTTCGCGGCGACGGCGCTCTCGGAAAAGGCCTTCTCCCGCCACGGCGGCAGGATCACTCCGGACGGGGCCTGGACCTGGAGAGACTCCCGGACGAAATTCCCGGGCGCGTGGCACGCCGGGCTGGCCCTCGCCGCGGGCGCGGCGGTCGCCGCGCTGTTCTACACCTCGTTCTTCCGGAATCCGCAGGGGCTGGCCGATTCGGTCCGGGCCATCGGCGCGGCGTTCGAGCGGGCCGGGCATCCCGGCGTCCACGCCCATCCCTGGACCTTCTATCTTCAGACGCTCGCCTATTCCAAGACCGCCGCGGGGCCCGTTTGGAGCGAGGCCTTTCTGCTCTTCCTGGCCCTGGCCGGCGGCATCGGCGCCCTGGCGCCCGAAAGCGGCCGGGACGATTCCCCGCGCTTTCTCCGGTTCATGCTCTTCTTCACCCTGTTCACCGCCGCGGCCTACAGCCTCGTGCCCTATAAGACGCCGTGGAACCTCCTGCCCTTCTATCTCGGTCTGGTCGTCCTGGCCGGCCACGGCGCCGCCCTGCTGCTGCGGATCAGCCGCTTCCGCGTCGTCAAGCTCGTCGTCCTGGCCCTCCTCGTCCCGGGCTTCGCCAACCTGGCCATCCAGAGCTACCGGGCGAGCTTCGCTCTGCCCGCGGACGCGTCCAATCCCTATGCCTACGCCCAGACGAGCCCGGACCTCCTCCGGCTCGTCGGCGAGGTCGGGAAGGCGGCCGCGGCCGCGCCGGAAAAGGAGGACCTGCTCATCGCGGTCGTCGCCCCGCCCGAGGAGACCTGGCCCCTGCCGTGGTATTTCCGGGGGTTCGGCCGGGTCGGATACTGGACGAGCCCGGAAGCGGCCCGCGACGGGCTCGGGGACGCCCGCCCCGCCGTGGTCGTCTCCTCCGCGGGTTTCGCGGACGTCGTCGGAACGGCGCTAGGCGACGCCTACCGGCGGACCTTTTATGGCCTCCGTCCGGAGGTCGTCCTGGCCCTCTTCGTCCGCGACGGACCGCGCTAAGAGCGCCCGCCGGCGTCCTTGCGGTATCCGACGACGGCGTCCACATAGACCGGCTTCGTGTCGTCGTTGACGATCCGGATCGTGTCGGTGGACTGGGTGACGGGGAACATCATCGGACCGAACTTGAACCCGCCGGGACCGCGTCCCGGGTGCAGGGCTTGCCAGGCTTCCTCCCCCTCCTCGCTCATCCGGAAGAGGCCCGCCAGCCCATAGCTCGCGCCTCCCTTGGTGACGACCGAGCCGTCGTCCGCCGAGTCCGAAAAATAGATGCGGCTATCCATTCGCACGGTCAACTCGCCGCCGGGACGGATCTCGGCGAACCGGCCGTCGGGTTCGCCCAGGGCGCTCTCGGGCGATACGACCTCGATCTCGTCCAGGACCTCCCGGGCGTAGAATTCGTCCTTGTCCTTCCGGGGCTCCTGGGCCGCGGGCGCGGCCGGCTCGAGAAGCAGGAGCCCGGCCGCGACGACCAGGACGAGACCGGCGGACCGGATGACGGCGTTGGTGTCCATTCCCCTCTCCCTTCGAGAATACCTCTAGCACGGCGGACCGGGTCCGTCAAGGCGCGCGGCGGGAATATTCCTTGCCGGTGACGGTATAAGGGATGTCACACAGACCGAGATCGCCCGAAAGGAGTCGACATGAAGCGCATCGCAGCGGTCCTCGGAGCGGTCCTGATCACCGGCTTCGCCGCCGGCCTGGGCGCAGAGGACGGAACCGTCCGCCTGAGCGTTCGCGTTATCCGTATCCCCGCCGAACAGAGCTTCAAGACCGAGGTGCCGGACGGGAGGGGCGGGACGGTCTCCCTGCAGGTCTCCGGGAACGTCGTTTCCGGATTCCCCAAGGGGACGGTCATCATCCCCACCGAGCTGGCCTGGAACGCATCGGAGTCGATCATCGGGCGGACGATCGGCGAGCACATCGGCTTCCGTTGCGGGGGTTTGGACGCCGAAAGGATCCGGGTCGGCGAGATCGGCTCCTGCGACCTCTCCCTCTCGAAGAGCAAGCCGGTCCAGTTGGCCCACTTCGAGGAAAGCCGCGGGGAGGGGCGGAGCGCGGATTATGAGCTACGCGCTGAAGTCCTGTCAGACGCCCATGCAAGATCCCTGGTCCGGCTCCAGCTCGATGTCGGCTCGTCCTGGCAAGCCGGAACGCTCGCCGGCGGCATTATCGGGAGGGTGATCTCCGTCGTTGCCGAGGTTCCGGAATCCCGGTTGCTGCTTGTCGGTGCCCGCGGAGATAAGGCGGTCTATTTTCTGGCCGTCTGTGTCGTGTCGCGTTGAGCGCGGCCGATCCGGCCTACTTGGTCTTTTTCATTAGGAGCGGGGCGTAGATGTTCATCTTCGGCGGATCGTCGCCGGCGACCCGGGCCGCCCAGAGGAGCCCCCGCTGGACGATCTCGCGGGCCTCGGGGACGCCGAAATCCGCGGCGACGTGGCCGAGCGAGGTGTAGAACACCCGGCCTTTTCCGTAGAGCTTCTTCCAGACGACGGGCATGACCACGCCGTCGATCCAGGGCGCGTGGGCGCCGCTGAAGGTCGTCGTCGCCAGGACCTGGACGGCCGGGTCGACGTGCATGTAGTACTGTTCGGACTTCATGTGGAAGCGGCGCTTCAGGCCTTTCGTGACGGGATCGTCCGGATCGGTGATGTCGACGTCGTAGTCGATGACGCCGCCCGGGTGGGCGACCCACTGGCCTCCGACCATGAACTGGTACTCGACGGCGGAGCGGTGGGCGTCGCCCAGGCCGCCGTGCCAGCCGGCCAGGCCCACGCCGCTCTTCACGGCCTCCTCCAGGTTGCGCTCCTGTTCGGCGGAGATGTCGGACATCGTGAAAATGTGGACGATGAGGTCGAGCTTTTTCAGCTTCGCCAGGTCGAGGTAGGCGTCGAGGGAGTGCGAGACCTCGACGGCGAAGCCCTGGGCTTCGAGCCAGGGGGCGAAGAGGTCGACGCACTGTTTGGGCTCGTGGCCCTCCCAGCCGCCCCAGACGACGAGCGCGGACTTCCCTGTGGCGGGCGCTTGGGCCGTCCCGGAGCAGACGAACAGGCCGAGGACCGCGGCGACGGCAACGATGGCGAGAAGCGTTCTTTTCATGGCGGGCTCCTTCACTCGAGCTCCCGGAGCCAGATGTTCCGGAAGCGGACGGGGTGGTCGTGGTCCTGGAGGGAGATGGGCAGCCTCACGCCGTGCGCCTTGTAAGGCGGCCGGGCCTTGTGAGCCGTCGGCCCCGTCAGAACGGCGTTGTCGTGGACGAGGATGCCGTTGTGGAAGACGGTCATCCGGGCCGGCGAGGCGAGCCGGCCGTCGCTCTCGAACCGCGGCCGGTGGAAGACGATGTCGTAGGCCTGCCATTCGCCGGGCGGCCGGCAGGCGTTGACGGCCGGCGGGTACTGTCCGTAGATAGCCGCGGTCATGCCGTCGGCGTAGGTCCTGTTGCCGTAGCAATCGAGGACCTGGACCTCGTAGAGGTCCATGAGGAAGACGCCGCTGTTGCCGCGGTCCTGGTCGGTCCCTTTGGCCGGGGACGGGGCCATCCACTCGACGTGGAGCTGGCAGTCGCCGAAGCCCGCGACGGTTCGGATGCCGCCCGTCTTGGGCACGATCTCCATATAGCCGTTCTCGACCTTCCAGCGGGCCGGCTGGCCCTTGGCGTCCGTCCAGCGGCCGAGGTCCTTGCCGTCGAAGAGGACGACGGCGTCGGCCGGGGCCGGGACGGGCGGCCCGGCGGGACCCGGCGCCACGACGGTCGGCTGGGGCCGGTTCCTGTCGTGGACGGGCCAGCCAAGGTCCTGGGCAGCCGCCGCGATGCCGGCGGAGAGGATGAGAGCCGCGGCGAGGGCCAGCGGCAGCCGTCTTTCTGGTTTCTTCACGTTCATGGTCGCCCTCCGTCAAATGGAATGCCTTCTCCCATCTCCTGGATCCCCTCTCGAGGCGGCGAAGGAATTATCCTCGCAGATCCCCGTGGTGGAGGGGGGACCGGCAGGGAGCGGAGCCTGCGGAGAGACCATCAGCGCCGCCCCGGAGTGACCCGAAGGGACGGCGCTGGGAAATATCTTAAGAAAGGGCTTTCTCAAGATATTTCGCAGCATCGGGACTCCGAGCGCTCCGTCCCGATCCTGCCTGGTCCGCTTCCAAGAGTCCGCTCCCCGCTGCGCGCGCACTGGTTCCCGGGGCCGGGGAGCTAGAGGATATTCCCGAGCACAGCACGAGAGAGGGGAATCCAGAAATGGGGAGAAGATCCAAAAAAAGGGGACGGCCCTCGAGAGGGCCGTCCCTTTCCGATCCATCGAGCGTCAGAGGCTCCAGCCCGGCCGGTACGGGAAGTGAAGGAGCTCGTTGGCCTCGGGGAGGTTCGTGAACTCCATCTTCTCGGCGTTCCAGAGGAGCTTCATGTTCTTGTCCTTGAGGCGGACGGCGACGTTGGCCAGAAGCATGGTCTCGGTCAGAGGCCCGGAATAGGAGAAGTCGGTCGTCGACTTCGTCCCGTTCTTGATGGCCTCGAACCACTCCTCGCGGATGCCCTTCGACCGGGGCATGGTCTTATCCGGCCGCTTGTAGTCCTGCATCCGGGTCTCGGGGACGAGCCGGGGGTTCTCGCCGTAGGTGCCGCACATGAGCAGGCCCTTGTCGCCGCGGAAGAAGCATCCGCCCCCGTCGTCGCCGACCATGCGCCCCGGCTCGAGCTCGGCCGGACGGGGCGGCATCAGGCCGCCGTCCCACCAGGTCAGCTTCACGGGCCCCCTCGAGCCGTTGGCGGGGAACTCGTAAGTCACGACCTCGGCGGCGGGCGCGTAGTCCTTCGAGAAAACCGTCGAGGAGGCCTCGACGCTCACCGGGGCTTTGAGGTCCAAGGCCCAGAAGGGCTGGTCCATGATGTGGGCGCCCATGTCGCCGAGGGCGCCGGTGCCGAAGTCCCAGAGGCCGCGCCACTTGAAGGGATGGTAAGCGGGATGGTAGGGCCGGAACGGGGCCGGACCGAGCCAGACGTCCCAGTCGAGCGTCGACGGCGTCGAGGGGATCTCCTTGGGCGCGTCGATCTCGCCCTGGGGCCAGATCGGGCGGTTGGTCCAGCAGTGGACCTCGAAGACGTTGCCGATGGCGCCGTCCTTGATCCATTCGCAGACGAGCCGGGCGCCTTCGCCGGCGTGGCCCTGGTTGCCCATCTGACTGACGACATTGGCGTCCTTGACCGCCTGGGCCAGGGTCCGGGCCTCCTTGATGGTGTGGGTCAGGGGCTTCTGGACGTAGACGTGCTTGCCCAGCTTGATGGCGGCCATGGCGATGACGGCGTGGCTGTGGTCGGGGACCGACACGGTGATGGCGTCGATGCCCTTTTCCTTCTCGAGCATGCGGCGGAAGTCGCGATACTTGGCCGCCTTGTCGTACATGGCCTTCTCGTTGGGCTCGAGGTCGTCCCGGCGGAGAAGCCGGGCCACGCTCTCGTCGTCGACGTCGCAGAGGGCGACGATGTTCTGAGAGCGGCAGCCGCGCGTGTCCGCGGCGCCCATGCCGCCGACGCCGACGCAGGCGATGTTGAGGGTGTCGCTCGGCGCCTTCTTGGCGCCTTTCTTCTGGGTCGCCCCGACGACGTGGCGGGGGACGACCATGAGCCCGGCCGCGGCCGTCGAGGCCGCGCCGAGGAACTTCCGCCGGCTCCAGGTCGGATCGGCGGGCGCGGGGGTTTTAGTCGTTTCGTCCATGGTTAGACCTTCCTTATCGGAGAGTGGGAATGATAGGCGGGGCCGGCGAAGGGATGCGGGAGCGGGTTCCGGGAGGGAATGTCGGCGTTCGTCCACATGGGGTTCGCGGCGGCTCGATGCCATCAGGGCTTATAGCACAAAGGCGTGACGAGGGTCAAACGGCCGGGGAAGGGAGGGCGCGGGAAAGACAATGGGGGGAGGGCTCGCGCCCTCCCCCCGGGAAGGCGTTCCGGAACCGGCTTACCAGCCGAAGCTCAGGGCGAACATCGGGACGAGGATGTTCATCTGGTACATACCGGGCAGATTGTCGCCTGACGGGGCGACGGTCCGGTCCTTGCCCATGAGGTATTCCAGGGCCAGGTCGACCTTGAGGTTGCCGCTCTTGAAGCCGAAGCCGCCGGTGATGCTGTCGAAGGTGAAGCTCGGCGTCAGGATGTTCAGCGTGGTCGTCCGGAGCGGGGGCGGGGTCGTGATAGTAGCCGCCGCGGATGGCGAACGTGCCGAGGTCGTACTCGGCGCCGAACCGGATCTGGGTCTTGTTGGCCCAGTTGAGGACGAGGGCGGCGTCTTCGCTCAGGGCCGCATCCCAGACGGGATCCTCGAACGTGAGCGCGATCTCCTGGAGCTTGGACCAATTGGTGTAATGGGCGTCGAAGGTCAGGGTCAGCTTGTCGATGGGCTTGATGGCGACGCCGCCGGCCAGCCACATCGGGCTGACGACGCTCATGTCGGTGTTGGATTCGTTCTCGAGGCCGATGAGGTTGATGTTCTCGATCTCGGTCGTGCCGGCGAGCTTCATCTTGGCCTGGGTCCGGTAGGTGGCGCCGAAGCTGATCCAGTCGGCGGGCTTGACCAGGATGCCGAAGGTGGCCCCGAAGCCCCAGCCCTTGACGTTCAGGGTCTGCTGCCCGAAGTTGATGATCATCGGGGCCGCGGCGACGGCACCGGCCGGGGGAGCGGTCGGCGTCAGGGCCATGTAGCCGCCCCACTGGTCGGTCTTGAAGAAGCCGTAGTTGATGTTGAAGGTCGCGCCGAGGTAGAGCATGTCGCTGAGCTTGACCGCGATCGAGGGGGCCACGGTGATGGAGCCGATGAAGCTCTCCCACTTCGAGGGCTCGAGCGTGGGCGTGAAGGCGGCCGGAGGATACGGCGAGACGAGCGCGGCCTCGAGGCCGGTGTTGTCCCAGGCCGCGCCGAGGCCGGACAGGGTGTAGGCGCCGACGCCGACGACGATGTTCTCGCCGATCGGCGTGAAGATAGCCGAGCAGGCCGGCCGGGTACATTCTTGGACTTGGTCTCCATCTCGTAGGCGCCCAGGGTATAGGTGGCCTTGGGGATGAGGATGTCGCCGGTGAGGCCGAAGGTCGGCTGCTTCAGCAGGGCCAGGCCGGCCGGGTTCCAGTAGACGGCCGTGTAGTCGTTGGCCAGGCCGACGAAGGCGCCGCCCATGGCCGCGGCCCGGGCGCCGAAGCCGTTCAGGTTCAGGCCGTTGGCAAAGAGGCCCGTCGTGAGGACGGCCGCCAGGGCCAGGGTCAAAGAGAGTCGGACGATCTTTTTCATTCTTCCTCCTATCTGTGGTGCGGAGGATTTTACAATATCTGGCAAGGAAAATCCATAGGAGGAGCGAAATAATTCTGACATTCTGTTTATTTTCTATCATTTAGGCATATATTTGGGGCGGGCCAACATCATGGCCGTCCCCTCGCTGAACCAACCGCGGCCGTCGTCGTTTCGCGCCGAAACGGTCCTGGAGGATCTCCCGGCGCCCGGCAAGATACCGCTTTACTGTTGTCGCCGGGGCGGATACTATTTCCTCGTTCCAGGTCGGAAATTCCCGGCTCGAAGGACGGACCCATGACTTTTGGCGCGCAAACCGAGATCGGCCCCATCCGCGTGGTCCTTCTCAAGCACCCCCGCGAGGCTTGGCGGGACCAGGAGAACGTCCGGAGGCACTGGCAGGCCTTGAGCTACACGGAGGAGCCGGACTTCGCCAGGGCTTGCGACGAGTACGACTCGTTCGCCGCCATCCTGGGACGCTTCGTCCCGGAGCTCCGCTTCCTGCCCGCCGCCGGGGATACGGGGCTCGACTCGATCTACGTCCGCGACGCCGCCCTCATCGCGCCCCGGGGCCTCGTCCTCGGCCGGATGGGCAAGGCCCTCCGCGCGGGCGAGCCGGGCGCGGTCAGGGAGTTCCTCGGTCAGGCCGGCTGGCCGATCGCCGGGGAGATCAGGGAGCCCGGGACCATCGAGGGCGGCGACTTCGTCTGGCTCGACGCGCGGACGGCGGCCATCGGCCACGGCTACCGGACCAACGGAGAGGGCATCCGCCAATTCCGCGAGCTCGTCGCCGCGGACGGGTGCGAGGTCGTCGAGGTCCCGCTCCCCCATTGGGACGGCCCCGGCGACGTCCTCCACCTGATGTCCATGCTCAGCCCGGTCGACGAGAGGAAGCTCCTGGTCTATTCCCGGCTCCTCCCCGTCCCCTTCCGCAAGCGACTCCTGGACATGGGCTTCGAGCTCCTCGAGGTCCCCGACGGGGAGTACCCGACCATGGCCACGAACGTCCTGGCCCTGGCCCCGGGGAGATGCCTGGCCCTGGCCGGCAATCCCCGGACGGCCGCGGTGCTCGAGAAGGCCGGGATCGAGGTCCTGACCTATGAAGGCAAGGAGATCTCCGTCAAGGGCGCCGGCGGCCCGACCTGCCTGACGAGGCCCCTCCGCTAGGGCGGAGGGCGGCCGAGATTGACTTATCCGGCTCGAATATCTATACTTATGGGCTGAAATCCTTCCTTAAGGACGTGACAATGGACCTTTTCGAGAAATGCAAGGGCTTCTACTCCGACCCCGTGGTCGCCCAGAAATACGGCTATCCCCTCAATCCCCGGACGGCCCAGGCCATGGGCCTCTTCCCCTATTTCATCCCCATCGAGCATGCCGAGGGGACCGAGGTCTACATCCAGGGCAAGAAGTACATCATGATCGGCTCGAACAACTACGTCGGGCTGACCAACCACCCCAAGGTCAAGGAAGCGGCCATCGAGGCCGTCAGGAAATACGGGACGAGCTGCACCGGCTCGCGCTTCCTCAACGGCACCCTCGACCTCCACCTCGAGCTCGAGCGGCGGCTGGCCAAGTACGTCGGGATGGAGGAAGCCCTGGTCTTCAGCACCGGCTTCCAGGTCAACCTGGGCACCATCCCGGCCATCATGGACAAGGACGACATCATCATCACCGATAAGGAGGTCCACGCCAGCATCATCGACGGGGTGCGCATGGCCAAGGTCCTCAAGAACGTCCAGATCCGCACCTACAAGCACAACGATCCGGCCGACCTCGAGAGGGTCCTCAAGGCGCTGCCCGAGGGGCCGGCCAAGCTGGTCATCGTCGACGGCGTCTTCAGCATGGGCGGCGACATCGCCAAGCTGCCCGAGCTCCTCCCCATCTGCAGAAAATACGGCGCCCGGTTCATGTCCGACGACGCCCACGCCATCGGCGTCCTCGGCGGCGGCCGGGGCACGGGCTGGCACTTCGACATGCAGAAGGACGTCGACCTGGTCATGGGCACGTTCAGCAAGTCCCTGGCCTCGGTCGGCGGGTTCATCGCCGGCCCCAAGGAGGCCGTCCACTTCATCCAGATGTTCGCCCGGCCGTTCATGTTCAGCGCCAGCCTGCCGCCCTCCAACGTGGCCACGGTCCTGGCCTGCCTGGACGTCCTCGAGGCCGAGCCCGAGCGCGTCGAACGGGTCAACACCATCGCCGCGCGCGTCCGGGGCGAGCTCCGGTCCATGGGCTACAACATCGGCGACAGCGAGACGCCCATCATCCCCATCGTCATCGGCGACATGATGAAGGCCCTGGAAGCCTGGAAGATCTTCTTCGCGGAGGGCATCTACACCAACGTGGCCCTGCCGCCGTCCGTCCCGCCCGAGTTCTCGTGCCTGCGGACGAGCTACATGGCCACCCACACGGACGAGCAGGTCGACAAGGTCCTGTCGGTCTTCAAGAAGGTCAAGGACCTCGTCCACGTCGGCGGCTGAGGCGGTAAGGCGCGATGCCCGACAAGCACTTCTGGAACATCCGGGCCAAGAACTACGACCGGCTCTACTGGACCAAGGACACCGGCTACATCGAGAGGATCATCGAGGTCGCCAAGTTCTCCCGCAACGACCTGGTCCTGGACGTCGGCACGGGGACCGGGGCCATGGCCCGGTCGATCCGGCCGCACGTCCGCCACGTCGTCGGCATGGACTTCTCCGACTCCATGCTCAAGCGGGGCAAGTGGGACGGCATCTCCATGGTCCGCTGGGACATCAACGAGAGCCTGTTCCACAACCACCTGTTCGACAAGATCGTCGGCCGCATGGTCTTCCACCACATCCTGGACAACCTCGACCGGGCCTTCCTGCGCTGCTACGACCTGCTGAAGTGCCGCGGCAAGCTGATCATCGCCGAGGGCGTGCCTCCGGGCGAGGACCCCGAGATCGTCGACTGGTACACCGAGATGTTCAAGCACAAGGAGACGCGGCGGACCTTCACCAAGACCCTCCTCGTCCGCTACTTCGCCAAGAACGGCTTCCAGGACGTGCGGGCCTACAAGTACAAGATGAAGCGCTTCAACATCAACAACTGGCTGGTCAACTCCGGCCTCCACAAGGCCAAGCAGACGCTCATCCTGAACCTGCACCGCGAGGCCCCGGACAAGGTCAAGGCCGCCTACAACATGACCCTCGAGAACGGCACCTGCTACGTCGACACCGAGAACCTGATCATCGTCGGCACCAAATTGTAGGCCGGACCGCGTCCCGCCTTAACGTTTTCCCCCCGGCCGGGGTAGAACCATGCGAATGAACGAGACGGAGAAGGAGCTCGTCGCCATGGTCCTCGCCGGCCGCACCGAAGCGTTCGAACCGCTGGTCAGCCCTTACCGGCAACCCTTGCTGGCCCTGGCCTGGCGGCTGACCCGCGACGCCGAAGACGCCCGGGAGATCGCCCAGGAGGCGCTCCTGCGGGCCTTCCGCTCCCTCGGCGGCTACGACGCCTCACGAAGCTTCCGCAACTGGCTCTTCCAGATCGCCGCCAACGAGGCCCGGGACCGTTACCGGAAGAGGGCGAGAGAGAAGGCGGCCTTTGGGGACGTCGTCGAGAGGGCGCCGCGCGACGACCGGGTCGGCGGCCGACAGCCCGGAAGCCGGAAGGGAGCAGGCAGGAGGTCCGGTCGGACATCCTGCGCTCGCTCGAGGTCCTCAGCCCCCGGGAGCGCGAGGTCCTGGTCTTGCGGGACCTCGAGGAGCTCGACGTCCGGGACACGGCCCGGACGCTCGGGTGTTCGACGATCGCCGTACGCGTCCACCTGTCCAAGGCCCGCCGGAAGCTGCGCGATGTCCTGCGCCACGATTTTCCCCATTTGGAGGAAAGACGATGACCTGCCGCAAGATCCGTCACCTCATGCCGCTCGCCGCCGGTGACGACCTCGGGCCGCGCCGGGCCCGGGCCTTCCGGGCCCATGTCGATGCCTGCCCGGACTGCCGGACGGAGCTCGAAGCGTATCGCGCGACGCTGCGGGCGCTCCGGACGGCGGCGAAGGGAGAGGGCGTTCCGGACTGGACGGAGGGCGAATGGCAGGCCCTGATGGCCCGGGCGACGGCTTCGGCGGGGAATGGCGGAGTGCGGGCGGCGGCCGTAAGATCGACTCCTTGGCCGCGCTGGGCCGCCGCGTCGGCCGCGGGTGTCCTCGTCGGGCTCGTCGTCCTCGGCATGCTCTTCCGGGGCCCGGTCCCCGGCCCGGGGAGGCGGGCGGCGGCGGACGGCCGGGCCGGTGAAGAGGCGGCCGGGGGACAGGACGTCGTGTCCATGACCATGGTCTCGCAGGAGACCGGGCTCCAGATCGTCTGGTTCTTCGACAAGGATTTCGATTACAAAGGAGAAGAACGAATGAAAAGAACGATGATCGCCGCTGATCGCCCTGGCCTTCACTCTGGCCATCGTCGCTCCGGCTTTCGCCGAGGACCCGGCCGCGACCCCGTCGCCAGGCCCAGAACGACCGAAGCGAAAAACCTCCGCAAGGAGATCGTCAAGCTCAAGTACGTCCGGGCCCAGGACATCCAGAACCTTCTCTGGGCCTACCGCAGCCAGGAAGGTCAGTATCCAGTTCAATCCCAACATGCCGGCGATCCTTTCGGTCAGCGACACACCTGAGAACGTCGAGAAGATCCTGGCCGCCATCCGCGAGATCGACGTCAAGCCGGCCGACGTCCTCTACACGGTCCAGCTCGTCCTGGGCTCGGAGGCCGACGCCGCGACCGACGCCGAGCTCAAGGGCGATCCCATCGTCAAGGAGCTGGGCAAGCTCCTCCGCTACAAGGGCTACACGCTGCTCGATGCGACTCTCGTGCGCACGGTCAACATGGATAACGCCTCGGTCAAGTTCGGCCCGAAGGCCGAGTTCACGCTCGAGCTCAGGCCGGAGGTCGCCGGTGACGCCAAGATGCCGCTCATCAAGACGGACGTCCGATTGACGCGGATCGAGCAGCATGGCTTCGCGGAAGATAAGCCCATTACCAGCGTAACCAGGCTCATCGAGAGCACGCTCAACATCAAGTCCGGCGACCGGACGGTCGTCGGCGTCTCCAAGCTCGACGGCGGCGACAAGGGGCTCATCCTCATCATCTCCGCCAAGATCGTCGATTAGCCCCGCCTCCTCCGGTCTTCGATCGGGGACATGTACCCCCGGTACATGTCCCCCTTTTTACCTCCAAACGGGGACACGTAGCTCAGGGACGTTTCCTCTTCTTTTCCCCGCCGACTTCGGCTAGAATGAGACCGGAACCAAGACCTGTGGACAGGAGGCCTCCGTGAAGCGTTCCGTTCTTCCCGTCGTTCTCGTCTTCGCCGTCGTCCTCTTCCTGGCCCTGGCCGCGGCCCAGGCCCCCAAGGCCGGCGAGGCCGCCCTCGGCACGCGCAAGTACGCCGACTACCAGACGCCGCAGTTCTGCGGCACGGCCTGCCACACGGACATCTATCGGCAGTGGCAGCAGGCCATGATGTCCCAGGCCTACACCCATCACTGGGACGAGATCGAGTACTTCAAGCTGGCCGTGCCCCACGCCGAGAAGGACCCCATCGTCGCCGGGGTCAAGGCCGGCTGCAACGGCTGTCATGCCCCGATCGCTTTTCTCGCCGGCGACACGCCGCCGCCCCTGCCCGCCAAGAACAGCCGGGCCAACGAATCCGTCTCCTGCGAGGTCTGCCATACGGCGACCGGTTTCGCCGGCGAGACGCCTCACAACTTCAATTTCGTCTCCGAGCCGGGCAAGACGAAGCACGGCCCCCGCGAGGGCAAGAACTCGCCGGAACACGACCTGGCCAAGTCCGACTTCCTCGGAACGGCCGAGTTCTGCGGCACCTGCCACAACGAGATGAGCCCCTACGGCGTCTGGGTCAAGTCCACCCACCTCGAGTGGAAGGACGGGCCCTACGCCAAGCAGGGCGTCAAGTGCCACGACTGCCACATGACCTATGCGCCGGGCAAGTCCGCGGCCATGGGCAACACCTACCCCGACGTCCGCCAACACCTCTTCCACGGCGCCCATGACAACGGCAAGGTCCGGGGCACGATCGAGCTCCGCATCCACCCCGACGTCCGCGAGGCCGTGCCGGGTGACCCGGTCAAGCTCACGGTCGCCCTGTTCAACCAGAAGACCGGCCACAAGTTCCCCTCCGGCTCGGTCGAGGACCGCATCGTCTGGATGCACGTCGAGGCCGTCGACTCCAAAGGCCGCGTCTATCACCTGCCGGTCGACAAGAAGGGGTTCGTCGGCGAGGAATTCACGATCGGCGCCGACACCCTGGCCTACCAGGACATGGGCATCGCCCTCAACGACCCCGCGTTCAAGGGCCTCCAGCGGGACGGCGTCCCCGTCGGGGACCGCATCTTCCGCATGGCCTACTTCGACCCCCAGGGCCGCATGACCATCCAGCAGTGGAACACCAAGTCGCTCGGCACCGACTACCGGCTCGGGCCGCGCGAGACCAAGCTCGAGACCTGCACCTTCCGGCTGCCCGACGGCGTCGCCCTCGGGGAGCTCAAGATCACGGCCGTTCTGTACTACCAGAAACTGGTCAAGCCCGTGGCCGACTTCCTCGGCGTCCCCCCGGACGAGGCCGAGATCGTCGAGGTCAACCGGCACACGACGGCCATCCAGGTCGTCGACGACTGACAGGTCCCGGGAAAGGAGAGCCGACCATGACAAACGTCCGCCGCACCGTTTTCGCCGTCCTTCTGCTCGCCGCGGTCTCCCTCGGCAGTCTCGAGGCCATGCCGGCCTTCGCCCGCAAGTACAGCATGTCCTGCAAGACCTGCCACGCGCCCTTCCCCAAGCTCAAGCCCTACGGCGAGGAGTTCGCCGCGAACGGCTTCGTCATCAAGGACAAGGATACGCCGCGCGACACCATCGACACCGGCGACGCGACCCTGTCCCTTCTCCAGGAACGTCCCCATCGCCCTGCGGCTCGAGGGCTTCCTGGCCTGGAACAACGCCAACACCCGCCAGGCGGAATTCCTCGCGCCCTACCTCCTCAAGGTCCTCTCCGGCGGCGCCATCACCAAGGACATCGCCTATTACTTCTATTTCTTCCTCAGCGAGCGGGGCGAGGTGGCCGGGATCGAGGACGCCTTCGTCATGTTCAACGACCTCTTCGGGTCCGGCCTCGACCTCTATGTCGGGCAGTTCCAGGTCTCCGATCCGCTGTTCAAGCGGGAGATCCGGCTGCCCTTCGAAGACTACCAGATCTACCGGGCGACACCCGGCGACTCCCGGATCAACCTGACCTACGACCGCGGCCTCATGATGACCTACGGGTTCGAAACCGGCACCGACGTCACCCTCGAGGTCCTCAACGGCACGGGCATCGGCGAGGCCAACATCTTCCGCGGCTTCGACGACGATCCCTACAAGAACGTCTTCCTCCGCGTCTCCCAGGAGGTCGTCCCGGCCTTCCGCCTGGGCGGTTTCGGCTTTCTGGGCAAGGAGCGGCCCGAGGAGATGGTGAACTCGGTCACGATGTTCGGCGGAGACGCCACGCTCTCGGTCAAGCCCTTCGAGCTGAACGTCCAATACGTCGAGCGCCGCGACACGAATCCCTTCTTCGTCACCATCCTGCCGGTCGAAAAGCTCGCGACCCGGGGCGCTTTTGCCGAGCTCATCTACCTGCCCAAGGGCGACGACAGCCGCTGGTACGCGGCCGGCCTCTTCAACTGGGTGGATTCCGGCCAAGTCGACCTGCGTTACACCGCCGCCACCGCGCATGTCGGCTATCTGCTGAGGCGGAACGTCCGGCTGACCGCCGAAGCGACCTACGCCTTCAGGGGGCCTTACGAGGAACATCTGCGGGTGGGAACGGGCTTGATCTTCGGATTCTGAGAGGGGTCGCGGGGCGGGCGGGACTATCCCTTCTCCGCCGGCGATCAGCCGTCGGCGGGCTTGGCCAGCTCCGCGAGACGGGCCGCGGCGCTACGGAACCCGGGATTCCAGTCGCTGATCTGCCGGTAGAGATCGCCGGCCCCGGCGCGGTCGCCGGACGCCTCCAGGACCTCCGCGAGCTCGTAGAGGAGCGCGTAGTAGGGCTCGGTCCCGGCCTTGGCCTCGGCCATGGCCATCTTCAGCCATTTCGCGGCCTCGGCGAAGTTCCTTTGTTGCCTGAAGCACTGGCTGATGAGGGTGGTGCTCTCGACGGCCAGCTTCCGGTCCTCGCCGGCCAGGGTCAGCTCCTCGATGGCCTCCGTGATCAGGCCCTGGCCCATGAAGGCCAGCCCGAGCTGATAATGCATGTCGGCGTCCCCGGCGCACCCCCTCGTGCTCAGGTCCTTGCGGAACTCGGCGACGATGCCCGAGAGCGCCCGCTCGTTCGGGGAGGTTTCGCCCTGGAGCTGGCGGGCCCGGGCCGCGGCGATCCACCGCAGCTCGTCGGCGGCCGCCGGGCCGAGGTCGTAATACCGCCGCTCGGCGGGCTCCTCGCCGGCAAAGGGGATGATGTCGGTCTCGGCGAAGATGTCGGCGGTGCTGACCTTCTCGCCCTCGAAGACGTCATCCTTGAACGGGCCGGCCGCCCTCGGACCCCCGTTCCCCGGCCGGACCGCGGGCTCCCGGGGCTCGACGTCCTTGGCCTTCCGCGTCTCGGGCTTCGGCTCTTCGTCCGCCGGCGCCGCGGGCTTCTTCTCTTCCGCCCTTTTTCCAACGGCCTTCTTCTCGGCCGCCCGTTCCCGGGCCTGGGCCTCGAGCAGGCTGGTCTTCTCGACCCGGCGGCGGATCTCGTCCTCGTCCATGTGGGTCCGGACCTCGTCGATGACGGCGATCTTCCTCACGATCTGGGGATCCTCGGGATAGCGGAACCGGAGGTTCTCGAGCAGGCGGCGGGCGATGCGGACGAGCCCCTGTTGGAGATACATGTCGGCCTGGTCCAGGACCTCCTTGATGGCCTCGCGGTCCCTGTCCGAAAGGCCCGGGGTCTCGTCCCGGACCTCCTCGACGATAAGACCCAGCTCCTGGCGGAGGGAGCGGGCCTCCTGGGCCAGGTCGGCGTCGTCGGGCCGGAGCTCGGCGAGCTCGTTGTAGATCCCGATCATCCGCTCCTTGTCGCCGATCTTGCGCAGCTCGTCGAGGATGGCCCGGTCCACGACCTCGAGCTTCTTGACCTCTTTGTTCGAGCGGTAGATCAGGGCCAGCCGCTCGAGGGCCGGCAGGTGCGGCCTCTGGCTCTCCAGGATGAGGCCGAGCAGGCCGATGGCCTTTTCGTCCCGGTGTTTCTTGACGAGGTTGTTGATCAGGGGCTCAAAGAGCTCGTAGGCCTGGTCGAGCTTGTCCTTGAGGATCTGGATCCGGCCCAGCTTGATCCGGGCGTTGACGTTGAGGGGATGGCCGGTGACGATCTGACTGAAGATCTCCTCGGCCTTCTTCGTGTCCCCGGCCTCGAAGTGGATGTTGCCGAGGATGTTGAGGAGCTGGACGCTGTCGGGCGCCGCCGCGATCTCCCCTTCCAGGAGCTCGACGGCCCGGGCCGCCTGCCCCTGCTTCTTGAAGACCTCGACCAGGCCGACCAGGCTGCGGAGGTCGCCTGGCCGGACTCTCAGGGCTTCGCGGAGGACCTCCTCGGCGGCCTCGAACTGACCCTTCTCGACGCGGACATCGGCGCTTCCGTTGAGCTGTTCCAAGGCCGCATCGAAGTTGCCGAGGGATCGGTACAAGCCGGCCAGCGACCGCCGGGCCTCGTGGTCCTCGCGGTCGAGCTTGACGATCTTCTCGTAGAGGACGACGGCCTCGGGGTTCTTCCCCTCCTCGGTCAGCCGGCCGGCGACGGCCGCGTAGGCGGCCTTGGCCTCGGCGACGAACCCCTGTTGGGCGTAGAGGTCGGCCAGCTTGAGCGCGTATTGCGGATCGTCGGGATAGAGCTTGTGGACCTTCTTGCAGATGGCCAGGGCCTGGGAATAGAGCCCGCGGCGCTCGTACTCGTCGGCGACCTTCAGGAAGAAATGGACGGCCCGGTCGTTCTGGCCGACCCGGATGTGGAGGTCGCCGATGATGTTGAGCGTCCCGACGTCCTGGGGGTCGGCCAGCGCGAGCTTTTCGTACTCGGCGATGGCCTCCCGGACCCGGCCGCCGCGGACGAACTTCTCGGCCTGTTCGATGACCTTGACCCGGTCGGCGCGTGCGCCCATGGCGACCCGTCCTTATCCGAGACGGAAGGAGGTCCGGTGGAGCCCCGTCGGGCCCCGGTCCCGTAACGCCCGGATGTGCTCTTCCGTTCCGTACCCCTTGTTCCTGGCCAGACCATAGCCTTCGTAGAGGGCGTCGAAGACCGTCATCAGCCCGTCCCGGAAGACCTTGGCCACGATGGACGCCGCGGCGATCGACCGGCATTTCCGGTCGCCGTGCGGGATGCCCATCTGGCGGTACTTTACATCTTTTATCGGGAAACCGTCAACCAGGAGGATGTCGGGCGGGACGGGCAGGCCCTCGATCGCCCGGACCATGGCCGCGTGGGTGGCCCGGAAGATGTTCATCTCGTCGATCTCGGTCGCCGAGGCCAGGCCCAGGCCCACGCCGGCGGCCTCGCGCAGGAGAATGGCGGCGAGCTCACCGCGGCGGGCGGGCGTCAGCACTTTTGAATCGTCGACGGCGCCGGCCCAGGCGGGCGGGCGCCCGGAGAGCCAAGCCTCGGGCAGGACGACCGCGGCGGCCACGACCGGCCCGAAGAGCGAGCCGCGGCCGACCTCGTCGATCCCGGCGACGAGCCGGGCGCCACCCCGGTAGAGCTCCTTTTCGAGCCTGAGGGTGGCCACGGCCTAACCTGGATGCTTCACAGGCCGAGGCGGCTGCATATGCGAGGCGTCAAAGGGTGAAGCTGTACTCGGAGTACTGCGAACCCTTTGCAACGAAGCAGATGCGGCCGGATCGGCTTGCCCGGAGGGTGAAAACGCCGGTCTTGGCTTTTCTTGTGCGAAAAGGCAAAACGGCGTTTTCATGAAGCGCCAGGTCAGCCCTGGTCTTCTTTGAGGCGGGCAGCCTTGCCTTTGAGGTCGCGGAGGTAGTAGAGCTTGGCCCGGCGGACGCTGGCCTTGCGGACGACCTCGATCGTCTTGATCATCTTCGAATGGCGGGGGAAGACGCGCTCGACGCCGACGCCGAAGGAGACCTTCCGGACGGTGAAGGTGGCCTTGACGCTGCCGCCGCGCTTGGCGATGACGTCGCCCCGGAAGATCTGGACGCGCTCTTTGTCGCCTTCCCGGATGATGTAGTGGACCTTGACGGTGTCGCCGACGTTGAAATCCACGAGGTCCTTCCTGAGATGTTTATCCTCGATCGCGTTGACCAGGTTCATTCGTCCTTCCTTTCCTCTGAGATTTCCTCCAGAAGACGCCGGTCCTCCGGGGACAGGGTCCTATCCCTGATCAGGTCCGGCCTTTGCCGGGCCGTCTTTTCCAAAGCCTTCTTCCGCCGCCAGCGCTCGATCCGCCCGTGGTCGCCCGAGAACAGGACGGGCGGCACCTCGTGGCCCCGGAACTCGCGCGGCCGCGTGTACTGGGGGTAATCGAGCGTCCCCCCGGCGAAGGAATCGTTCTTCACGGAGCCTTCCTTGCCGACGACCCCGGGCACGAACCGGGCCGTGGCGTCGACGACCACCGCCGCGGCCAGCTCCCCGCCCGACAGGACGTAATCCCCGATCGAGATCTCGCCGTCGGCCAGGTGCTCGGCCACACGCTCGTCGACGCCCTCGTAACGGCCGCAGATGAGGATGACCTGGTCTTCGGCCGCCAGCTCCCGGGCCAGCGCGGCGTCGAGCGGACGGCCCTGGGGCGAGAGCAGGAACACCTTGCTCCGCCCGGGTTCGCGAATGGCCTCGACGGCGCGAAAGATCGGCTCGGGCTTCAAGACCATTCCTTCCAGGCCCCCGAAGGGCCGGTCATCGACCTGCCGGTGTTTGTCCGTGGTGAAGTCCCTGAGATCGTGCAAGACGATCCGGACGACCTTCCGGTCCAGGGCCCTCTTGACGACCCCCCCCGAAAAGACGCCGGCGAACATCTCGGGGAAGATCGTGATTATATCAAATCTCATTCAACTCCAAAAGCCCGTCCGGGGGATCGATCACGATCTCCCGGGCCGCCGCGTCGAACCGCACCAGGATCGGCTCGGCGAAGGGGACATAGACGTCCTCGTCTCCCCGTCTCACGACGAGCAGGGTCTGTCCGCCGGCCTCGAGCAAGGCGCCGACCTCTCCGACCTCGGCCCCGCCGGCGGTGATCACCCGGCTGCCCATGACCTCGAAGTCGTAGTACCGGCCCCCGGCCGGCCGCTTGAAGTCGGCCGCCGAGGCCAGGACCTCCGTGCCGGCCAGCGCGTCCGCGGCGGCCAGCGTGTCGACGCCCCGGAGCTTCAGGAAATACGAGTTCCGGTCGAGGACGAGCGATTCCACCTCGTAGGTCTCGAGCCCGCCGGGGCGCCCGATATAGACCGAAGCGCCCTCGAATCCGGTGGGTCCCTTTACGGTGAGCTTGAGCTTGACGCGTCCGTCGCGTCCCTGGCTCCGGACGACCTTGCCGAGGGCGACGAGGTCAGCCTTTTTCAATGATCTCGAGGTTGTAGCGCCTTTTGAGCTTCATGCCCGCGGCGCCGAGGAGGATGCGGATCGCGCGCGCCGTCCGGCCCTGCTTCCCGATCACCTTGCCGAGGTCTTCCGGGGCGACTTTGAGCTCGAGGATCGTCGTCTGCTCTCCTTCGAGCAGGGTCACGACCACTTTCTCCGGCTGGTCCACAAGCGCTTTGGCGATGAGCTCGACCAGTTCTTTCACGCTGACCTCCTTCTAGGATTTCGCGCTAGGAGCGGGTTTGGCTGACTTGGAGACCCTATCCAAAAGGGACTGAACGGTCGCCGACGGGCGGACGCCCTTGGCGATCCACTTCTTCGCCTTCTCGAGATCGAGCTTGACGCCGGCCGGGTCGTTGAGGGGCGTGTAGGTGCCCAGGGTGTCCAGGGCCTGGCTCTGGCGGGCGGTCTTCGCCTCCATCACCACGATCCGGTAGGTGGGCTTCTTCTTCGTGCCGAATCTCTGCAAGCGCATCGTCATCATTGTGGTTTCTCTTCCGCGATAATGGATTTTGCTCGAAAATAATAGCGGAATTCGGCCGTCAAGTCAACTGCCAATCGGGACCTGTCCCCAGGAGAGGACACCCCCTCGAAAAGGCCTTTTTCCGCCCGTCGATCTCTGCTATCCTATGCCTCGAAGGAGACAGGGACATGGCCAAGATCTATTACGTGGGCGATTGGGCCGTCCTGACCGGCCCGGTGTTCGCCGAAACCCCTTTTTACTACTCTCCCAAGGGCCTGGACATTTTCAACTACGGCAAGTGGCTGAAGGAAGCTCTAGAGTCCACCGGGAAGCACGAGGTCGAGTCCGTCCCGGCCTGGGATTTCTACAACCGGCTCGGGCCGGGGGATTACGAGAGGATCCTGGCCGAGTACGACGTCCTCGTCTTCAGCGACGTCGACGCCAAGCTCTTCCAATTGGCCCCGAGCTTCTTCGACCGGGAGAAGTTCGGCCAGGCCGTGCTGACCTACCCGGACCGGATCCGGCTGACCGTCGAGGCCGTCAAGGAAGGCAAATCGGCCATGTTCCTGGGCGGCTGGTACTCCTTCACCGGCGAGCTGGGCAAAGGCGGCTGGGGCCGGACCCGCCTGCGCGAGATCCTGCCCGTGCGCTGCCTCGAGCACGAGGACCTCGTCGAGAGCACCGAGGGCTTCGACGCCGAGCTGACCGCCGCCGGCGAGCGCTTCTTCAAATCCGTCAACCTGAGGACGATGCCGCCTCTCCTCGGATACAACAAGACGATGCCCATCCCCGAGGGCCGGGTCCTGCTCGAGGTCCGGGACACGCACGATCCGCTGCTGGCCGTGCGGACCTGCGGCCGCGGCCGCGTCCTGGCTTTCATGTCCGATCCCGCCCCGCACTGGGGCCTCAACTTCGTCTACTGGGAGGACTACGCCGCGTTCTGGCTGGAGTGCGTCGCGCACGTGCTCGAGGGGCGGCCCTGATATTGATGATTTTCCCCTCACCGGGATGCCCTCTCGAGGCTGCGAGGGAGATTGCCTCGAAGATCCCCGTGGTGGAGGGGGGGCCCGCGCAGCGGGGGGAACCGACCGCACTGGTTCCAGGGGGTCCGGGGAGCTAGAGGCAACTCCCGAGCAAAGCCGCAGAGAGGGAACTCCCGGTATCGGGGAAATCCTTATTTGAGGCCGCCGAGGAGCTTGCGGACCGACGAGCTGCCCATCATCTTCTTCATTTCCTGGAACTGCTTCACCAGCTGATTGATCTCGTGGACCGGGCGGCCGCTGCCCCGGGCGATGCGGGCCCGGCGGCTGCCGTTGAGGATGCGCGGGTCGGCCCGCTCGGTCGGGGTCATCGAGTTGATGATGGCCTCGAAGTGGACGACGCGGCTTTCGTCGATCGGGGCCTTGGCCAATCCCTTGAGCGGCCCGGTCTGGGGCAGGTGGCCGAGGAGGTCGGCCATCGAGCCCATCTTCTTCATCTGGCCGATCTGCTTCCGGAAATCCTCCAGGGTGAACTCCTGCTTGCGGAGCCGGCGGGCCATCTCCTCGGCCTCGGCGACATCGGCCTCCTCCTGGGCCTTCTCCACGAGCGACAGGATGTCGCCCATGCCCATGATGCGGGAGGCCATGCGCTCGGGGTGGAAGACCTCGAGCTTGTCGGACTTCTCGCCGACGCCGATGAACTTGATGGGCCGCCCGGTCACCGCGACGATGGACAGGGCCGCCCCGCCCCGGGCGTCGCCGTCGAGCTTGGTCAGGACGACGGCGGTCAGGCCGATCCTCTCCTCGAAGGCCTGGGCGCTGCGCACGGCGTCCTGGCCGGTCATGGCGTCGCCGACGTAGACGACCTCGACCGGGTCGAGGATGTCCCGGACGAGGCGGAGCTCGTCCATGAGCTCGTCGTCGACGTGGAGGCGGCCGGCCGTGTCGACGATGAGGGGGTCGAAGCCGCGGTTGGCCGCGTAGGCCCGAAGCTCCTTGAGGGCCTCGCGCGGATCGGCCATCCGCTCGGCCGTCATCTCGTAAAAAGGGCAGCCCAGGGAGGCCGCGATCGTCCGCAGCTGGTCCTGGGCGGCCGGCCGCTTGAGGTCGAAAGAGACGAGCAGGGGGTTCTTGCCGATCCCGGAGACCCAGCGGGCCAGCTTGCCGCAGGTGGTCGTCTTGCCGCTGCCCTGGAGGCCGACGAGCATGACGATCGAGGGCGGGCGGCTCGAGAACTGCAGGGGCTTCTGGGCCCCGCCGAGGATGGCGGTGAGTTCCTCGTGGACGATCTTGATGACCTGGTGGGCGGGATTGAGGCCGCCGAGGACCTCCTCGCCCAGGGCCTTGGCCCTGATCCGGGCCTCGAAGTCCTTGACCACCTTGTAGTTGACGTCCGCCTCGAGCAGGGCCAGGCGCATCATCTTGAGGGCCTCGGAGAGGCTCTTGTCGGTGATCTTGACCTCGCCGCGGAGGAACTTCAGCATCTTTTCGAGGCGGCCGGAGAGCTGATCGAACATGGCGTCTTGTCCCTCGGGCCATCATAGGCGATGCCCCCAGAAGCGTCAACCGCCGCTCCGGCCGCGGGGCGGCTCGGAAGCCGATCTCGCCCTCATGGGGAAAGTTCGAAGACGCCAGCCGGTGCGCCGGACTCGGCCGGCAGGGAGCGCACTCTTGGGAGCGACCATCAGAAGTGCGGCGGAGCAACTCGAAGCCGCACTTCTGAGAAATATCGGGAAAGAGCTCTCTCAAGATAATTCGCAGAATCGCGGCTTCGAGCCCTCAGCCTCGATTCTGCAGGTCGCTCCGAAGACTCCGCTTCCCGTAGTCCCTCGTCCGTCACGCCGGCCGGCTGAACTTTCCCAAATCGGGCTCGCCTGCCTTCCTCACCGCCCATCAGCGGCCTCCAGGAGGCATTCCTCCCCGGGCGCCCTCCGGAGGGGCATAAAAGCAGCCCCATATGGGGAATTCGGCAGCCTGGACGGCCCATGCCGGGAGCCGCGGCTTGACAAAGCCGGGGAGTGCCGATAAGTTAGGGGCACTCTCGTGAGGTGGATAAGGGTATGACCGAAAAGAACAGCAAGCCTGTCGAACCGTTGGCAAGCGCCATGAGCGGCAAGATCGACTACGACGAGGTCCGCAAGCTCATCGGCATCCTCGAGGAGAAGAACCTGGCGGTCTTCGAGCTCGAGGTCGAGGGCCTCAAGGTCAAGATCGCCCGGAACGCGGCCGTGCCGGCGCCCACGGCGGCCCCGGCGCCCGCCGCCCCGGCCGCTCCCGCGCCCCCCGCCCTGGGGACCGAGGCGGCCCAGGAGGCCAAGCTCCAGGCCGCCGAGATCGCCAAGGGCCACAGCCTGATCGTCTCGCCCATGGTCGGGACCTTCTACCGGGCCCCCGACCCGACCTCGGCTCCCTTCGTCGACGTCGGGGACACGGTCAAGAAGGGCCAGACCCTCTGCATCATCGAGGCCATGAAGCTGATGAACGAGATCGAGGCCGACGTCGACGGGACGATCGTCGAGATCTACGTCGAGAACGCCAAGCCCGTGGAATTCGGGCAGAAGCTCTTCTCCATCCTGCCGGCGAGCTGAGGCCGATGATATCGAAGATCCTGGTCGCCAACCGCGGGGAGATCGCCCTGCGCATCATCCGGTCCTGCCGCGAGCTCGGCATCAAGAGCGTCGCCGTCTATTCGGAGGCCGACCGCCAGTCCCTCCACACCCTGCTCGCCGACGAGCGGGTCTGCATCGGCCCGCCCAAGGCCTCGGAAAGCTACCTCAACGTCGCCAACCTCCTCAGCGCGGCCGAGATCACCGGGGCCGACGCCGTCCACCCCGGCTACGGCTTCCTGGCCGAGAACGCCAAGTTCGCGGAGATCTGCAAGACCCAGGGCCTGACCTTCATCGGCCCGCCGGCCGAGATCATCCGGCTCATGGGCGACAAGAACAAGGCCCGCCAGACCATGCGCAAGGCCGGCCTGCCCGTCCTGCCCGGGAGCGACACGGTCATCGACGACCTGACGGTGGCCAAGAAGATCGCCTCGAAGATCGGCTACCCGGTCATCATCAAGGCCGCCGCGGGGGGCGGGGGCAAGGGCATGCGCATCTGCCGCTCGGCCTCCCAGCTCGACGATCAGTTCCCCATCGCCCAGGGCGAGGCCAAGGCGGCCTTCAGCGATTCCTCCCTTTACATCGAGAAATTCGTCAGCGGCGCCCACCATATCGAGATCCAGGTCATCGGCGACAAGCAGGGCAAGGTCACGGCCTTCGGCGAGCGCGAATGCTCGGTCCAGCGCCGCTACCAGAAGCTCATCGAGGAGACGCCCTCCCCGTTCATCGACTGGAAGGTCCGGCGCAAGATGATCAAGGAGGTCGAGGAAGCGGCTTCCGAGGTCGGCTACCAGAGCCTGGGCACGTTCGAGTTCCTGGTCGACGAGAACCACAAGTTCTACTTCATGGAGGCCAACGCCCGGGTCCAGGTCGAGCATCCGATCACCGAGATGGTCTACGGCATCAACCTCATCAAGGCCCAGATCCGGATCGCCTCGGGCGAGAAATACGCCCCGCCCTACGCGCTGGAGATGCGCGGCCACGCCATCGAGTGCCGGATCAACGCCGAGGACCCGGTGACCTTCGCCCCCTCGCCGGGCAAGATCGACTTCCTGGTCCTGCCGGGCGGCGAGGGCATCCGCGTCGATTCGGCCGCCTACGGCGGCTGGGTCGTCCCGCCGAACTACGACTCCCTCCTGGCCAAGATCATCGCCTACGCCCCGAGCCGGGAGCTGGCCATCAGCAAGATGCGGGCCGCCCTGGAGACGACGACGGTCGTCGGCATCAAGACGAACATCCCGCTCCACCTCGACATCCTGGCCAATACGGATTTCCTGGCCGGACGGTATACGACCCAGTTCATGGAAGAGCATCTGGCCGCCAAGACGGACGGGGACGCGGCCTGAAACGCCGGCGCGGCTAGATCGGGCGCCGGACCACGACGACCGAGAACTCCCCCCCGTTGTCCCGGGTGACGTTCTCGTTGACCCCCAGATAGAGCCGTCCCTTGAAGGGAACGGTCTGGGTGCTCTCTGGCCCGATCAGGAAGAGCACGAAGATCTCGTCGCGGATCTCCTGGCCCGAATCCTCGTCGATCCGGCTGGCCACGGGCTGGACCACCTTGCCGATCAGGGCCCCGAGGTTGGCGTTGGGGACGGGCTGCTCGACGGTGACCAGGTCGACCCCCTCCGGGCCGCAGGACGCCTCGGGATTGCCCATCTGCAGGTCGACACGGCCGGTGGCGGTGAAAAGAAGCTCCTGGCCCGGGCCGACGTCGATCCCCGAGTCCACCCAGCCGGCCCCGCCCGCGACGGCGACCGTCTTCTCGAGGAGCGGCGGAACGGGCAGGGGTACGTCCTGGTCCTGAACGGGAAGTCGCGATCCCCCGACGGCCAGGGCGGCCAGCCCCAAGGCCATGACGCCGGCGGCGGCGCGAAGACGGATCGCGGGCCTGGCTCTCATCGCCCCCCTCCTTCGGTCCGGTCGAGCTTCAGGACCTCGACGATGTCCGGATGGATATGCCCGTTCGAGGCCACGATCCCAGGCGAATCCAGCGCGAACGCGGCGCCGGAGAAATCCGTGACCCGGCCGCCGGCTTCGGCCACGATCAGGGCCCCCGCGGCCACGTCCCAGGGCTTGAGCTTGAGCTCCCAGAAGCCGTCGAAGCGGCCACAGGCGACATAGGCGAGGTCGAGGGCGGCCGAGCCGCAGCGGCGGATGGCCTGGGCCCGGACGATGAATCGGCCCCAGTGGTCGAGGTTGTTGACGGCGCTCATCCGGACGTCGTAGGGGAAGCCGGTGGCCAGGAGGCCCTGCCCGAGGTCGGAGACCGTCGAAACGCGCACCGGTTCGCCGTTGAGGGACGCGCCCCGGCCGGCCTCGGCCCGGAAGAGCTCCTCGCGCATGGGGTCGTAGACGAAGCCGAGGACCAGGCGGCCGGCGCGCTCGAGCGCGGCCGAGACGCTGAAGACCGGGAAGCCGTGGGCGAAATTGGTCGTGCCGTCGAGCGGGTCGATGATCCAGCGCCACTCGGAGCTCCCGGTCCGGGCCAGGCCTTCCTCGGCCAGGAAGCCGTGCTCCGGGAAGGCCTCCGACAGGCGGCCGACCAGGATCTCCTGGGCCCCGAGATCGTAGGGCGTGACCAGGTCGACGGCCCCTTTGAAGGAGGCCTCGACCCGCCGGCCGAAATTCGCCTTCAGGTACCGGCCGGCCTCGAGGACGACGGCCTGGCCGAGGCGGGAATGCTCTTCGGGAATGCCCATGGAGAATCCATAGTATCAATTCGGCCCCCGGGTGGCAACACTCACCGGATCGCCTGAACGGAACCGGGGGAAATCCGTAGTATAATAGACGAACGACTGCATTCCCAGAGGAAAGGCTCAACTCCATGACCGAAAAAGCGAGTTTCTTCAAGCGGCGGAAAAAGCTGCTGATCGTCCTGGTCGTCCTGCTGGCCCTCGGCGCCCTCGTCATGGGCAACCTCCGGTCGCGCCGCGAGAAGCCGCTCCGGGTGACCGTCGAGAAAGTCGGGAAACAGGACCTGACCTCCATCATCTCGGCCTCCGGCGAGGTCAAGCCCAAGAAGAACATCAACATCAGCGCCCAGGTCCCCGGCCGGATCATCAAGATCGGCGTCATCGAGGGCCAGGAGGTCAAGGCCGGCGATTTCCTGCTCAAGCTCGAATCGACGCAGTACGAAGCCATCGCCGACCGCGACCAGAACTTCATCCGGGCCGCCAACGCCGACCTCATCCAGTCCGAAGCCCGGCTCCAGCGCGACAAGAACTCCTACGACCGCCAGATGAAGCTATTCGAGGAAGATCTCATCTCCCGGGAGCAGGTCGAGGGGTCCAAAGCCCAGTTCGACGTCTCCGTGGCCCAGGCCAACGCCATCCGCTTCCAGATCAAGCAGGCCGAGGCGTCGCTCAAGAGCACGCTCGACAGCCTGGCCAAGACGACCTACGTCTCGCCGATCGACGGCATCATCACCAGCCTGCAGGTCGAGGAAGGCGAGACGGCCATCATCGGCACCATGAACAACCCGGGCACCGTCATGTTGACCATCGCCGACCTCTCGGTCATGGAGGTCGAGGTCGAGGTCGACGAGACCGACGTCGTCGGGGTCACGCTCGGGCAGAACGCCAAGATCCGCGTCGACGCCCTGCCGGACACGGTCTTCACCGGCAAGGTCACCGAGATCGGCAGCTCCGCCCTCCAGCAGTCGACGGGCGTCGCCTCGACCCAGGAATCGAAGGATTTCAAGGTCGTCGTCACCCTCGACGATCCATCCCGCAAGCTCAAGCCCGGCCTGTCCGCCTCGGCCGACATCGTCGTGGCCGAGCGGAAGCAGGTCCTGGCCGTGCCCATCTCCGCCCTCGTTCTCCGGGACAAGCCGCAGACGGACAAGACCGCCCCGGCCGAGGCCAAGGAGGAGGAGGGCGTCTTCGTCGTCGAGAGCGAGCGGGTCAAGTTCGTCCCGGTGAGCAAGGGCATCACGGGCGGCATGATGATCGAGATCGTCTCCGGCCTCCAGGAAGGCCAGTCCCTGGTCACGGGGCCCTACGCCTCCCTGCGCGGGCTCAAGGACGGCGTCCTGATCAAGACGGAGACGAAGAAGGACGAAAAGGCCAAATGAGCGGCGCCGAACCCGTCATCTTCGCGGAAGACCTCTGGCGGATCTACGAGCTCGACGAGCAGAAGGTCGAGGCCCTGCGGGGCGTGTCCCTGACGGTCGAGCGGGGCGAGTTCGCGGCCATCATGGGCCCGTCCGGCTCGGGCAAGTCGACCTTGATGAACCTCATCGGCTGCCTCGATACGCCGACCTCGGGCGTCTACCGGCTCAACGGCAAGCTCGTCAGCGCCATGTCCGAGGACGAGCTGGCCTTCACCCGGAACCGCGAGATCGGCTTCGTCTTCCAGGTCTTCAACCTCCTCTCCCGGGCCTCGGCCTTCCGCAACGTCGAGCTGCCCCTCATTTACGCCGGGATGAAGAAGGCCGCGCGGGAGGAGAAGGCCCGCCGCGCCTTGGAGCGGGTCGAGATGAAGGCCCGCATGTCGCACAAGCCGGCCGAGCTCTCGGGCGGCGAGCGCCAGCGCGTGGCCGTCGCCCGGGCCCTGGTCAACGAGCCCTCGCTCCTGCTGGCCGACGAGCCGACCGGGAACCTCGACTCCCGGACGGGCCGCGAGATCCTCAACCTCTTCCACAAGATCCACGACCAGGGCAACACCATCATCATGGTCACCCACGACCGCGAGGTCGCCGACCAGGCCCAGCGCATCATCCATATCCGCGACGGCCAGATCGAGAAGGACGAGCGGAAATCGCACTGATCGATGAGCTTCGTCAAGCGCCTCTCGGGTGTCTTCTTCGAGCCCCGTCCGGCCTTCGAGGGCCTGGCCGCCCGGCCGGTCTGGATCGACGCGCTCGTCGTCGTCCTTGTCGCGCTCATCGCCTTTAATATCATCGTTTCTCCCTACTTCATTAAGGATCAACTCGACAGAGAAAAGAACAGCCCTGCGCTGCGAGAGAGATTGGGCGAGGACAGCTACAACAAGAGAATTCAGTCTCTCGAGAATCCAACGAAGCTCCAGCTCTTTACCCAGAACATCCTGATCACGCTGGTCTATCTGTTCTTCATCGTCCTCCTGCAGAGCTTGTTGCTCCTGATGTTCGGCCGCTTCCTCTCGACGCAGGGAAGCTACATCCAGGTCCTGTCGGTTCTGGTCCATGCCAATCTCATAGACAAGTTGCTCGGGAACGCCGTGCGACTTCCTCTCATCCTGGCCCGGAGATCGGTCACTCAGGTATCGACCAGCCTCGCCGCCCTGTTTCCCGCGATGGACAGCCTGTCCGTCCCCTATATCATCCTGAAGCAATTCGACCTCTTCCAGCTCTGGATGTTCGGCGTCCTGGCTTTCGGACTGGCCGCGATCTTCAAGGTCACGCTGAAGAAGGCCCTGGCCCTCTCGTACAGCCTGTGGTTCCTCAAAGCCCTGTTCAATATCGGCACGGGCCTCATCGGCGCGTCCTTCCTCAAGTAAATTGACTTCCCGGCGGCCCGCTTATACATTAAGGGCATGGACGACTGGTTCGCCTCGGCCGAATTCTCCCGCGCCCCGCTGGCCCGGATCCTGGCCGAGATCTGGCGGCAGGGACTGAGCGGCTCGCTCTACGTCCGGTCCGACGGCGTCCCCAAGTGCCTCTCGTTCGAGCGGGGCTCGCTCGTCCTCGATTCCGTGTCCTTCGAAGAAAAGGACTTCCTCCGCTTCCTGCTGACCTCGGGCGAGACGGACCTCATCGCCATGACCCGGGTCGAGGAGCACGCCCAAAAAACGGACGGCTCGACGCTCCGGGCCCTCGTGGAGACCTCGGTCATCGAGCCCGAGCGGCTCTGGCGCCTGCTCGAGGCCCACGCCCGCGGCGAGGCCCTGGCGCTCCTCTCCGGCGGCGGCAACGAGCGGGAATTCCATACCCGGAGCGGGCCGCCGAGCCGCGTCTACATCGAATCCCTCGACGTGCCGGGGCTCATCCTGGAGAGCGCGCGGGCGACGAAAGACGACGCGACCCTCGACGGCGTCCTGCCCGGCCCCGGCGAAACGGTCCGGCGCCTCCACGCCGGCGCGCCCGACGCCTTCCGCCTGTCGCTCACCGAGAAGTACGTCCTCGGCCTGCTCGACCCGCCGCGGACCCTGGCCGAGGTCTGCGGCGACAGCGACGCCGGCGAGGAGGAGACCCGCCGGGCCCTCTTCGCCCTCATCCTGCTCGGCCTGGCCGGGACGGCCGGGCCGAAGCCGAAGACGGGCAAGCTCGCCCCCGACCTGGCCCTGGCCGGCATGGACCGGCTCCTGGCCGTGTTCAACGCCAAGTGCGCCTTCGTTTTCAAGCACGTCTCGAAGGAGGTCGGGCCGGTGGCCTTCACCCTCGTCGGCAAGGCCATCGACGAGGTCCGCGGCCGGCTCGATCCGGCCTTCCAGGGCGCGGAGCTCAAGCCGGACGGCCGCGTCGAGCTGAGATCGCCGCTCAAGGTCAGCGCCAACATCGCCGGCGACGAGACCCGGCTCGGCATGCTCCGGAGCATGGACGAGATCCTGGCCGCCGAGGTCCTGGTCGTCAAGAAGACTCTCGGGCCGGAGCAGGAATCGGCCCTCGTCCGGAGCCTGGAGAGGATCGGGGAGGCCGCGTGAGGCGCCGTCAGCTCCTCGCCCTCCTCGTCTTCGCTTCCCTCCTCGCCGTCTGGATCCTGATCGAAATTGGAACCTGAAGCCCCCGTCCTCGTCGTCGTCCTCGGTCCGACGGCCGTCGGCAAGAGCCGCGTCGCCGTCGACCTGGCCCTGCGCTTCGGCGGCGAGATCGTCGGCGGCGATTCGATCCAGGTCTACCGCGGCTTCGACATCGGCACGGACAAGCCGTCCCCCGCCGAGCGGCGCGGCGTCCCCCATCATCTCATCGACATCGTCGACCCGACGGTCCAGTTCACGGCCGCCGACTTCGTCCGCGAGGCCCTGGCTGCCGCCCGCGGCATCGCCTCGCGCGGGCGCCTGCCGATCGTCGCCGGCGGCACGGGCCTCTACCTCAAGGCCCTCATCGACGGGCTCTTCCCCGGTCCCGGCCGCGACCCGGCCGTGCGGGCGGCTCTCGAGGCCGAGGTCCGGGAGAAAGGCCTCGAAGCCCTCTTCCGACGGCTCCAAGCCGTCGATCCCGCCTACGCCGCGAAGATCCGGGACCGCGACAAGGTCCGGATCGTCCGGGCCCTCGAGGTCTACGAGGCGACGGGCCGGCCCATCTCCGAGCACTTCCGGGCCACCGCTTCGCCCGTCGCGGACCGCACGGTCGTGCGCCTCGGCTTGCGCCTCGACCGGGCCGTCCTCGTCCGGCGCATCGAGGAGCGGGTCGAGCGGATGTTCGCCCGGGGCCTCGTCGACGAGGTCCGCGGCCTTCTCGCCCGGGGCGTCCCCGACGACGCGCCGCCTTTCCGAGCCTTGGGCTACCGCCACGTCCTCGCGCATCTGCGCGCCGGCCTGGCCCTCGAGGAGGCCGTGGCCCTGACCAAGACCGACACGCGCCAGTACGCCAAGCGCCAGATGACCTGGTTCCGCAAGATGGACGGCGTCGCCTGGTTCTCCCCGGACGACGGGCCGGGTCTTGAGGAACACCTCCGAAACCAATTACAATAGGAAGCCGGGAACACATGGAACGCGCGCTCCTCGTCAACGTGGCCACGACCAAGTCCGAGAAGGACGGGGCGGAGGAGTCCGTCGAGGAGCTGGCCGGTCTGGCCGTCGCCGCCGGGGCCGAGGTCGCCGGCCGCATCTTCCAGTTCCGCCCCCGGCTCAATCCCCGCTGGCTCGTCGGCGAGGGCAAGGTCGGGGAGATCGCCCACACGGCCCGCGAAGCCGACGCCGACATGGTCATCTTCGACCGCAACCTCAACGCCTCCCAGCAGCAGAATCTCGAAGAGGAGATCAAGGTCAAGGTCGTCGACCGGACCCAGCTCATCCTGGACATCTTCGCCCAGCGGGCCCGGACGAACGAGGGCAAGCTCCAGGTCGAGCTGGCCCAGCTGAGCTACCAGCTGCCGCGCCTGCGGGGCAAGGGGCTCAGCCTGACCCAACAGGGCGCCGGCATCGGCACCCGCGGCCCGGGCGAGAAGAAGCTCGAGGTCGACCGGCGGCGCATCACCGACCGCATCACCCGGCTCAAGCGGGACATCGACGGGCTCGGCAGGCGCCGTTCCAGCCAGCGCGAGAGCCGGCGGGAGAGCCCCGTGCCCACGGTCTCGCTCGTCGGCTACACGAGCTCCGGTAAGTCCACCCTTTTCAACCTCTTGGCCGACGAGAAGCGGTACACCTCGGCGAACCTTTTCTCGACCCTCGATCCGCTCCTCCGCCGCGTCTCCTTCCCCGACGGGGCCTTCTTCTTCCTGAGCGACACCGTCGGCTTCATCAAGAAGCTCCCCGTCGAGTTGGTCACGTCCTTCCGGGCCACCCTCGAGGAGGTCGGCGAGGCCGACTGCATCTGCCACGTCGCCGATGTCGCCTCGCCCGCGGCCGAGCACCAGCTCGAGGCCGTCGAGGGCATCCTGGCCGACCTCGGCGTCGCCGACGTGCCCGTCGTCAAGATCCTCAACAAGATCGACCTCCTGCCCGAGGACGAGCGGGCCCTGCTCCTGCGGCGCAACGCCGACCGGGAGACCCGGACGATCGCCATCTCGGCCCGGACGGGCGAGGGCGTCCCCGACCTCCTGCGCCGGCTCCGCGAGGTCCTGTTCGGCGGCTACAAGCTCTATTACATCCGTGTCCCCAAGGAGACGCGCGGGATCACCGACTCCCTGCCGCGCCGCTCGCTCGTTCTCAAGCGGCGGGAGAGCGAGAGCCACGTCGAGTTCAAGGTCATGGCCGAGCCGGCGGGGATCGTCAATTTCCTGCCCTACCTCGAGCAAGGAGATGCGTCATGGTGAAACGGATCGCCGTCGTCGGACTGGCCCTGCTGGCCGCCTGGTCCTGCGCTACCGTGCCGACCGCTCCGCCCGCCTTCTTCGTCGAGGACCTGCCGGAGGGCGCGGCCACGCGCCTGAAGCTCGACGACCGCATCGCGGCCGAGGACGCCTGGGACGCGCTCAAGGCCGGACGGTACGACCAGGCCCGCAAATACCTGATGAAGCTGGGCACGGCCAATCCCGTCCGCGAGGCGGGCCTGGCTTATGTCGACCTCATCGCCGGCGACCTGCCCGCGGCGGAAGCCCGGTTCAATTCCTCGGTCTCCATCACCCCCGACATGATCCCCTCGCGCGTCGGTCTCGTCCAGATCTACGAGTCGAGGCGCGACCGGGACAAGGCCTTCGCCGAGCTCCGGGAGATCCTGGCCCGGGCGCCGGGCCATCGCTGGGCCGCGCCGCGCTTCGAGGCCCTTCGGGCCGACCTCGTCCGCGAGTCCACGGCCGCCGCCCGCGAGGCCTACGCCGGGGGCAACCGCGAAACGGCCAAGCGCGAGTTCCTCAAGGTCCTTTCTTACGCTCCCGACACGCCGGCCATCCACCTCGAGCTGGCCCGGCTCTACCGGCAGGAAAAGGACACGGAAGCCGCCCTGCCCCACTACCGGGCGGCCGTCGAAGGGCAGAAGGCCGACAAGGCCCTGCTCCGCGAATACGCCGAGTTCCTGGCCGAGACCGGCGAGCTCGGGCTGAGCCTGGAGATCCTGGAGCGGCTGGCGGCGGCCGAGCCCAAGGACGCGACGGTCGGCAAGCGCGTCGAGGAGATCAAGTCGAAGCTGGGCGTCTACGAGCTGCCGAGCCAGTACGACGGCGTCGCCGCCCTCGAGGCCATCACCCGGGAAGACCTGGCGGCGCTCATCGGGGTCAAGTTCGGCGACTTCCTGGCCGCCCCGGGACCGCGGACGGAGATCCTGACCGACATCGCCACGTCCTGGGCCCAGCGCTTCATCGTCAAGGTCGCCTCGCTCGAGATCATGACCGGCTCGGTCAACCACACCTTCCAGCCGCGCCGGATCATCAACCGGGCCGACCTGGCCGACGCCGCGGTCCGCCTCATCGGCGTCCTCCAGCAGCGGGGGGCCAAGTTCGTGCCCCTGGTCGAGACGCGCCGGATCCAGGTCGCCGACGTCTCCCCGGACAATTTCTATTACGCCTCCATCACCAAAGCCCTCGCCTACCAGATCATGACCCTGACCCCCGAGCGGAGATTCGAGCCCGACCGGACCGTCTCCGGCGCCGAGGCCATCCGGGTCATGGACATCCTCCTCGAACTGGCCAAGTGACATGAACTGTATCTGGACCCTGCCCAATCTCCTGTCCCTGTCCCGCATCCTGCTGACGCCCGTTTTCATCCTCATGATGGTCCAGCATCGGCCGTGGCCGGCGTTAGCCGTCTTCCTCGTCGCCGGAGCGACCGACGCCCTCGACGGATTCACGGCAAGGGCTCTCAAGCTCAAATCGACCCTCGGCCTGTGGCTCGATCCCATCGGCGACAAGGTCCTGCTGACGGCCGGCTTCGTGGTCCTGACCCTGCCCGCCCTGGCCCAGCCGAACGCTCTCCCCTTGTGGCTGACGCTCATCTGCGTCGGGCGCGACGTGGCCATCGCAGGCGGGGCCGGCCTGATCATCGCTTTACGGGGCAAGCGGTCGTTCCCTCCCACTCTCGCCGGCAAGGCCAGCACGATCTGTCAGGTCTTCCTGCTCTATTACGTCCTCTACGAGAACGCCGTGGGACGGTCGCCCGAAGCCCTGGGCTGGTGCTATATCGTGACGGCCCTGTTGACCGCCGCGTCCTTCGTCCAGTACGCCTTCATCGGCGGCCGCATGCTCCGCGAGGGGCGTCCGGCCGGTCAACCCGGTTGATCGGGGGGGCGACAGGCTACCGAGTCGCCGCCTCCTCCTCACATCACGAGAACGACTTTGCCTCTGGCGCTTCCCGACTCGAGATAGCGGACGGCCTCGGCAGCCTCATCCATCGGGAAGTGCCGGTCGACGATGGCCCGGATCGCGCCCGCTTCGGCCAGCTCGCGGACCGTGAGCAGGTCCTCGAGGCGTCCGGGCGCCAGCGCGCAGACGACCCGCCGGCCGCGGGACACAGACGTCCGGGCCATCGCCAAGAGATGCCGGGTCTTGAAGCTAGCGCAGAGATGGACGCCATGGGGCTCCAGGACGCGCCTGACTCGGGAGACGGGCGCCCGGCCCAGGACGTCGAAGACGACATCGTAGGTGTCGGCGCCGCGGGTGAAGTCCTCTTCGGCGTAGTCGATCGCCCGATCCGCGCCCAGGGCCCGGACGTATGCGAGCCGGGGACCGCCGCAGACCGCGGTCACGTCGGCCCCGAGATGCTTGGCGATCTGCACCGCGGCCGAGCCGATGCCGCCGCTGGCCCCGTTGATCAGGATCCTCCGGCCCGGCCGGAGGTCCACCCGGCGCAGGAGAGCGAGGGCCATCAGGGCCCCGTAGGGGATGACGGCGGCCTCTTCGTAGGACAGGTTGGCGGGCTTGAGCGCCACCGGCGCGTTTTCAGGCAGGCGGAGGAACTCGGCGTGGGCGCCGAAGCGCTCGCCGGTATAGCCGAAGACCGCGTCGCCGGGCTTGAAGCGGGTGACGTCCCGGCCGGCCGACTCGACGTCCCCGGCGAACTCGTTGCCCAGGACGCGGATCCGGGGCTTCCTCCAGCCGATGGCCATCTTGGCCGGGAGCCAGAACAGGAACGGCATGTTGAAGCCGCGGGGCGTCACGGACCGGAAGCTCCGGGCCATGATGTCCCCGAAGTTGACGCCGGCGGCCCGGACCCGGATCAGGATCTCGTTGCGCTTCGGCTCGGGCCTTGGGGTCTCCTCGAGCCGAAGGACGTCGGGGGAACCGAATTCGGTGTAGACGATGGCTTTCATGTTCTTCCTCCCTCCGAGGTTCGCGCTCCCGTCGGTCCCAGGCCTGGGGCGCGGGCGGCCCGCTCCATGGGCAGGATGCAGCCGTAGACGAAGCGGTTGATCGGGACGTCGATGCCGAGCTCCGCGGCGAATCGGACGGCCGTCCCGTTCTGGTATTCGATCTCCGAAGGCCTTCCCTCCATGACGTCCCTGGTCAAGGACGAAACGGAATCGGGGGGGTAGGAGTCGATCAACGCCATCGTCTCGTCGACGAGGCCGGGATCTTTCAGGATCCCCAGCCGTGACGCGACCGCGTAGATCTCGGACAGCAGCCCTATCATCAGCGAGCGGGTTTCCGCCATCTCCCGGACGATCCCATAGGGCGACCGGGCCAAGGCCAGCAAGCCGCTGACGCAGATGGCCATGAACTTCTTCCAGAGCGCCGCACGGATGTCGTCCTCGAGGAGCACGGAGATCCCGGCTCCCGCGAGGCAGTCCCGGATCGCCAGGCATCGGCCCGTCCTCCGCCCGTCCAACTCGCCGAAAGCGATGAAGGGCTCGAGGCCCGAATGGAGGATCACGCCGGGCGACTCGATCCGACTGAGGATCCGGCAGAGGCCGCCGACGACGCGCCCGGGGCCCAACGCCTCGTCGACCTCTTGGGCGGCCATGACGCCGTTCTGCAGCGGCAGGACGGTCGCCCGGTCGCCGATGGCGCCGCGCAGCTCGGCGGCGACGCCTTGGACCTGCCAGGCCTTGACCCCCAGGAGGATCAGGTCCGCATTCCCGATGGCGGCGATGTCCTCGACGGCCTCCGCCGGTTCGATCAGGAGATCCCCGAGAACGCTCCTGACGGTCAATCCGCGATCGCGGATCGCCCGCCCATGGGCCCCGCGGGCGACGAAGACAACGTCGTTCCCGGCGGCCGCGAGCCGTCCCCCGAAATACCCGCCGACGCCGCCCGCGCCGATGACCGCGATCCTCATGCCCCCCGTCCTCCTCGCTTATCTCCGCTCGCCTCGAGCCGGGCCGAGGACTCGCCTCGGTCGGCAGACCGCGCCACGGCCTTCTTCCAGCCCTCGAAGGCGAGGCGCAGGCCTTCGAGCAGAGAGTTCCCGGGGACGTGGCCGCCACCGCGGAGGACGGCCAGCCGGCAGGACAGGCCGGCCGGGGCGATGAGGTCGCATTGCTCTTTCAGCGCGCCGTTCTGGCTCAGGACGGTGGGCAGGTCGTTCTCGCCCATGATCAGGATCAGGCGCTTGTCCCCTCCCTTGAAGTCGCGGATCCACGCGTCACGATTGTCGCGGAGAATGGGAACGGAGAGCGTCGCGCTCGCGGCGACAAAGACGTCGGCCAGCCGGGGGTTCTTAAAGAGCGCGTAGACGGCCGTGAAGCCCGTGTTGGACGTCCCGTACAGAACGCGGAGCGGCTCGGTCCGGTAGGTCTTCTCGATCCGGGGAATCAAGCTCCTCGCCGATGAAGCCCAGGAACGCGTCGGCCCGGCCGCCGTCCTTGGTGCCGTCGCCGTAGGTCACGACTTCGGGGAAGATGTCCTTGGAGCGATCGGTGTTGACCACGCCGACGACGATGAAGTCGGGCATCTCGCCCAAGAAGGCCGCCTGCCGGAGCCCGCCGATGACGCCCGATGTGAAGTTGATCTCGCCGTCGAGCATGTAGAGGACGGGATAGCGGTCGCCGGTCTCGTCGTAGCGGTCGGGCAGGGACACCCAGGCCTCCCGCGTCTCGCCCAGGCGCGCCGAGGCGATCCGCTCGACGCGGACCTGGGAAATGGGCGGGCGGGCGGCTTTGGCGGGGGAAACGGCTTGGGCCAAGGCCGGCGGCCCCAGGACGCCCAGCGCGGCCGTCAAGCCGAGCGCGCGGACGAGACCGGGGAGGTTCGCGGTTTTCACGTTTTCGCCCCCGATCCCGTCTATGTCCGCACGTGTTTGAGCGTCGCGCCGGGCTGGCCCGCGTACCGGGCTTGCAGCTTCTTGGCCAGATCGAACGCGTTCGGCCAGTCCTTCCAGAACGCCTTGTCGCACGAAGCCAGATCGAGACATTGGACGCACGACTCGAGGCCGTTGGCCGACGGGCAGGCGCGGACGGGACATTCGGCCATGCCGACCTTCAAAGGCTTGTCGCCCGGCTTGCAGCCGTAGCAGAAGATCTTGTCGGGATCCCAATCGACCCCGAATTTCTTCTTCATCTCCCACTGCTCGTAGACGGCCTTCTTCAGCTTGACGTCGTTCTCGCGGGTGGCCTTGAACAGCTCACACTGCTGCTCGCAGTATGCCTGGGGGATACCGCAATAGCACAGGGCCTTCGGATCGACGGGCTTCTGGGTCTGTCCCGGCTTTGCCGTCGCGCTCTCCTGCGCTCCCGAGATCCGGCTGAGGACCAGCAGGGCGCAAAAGGCGCCGCCGCTATTCGCGCATTGCCCGAGAAAACTCCGCCGACTTTGCTTTTGGTTCTTGGTCATGGACGCTCCTTTAGTAGTCACGCGTTGGGATCTCCTCGGGCCGGAGAAGCCGCGGCCTCAGGAGCCGCGGATGGGAGGCGAAAGCGAAGACGAAGATCAGGGGGAAGACGATGAACGCAGCCCCCGTGCCGATCTGTCGGACTTGAAACAATACGTTCGGCGACATCTGTTCCTCCCGGTTATCGCTGTTGCTCGAGCCTACCATACGCCCCGGAGCCGGCGCCGGCAATCGGGAAACGGCATGAACTCCGGAATTCATACCGATTCCCGAGGCTTTCGAGGGCCTTCTTGCCACCGGCGGCCCCGTTCCCTATAATCCCCTCCCGTCAAGGGTAAAACCCGGAATTGAAGCACTTCAACGTCCTGACCATGGGCCTGATCCTCGTCGTCGGGATCTGGGTCATCGTCGAGTTCCGCCAGCGGTCCCGCCTCTTCCCCCAGCACCGGCTGGGCGGCCTTTGGCTCTTCCTGGTCTTCTACAACGCCCTGGCCGTGGTGACCTTTCTCGGCGCCTACGGGCAGAGCAATCTCACCCCGGACCAGCAGGCGGGCCTCTCCTTTTGGTACAGGTTCATCGACTGGCCGGTCCTCGCCGGCCTCGTCCTGGCCGTCCACATCTCGCTTTACGCGTTCATCTTCCGGCGCCGGGACAGGGCCATGCCGCCATGGCTCGTGCCCGTCGCGGGGGTCTTCGCCGCCGCGGTGCTTGGCCTGGTACTTCCTGGCCCTGAGGTTCCCGGCCCTGGCGCCGCCGAGGCCGGACAATACCTTCTGGCTCGCGCTCGTCTGGCCCCCGGGCCTGCTCGACATGGCCTGTCTCGGCTGGCTACTGGCTTCAAGCCGGAAGTCCTCCGATCCGGGCCGGCGGAAGGTCGAGGCCGCGTTCGCCTGGCTGTTCCTGGCCCGCTATCCCGTCCACCTGGCCCTGAGCGTCTGGACCCCGGCCGGGGCGGAGATCTGGGCCCTGTCGCTCACCAGGCTCCTCGGCCTGTACACGAACCTCGCGCCCCTCATCTGGCTCAAGGCCTGGTTCCTGCCCTGGGCGGGCGGCTTGGGCAAGGTCATGGGCGGGCGGTTCGACCTGCCCGCGATCGGACGGGCCCGCGGCCTCACCGCCCGCGAGATGGAGATCCTGGAGCTCATGATCGACGGCAAGAGCTACAAGGAGATAGAGACGGCGCTCCACATCTCCATCCACACGGTCAAGAGCCACGTCTACAGCCTGTACCGCAAGATGGACGTCAAGAGCCGCCACCAGCTGATCCACAGGATCGGCGTCTACGGCGGCGAGAACGGTCCGGCTTTTTGATTTTTCTCCCCTCCGTGGTAAGATTCCATCCTCATGACCGCACCCAGGAGCGACCGTATGAACCCTATCTCGAATTTCGATAAGCTGGCCCGTCGCATCGAGAGCTTCCGCGACGAGATGATCGACCTCCAGATGAAGCTCTGCGCCCTCCCGGCCATCGCCCCCTCGAGCGGCGGCGAAGGCGAAGCCCGGAAGGCCGCTTTCCTCGTCGACTGGCTCGGGGCCAACGGCTTCGTCGACATCTCGCTCATCAAGGCCCCCGACCTCGACGCGCCCGACGGCTACCGGCCCAACATCCTGGCCTACTACCGGGGCAAGACCTCGGCCTGCACGGTCTGGATCATGACCCACACCGACGTCGTCCCGCCCGGCGAGATGTCGCTTTGGCGCGGCAACCCCTTCAAGGCCTGGGTCGAGAAGGGCCGCATCTACGGCCGGGGCGTCGAGGACAACCAGCAGGACATGGTCGCCTCGCTTTACGCCGTCAAGGCCCTCCAAGCCGAGGGCATCACGCCCAACTGCGACATCGGTATCGCCCTGGTCGCCGACGAGGAGACGGGCAGCCGCAAGGGCATCGACTACGTCCTCCAGAACCACAAGGTCTTCCGCCGCCAGGACCTCATCGTCGTCCCCGACGCCGGCAACGAGACCGGGACCATGATCGAAGTGGCCGAGAAGAGCCTGCTCTGGCTCAAGTTCAAGGTCCTCGGCAAGCAGGCCCACGGCTCGACCCCCGAACGAGGCATCAACAGCTTCAAGGCCGGGAGCTTCTTCATCGCCGCCCTCAACGACCTCTACAAGATCTACCCGGGCAAGGACAAGCTCTTCGACCCGCCGATCTCCACCTTCGAGCCGACGAAAAAGGAAGCCAACGTCCCGAACGTCAATACCATCCCCGGCGAGGACGTCTTCTACGTGGACTCGCGCATCCTGCCGGACGTCAAGGTCCAGGACGTCGAGAAGACCATCAAGACGATCGCCTCGCAGATCGAGCGGAAGTTCAAGGTCAAGATCCACATGGAGATCGTGCAGAAGGCCCCGGCCGCGCCGCCGACCTCGCCCCAGGCCCCCGTCGTCCTGGCCCTCAGGAAGGCCGTCAAGGCCGTCTACCGGAAAGAGGCCCGGGCCATGGGCATCGGCGGCGGCACCGTGGCGGCCGTCTTCCGCCGGTCCGGCTTCCCCGCGGCCTGCTGGTCCAAGCTCGACGAGACCGCCCACCAGCCGAACGAGTACTGCATCATCGACAACATGGTCGGGGACGCCAAGGTCTACGGCCACATCTTCCTGCAGGATTGAGCCCCGGCCGGAGAACGCGGCCGGCGGCGCCTAGACAGGCCGGCGCAGCGCGGCCAGGGGCGACGGCGGGTCCGGGTAGATCCTCTGGACGCGCTGGGCGATCCTCACCGTGTTGAGGTGGATGTCCACGGTGTCCTTGATGTCCAGGGCGTAACCCCCGGCCAGGACCACGGCCACGGGGATGCCCAGCCGGCGGGCGTTCTCGATGACCAGCTTGTCCCGCTCCTTCAATCCCGCCTTCGTCACCGCCAAGCCGCCCGAGCTGGTCCTTTTCGAAGGGATCGGCCCCGGCCAGATAGATGACCAGGTGCGGCCGGAACTCCCGATAGACCTTGGGGATGTGGGCTCGGAGGCCGGCCAGGTACTTGGCGTCGCCGTCGCCGGCCCAGAGGGGGATGTCGAGCGTGCTCTTGGGCTTCTCGTTGGGATAGATGTCCATCTGATGGATGGACAAAGTGAAGACCTCCTCGCGGCCGGCGAGCGCGGCGGCCGTGCCGTTCCCCTGGTGGAGGTCGCAATCGACGATCATGACCCGCTCGGCCTGCCCGTCCTCGACGACCTTGCGGGCGGCCACGGCCACGTCGTTGAGCAGGCAGAAGCCCTCTCCGTGGTCGGGGAAGGCGTGGTGGAAGCCGCCGCCGATGTGGACGGCCAAACCGCATTCGAGGGCCTTGCGGGCGGCCAGGATGGTCCCCCCGACCGAGAGCAGGGCGAAGCGGATGAGCTCGGGCGAGAAGCGCATCTCGAGGGCCTTGAGCTCGGCGGCGCTCAGGCTGCCGGCCTTGATGTGCCGGAGGTAGCGATGGGTATGGACGAGCAGGACGTCCTCGTCCGGCGCCGGCCGGGGCCGGAGGAAGTTCTCTTTCTTGGCTCCCATGGCCAGGAGGTTCTCGTAGACGAGGCGGTACTTCTGGAGGGGGAAGACGTGCTTGCCGGTCTCGACCATCCAGTACTCGTTGCTGAAGACGAGCTGGAAGGGAAAGCGCTTCCCGACGAGCACTTTGAAGAGGTCGAGCAGGTCGCCCATGGGGACCTCACCATACCAAAAATCGCGGCCGGAAGAAAGCCGGGCTTAAATCAGCGCTTGCGGGCGGCCTTTTTTGCCGGCTTCTTCCCTCCGGCCTTGGGGGCGTTG
>CAWDSL010000023.1:0-20923 GCA_963805015.1 uncultured bacterium
TCGACGCCGAGCAGGTGGCGCACGAAGAAGTCCTCATCTGCGCTCGCCGTAGGCGCCGCCCATGCCGTGGCCGGCGCCCGGGATGACCAGCAGGTCGAAGTCCTTGTCGGCCTTGATCAGGGCGTTGACGACCTGCATGGTCGAGGCCGGATCGACGTTGCGGTCCATCTCGCCGACGATCAGCAGGAGCTTGCCCTGGAGCTTGTGCGGCGTTGGCGACGTTGGACTGCTCGGCGTAGTGCGGGCCCGACCGGCCAGCCCATCCACTGCTCGTTCCACCAGATCTTGTCCATGCGGTTGTCGTGGCAGCCGCAGTCGGCGACGGCGACCTTGTAGAAGTCGCCGTGGACGAGGAGGCCGCGCCAGCGCGTTCTGGCCGCCGGCCGAGCCGCCGTAGATGCCGACGCGGGTGAGGTCCATAGGACGGGTACTTCGCCGCCGCGGCCTTGATCCAGAGGATGCGGTCGGGGAAGCCGGCGTCGCCGAGGTTCTTCCAGCAGACGTCGTGGAACGCCTTCGAGCGGTTCGACGTGCCCATGCCGTCGATCTGGACGACGATGAAGCCCAGCTCGGCCAGGGCCTGCTGGGACGAGCAGGCGCGGAAGGACTTGGGCACGAAGGAGTCCTGCGGCCCGGCGTAGATGTCCTCGATGACCGGGTACTTGCTGCGCCGGGTCGAAGTTCGACGGCCGGAAGATGATGCCGCAGATGTCGGTCGTCGCCGTCGCGGCCCTTGGCGACGAAGACGCTCGGGCGGCTGCCAGCCGGCCGCGAGGAGCGCCGAGCTGTCCGCCCTTCTCCACGGCAGACGGCCGTGCCGTCCGCGGCGCGCCGCAGCTCGGTGACCGGCGGCAGGTCGACGCGCGACCAGGTGTCGACGAAGAAGCGCCGGTCGGGCGAGTAACTGACGACGTGGTGCGTGCCGTCGCCCTCGGTCAGGACGACCAGGCCCGTGCCGTCGAAGTTCACGCGGCAGAAGTGGACGTAGTAGGGGTCCTGGCCCGGGCCGATGCCGCCGGCGCGGAACCAGACCTGGCGCTTCTCCTCGTCCACGCGGTCGACGCGCTCGGACCACCCACTCCCCCTTCGTGATCTGGTTCTTCACGGCGCCGGTCGTCGCGTCGAAGAGGTAGAGGTGGTTCCAGCCGTCGCGCTCGGACATCCAGACGACCTCGCGGCCGTCGTCGAGGTCGCGGCGGTACTTCTTGCCGCCCCACTCGCTGTAGGTGAAGAAGGTCTTGGCCCGCTCGTCGACGGCGGCCCGGGCCGCGCCGGTGGCGCCGTCGACCTCGACGACCCGGTAGGCCTGGTGGCCGCGCTCGTTGTACTCGAAGGTGAAGGCCCGGCTATCCTTGCGCCAGACGACACCCGATAGCTCGTAGGGGTTGGCGAAGAGCGCGTCGTCGATCTCGATCCGGGACTTCGCGTCGACCCGGAAGAGGACCGGACGCTCGATGTCGAGGGCGTCGCCCGGCTTGGCGTATTCCATCGCGTGGTACTTCGGCTGGAGCTGGTCGGCCGGCGAGGACTCGACGTATTGGATGACCCGGTGATAGCCCCGGCGCAGACGGTAGGCCGCGAGCTTCTTGGAGTCGGGCGCCCAGGCGATCGAATCGAAGGTGTAGTAATCGCCCTCGGTCCCGTCGCGGCTGAGGAGGGTCTCCTCCTTCTTGCCCTTTTCGCGAAGGGCGAGGTTGTAGTTGCGGATCGAAGCCTCCCACTTGCCGTCGGGCGAGGCTTTCCATTCCTTCGATGCGGCCTGGGGAGCGGGCCCCCGCTCCCACATGGAGAGCGGGTAGCCGGACGGGTCCCGGGGCGCCGGGGTATCGAGCTTCTTGAGGGCGTAAGTCGCAAGCTCGCAGGACCAACGGGAACCGGCCGCGCCGAACTCGACCGACTTCCCGTCGTCGCTGAAGGTCAGGACGGTGAACGGGAGGGCCAGGGGCTCGAACTTTTCGCCCGAGGCCGTGGCCAGAGCGGCCGCCATACGGACATGATCGAAGGCGGGAGCTTTCTTCTTCGCGACCGCGTCGGCGATCCAGAACACGTTGCCGCCGGCGACGGACTTCCGGTACCAATAGCGGGAGGTCTTGCCGATCCAACCGCCCCGGTCGACGATGTTGAGGGCGAGGGGATTATACTTGGCCCGGAGACCGGTCGCCCTCTCGTAATCGGCCCGGGTGATTTGGGCGTGAGAGAGGACGGGAATGAGCGTTGAGAGGGCGATGGTCGCGATGAGGACGATCGAAGCGTGGAGCGTCGCACGGCGGAAGTGTCTCATGTCGTCACCTCGATGATGGGGTGGACTTATCTTATTTGATGGACGGGCCGGGGCGCAAGGCCGCGCTGGACCTTTTTAACTCAAGTTGTTTATTGTATTATTGATCCTGCGGTCCGACCCCGATGATCATATCCTTCGATTTCGACGGCGTCTTATCGACGCTCGTGCTGGGCCGGACCTGGGAGAAGACACGGGCGAAGAAGAAGCCTGTTCCGGTCATAACGCCGCTCGTCCGGGCCCTCAAACACGGTCTGGCCGCCCTCACGGAAGGTCTCCGCAAGCCCCTCCCCCGGTCCGAGGCCGCCCTGCGCGAGCTCCGGGCCTCCGGGGCGACCCTTTATCTCCTCACTTCGCGGACGGGCGAGCGGATCGGCGCCGCCGAGCGCTGGCTCGAACGCCACGGCTGGTCGGGGCTCTTCGACCGGAAGTTCTACAACGACGAGGGTCAAGACGCCGACCGCTTCAAGGCCTCGGTCCTTCACGCGCATGCGATCGACGCCCACGTCGACGACGATCCCGAGACCGTCGCCTGTCTCTCGCGCCTCTTCCCGGACAAGCGCTTCGTCCGCCTGGACCACTACCGGCGCAAGGGACCGGAGGGCGTGAACATCGTCACCGTTCGCGCGTGGGACGAGGTCCCTGGATTGTTCAGGGTCAAAAAGTGAATGCCACCCCGGCGTAGATTTTCGTCTCCCGGCCGCCGGCTCCGAAATCCGCGATCCGCCCCCGCCGCCGGACCTCTTCGAGCTCGGCGAAGGCCTCGAGTCGCCGTGCCCGGCACTCTCCACCCGAGGCCGGCGAGAAGCCGAACGCGGGAATCCCCCATCCGGGCGTTGTTGGTGACCTCGGCCTGGAATCTGTCCAGGTCGTCGATCGAGCTCCAGGCGCCGAAGGAAGCCAGGCCCCGAATCCGGAATCCCTTCCAATCCAGGCGCGCGCCGGCCGAGACTGTCCCGCCCAGGCCGTAATAGTAGCCGTAATAGAACACCGTGGTCTTCAGGCCGGAGATGTCGTGGAGGCGGGAATAGTCGTTGAGGGCGGCCGCGTTGACCAGGCCGAAGTCGAGGTAGGCTTCGACGACGGTCCGGAGCTTCAGGCCGCGGCGGAAGACCGTCATGTCGAGGACCGGGCCGGCGACATGCAGGAGCGCCAGCTTGTCCGTGAACCAGCGCGGTTCCTCGAGCCGGAGTCTCGAGAGGTCGGTCTTGACGGGCACGGGATCGGCGTCGTAATCCGCGAGCGGACGCTTCTTGAAGAGCTCGAACGACGAGCCGAGGCCCAGGGTCAGGCTGTAGCCGTCGCCGCCGGCGTCGATCTTCTGGACGAACCGGCCCCAGGTCACCGCCCGGGTTTCGAAACGCGTCTCTTCGGCGTGCCCGCCGCGGGTGGCGTAGTCGAGAGTGATCTCGCTCACGTAGGGATCGCGGACGGCGCGCCGTACGGTTCCGGACCGGCCGTACTCGGGGAGGTCGATGAGCCGGGCTTCCAATCCGAAGGTGAGGTCCGTGCCGGATACGATCCCGCCGGCGGACGCGCGGCGGGCCCCGACCGACACCCGGAACTCGTGCCAACCCGGGGGGACGAAGTCTTCGGCCGCCGGGTCCTTGCGGTCGAGCCAGTGGTTGAGCTTGACGGCCGGATTGAGAAAGCCGAGCGCCCGCGGGACGAGCCCGCGTTGGTGACATAGAAAATGGCCGATCCGGTACCAGGGCTCGCCCGTCGCGAAACCGCCGAGGCCGGTTATGATCTGGTCGTTGATGGAGATGACCTCCTTCGGCTCGCCGACGATCTCCCACCAGGTCGAGCCGGCGACCGACATCATCCACGAGTAGAACCAGGACTGGCCGTTCGTCCGGCCGAACTGGTAGTAGGCCGCGCCGGCTAGGACATGCGACCAGTTGAGCGAGAACTGGTTGGAGTCGAAACGCAGGCCCTCGAGGAGAAAGACCCGCGAGAACTGGGCGTCGGCGTCGATGGCGAAGTCCCTGTCCTCCGGAAAGGAGTTGGAGGCCCAGTAGTTGACCGTGGTGGCGACGGAAAAGGCCAGTTGCTCGAGCCAGGCCCGCAGGCGCTTGCCTTTGGGCTTGGCCGGGGAGCGGACGGGCTCGAGGCCAAGGGGCGCGGGAGCCAAGCTGAACGGGAGGCGCACCCGGCGATCGCAAGATAAGAGAACGGCCGCGCTGGAGCCTGCGGGAGCGAAAGAGAGCGAGAAGGCCGGACCGGCGCGGGATCCGGTCGATCGCGGGATCGATGCCCGGGCGGCCGGCGAGGCCGCCGCGAAGAGGAACAACAGGACGGCGACGGCCCGGCCTTTGCGGGCTATCGCGAACCGGCCGCCTTCCGCGCGGCGAGGCTCCCCCGCTCTTCCGCTCTCCCGCGCCGCCGGTAAGCGGCCCGGCATGTCCAGGGCCTTGGCGTTCCGTTCGAGCGCCATCCCTTGGGCGACGACCACCATGAAGAGCAGGACGGGGATGAACTGGGGCTCTGGCGTCGAGGCCGCGATCATGAAGGCGAAAGAAGCGGCGAGCATGGCCGGGAGCAGGGCCAGCCTGCGGGCGGCCCCTATGACCAGGGCGACCAGAACGAAAGCCGCGAAGGGGTAGAGCCACGACAGGCCGAGCCAGGCCAGAGGGCCTGAGAGAATGTTGGGATAGAAAGTGGTCAGGACGGCCCGGTCCTCGAGGACGATGTTGAACAGGGCGGTGTTCTTGATGACTTCGACGACCCCGAACGGCGCCATGACCAGCAGTGCGGCGGCCGCGGCGATCGCCACGTCGAGACCGGTGCGGGCGACGGAGCGAAGGTCCCGCGGGTCGGTCTCGTGGATGTAATAGGCGGCCATGAGCGGGAGGATCAAGAACTTGGTCATCGCGCCGAGCCCGAACAGGACGGCGATCACGAAGCGACGGTAGGGCCTCGGCGCCACCGCCTGCCGCTTGATCGCCCACAGGATGAGGACGGCGACGAGGAAGGTCAGGGCCACGTTGGTCTTGATCTCCCCCAGCAGGAACATGGGCATGAACGGCAGGAGCAGAACCGGCCGGATCTGGGGGAACATCCGCAGGAGGGCCAGGCCGCAGAGGGCCTGGATGAGGACCATGGTCGCGACGAGCACGCGGATGTTCCAGGTCCCGGCGATCTTGTAAGCCAAATAATAGGGATAGATCTCGAGCGGCGGGTAGTTGAAATTGCCGAGGACGGGCCCGAGCGACTCGATCTCGTGGTAAATGGTGCCCGAGGTGTAGGGATTCCGCCCGGCCTCGAGGGCCTCGAAAACGGTCCCGTAGGCCCTGACGATCTCGGAGTCCGAGCGGACGACGGCCAGGTTCACGGCGCCCAGGGCGAGGCCGGCGAACAGGACCAGGGCCAGGACGCGCTTGCCGAAGAACGTGTCGGGGCGCGCGGCGAAAAGGAACCAGAGGACGGTGAGGGCCAGGGATAGGATCAGGGCGTATTCGTAATGCCGGCCCCCGGGAACGGGCTCCAGGGCCGCCAGGACGAGCGAGATCCCCACGCAGGCGAGGAGGGCCCGCGTCGGGCCGGCCGGGACGCCGTCATTTTTCCTCATGGTTGAAGACGTTCCGCGTCAGGACGTTCATCTTGTCGAGGCCGCCCCGCTCGATGATCTTCTTGGCGTAGAGGATCCGCTGGACGCCGCCGACGAGGACGATGAGGAAGAGGACCCGGAGGAAAAGGCCCAGCGTCGGCATGGCGAAGTGGCCGATGCGGATGATCGGCCAGAAGAGCGAAACGAGCAGGCCGACGTTCAGGACGAGCAGGCGCTCGAAGCGCTCCCCGATGGCCGGCCAGTCGTGCTCCCCGAGGGGGACGACCATGGCCGCCCGCGGCTTGGCGAAGCTCAGGAGGAGCGACGCCGAGATGACCAGGAAGGCCTCGAGGGCGTAGCCGGAGACCGCCAGGCCGAGGTAGATGATGACCTCGACCCACTTGTCGATGATCCCCTCGAGGTAGTAGCCGAACTTGGTCACGCGGTGCTGGGCCCGGGCCACCCCGCCGTCGATCGTGTCCCACAGGCAGGCCAGGCCGATGAGGATAAAGGCCGGGATACGGTGATTCAGGTGGAAGAGGAGCGCGCCCCCGGCCGCGAGGACCAGGGCCAGGGACGAAAAGAGGTTGGGCGGGACGTGCGTCCAGGCGAAGAGGATCCCGACCTTATCGAGGGTCTTGGAGCATTTCTTGCGAAGGCCGTTCCCGAACATGGCATCCCTCCGTGCCGCGGTGTGTCTTGTTCACGGTCACAAGATAGGGCGCGGGCCCCGGAGAGGCGTCAAGAAGGTGTCAATAAAGGGCCAATAGTGTGTCAAAGAGAAAGCTGGCCGTGGGCCATGGCCAGCAGCGTCCGGACGGGCACGCCGTGGGGGCAGGCCTTCTCGCAGAAACCCGGGCAGGTCCGGCAGGCGTCGGCCCGGGCCGTCTCGAGGGCGGCGTACTTCTCCATGGCGTACTTCTCGCTGCCCTGGGCCTCGAAGTAGTGGTTGTAGCGCATGATCGTGTTGACCGGGACGCCGTGGGGGCATTCCGGCTCGCACAGGCCGCAGGCGTGCCGGCAATAGAGCGAGCCGCAGTCCCTCTCGTAGGACGCGAGCAGGCCCTTGTCGCCGGCGCCGAGGCCCGAGCCCGAGAGGGCCAGGAGGCTCTTGACGTCGTCGAAGGTGTTGAAGGCCAGGTTGAGCGTGTGCACCCGCGGATCGGCCAGCACGAACTTGAGCCCGGCCGCTTTGATCTCGGCCGGGGTCTTCGCTCCATACTTCTGGAGGAAGGACTCGGCCTGCTTGGCCTGCTCTTCCATTTGGGCCATCGACTGCAGCATGCGCTCGTCGATCGGCTTCCCGTCCTTCTTCATCTGCTCCATGCGGTCCTTCATGTCGAAGTAGCGGCCGAGGGGATTCGACTTCATGATGGTCGCGCCGACGTTGGCCTTGGCGGCGGCCTCGAGGATCTTCTCGCCCGGCTCCTTCTGGAGGAAGTTGTAGACGAGCAGGACGACGTCGAACCGTCCGTCCTCGACGGCGGCCGTGAGGACGGTCTCCATCGGCTCGCCCTGGCCGGGCTGACGGGGCCCGTGGCTGGCCGCGCCGGCGAAGCGGACCTTGCCCAGCTTCTTCAGCTCGTCGACGGCCTTATGATAAAGCTCGCCCTTGACCGCGGCCACGGTCGGCGGATTGATCATGAGGCAATCGACGTAGTCGGTCTGGAGGCGGGCCAGGCTCTCGTCGAGCTTGGCGGCCACGGCGGCCGAGTCGGCCAGCCCGTCGAACCGGAACTTGGTCGTGATGAACAGGGACTTGCGGTCGCGGCCCTTGATGGCCTCGCCGATGCTGCGCTCGGCCTGGCCCCGGCCGTACCCCTCGCCCGTATCGAAGTAGTTGACCCCGGCGTCGAGGGCGGCCTTGAGGACCTCGGTCGGGAAGGTCTGGGAGGTGCCGACGCCGATGTCGGAGGCCTTGAAGCCGGTCCGGCCGAGCGGACGGTAGGACCTGATCCGGGCATCCTCGGACTCCGCGCGCGGCGCGGCCTGCACCGGCTTGACCGCGAGCCCCGTGCCCGCGCCGGCCAGGCCGATGGCCGAGGTCTTGAGGAAATCCCTGCGGTTGAGGCCTTTTCCGTTCGTCATTTTCGGTCCCTCCTTGTGATCTGGGTCCAGTCCCTATTCTAATCCAAAGTCCGGATCGATGACACCCCGCGCCCGGGGGCTGCCCTATCCCCTGATCAGGAGCTTCAGGTTCCGGGTCAGGATGGGGAGATCCGCCGGGGAGCCGAGGGCGGGGAAGCCGGCCAGGGTCCCCCGGAGCGAGCTCAACAGGGATGCGTCGGCCCGGCCGTCGAGGATCCGCCTCGTGTCCTCGGATCCGATCTCTCCCAAGCTGGCCGTGATCTCGGCGAACCCCCCGTTCTCGGGACAGCGGGTCTGGCAGCGCAGACAGCCCATCAGGGCGTGGTGCATGCTCGGCAGGATGAAGTTGGGGAGCTTGCCCGGATTCTCGTTGTAGAGGGTCAGGCACCTGTCGGCGTCGATGACGAAGCCGTCGCGGCGGATGCACTCGGTCGGGCAGGCCCGGTCGCAATGGGAGCAGTGGCGGCAGGCGTCCAGGACGTCGAGCCCGGTCCAAGGGTCCTCGGCGGCGGGGGCGTCCGTCAGGAACGCCCAGAGCAGGGCGTAGCTGCCCATGTCTTCGACGAACAGCATGTTGTTCCGCCCGTAGCGGCCCAGGCCGGCCCGCGCGGCCAGGAGCTTCAAGGGAACGCGCTCGGTGACGTCGACGACGCGCGCGCCCGGCGCCTTGAGGATGTCGCCGCGGACGATGGCCGGAAGGGTCTCGGCGTTCAGGGCGTCCCGGTAATACTGGGGCGGGACGATGACCCTGTGGGGCTGGCCGTCGAGGAGGAAATCCGCGGTCATGGTCTTGGCGAACGTGGCCACGACGACGACCGATCGGGCCTTCGGGAAGTCCCCGGGCACGGAGAAACCCAAGGCGCCGATCTCTTGGAGGAAGGCCTTGTGGACGGCCAGGCCGCCGTCCTTCCGGACGCCGTCGTACTCCCGCTGGAGCTCCGGTAACCTGTCCACGGGCAGAACGCGGAAGCGGTAAGCCGGGATCCGGGACGGATCGACCGGCTCGCGGGATTCCCGGCGGCGGGAGGAGCCGCGCTGGAAGTCTTGCGGCAGCGCGATCGAGGCGATCAGCGCGCTCTTGAGGAAGCCTCTCCGGTCCATTGCGCCCCCTTGGCGATCATCGCCGGGGCCGGACGGGATCCGGCCCCGGCGCGGTGTGCGTTAAAAAGGACCTCGAGGTCCGCTTACTTCTTCTTGGCGGTCCACTCGACTTCGCGGTCCATCATCGTGAAGGTGCCCTTCATGGTCGCGCCGTCGACGGTGCCCTTGTATTCCATGGTCATCTGGCCGCGGGGGGTCTCGCGGACGATCTTCCACTGAATGGCGTTGCCTTCGATGGTCCCCTCACCGACGATCGGCTCGCCGGGGGTGCCGTCCTCATTGGGGCGCCCGGGCATCGTGACCTTGATGGCGTTGCCGGTTTGGGCGATGGTGATATCGCTGTCCATCATCTCGCCCCCCCGGCCGGGCCGGGTCATGACCCAGGTGCCGGCGACATCGGCGGCCAGGGCGGCGACGGTCAGCAGGACCGCGATGGACAAGACTGCGAGTGCGGTTTTCTTCATGTTCGATACTCCTTTGGGTTGGAATTCATCCTTCGAATGTTTAGACACGGGCCGGGGGAATTTCTTCCCGATCGGGCGCCGCACCGGGAGAAAGCCTATTTTTCCCCGTAAATGACGGCCAGGACGGTCTTTCCGACCGCCGCCAGGGTGCTCCGGTCGATCTTGTCCAGGGTGTCGCCGACGGTGTGCCAGGCGTCCGGGAACCCGTTGGCCCGCCGGTCGTCGTAGTCGATGATGTCCGCGGTCGGTATGCCGGCGTGCTGGTTGATGTAAAGGTGGTCGTCGATGAGGGGGGCCGACTCCCGGTCGACGAAGAGCTTCGTGTACCCGAGGGCCCGGGCGGCCGCCCAGACCTTTTTCACGACGGCCGGCGCGTAATAGAGCGACGTGCCTTCCCGGGGGAAGACCGCTCCCGCTCCGCCGACCATGTCGAGCAGGATGCCGAAGCGGGCCGTGTAGCCGGGCCGGTGCGGGGTTTTGGCCCAGTACTGGGAGCCGAGACCCCAAGTGTCCTCCGTCGAGCCCCGCCAGTTCCGGTGCGCGCCGAAGTCCTCGAGGTCGAGCAGGAGGATGTCGACGCCGACGGCCGGCTTCCGGACCGATAGGCAGCGGGCGACCTCGAGCAGGACGCCGACCCCGCTCGCGCCGTCGTTGGCCCCCATGACCGGCCGGAACTGGTTGGCCGGGTCCGGATCGTGGTCGGCGAAGGGCCGGGAGTCCCAGTGGGCGCAGAGCAGGATGCGGTCCTTCTTGTCCTTGTCGAAGGACGCGACGATGTTCTTGCCCTCGAGCGGCCTCCCGTCGTAGGCACGGGCCTTGGAACTCCTGGACGAGGACGTCGGGCGTCCACTGCTTCAGGGTCTTGACGAACCATTCGGCGCAGGCCTCGTGGGCCGGCGTGCCGGGGACGCGCGGCCCGAACTCGACCTGGGCCTTGACGAAGGCGTGGGCCGAGGCCGCGTCGAACTCCGGGCTCCCCTGCCCCGCCGTCACCGCGGCCTGCTGCCCGCCGCAGGAGAACGCGGCCAGGATCACCGTGACAAAAGGAATAAGCAACGCTTCGTTTCAGCATGTTGGAGATATTATACGCCAAATCCGACTTCGCTGTTCGCCGCTCTTTAGCGGGCCCATTCACCGTATTGCAGGCACAGGAAGAGGCCGCCGACGACCTTGTGAAAGCCCGCGCTGACCGGAGCGTAAAGTCCGAGGGCCCAACGGGAGGTCAGCCTGAAGGAAAGCTGGAGGTCGGCCGCAAGACAGGGAACGGCCTTGGTCTTGGGATCCAGGTCGATCTCGCCGATCATGAGGCCGAGGCCTCCGCCGACCGAGGCGAATACTCTTCCCCGGCTCAGGGGCAGGCCGATGGTGACCGCGATGTCCCCTCCCGAGAACGATTCGCTCCACAGGTAGAGCCCACCGCGCAAAGTCACGATGGAGCGTTCGAAAAGGCGTGAAAAGGCTATCGCCAGGCCGGACGGTCCCGCCCCGATGCTAGTCCAACTTCCCTGCCCTTGGTCCCAAATTCGGGGCATGGAGGAACTTGTTGTCCCATCGGAGAAGTCCCGCTGAAAAGGGCCGGAGTCGATGAGAGAAGGACAACTAAAACCATTCCCGGAGTGACCGCGCGCATCTTGGCCATCGCTGTTCTCCTTTCCTGCTCGACCATAAGGTAGCCCCGATCTCGGCCGGAGTTGTCAAATTCCTGTCAACAGTCGGTCAAGATCGTTGGGACGTTCCTATCCTCCGGCCCAAGAAGATCGAGAAGACGCGATGAGCGGGGACATGCTCAGGGAACTAACGTCCTTCAGTGATGATTGAAACCAGCCGGGTTTTCCCATATAATCCGCCCTTCGTCATATCCCTTCAAGGAGGACGGCATGAAACACGGCATCAAGACGGGCCTCCGGGCGTCCGTCATCCTCTTCCTGGTCATGGCCTTCACCGGGCGTCGGCGACGACCGGGTCGTTCGCGGCTCCGCACGCGACCGCGACAACCGGACCGGACCTCATCGGCCACCTCAAATGGCGCTCGGTCGGCCCGGCCAACATGGTCGGCCGCATCTCCGACTTCGAGGCCCTCGACGCCGACTTCACCCAGGTCCTGCTGGCCTCGGCTTCGGGCGGCGTCTTCAAATCCGTGAACGCCGGGACGACCTGGGAGCCGATCTTCGAACGCTACGGCTCGGCCTCCATCGGCGACGTGGCCTTCTTCCAGAAGGATCCCAACATCATCTGGGTCGGCACGGGCGAAGAGTGCGTCCGCAACAGCGTCGCCTGGGGCGACGGCGTCTACAAGTCGACCGACGGCGGCAAGTCCTTCACCCGCATGGGCCTCGAGACGACCCAGACGATCGCCCGGGTCCTGACCCACCCGGCCGATCCGGACATCGTCTACGTCGCCGCCTCGGGCCACCCCTGGGGATACGCCGGCGACCGCGGCCTGTTCAAGACGGCCGACGGCGGCGCCACCTGGTCGAAGCTGGCCGGCGGCCTGCCGAACGACGGCAAGACCGGGGCCATCGACCTGGTCATGCACCCGACCGATCCCGAGACCCTCTACGTCGCCATGTGGCAGCGCCTGCGCCTGCCCTGGCGCTTCGACTCCGGCGGCCCGAACGGCGGCATCTTCAAGACGACCGACGGCGGCCGGACCTGGACGAAGCTCGCGCAGGGTTTGCCCGCGGGCGAGCTCGGCCGCATCGGCCTGGCCATCTCCCGCTCCAATCCCAAGGTCCTGATGGCCATCGTCGAGGCCGGCTTCCAGCCCGCCGCGCGCATCGGCGCCGACCAGAAGCCCAACCCCGAGTACGAGGACATGACCAAGCTCGGCACGGGCATCTACCGGTCCGAGGACGGCGGCTCGACCTGGACCTTCGTCAGCCGCCAGAACAACCGGCCCTTCTACTACAGCCACATCTATATCAATCCCCTCGAGGACAAGTGGGTCTACTGGCTGGCCACGAACATGAGCTTCTCGGCCGACGGCGGCAAGACCTGGACCCAGGTCGGCGGGCTCCATCCCGACTTCCACACGATGTGGATCGATCCCTCCAACAAGAACCGTTTCTACGTCGGCCAGGACGGCGGGGCCTCGCTCAGCCACGACCACGGCAAGACCTGGATCTTCTTCGACAACCTGACCGTGGCCCAGTTCTACGCCGTCAGCGCCGACATGCGCGACCCTTATTATGTCTACGGCGGCCTCCAGGACAACGGGACCTGGGGCGGCCCGTCGATGCACCGCGAGGGCCAGCTCCTGACCGATTTCTGGTACAACATCGGCGGCGGCGACGGGTTCCACACCCAGAACGATCCCCTCGACTGGCGCGTCGCCTACGGCGAGAGCCAGGGCGGCGCGATCCAGAGGGTCAACGTCGAGACCCGGGAATCCAAGCAGATCCGGCCGACGACGATGAACATCCTCAATTACAAGGAGTTCTTCCCGCCGGCCCCGCCCGCGAAGAAGGCCTCGGCGGCCAAGCCCGCCGCCAAGCCCGAGGTCAAGCCGGCCGTGGCCGTTCCCGGCGGCCCGCCGTCCGGACGATCCCAGCAGGACCGCGGCCGCATCCGCTTCAACTGGAGCACGCCGATCGTGCTTTCACCCCACAATCCGCAGACCGTCTATTTCGGCGGCAGCCATCTCCTGAAATCCGTCGACCGGGGCGACCACTGGATGATCATCAGCCCCGACCTGACGACCAACGACAAGAATAAGCTCGGCGAGCGCGACGGCGGGACCGACAAGCCGACCGGCGGCGTCACCTCCGACGTCACCGGCGCCGAGACCCACTGCACGATCATCTCGGTCTCGGAATCGTCCAAGGTCCCCGGCCTGATCTGGGTCGGCACCGACGACGGCAACGTCCAGGTCACCCGCAACGGCGGCGTCACCTGGACCAACGTCCGCCCCGCCATCAAGGGCGTTCCCCCCGGGACCTGGTGCAGCCGGGTCGAGGCCTCGCACTTCGACGAGGGGACCTGCTACGTGGCCTTCGACGGCCACCGCTCCGACGACTTCCACGTTTACGTCTTCAAGACCGTGGACTTCGGCAAGACCTGGACGGCCGCCTCGTCCGGCATCCCGGACGGCGAGCCGGTCTATGTCGTCCGCGAGGACCCGGTCAACAAGAACCTGCTCTTCCTGGGCACCGAGTTCGGCGTCTACTACAGCCGGGACGCGGGGGCGAGCTGGGCCGACTTCGGCCTGAACCTGCCCACGGTCGCGGTCCACGACCTCCTCATCCACCCCCGCGACCACGACCTCATCGCCGCGACCCACGGCCGCGGGATGTGGATCCTCGACGACATCACGGCCCTGCGCAAGGCGACCGACCAGGTCGTCGGCCAGGACGCCTTCCTCTTCGAGCCGGGCCGGCCCGGCACCCGGTGGCTCCGCGTCCAGCGGGGCGGCTACGGACGGGGCGACCTGTTCTTCAAGGGCGAGAATCCCCCCGACGGGGCCCTGCTCCACTTCTTCCTCAAGTCCGCGACGACCGGGTCGTCCGCGACGACCGGGTCGTCCGCGCCGGCGGCCATCGCCACGCTGGAGATCTCCGATCCGGCCGGCACCGCCAAGACGACCTACATCCTCGACGACGCCCGGGCCGGCATCAACCGCGTCGCCTGGGACCTGCGCTTCGACCCGCCGCCGGCGACCGCCACGACCATGGCCGGCCAGCTCAAGAAGCAGATCGACACGGCGCTCCTGCGGACCGACCTCACGGCCGAACAGAAGGCCGCGCTTCAGAAGGCCATGGCCGACCTCGACAAGTATGGGACCAATTTCCGCAAGGTCTCCGAGATCCAGCGGACGGTCATGCCCATCCTCCGTCCCGGGGCGGGCTTCTACGGCAGCATGCGCGGCGGCATGGGCGGGCAGCAGGTCGAGCCCGGCACTTACGTCGTCAAGCTGACGGCGGGCGGCAAGACCCTGACCGGCAAGGTCGTCGTCCGGCTCGACCCGATCCAGTCGGGCAATTAGTAGACAAAAATGGGGCGCCCCGCGGGGGGCGCCCCATTTAAAATCCCCTCTTGACTCTTGTGATCCCCGGGCATAATCTCACCTTGTGATGGGAAGCTAGGGTTTCAATCCCTGTTGTGTATTTCTGTCTATGGGAAGGGGGTGGGGTCCATAGATTAAGCTGCTATCGGGAGGGGGGGAAGTCCGTTTTGTGGGAACCAATCGGCAAAAGGAGGATCTAATTGAAAAAGGGATTGTTGATCATTTCTCTGTTGGGCTTAGCGCTCGCTAGCTATTCAGCCGGACCAAGCTTCACACTGAAGGACGGCATCATCGAGTACTCTCCGGGCCACTACCTGGCCGGCCAGCTGATCAAGACAGGCTTCGACGAGTTTGGCTATAACTACCAAGCTCATCTCTTTAACGGATGCTACACCAATGTCTATTTGGGAGGCGCTGGTTTCCCCGCCTATACCGGTGATGACTCATCCTACTTTGCCCTAACCTACTTCGTGATAAATCCCGATAAGATCGCCGCCGTCCAGACGCATTGGGCTTGGCCATATCGAGAAATCGCTCTCAGCATGAAGTGGAACGATGCCTGGATCGCCAACACCGATTCTGATGAAGACGGCAAGCTGGATAGGCATTTCGGGTATACTTCTTATATCGGATCGGGCGCGTGGGAAACCAACCACATGTCAGGAACCTATGTAGGCGATGACGGGAAGGAACATCACTGGACCAATTTCGTCAAGATCGTGGCCGTGCCCATGGATGCGGTCAAGGTCGGAGGAATTTGGTATGGTGCTGACGGAAAGGAAATCGGCACCGATATATGGGGAGAATTCGCGGTCATTGAAGAAATCCTTAACGATCCCGGCACCGGCGATCACGGTGTCCTTTATAAAAGCCCGGCGCGTGCGGGATTCGGCGGCTGGGACCGTTAGAAATTGATTTTGCTCGATGTCAGAGGTCAATTCTCTGTAACGTGATCATTGACAAAAAAAAGGGGCGCCTCCCGAAGGAGGCGCCCCATTCGTTATTCCCTGCGTGAACCCTACTTGAACTTTGGGTCGGGACTGACCTTCATCGTCTTGGTGGCCACGTCCTTGTCGTCGACCACGAGCGTCACCTTGTAGGTGCCGTAGTCGACGAGGTTGGCGCCGCGGCCGCGCATCCCGCCGCCGGGGGGCGGCTGCGGACCGGCCGGCTGCCGGCGGGTCAGGCCCCAGGAGGCCTTCTGCAGGCCCTTCTTGGCCGCGCCGGTCAGCTCCTGGAGGACGTTGCCCTCGAGGTCCTTGACGACGACCTTGACCGATTTGGGATCGGCCTTGAGGTAAAAGTAGAACGTCGCGGCGACCGGGGGATTGTCGACCTTGGCGAACTCGCCGTATTGCTCGCCCCGCCGCTCGAGGCGGTTCCAGCGGACGGTCTCCTCGACGTCGAAGAGATAGGCGTCCTTGGCCAGGTTCTCGGCGGTCATCTCCTTGAGCGGGGCGATGTCGGCGATGTAGATGCCCCGGCCGTAGGTCCCGATGACCAGGTCGCGGTCGCGCTTCTGGATGGCCAGGTCGCGGATGATCACGTTGGGCGCGGTCTTCGAGAACGGCACCCAGGTCTTGCCCCGGTCCACGGTCACGCACACGCCGTAATCCGTGCCGGCATAGAGGACGTCGGCGTTGTCGGGGTCCTCTTCGAGGTCCCAAACGGGGCTCATCATGCCGCCGGAGATGTCCTCCCAGGTCTGGCCCAGGTCGCGGGTGACGAAGATCCAGGTCTTGTCCTCGTTGTGGGTCCGGTAGCCGTTGAAGGCCGCGTAGCAGGTCTTCTCGTCGAACCGGGAGGGAACGACCCTCTTCACCCAGCGGTCGAACGGGATCAGGGCGCCCTTGACGCCGGGCTTGGCCTTGCCCGTCTTCATGTCGTAGAAGCGGGCCGTGATATTGGTCCAGTTCACCCCGCCGTCGGGCGACATCTGGACGTTGCCGTCATCGGTCCCGGCCCACAGGAGGCCGGGCTTCTTGGCCGATTCGGCGAAGCTGTAGATCGTCGCGTACTGGAGGTTGGTCTTCTTGGATTCCTCGAGGCGCGTCTTGTCGGCCCGGGAGAGGTCGGGGCTGATGGTCACCCAGGTGCCCGGCTCGCCGCGGGTCAGCGAACGGTGGACGAACTGGGAGCAGACATAGACGATGCCGGGGTTGTGGGGCGACAGAACGATGGGCGCGTTCCACTGGTAGCGCTGGGGCGGCACGCCCTTGGCCGCTTCCTCCGGGGTCGTCCGCTTGGCCAACGGGGAGATCTGTCCGGTCGAGAGGTCCATGCGGCTCGAGGACCCGAACTGGCTCTCATAATAGATGAACTCGGGGTTCCACCAGTCGCGGAGGACGAAGTAGGCGTCGCCCGTCGGCAGGTAGTTCCAGTCGGCGGCGAAGACGCCCCACTGATTGCGGTTCTGGGACGGCCCCCACCAGGCGCCGTTGTCCTGGGTGCCGCCCATGATGTTGTAAGGCTGCTCGTTGTCGGCGGCGACGTCGTAGAACTGCTGGGCGCTCACGGTCGACTTCTGGTGCCAGTGCTTGCCGCCGTCCCAGGTCTCCCCCGCCCCGCCGTCGTTGGCGCTCATGATATGGTTGGAGTTCTGCGGGTCGAGCCAGAGGGCGCGGTGGTCGACGTGAAGCTTGTAGGCGCCCGAATCCCAGCCGGTGGCCTTGAAGGTCTTGCCGCCGTCCGTCGAGACGGTCGTGTTGGTGTCGACGGCGTAAAGCGTCTGGTCGTTCCGGGCGTCGACGTAGAGCCGGGCGTAGTAGCCGGCCTCGGTCTGGTTGACCAGGGCGCTGCCCCCCGACTGCTTGTACTCCGTCATCTTCGCCCAGGTCTCGCCGAGGTCGGCCGACCGGTAGACGATGCCCGAGCGCTTGACCGGCGCCTGGTTGCGCAGCAGGCCGCCGTAGAGCATCTCGAGGACGTGGCGATTGGTGACCTGCGAGCGGCCCTTGGCCTCGCTCGAGTCGGCCTTGGGCGCCTCGCGCTTGTGGAGCGCCTCGATCTCGCCGATCGCGGCGACCAGGTCCTTGTCCTTGGCGTGGGCCTTGCGGGCGGCCGCGTTGAACGCGGCCAGGTCGATGCCGGACTTGGTCAGGAAGTCCTTGTCGGCGACGAACTCGTTGAGCTTCTTGACCAGCTCGGCCTCGTCCGCGGCCGTCGGGGCCGTGAACTTGGGCGCCTGCTTGGCCAGCACGGGATCGATCTTGAAGGCCTTCCAGGCGTCGAAGGACTTGTCCTCGGCGAACATCCCTGCCGCCGTAGCCGCCGGCCGCGCGGAAGTTGGCGACGCCGTCGCGCTCGGCCAGGCCGAGGTTGACCTCTTCGTCGATCCGGGCGTAGACGACGTCGGGGTTCTTGAGGAAGATGGCCAGGCCGGCCCGGCCGGCCTCGATGGTCGTGGGCAGGCCCTGGGCCAGCATCTTCCAGGTCTTGCCGCCGTCGGTCGTCTTGTAGAGGTTGTTGCCCGGCTGGCGGTCGATGTAGGTCCAGCTCCGGCGGTAAAGCTTGTAAGCCTGGGCGATGACGACGTTGAAGTCGCGCGGATCGACGACGAAATCGCCGACGCCGCGGTCGGCCAGCGGCCACCGCCGCTCCCAGGTCTTGCCGCCGTCGGTCGTCACGTAGAAGCCGCGCTCACAGTCCGTCTCGTTGTCGTAGAGCTTGCCCTCGGCGGCGACGTAGACGATGTCGGGGTTCTTGGGATCGACCTGGACCTTGTTGATGAAGAAGCTCTTGGCGAGCCCGACGCTCGTCCAGGTCTTGCCGGCGTCGGTCGACTTCCAGACGCCGTTGCCGTGGGAGCTCGAGCGGGCGTGCATCGGCTCGCCCGTGCCCAGGTAGAGGATCTTGGGATCGGACGCGGCGATGCCCAGGGAGCCCATGCTCATGTTGCCGTACTTGTCGAAGATGGGCTCGAAGTGCGTGCCGGCGTCCTCGGTCTTCCACACCCCGCCGCTGGCCGCCAGGACATAATAGGTCGTGGTTTGCCCGGGGGGCACGGCGAACTCGGAGATCCGGCCCGAGAAGTTGACGGGCCCGACCCAGCGCCAATTGAGCAAATTGAGGTCGTCGGCCGTGACCTGCGCTTGGGCCACGGACGTTCCCCCGGCGCCCAGGACGAAGCCCAGGGCCAGAAGGAGGACCAGTGGACGGGATAGACGGGTAGACATCGAGATTCCTCCTGTGGATTTTTTGACGGACGGATTCGGCACGTCGCACTTTGGACGACGGCCGGCGGGCATTTCTTCCATATTCCTATTTCTTCTTAGCCACCATCCGGACCAAGTTCGAGTCCGGGCCGCCCCAATCGCCCGTGCCGGTCAGCTCCTCGTAGGACGACGATCTCGAAGCCGGCGAAGGCCTCGCGGGTGCCCCCTGGCGGCAGGGCCCGGACCATGGGCGCGAAGGGCCGCTCGGGAGTGCTGACGAAGTTCTCGAAGACGACCAAGCCGCCCGGCTTGAGGGAAGCCCTGATCCGCTCGACGAAGGCCGGCTCGTCGACGGGCGCCCAGGCGAAGACCATGACCACCAGGTCCCAGGCGTCGCGGCCCAGGTCGAACGAGGCGTAATCCGACTTCACGCCCGTGATCTTGACCCCGGCCTTGTCGGCGTTCCGGCCCGCCGCGGCAATGGCCTCGCCCGAGACGTCGACGCCGGTGACCGCCCAGCCCGCCTGGGCCAGCGCGACCGCGTTGCGGCCCTGGCCCATGCCCAGGTCGAGGGCCCGTCCCGGTGGAACGCCCTTGACGGCGCCGACCAGGAACTCGCTCGGGATGCTGGCGAAGCCGTCCACCTCCGGCTTCCCGGTCAGGGCGGGCCGGCCGAAGGTCTTGTCGTAGAAGACCTCGGCCCCTTCCGGACGGACCGCGAACAGGCGCGTGATGACGCCGAAGCGCCGCTGGATCTCCTCCTTCGGCACGTTCTTATGGCCGAGCTCGGCGGCGTAGGAGGCCAGGCCGGCGGGCCCGGAAGTCGCCCTGAACCAGGCCAGGAACTCCTGCCAGATCTCTTCGTCGCTGGCCTGGGCTCGGGCCGGCGCTTGCGTCTGCGGCGGGGCCTGCGGAGCGAGGGCCGCGCGCGATCGCCAACACGACGATCGCCGCGAGGATCCGGAGGAAGCGGAGGGTGGATCGGGTTGGGGACATATAAAGTCTCCTTGTCGTCCATTATCGGGAACCGGGCCCGGCTTGTCCATCCGCCGCGAGTCCCATATGGGATCCCGCCCGGCCCCGGCTCAGAAGACATGGCCGAAGTTGAAGTAGAGCCCCATCCCCTCCCGGCTCCAGGCGACGTCGACGCGGACGACGAAGTCGGGCATGTAGAAGCGCAAGCCCAGGCCGGCGTCGAAGGCGGTCTCCCCGAGGTCGATCGTCCGCAGCGAATGCCAGACCGTGCCGGCGTCGGTGAAGACGTTGCCGCCGAGGCGCCAAATGATGGGGAAGCGGTACTCGGCGTTGACCAGGAACTTGCCCCGGTCGAGGAAGCGGTTCTGCGGGAAGCCGCGCATGGCCGTCAGGATGTTGCCGCCGCCGAGCGAGGCGTGGTCGAAGACGGGGATCGCGTCGCCGCCGACGTACTGGGCCAGGGCCCGGACGGCGAAGACGTCCTTCTCGCCGAAGACGCGCAGGTATTTGCGGAAGTCGACCGTCAGGCGGTTGAAGGAGGCGTCCCGGCTGCCCATGAAGCTCCCGGCCAGGTCCTCCTGGAGGATGAAGCGGAAGCCGCGGGTCGGATGGATCTGGCTGTCCGAAGTGTCGTACTTCAGGGCGAGCGAGAGGTAGGGGGCGAAGAGCCGGCCGGCGCCGGCGAGAGCCGCGAGCTCGTCGACGAGCGGGCCCTCCCGCGGCTCGGTATAGCGCAGCCAGCGGACGACGTAGGCCGCCTCGGCGACCAAATGCGGGGTGAAGCCGCGGCTGAACAGGAACGACAGGCTCGTCGTGGCGTGGGTCAGGACGGTCTCGTTCGCCTCGGGCGTCCCGGCGCCGAAGCCGTAGAAGCTGTAATTGAGGAATTTGTCGTATTCGGCCTTGAGGTCGAAGGCCAGGCCGTAGCGCTTGCCCTGCCGGATCTCCGGATCGGCGACCGAGAAGGTGAAGACGTACCAGCGCTCGCCCTTGGTCGAGTTGAAGAGGATGAGGTCGAGGGACTCCCTCTTCTTGAGATAGTCGATGAACTTGACCCGGCCGCCGTAGCCGAAACCGATGTCGGTGTCGTACATGACGATCGGGAACGGGCTGAAGGAGCGGTACGAGCCCGGCGCGCCGACGTCGGGCGGCGGCGGCGCTTCCTGCGCCGCTTCCTGCGCCGCGTCCTGCGCCGCGGCCGGCCCGGCGGCGAACGCCAAGGCCGCGAAACTCAAGGCAACGACACCGAGGACCGAAAGCTTATTGCCGTTCATCGCCCCCTCCTGCCGATCTTCATTATACAGGACTTCC